>JAPKMW010000016.1 GCA_026645575.1 Caldilineaceae bacterium
TTCATAAAAATCATCGAGTTGCTGAAGCTCAAGCCGCGGTAGTCCCAACGCTTCACAGATTTCACGCGTAATGACTTGTGCAATCCGCACAACATCCGGCGTCATCTTCAAATGTTCCAGATTGATCTTTAGCACATCAAAGCCAGCATAGGCCGGGTCGCCGCGCAGTTGCCACATGGCCTGTTGCAGAATCCAGCTTTTGCCCCGTTGCCGCGGCGCTCAGACGGTGATGTAGTGGCCACCTTCACTAGGAAACTCACCACGTAGATGCGTTACGGCCTGGTCAACCAGCGCCTGACGCGGCACATAGTAATGCAGTTTTACATTGATCGGGCCATACGATGAAAATTTGCGCATCCTTGTTCCTCACCTCTTACCCCACTGACCGTTGCCAACGGCTGCTCCTTGGTGGCTCGATTATACCATGCCGCCGGCGGTTTTGCGAAGCGATCTACTCAAACCGACTAGGTATACTGCACGGCAGCACATAAAGTAACCGATTTACACCTGAAAAAGTGTTACTTTATGGCGCCGTTGAGTATATTAGAATAGTGTCGTTTGCCGTGGTTCGGCCTCCCGATCAATCCCTTGCCATTGATAGCGACTGAGGTCAACCTTGTCATTGACAAAGGCGACCCCGTCTTCCGCCAGCCGTTGCCGTTGGCGCTGGGCGCCGGGGCGCTCGCTGATTTTGCCCTGGGCATTGATCACCCGTTGCCAGGGCACGTCATTCGGACAGGCGGCCATGGCATCGCCGACCCAACGGGGACTAAAGGCTTTGTAGTCGGGCAAGGCAATGCCGTCCGGTGGCGGGATCATCTGGGCGATCTGTCCATAGGTGGCAATCTTCCCAGGTGGGATTTGCCGGACGAGCGCCCAGACTTGCTCGTAGTAAAGCTGTGGGTTTGGTGGTGATTGATGTTGCATAAGTCCCCCTTTGGGGCGATTGTACCAAACCTCATCCAGAAATTCAAACTCGTTTTGCCGGTTTATTGTATAACGCAAGCAAACCCCCCGGCTTGTCGCCAAAGCTGGTCACTCAATCGCCAGATAGTAGGCATGTTCCTCATCGGTATCGACATTGGCGACGACCACAAAGTAGCGTTTGCTTTCGGTAATGTTGGTTAGGAGGCGCTCACCATCAGCCGCAGTGCCGGGGGTCAATTCGCTCCAACATTGCGCTTCATCCTCGACATAGATTTTGGAACGTAACGTAAACCGTTCTACCGTTTTACACGCCATAACGGCCAACTCGCCAGTCAATCCGGCGCATCTGCTATAGCCGGTGGTGACAATGGCGAGGGGTTTGGCGCCAAATTTGATCTCGACTACACGGGCAGTGAGTGGGGGGAGCCGGTCAAAGGCAGCGCCGGTGTCATAGGGAAAATAGGTTTTGCTGGCGAGAAATTCGGTGGGCCGCGTTGTGTGCAGGGCGTCTGCACTCAATTTACACAGTTGGCCTGTGCCAACCCCCACCTCATAGCGATTTTCAATGGTCTGATTTTTCACCCAACTCCAGTAGATCTCCCGAAATGACTGGTGAAAGAGGGTCTGAAAGGCAAACTCGTAATCGTCCACATTGACGCCGCCCAACGCCAACACCGCGCCCAGATAATCCAGACCACGGTTCTGGCTGGCGCCGACATAGACCCAGAAGTCCTGCGCCAGATACTCTTCGTTGTTGCCATCGCCAGCGCGACCTACGGTCAACGGGCGATCCACATCCTGTAAGTTCGTAATGCCAAAATGGGGTGAGCGGCGCATGACCGTTTCGGGGTAGGATTTGACCGAAGCCTCAGCCATCCCTTCAATGGCCCACTGTTGCGCCCGCCCACCTTCCCACTGCGTCATGACGAGCGGGTAGGTGTACTGAAAGGCATGGAACAGCTCATGAATCAGCGTCTCTTTTTCCATCTCACCAAGTTGGCCGCCCGGTTGTAGGCAGATCGCCAGGAAACCGCTGAGGATTTCGTAGAAACCAACCGCACGCGCACAGCGCTCATCCGCTTTGGAGACGAGATGAACCGCATAGCGGGCGTTACGCGCTACACTGGTGACCGCCTCGTTGACAATAAACTGGCCGGTGGTATCGAGCAGGCGCATGGTTTTAGGATAGAAGAAGGTCTCGGTCATGCGCGTATAGATCTCCGTCGCCATTTGCGCGGCGATCGCTTCGTGGGTTTCCGTACAATCCTCCACTTTTTCAAAGGTCTCCAACATGCACCACCCATCAAAGGCGTGCGCCGCCGGTTGCTCGACCACAGATGCCTGGCGCGTCGCTGCGCCCTCAGTAGGATTGACGCCGGTGTCAAAATCGGGGTGATTGACCAAGACCAGGGTTGTCCCCTCGTCGGTTAAAAAGGGTAGCCGCACCAAGAAACGGTTGCTGGCCTCGTCATAGAGACCGGGCAGATAGCCCCAGCGCAAACCAGTGGCGTCGCTGTCCAATAGCGTGGTGTGGTCATAGGTGTAGAGCAACGCCAGATGCGCCACCTCTGCGCCCGCCGGCACGGGTACGCCGATGATAAAGGGGGTGTCGATGGCCGCCAGTTGATCGCTTTCAGCCGCGAGTCGCCAGTAATCGCTGCGCACTGTCGCCACGGCGGGCAAGGTGGGCGTTGGCGGGGTGGTGACAGTCAGAGAGATGGTCAGCGTCTGCGTGATGGCGCCTTCGACGGCGCCCAGCATGATCCCGCTCGGTCCACTGACCACACAACCAGGGGCCAACGTTGTGGTTACGCTGGCGACAGGGCTAACCGCCAGCGGTGCGGCAGCGACCAGATCAGCGGCATTGGCAACCACAGGGAGGTAGAGCCGATTGCTGCGCAGGCAGGAGGCCGCTGTCACTGGCGGCGGTGTCGCTGTCGGCTGGGGTGTTGGGCTAGGTGTTGGCGTCGGCGCAGCATTCGGATCAAAGGCAAAGAGGGCGCTTTGGGTATAGGCATTGATGCCGCCGCGCCTGTCGTTGGCGCTGCTCTCGCCAAAGAGGATGCTCTCGCCGCTGCCGACGATGGGCAGGCCAAAGGTGCTGGCCGCGCCGCTGCTGGTGGTAAAGCTGTAAACTTGGCTCCAGGCCATTGGCGCGCTCGTGCCGGCACTGCTCATGGCGGCTGGGTTGCGGAAAAAGTAAACCCGACCCATACCCTGCTTCTGGGCGCTGACGAGGAGGCCATCGCCGACGGCATAGAGCGCTTGTCCAAAGGCGTCGCCGGCGAGGCCATCGTTGGGGCTAAGTTTAGCAACTTCGCCCCACGGTCCCGGCTGTCCATAGAGACTTGGTGTGCCGCCGCCCCGCTGATAGACAAAGACGCGTCCCGTTTCGGTATTGTTGGTTTTGCCACTCTTCTCACCCACAAAGAGCAGATCGCCGTTGAGCGCCAGGCTGCTACCATAGACCAGACCAAACCAGTTGGCCGCCGGATCAAGGTCGCCGCTAAAGAGTTTGGCCTCCCGTTGCCACTGCCCATTGCTTTGCCGAAAGAGGTAGACGCCACCGGAGAAATTGGCGGACGGCGCGGGCGAACCCGGTGGTAGATCAGCGGCAGTGACACTTTCACGCGTGGCCCCGACGGCGAGGGTTGTACCATCAAAGGCCAATGTATCGCCAAAGCTGGCAACGCGGATCGTCGGCTGGACAGGATATGCCGCCGTCAGGATCTGCGTTTGTCCCCAGTTGTTGGCCCCGCCTTGGTTGCGCTGAAAGAGTGACACATCCCCTAGCCCCAGCGGCGCACCGACGGCCAGGGTGTCGCCATGCAGCGCAACCGTGCGCCCAAAGTCGGTAAAGTTGCGATTGTCGGCGCGCACCAGCTTTTTGACCTCACCCCAGTTGTTCGCACCCCCCTGATTCTGTTGAAAAAGGTAGACCGCCCCGCGTCCCGTTAGCGCTTTGTACGCGCCGACGGCCAGTGTATCCCCGTGGATCGCCACGGCCCAGCCAAACGAATTGTGGTCGCTGCTGTCGCTGCCGGTGAGCGACTTGAGCAGGGTAAAGCTGGTAGGGTCAGTGGCGCTGCGTGTGTAGAGATAGACCACCCCTTGTTGTTCTTTGTCGCCAACCTTGCTCCACGGCGCGCCGACCACCAGCCAATCGCCGTCCATGCCCAGCGCATAACCAAAGTTGTCGGTATGCCGTACTGTGTCGGGTATCGGCACAGGCATTGGCTGTGGCAAGTCGGCACTGGCATTGCCGCGTGATGGGAGGGCAAGAAGAATGATCAAGCATAAACTGACCAATAGCGCCACCCCGATTGAGTGCGCCGAAGATCGTCTGGTCAACTGTCCTTCACCCCAGCGCCTTGACCAATGGGCTGCACTTGTATTCGCTATACTCACGAGCCGCACAGGAAGTAACCCATTACTCGTGTAAAAAGTGTACCTTCCTGGCGCTCGTTGGTATACAAGTACAGCCCATTGTTTGCCCACGCTTTCTTCCCGATAGCGTTGTTGTTGACAACTCAATTGTACATAGCCTAGATAGCGACTTTTTGCGGCCATTGCGCCCTCTCCTTTTGCATAATCAACCTGCATTCCGGCAGGTGAAACCGCGTTGTGCTGCACCTCTCGCCTTAGTTTAGAGAAGCGCTGTGGACCATGCAATGGCAAAAGTCCCAGAAAAGGCTGCTACTGTCCCAATAGGAAAGTGCAGGCCGTTGTATTGTTTCTTATAGCGGCAACGCCCTTCCCACCCATTCCTTCTTAGGAACGCCCACCGAGTTATCTTGTTGTAGGGTTTGCCATACATCATCACCTATGACGAGCCTAGCCTAGTGATCCAGGCGATCCAAGAGGTGTTAGCGATGATTGCACAAGAGATTGAGAGCGCAAGAGATAGAGAGAGTTAGGGCTGATAATCTCTCTCTCTCTTGATGCACCCGGCCCCATGACGACTTTTTTGTAGCAGTTTGGCTGGGCGCCGACGGCAATGACCGCATCGGTGTAACCTACCCCTGTTGCTAAGTATTTTTGCATGGTCGAACCGTGAAGAGTATCCCGACCATACGCACTTTTTTCGTTAAAAGTTACCCAGCCACGTTGCGTTTTCTTCTCGATGTAGGTACACCAAGAACGACGTATACTGGGGGTAGCGAAATCAATGACTGACTTACACAGACGGGAGCAAAACAAAATGGCACAATCAATCTTATCCTATTCCTCGGCAGAAGTGGCTCCTTCCTCGTTACCAACCGTAGTCGGTGAAATAGTACCTGTAATCGCTAGCCGGAAAGTCGGCTGGCGCCAGAAGATCGCTCGTCATCTGGCTGGCTTTGGTTTAGCAGGGCTGACCTTGTTGATCAGCAATGCCAGTGTCAACGCCCAAGCGATTTGCCGCCCGGTCCATGGCCGGATTGCCGCTACCGGTTTAGCGGAATCTTGTCCAGCCGAATTTTGCAGTATTGGGCGCTTTGAAGGCGCCATCAAGGGTGATTATTTTGTTGCGACGACGCTGAACAGCGCCCAACCAGACCCGGAGGTGGTTTTCTACACAGGCGTTACAATCGCAACGGTGCGGATTGGCAACCAGCAAGGGGAGCTACAGCTCAAAAACAGCGGTGTTTTCCGCCCTACCGGTGAATTGACCGAGTTGGAAACGATTACGGGCGGTACGGGCGACTTTGTTGGCGCTACAGGTCTGCTCTTCGTCGCCGGTACATCGGGCGAAACAGCCGGTACATTTACTTATGAAGGAATAGTTTGTTTACCGTAAACTTAAGACCTGTGCAAGACGGATTCGCCTTTTGGCAATGCCGGTTGACTGCAAATCCAGTACGATAGTGACAAAAGTTTTCACGGGGTGTTGATACCTCAACCCACGACTAGACAAAACAGGAGAAGCAACCATGAAAGGGTTACAAGGCAAAAATGTACTCGTCACCGGCGGCAGTTCGGGCATCGGCCAGGCGATTGCCGTGCGTTTCGGGGAAGAAGGCGCCAATGTAGCGATCAACTATAGCGGCCGGATTGAGGGCGCGCAGCAGACGGAAGCGATGATTCATGCCGTCCACGATTGCGCCAGCCATATCCGCGACATGGGCGGCAAAGTCACGCTGGTGCAGGCGGATGTTGCCAAAGAGGAAGATGTCGTCCGCATGGTGCGCACCACGATCGATGAACTGGGCGGGCTGGATATTTTGGTCAACAACGCCGGTATTCAGATCTCCAAACCGTCGCATGAGTTGGACATGATGAGCTTTGACAAAGTGCTGAATGTCAACATGCGCGGCGCGTTTATGTGCGCCAGAGAGGCGATCAAGCACTTTCTCGCCATGAACAAACCAGGGTCGATTGTCAACATTTCCAGCGTCCACCAAATTATCCCCAAACCCAAATATATTGGCTACTCAGCCAGCAAGGGCGCCATGCAAAACCTGACCCGTACCCTGGCGCTCGAGTATGCCGGCAACGGCATTCGCGTCAACGCCGTCGGGCCGGGCGCCACAGTTACGCCGATCAATCGGGCCTGGATCGATGACCCGGTCAAGCGGGAAATGGTCACCAGCCACATCCCCCTCGGTCACGCCGGCACCTCCGAAGAGATGGCCGCCACCGTCGCCTTCCTCTGTTCCGACGAAGGCGCCTATATCACAGGCCAGACGCTCTATGTCGATGGCGGGTTGACCTTGTTTGGCGATTTCCGCACGGCGTGGTCCAGCGAATAACGCTGACAAGGTGAAGGGGTGACAAGGTGAGGGTGAGGGAGAAGCGAAGGATTCACCTTGTCACCCCTTCACCCTGTCACCTTGTCAGGAGGAAAGGGAACGGTACATGACGACAACAACCTGGTGGCCTTCGCCCTACGGGGCGCAAGACCAGATTGGGATGCTCAATGAGATTACGCCGGCCAAGACGGCAGCGGCAACACGGTTGGTGCAAAGTGGACAGGTCTATGATCTGGCCCATGTTCTTGACGAACACGTTCCCGCCTTTCCTGGGCGCACCTTTCGCCAGAGCTTGGTGACAAGCGCCCATCATCTGAACCGGCGGCGACCGGATGCGGGGACAAGCGGTTGGGGCGAAAACAATGTCAATTGGATCATCGACTTAGTTTCCAGCACCTCACAGATGGGGACGCACCTGGACGGGTTGAACCATTTGCAGATTGGCGACCGCTTTTACAACGGTCATA
Organism: Caldilineaceae bacterium; assembly: GCA_026645575.1. Next base: position 7,127 of record JAPKMW010000016.1, read on the forward strand.
CGCTGGTCGAACTGGCCGAAGAGTGGGGAACTAATCGGCTGGGTATGGAGACCGTCCCCCAAATCTGTACGCGCGGTCTGTTGATCAACGTCGCCCGCTTGCATGGTATTGAACGGCTACCGCAGGGCTATGTCATCTCGACCATGGATATGATGAACGCCCTCGACATGCACGAACTTGCAGTGGAACGGGGCGACGCCGTCCTCTTTCACACCGGTTGGGGTGAGCTATGGGGAATAGACAACGCCGCTTATCTAGCCGGCGAACCTGGCCCCGGCAAAGAACTGGCAATGTGGCTGGTCGAACGGGGTGTGGCCCTCACTGGTTGCGACACCTGGAGCTATGGCCCCGTGCCGCCGGAAAATCCGGCCCAGCCCTTTATCGTGCCGCAGATGCTCAATGTCCGTTTCGGTATGTTTATTGTCGAAAATTTATACACCAGCGAACTAGCGGGAGCCAATGTCGCTGAATTTCTATTCGTCCTCACCCACGCCAAAGTTCGCGGCGCCACGGGCGCGTGGGTGTCACCGGTGGCGATTTGTTAGATTAGATATTAGATACTGGAGATTGGGTATTGGGTATTGAAGAGCAAGAGATAGCCTGGATCACGAAAATACCCAATATCCAGTATCCAATACCCAATCTCCACAACATACAAGGAGCAAAACCATGATCAATCATTACGATGTCATCATTATCGGCACAGGCGCAGGGGGCGGCACGTTGGCCTATAAGCTGGCGGGGTCGGGCAAACGCATTTTGTTGCTGGAACGGGGCGATTTTATTGCGCGGGAAAAGCAGAATTGGGATGCGACCACCGTCTTTGCCGAGGGCAAATATACGACCATGGAACGGTGGTATGACCGCAAAGGCAAGATGTTCCAACCAGGCAATCACTACTTTGTTGGCGGTAACACCAAGTTCTTTGGCGCGGTCCTCTTTCGGATGCGCCGGGAAGATTTTGGCGAAGTCTATCACCACGGCGGTCTCTCGCCGGCTTGGCCGATCAGTTATGACGAGATGGAACCCTATTACACGATGGCTGAACAGGTCTACCATGTGCGTGGCGTTCGTGGCGAAGACCCGACCGAACCGGCGGCCAGCACGCCCTATCCCTACCCCGCCATTAGCCATGAACCGCGCGTCCAGATGCTGGCCGACGCTTTGCAAGAGAGCGGCTATCACCCCTTCCACCTGCCGATGGGCGTGCGTCTAAATGAGAAGATGCGTCACAAGAGTCTCTGTATTCGCTGCGAAACTTGTGACGGCTTCCCCTGCCTGGTTAACGCCAAGTCGGATGCGCATACCATGTGTGTCAACCCGGCACTGGAACATGACAATGTCGAATTAGTCACCAACGCCAAAGTGACAAAACTGGAAACCGACGCCAGCGGGCGCGTGGTGACCGGTGTCATGGTTGAGCGTGACGGCCAAATAGAGCGCTACAGCGGCGACATTGTGGTTGTTTCCGCCGGCGCCGTCAATTCGGCGGTGTTACTGCTCAAGTCAGCCAATGACAAACATCCCAATGGGCTGGCGAACCGGTCGGGCGTAGTGGGTCGCCACTATATGGCGCATCACAACACGGCGTTCCTGGCCCTTTCCGGCGTGCCCAATGAGACGATCTTTCAGAAAACGCTGGGCATCAACGATTTCTACTATGGCAGCGCTGACTGGGAGTACCCGATGGGTCACATCCAGATGTTGGGTAAATCGACCAAGGATCTGTTGGCGGCGGAAGCGCCGATCCCGGCCCCTGGTTTCACCTTTGATTGGATGGCGAAACACGCTATCGATTTCTGGTTAACCACCGAAGATCTGCCCCATCCCGACAACCGGGTCACGGTCAACCGTCAGGGCGAGATTACCCTCGATTACCAGATCACCAACGGCGAAGCGCACAAACGGCTGGTTCACCAACTCAAGGAGATCCTGCATAAGATCCATTGTACTGACAAAATGTGCTATTGTGACAAACATATCTTCCCGCGCAAGCTCTTCCTGGATCGGCTAATCCCCATCGCTGGCGTGGCCCATCAGTGTGGCACTGTGCGCTTTGGCGATGACCCGCTGAGTTCAGCGCTCGATGTCAACTGCAAGGCGCATGACCTGGATAATTTGTATGTGGTCGATAGCAGTTTCTTTGTTTCCAGTTCGGCGGTCAACCCGGCGTTGACGATTATGGCGAACGCGCTGCGCGTCGGTGATCACCTGCTGGAACGGCTGGGCGTGACCACTTCGATGATGATGCCGATGATGAACGGCAACGGCATCGCCCTAACACAGATGATGCCGGCGTAATTTGACAAGGCTACGAGAAATGTAGGTGCAGTGGCAAACAACACTACAACGGATTCAGAACGGAGCGGATTGACGGTTTGCTTACCGGCAATTGGCGAAATCGCCAGCGTTTGCTCAAGGTTCCCCCTTTTATTCAGAAAAGTCCATTTGTGATGTAAAAATCCGTTGCATTCTGAATCCGTTGTAGTGTTATGCGCTGCCGCACCAATTCACAAAACAACAGCTTTAACAACACATATTCACTTAAGGAGAACAATCATGAACAAGAAAATGATGATGAACAACGGGCTGAACACGAGCATGGGAATGCGGCAAGACCGCGGTCTGGATATTCTCTTCATCGTTGCGCAGCAGAGCGCCGAACCTTTCCTGCGCATTAGCCTGGGCATTATCCTACTTTGGATTGGCGCGCTTAAGTTTGTCGATCCCAGTCCGGTGGTGGGGTTGATCGAGGCATCACTGCCTTTCCTGGCCTTCAACGCCTTTGTCTATTTGCTGGGTGCGCTAGAGGTGATTGCCGCCATTCTGCTCTTTGGGCGCATTGCCGTGCGCTATGTCGGGTTGCTCGTCTTGGGTCTCTTTGCGGGAACTTTGCTGATCTTCCTGATTGCCCCTGCGGTGACGGGCCTGCCCTTCCTGACCCTGGCCGGTCAATTTCTGCTCAAGGATCTGGTGCTGTTTGCCGCCACGGTTATGTTGATTGCCCAAGATTCGGCGCGATAATCGTGATTTGTGCTACGTGATTCGTGATATGATGGTACGCAGCACGCAACACGCAGCACGCAACACGAATCACGTAGCAAAGGAGATTCGCCATGCAAAACCCACAAACCGCCGAACATCAACGGCTGGCGGCGTCGGAAGCGCGCAACGCCGATTGGAAGAATTGGGGGCCTTACCTCAGTGAACGGGCCTGGGGCACCGTGCGTGAAGATTATAGTGACTATGGCACGGCGTGGGATTCCTTTCCCCATGATCATGCCCGCAGTCGTGCCTACCGCTGGAATGAAGATGGCCTGGGCGGCTTTTGCAACCGCCACCAAAATATCTGTCTGGGCGTGGCCTTGTGGAATGAACAAGACCCCATTCTCAAAGAACGGCTCTTCGGGCTAACCGGCAGCCAAGGCAATCATGGCGAGGATGTTAAAGAGTATTACTATTATCTGGACAACACGCCGACCCATAGCTATGCCAAGATGCTCTACAAATATCCGCAGGTCGCTTACCCCTACGCCCGGCTGGAACAGGAAAATCGTGAACGTGGACGGTTGGCGCCGGAATTTGAACTGGTCGATGCCTTGCAGGACGCTTTCCAGCAAGGGCGCTACTTTGATGTTTTTATTGAATATGCCAAAGGCGATCAGGAAGATATTCTTTGTCGCATCACCGCCGTCAATCGTGGCCCGGCGGCGGCGCCGATTCATCTATTGCCCCAGATCTGGTATCGCAACGATTGGTCATGGGGCTATGACCGAGCGCGTTCACAGTTTGAAATGGTGGCGTCACCCCGCCAGTCAGTCTATACGGCCAGCACTAGCCATCGTCATTTGGGCGACCGTTGGTGGTACGTGGATGTCGCTGATCACCCTGGCACACAACTGCTCTTTACCGAAAATGAGACCAATCAGGAGCGCTTATGGGGTGGCGTGAACGCGTCGCCTTATGTCAAAGATGGCTTTCATGAGGTGGTTGTCCACGGACGCATGGACAAAGTCAATCCGGCGCATGTCGGATCGAAGGCCGCAGCCCATGTGCAAGCAATGGTGCAACCGGGAGAAAGCTTGACCGTGCGCGTCCGCTTTACCGACCAGGACATGGACGATCCCTTTGCCGCTTTTGACGCCATCTTTGCCCAACGCATTCAGGAAGCGGATGAATTCTACAACGCCGTGCAACCGCCAGAACTTGACGCCGATGAACGGGTCGTACAGCGGCAAGCCTTTGCCGGTTTACTCTGGAGTAAACAACTCTATCACTACTCAGTTGAACTGTGGCTGGAGGGCGATCCCGCCAGCCCACCGCCGCCGGAGGTGCGCAAAAACGGTCGCAATTCCGCTTGGGGTCATCTCTACAACTTTGATGTGATCTCCATGCCGGACAAGTGGGAGTATCCCTGGTATGCGGCCTGGGATCTGGCCTTCCACATGGTGCCGATGGCCTTGATCGACCCGGAGTGGGCCAAGCGGCAGTTGATCCTGATGTTGCGCGAGTGGTACATGCACCCCAACGGCCAAATCCCGGCCTACGAATGGGCCTTTGGCGATGTCAACCCGCCGGTTCACGCCTGGGCCTGTTGGCGGGTCTACAAGATCACCCGCAATGTCACCGGCGTGGCAGACACCGACTTTTTGGAAAAGGTCTTCCAGAAGCTCTTGCTCAACTTCACCTGGTGGGTCAACCGCAAGGACACCGAAGGGCGCAATGTCTTCCAAGGCGGCTTTTTGGGGCTGGACAACATCGGGGTCTTTGACCGCAGCGCGCCCTTACCCACCGGCGGTCATCTGGAGCAGGCCGACGGCACCGCCTGGATGGGGATGTATTGCTTGAACATGCTGGCGATTGCGTTGGAACTGGCCCGCACCCGGCCCGCTTACGAAGATGTCGCCACCAAGTTTTTTGAGCATTTTGTCTACATTGCCGACGCCATCAACAGCACAATGGGCAGCAACGAAGGGTTGTGGGATGAAGTCGATGGCTTCTACTATGACAGCATTCACCTGCCCAACGGCAGCGAATTTCCGCTCAAGATTCGCTCCTTTGTCGGTCTAATCCCGCTCTATGCCGTCGAAACGCTAGAGCCGGAGTTGTTAGAGATGTTGCCCCGCTTCCGCCGGCGCATGGAATGGTTTATCAAATACCGTCCCGGTCTGGTCAACCAGATTGCATCGCTCACCACACCAGGGGAAGGGGGACGGCTGCTCTTGTCATTGGTGGATCAGCGCCAACTGAAGCGTGTGTTACACCGGATGCTGGATCCGCAACAATTCCTCTCGGACTATGGGTTGCGTGCCGTCTCCAAAGAGCATGAAGCGAATCCCTATATGCTCACCGTTGACGGTCACACCCATGTCGTGCGCTATGAACCGGCGGAATCGAGCAGCGGCCTCTTTGGCGGCAACTCCAACTGGCGCGGGCCGATCTGGTTCCCCGTCAACTACTTGATTGTCGAGGCGCTGCAAAAGTATCATCACTATTACGGCAACAGCTTACAGGTCGAACTGCCGACCGGCTCCGAGCACTGCGCCACCCTGGACGAAGTCGCCATCGAGTTATCGCGGCGCTTGACCAGCATCTTCCTGCGCAATGAGGGAGGGCGGCGCGCCTTCAATGGCGGTGTCGATCTCTTCCAGAATGACCCCCACTGGCGCGACCATATTCTCTTCTACGAATATTTTCACGGCGACAACGGCGCCGGCATCGGCGCCAGCCACCAAACCGGCTGGACCGCGCTGGTGGCGAAGTTGATTCAGCAGAGCGGCGGGCGCGAGTGAAGATGTCCCGTAGGGACAGTTGAATTTAGCCAGGATAATCCACAAAAGAATAGATTATGGCTTTTCCCCATCCTAAATTCAGCCATCCCTACGGAACAAGAAATTTCGGGAGGGTCGTATCAATCGTCTGATTTCACAAAATAGATATTCTCACCCAGTGCGTTTTGCCGTGAGCGGATAGCCTGACCACTGGAGGGCAATCTCGTGCGCCCGGCCGTCGCCATTGGGCAGAAATTCTAGTTCGACTTCGCCCTTGAGGCGGGCAAAGTAACGGGTCGGCGTCAGCGCAGCCAGCGTGACTTTGGGCAGCCCATGTGCTTCCAAGGTGAGATGAACGCCTTCTTGCTCCACACTCAGTACATGGCGGCGGCCCATGAAGTGGGTCTCATAGCGCCCGACGTAGGCGGAGAAGCAGTCCGGATCCACCGTGACAAAGGCGCGTCCGGTTGGCAGTTCATAGGGTTGGCCGAGCGCAATCGCGGCTAGACTCTGTTCGATTTCGTGAATGGCGCTGGCTTCGCTGTTGGCCAACAGGATGACCGACAGATCGTCAGCAGGATAGCGCACGGCAAGGCTGAGAAAACCCGGCGTGCCGCCATCATGCCCTTCCCGGCGCCGGTCAAAGCGGGTGTCATTGAACCAGCCATAGCCATAGGCGCCTATCTCGGCGGTGACATGCGATGCAGTCATCTGGGCATAAGACACAGGGGTAAGCAGGTTATGGGCGGTTAACGCCTGTTGCCAACGATAGAGATCCGTTACGGTTGAATAGAGGCCCCCGGCGGCGTACATGGCAGAGGGATCGACAAAGGCGGCGCGCACCGGTTGACCGGCGGTTTGCTGGTAGCCTTCTGCGCGCCCCCCAATCACCAGATCGGCACGATCATAGCCAGAACGGGTCATCCCCGCTGGTTGAAAGATGTGTTGCGCCAGGTAATCGCCATAGCTGAGACCACTGACCTGCTCGATAATGGCGCCTAGCAAGACCCAGTTGCTATTGGAGTAGTTGATCGCAGCGCCGGGTTCCATAAGCAACGGACGATCCTTGAACAGGGCGATCAACGCGGCCACCGTTGTCGGCAAGCGCATTTGTCGTTCAAAGGCCGGTGTTGTTACATAATCGGGGATGCCGGATGTGTTGGTCAAGAGATGGTGCAGTGTAATCTGTTCGGCCTGTGGGTAGTCCGGCAGATAGGTAGACAATGGATCGGTCACGCGCACCTTGCCTTGTTCCTGCAATTGCAGGATGGCAAGGGCGGTAAAAGATTTGCTCAACGAGCCAAGACCAAAGACAGTCTTTGGTGTGTTGGGGACTTGGTGTTCATGGGTCGCCATGCCATACGCCTGCTGAAAGCGAATCTGTCCACCTTGCGCCACCAACACGGCGCCGCTAAAACGTCCGAATTGCGCATACGCCTTCATCAGTGCAGCAAACTTTGCCGTGCGTTGATTGCGCCACGGCCATTGCAATTTCATCATCTTACCCTTCCTGTTTTACATTCGTGAATGTATATAAAATGCTTAAAAAATAACGCTATCAACGTATCAAGCCATTGAGGGCCAGATCAACGATATTTTCGGCGCGCGCTCGCAAGGAAAACGCCTGGGGATCAAAGAGCCAAAGTAGGCTTACACCATTCATCGTTCCAATCAATGCCAACGCACCGTCGCGTGGGTTGACACCCGGCCGGATCTCGCCGGCATCAATCCCCTGTTCGATTAAGGCAGTCACATAATCGATGAGCGCACGATTACCTTCCTGCTTGCGGCGCAGGCTGGTTTCCAGTTCGCCCACATAGCCGGTTTTGAAAGTGACTAACTCTTGTACCGCGCGATAATCTGGGTCGGCTTCGAGGTAGTGGAGGGCTGTCACCATTATGCGGTGTAAGATTTGCAGTGGTGTTCCCCCAGCTTTGATCGCGTCTTCCCAGACTCGATTGGCACGCGAAAAGCGCTCTTCGACTAGCGCATTGTACAACTCCACCTTGCCGCCAAAATGGTGATAGATGGCGCCGCGTGTAACGCCGGCTTCTTCGGCCACATCTTCCAACCGGCTATCGGCGTAGCCTTTGCGCTGGAAGACAGCCAGCGCCGCATCCAACAAGGTATTCCGTGTTAATTCAGCATCTTCTTTTGTCCGGCGCATTGTTTATCCTTCCTTTGATTTATACTAACACGTATGTATGTAATTGTCAAGCCCCGCTTTCCTGTTTTTTGCAATAGGTAAAAATCCCCGGTTGGTTCTCATAAATCTGTGTAAAAATCTCTAAGAGAAATGGTGAAGATTGTTGAGGAAAGTCTTTAATAAACAGGCTAGAATACAAGCAATGAGTACAGACAATCGAGCAACAATTTATTCCAACTGTTTCCAATTGCTACGAGCATGATCCACCAAGAGGCGCACCATGATTCGTAAGACTTTTATCGAAAACAATGAAAAACCGGTAATGCGAGTCACCTTTGATCTACCCGATGGGGTCTGGGCGAGTGCCATTTATCTCGTTGGTGACTTTAATGAGTGGAATCGCCGATCACATCCCTTTCAGCAGGAGCGGGACGGCAAGTGGAGCCTGACCGTTGACCTGGAGGTGGGGCGGGCGTTTCAATTCCGCTACCTCTGCGACTGTGGTCACTGGTTGAATGAGCGGCAAGCCGATGCCTATGTGGTGAATCCCTATGGCAGTGACAATTTTGTGATCATCACCGATCCCCTGTTCAAACAACATTGTGATCAGCCAGAGAGACCATGACTATCTCACCAACTTGAAAGCTGAGTTGGAAATCCGCTATTTACATGAAAAGATGGATGATATGCTGGCCCGTCAAGGGGACAGGGTGACAAGGTGACAGGGTGAAGGGGTGACAGGGATGATAAACAACGAAGCGACACCGAGAATCATTGATTTTGACCGCAGTTTGTGTCGGAATTTGACGGCTTCCGGCACACGGGAGTGGTTGGTGACGAATGGGATTGGCGGCTATGCGGCGGGAACGGTAGCAGGAGTTTTGACCCGCCGCTATCATGGCTTGCTGATTGCTGCACTCAAGCCGCCGTTGGGGCGCACATTGTTGGCGACCAAGCTGGATGAAACGGCGACCTACAATGGTCAATCCTATCCGCTCTTTGCCAACGCTTGGCAAGGGGAGGTGGTCGACCCGCTGGGTTTCCATCATCTAGACCATTTTTACCTGGACGGCACAACACCGGTATGGGAGTATACCTGCGCCGATGCCGTGCTGGAAAAGCGCATTTGGATGCAGCAGGGTGAAAACACTACATACATCCGTTATCAACTACAACGCGCCAGCCAGCCGTTACACCTGACGCTAAAGGCGTTGGTCAACTATCGCGACTATCACAGCAGCACCCATGCCGGTGATTGGCGGATGCAGATTGACGAAGTCGCCAATGGCCTACGGGTCAGCCCCTATGACGGCGCAACCGCTTTCTACTTGTTCAGTGATCATGCTCAGGTGCAACTGCGCCATGAGTGGTATCGCAACTTTGCCCTGAGCGTAGAAGCTTATCGTGGGCTGGATAGCAGTGAAGCTCATCTCTATGCCGGTGATTTTACCGTTACACTGCAACCTGGCGAAGCTGTAACCCTGCTCTTCAGCACCAACGCCACCCCTACCCTGGATGGCGCAACCGCTTACGCCGCCCAACAACAGCACGAACAGCAACTAGTAGCCCAAGCCAAGCCGTCTTGTCTCAAAGCCATTGACCAGTTGGTCTTAGCCGCCGATCAATTTGTCGTCAGTCGCCCCTCGGCGCTTGATTCTAACGGACACTCAGTCATCGCCGGCTATCCCTGGTTTGGCGACTGGGGACGCGACACGATGATCGCGCTGCCGGGCTTGACCTTGACCACCGGTCGCCCGACAATTGCGGCCAGCATCCTGCGCACCTTTGCCGGTTTTGTTGATCAAGGCATGTTACCCAACCGCTTCCCCGATGCGGGCGAGACACCGGAATATAACACCGCCGATGCCACCTTGTGGTATTTTGAGGCGATTCGGGCCTATCACGCTGCCACCGGCGACGATGCGCTGTTGCGGGATCTCTTCCCGGTGCTACAGGAGATTATTGACTGGCATGTGCGCGGCACACGCTATCAAATTCATGTCGATGCCAACGATGGCCTGCTCTATGCCGGTGAACCGGGGGTGCAACTGACCTGGATGGATGCTAAGGTGGGCGATTGGGTGGTGACGCCGCGTATGGGCAAGGCGGTGGAGTTGAATGCCCTCTGGTATAATGCGCTCTGTAGCATGGCGGACTTTGCCAAACGACTACGCAAGTCAGCCACAGCCTATAACAACTTGGCAAAACAAGCGCAAAGCGGTTTTGCTCGCTTTTGGAGCAGCGAACATGGGTACTGTTATGATGTGATCGACACACCCGAAGGCAATGACACTCGCCTGCGCCCGAACCAACTTTTTGCGGTCTCGCTGCCCTATAGTCCATTATCGCCAGAACAACAGAAAGACATTGTGGATGTCTGCGCGCAACGGTTGCTCACGCCGCACGGTCTGCACAGTCTGGCCCCTGGCGATCCGGCCTATGTGGCGCACTATGGTGGCAATGCCTACCAACGGGATAGCGGCTATCATCAAGGGACAGTCTGGGCGTGGTTGATCGGCCCCTTTGTGTTGGCCCATCTGCGGGTCTATCAAGACAAAGCGCTGGCGCGTTCCTACTTGCTGCCGTTGCTCCGTCATCTGTCCGATCATGGGCTAGGCAGCATCAGCGAAATTTTTGACGCCGAAGCGCCCTTCACGCCGCGTGGTTGTTTTGCCCAGGCGTGGAGTGTGGCGGAAGTGTTGCGGGCGTGGGCGGCGTGTCAAGAATAGTACCATGATGAATGCTTTAACACCTTGTCCCCTTTGCCAAAAACCAACCGAACGCCAGCGCCTGAGCGCAACGCATGAGTATGCCTTCTGGCGACGCACCGACGGCGCTTGTCCAGCCTGCGTCCAACAAGCCTTGTTGCAACTCCTCCTGGCGGAAGGCGATGCGGCATTGCATGAACAGATCCAAACCGTCTGGCCGCTCGATGCAGAAGCGGCCTTTGGCGCGCTACCGACCCCCTTGCGCCTCCACGCTGACCCGCGCTTCACCGGCCAAGGCGTGACCATTGCGCTGATCGATTCCGGCTTTTACCCGCATCCTGATCTCACGCAACCGCGCAACCGGATTCGTGCTTGGGTGGATGCCGGGCAAGAGGAGGTAATCACCTGTGTCTTCTCTCCCTCCGACATCCCACAGTGGCCGGCCTGGGATGGGGCGCATGATTGGCAATGGCACGGCACGATGACCAGCGTCACCGCGGCGGGTAATGGGTTTCTCAGTCAAGGTCTTTATTGTGGGCTGGCGGGTGACGCCGAGTTGGTTTTGATCCAGGTGCGTGATCGCGAAGGGGCGATCACCAACGAAACCATCACTCGCGCCTTACACTGGTTGCATCAACAAGGCCCGGCGCTTGGGGTGCGGGTAGTGAACATGTCTGTGGCGGGTGATCCGGTCTGGCCGTTGGTGGGTAATCCGGTGGATGAGGCGGTGGCCGCGCTGGTTGAATTGGGGATGACGGTGGTCGTCGCTGCCGGCAACAATGGGGAACGCCGCCTCGTGCCACCCGCCACTGCGCCCCTCGCCCTGACCATCGGCGGTATCGATGATCATAACACCTTTGCCCATGAGGACGACGCGCTCTGGCACAGCAACTATGGCGAGAGCAGCGCCGGCGCTTTCAAACCGGAACTGGTGGCGCCCAGCATTTGGGTCGCCGCGCCCTTACTACCTGGCACAGCCATCGCAAAGGAAGCCGCCTATCTTTTTAGCCGTCGTCGCCACGGTGACGATAGCCAAGATGACCGCATTGCCGAGTTGAAGCTGATCACGCCCCATTACCAACATGTTGACGGCACCAGCTTTGCCGCACCGCTGGTCGCCAGTGCGGTTGCGTGTCTATTGCAAGCCAATCCAACGTTGACGCCACAGGTAGTACGCGACCTCTTGATAACGACAGCCTATCGCTTGCCGGATGTGCCGGTGGAAAGGCAAGGGGGCGGCGTTTTGAATGCCGGGTATGCGATTGCGCTAGCTTTGCACGAGATGCACCGGGAAATTCCCCTATCACCCCATATCACACCGGACGGCGTCAGCTTTACGCTACATGACCACTGGGCGCAACAGGTGCAGGTGTTGGGCAATTGGGATGGGTGGCAAGCGCCCGGTTTGCTGGCGCAGCAAGTGGAAGCTGGAGTGTGGCAGACGGCGCCCCTTGCTCTCCCCGCTGGGCGCTATCTCTACAAATTTTTGCTCGATGGCACGCGCTGGCTGGATGATCCGGCCAATCCCCAGAAAAGGCCGGATACCTATGGTGGCTTGAACAGTTTGCTGCTGCTGCCATAGCGTGCGGAGGTATTGCTAACGCATTCTAGGTTAGACCACAAATTTATGACAAGTTGTGCTGCACGGTTTCAAGCTTTGCCAGCGCCGTCTCTAGCGGCAGTGGTTTCACTGGAAACGGACCTGTTTCCAGATCAAGACCGTTGGTCGCCGCTTCCAACACTGCTAACATCCGTCCCGCAATCCGTCCTTGATCGTCTTTGCTATACCGGTCAAAGTTCATTGGTAGGCGCCGATAATCCATATCGTAGCCATAGAGCGCTTCCTCAAAGGTCTTACGGTACGCCATACCAAAATCAAAATCGAGAATATCATTGCCGTTGAGCGGAATTTTCACGGTAGGAATGAGATCATCGACATCAAATTCGTGCAGATAGACACGACCTTGCATGAAGGTAGGACGGGGATCCAAAACGACGATATGATAGGCATGAGCGCCCGCTTTCTGCTTGCTGTAATCGGCCAGTCGCTCAAAGGTCGGCGGCGTTTCATGCAAATAATCGAGTTCGACAAAGACCAACCCATTGCGCAATAGCTCTTTCCGCTTGGCGCGATAGCTTTGCGCGTCCAGGCTTCCCCCTTTGTTGGAAGGTGAAAGCAGTTCAATCCATGCAACAGGAATGCTCAGATCATTGACCAACCGTTCATAAATGGCAACTGCATAGTAGGGATGTTCAGCATCGTCTTCCGCATCAACGAACTCTTCTATGGGCAATGTTTGGACATCGGCATAGCGCAATGGTGATGCCGGCGTTCGGTTCGACCCCAAATCACCAATTAAAATATCTGCGCGCGGCAAGCTGGGGTGATCAGCGACACGGCGAATTTGCAGCGATTCTTCCGTTTCTGCAGTATAGCCCATTGGCAGCAGGCGCGCCTTTAAAGTCACCAATAACTGGGCAATGTGAACATTATGAAAGCGGTTCCACTTCCCAATACCTTGCCAGTGGCTATGCAAATGAGCATTGATGCCCAAGTATTGATTTTTAATCGAACGAACAATAGGCATCCTTGTTCCTCCCTTTCTGCCGCGCCCTATCGACAATCTACCGCCACATCATTATACCACAGCTCCCTGAATGATCGGTGCCTGACATTGCAAGCTATCCGTTGTATAATGCCACTATCGTCTTTTCCTCCTCATCACGATAGACAGACTATTCAGGAGAAAATCATGAAAATTACCCATGTGCGCGTCCTCAAAGTGAGCGGCACCCTCCATCACGAAGGTGAATTTTGGGAAGAACGGTTGATTCGCCCGGTGGACATCTACCCCGAACACAAGGCGGAAGGGCCAAGCTGGCTGGCCAGGGTGAGCGATGGCGTCTACCGCCATACCGCTTACTTTGTCCGCATTGAAACCGATAACGGCGTCTACGGCATCGGTGGCCCGATTTCGGAAGATCAGGTCTACTTTGTCGGCAAGCAACTGGCGCCGCTTTTAATCGGCCACGACCCGCTGGCGATTGAACGGCTCTGGGATCGCATGTACCGCATGATGATTCACGGGCGCAAAGGCGTCGTCATGATGGCGATCAGCGCCATCGATTGCGCCCTATGGGATTTGAAGGGCAAACATTTCAACACGCCTGTCTATGTGTTGTTGGGCGGCCCGACCCGCACTGAGATCCCCGCCTATGCCAGTATGCTGGGCTATTCGCTCGACCCGGAACTGGTGCAAGAACGGGTGCAGGCCGTGACCGCCGAAGGCTACAAAGCCAGCAAATGGTTCTTCCGCGACGGCCCGACCGATGGCGCCGCCGGCATTCAACGCAATCTGCGGCTGGTGCGCACCCTGCGCGAGTCGGTCGGCCCCGATGTGGACATTATGCTCGACGCCTGGTCGAGTTGGGATGTCCCTTATACGATTCAGATGGCGGCGCGGCTGGAAGAGTATGCGCCCCGCTGGATCGAAGAGCCGGTGCTGGCCGACAAGATCGCCCAATATGCCGAAATTCGGCGCAACGTGCGCGTCCCCATCTCCGGCGGCGAACATGAGTACACCCGCTGGGGCGCCAAAGCGTTACTCGATGCCGGCGCCTGTGATGTCTATCAACAGGACATCTACTGGGCCGGCGGCATCTCGGAGACGATGAAGATCATCACCTTGGCCTCGGCCTATGACATGCCAGTGATCCCCCACGGCCACTCGACGCCGGCCTCGGCTCACGTGATTGCGGCCTGGCCGGTCACAACCTGCCCACTGCTGGAATATTTGATCAAGTGGAATGAGATCCATCAACACTTCCTCAAAACGCCGCTCAAGCCGGTCAATGGTATTGTCACCCTGCCCACCGCCCCTGGCCTGGGCATGGAACTGGATGAGGCGAAGATGGAAACGAAGGAAGAAGTAGCTTTCTAGCTCAAATCCGAAGCGGTTAGTCAAAAATTTTCACATTTATCTCTACCATACTAAAAGTAAATTGAGAAGCGGCCTTTTCGTAGGGACGTCGGGGGGCGGGCGTCCCTACGAAAAGGCCGACTTTCATTTTGGCTTGAGTAGAACATCGCTACCACTACACAGAGCGTAACAGAGCGTCAATCCATCTCTGTTTTTCTTACTAGTTAGCGCATTGTCATTCTCGTACAGAATGCAGTATACTGCATTGAACTTTTGCATGAGTAACGACTCAATCAAACGACACTTTATTTCTAATTCAGCATGGCTCATTCCACCACTAACTCGACCCGCCCCGCTCGTCAAGCGATCCGGCATGGCCTGGTTCTCCTGGGTTATTTTCTGCTTACCATTGTGATGACCTGGCCCCTCGTCACGCAGATAACCACCGCCATCCCCGGCGATAGCTTTGACGGCTGGCAGAACTACTGGAACCTCTGGTGGGTGAAAACGGCCTTGGTCGACCGGCAACAATCCCCCTTTGTCACCGATCTGCTCTATTACCCAACCGGCGTTGGTCTCTACTTTCACACCCTCAACCCCTTTAACGGCCTGCTCACTCTCCCCCTCCAACTGAGCGGCAGCCTCTTCATCGCCTACAACGCCGTTGTCTTTTTTAGTTGGACGGTGGCGGGGTATGGGGTTTATTTGTTGACGCGGTGGGTACTAGGGATTGGATATTGGGTATTGCCTGATCGAGCGCCTTCAATATCCAATACCCAGTCCCTAATATCTGCTTTCCTCGCTGGCGCCATCTTCACCTTCGCGCCTGTTCATATGGCCCACCTGTTGGGACACATGCAGGTGATGAGTTTGCAGTGGCTTCCCTTTTATGTTCTCTCCTTGTTGCAAGCCATCGCTCGCTGCCGCCGGGGGCAAGCGTGGAGACGGCAGGCGCTTATGGCCGGTCTTTTCCTCGCTCTGGCCGGCCTCTGCGACTGGTACTTTGTTCTCTATCTTTTCTTTTTTACCGGTCTCGTCGTTCTCTGGCAATTCCTCCCCGGTCACTGGGGTAACAATCTAAAATCTACAATCGGCAATCTAAAATCAGCAATCCTTCCCCCGCTGTTAGCTGGGACGATTATGTTACTTCTGCTCAGTCCCGTGTTGATCCCGATGGTGCGCGAGGCGACGCAATTTAGCTTTATGGTGCGCCCCACCAGTGACCTCTACATCTTCAGCGCCAGCCTGCTGGATTTCGTGGTGCCGAACCGGCTGCACACCCTGTGGCGACCGGAGAGCTTCACCTGGCCGGGCAACCAGATCGCACCGGTCAGTGAGCGCACCATTAGCATCGGTTACATTCCGCTGTTGCTCGCCCTGGTGGCCCTCTGGCGCTGGCGACCGGCGGTGCGTTTCTGGGCGGTGACGGCGCTCTTCTTTCTGCTCCTGGCGCTGGGGCCGCGCATCCACCTGGGCAACATCACCGAAGCCGACCTGCCTACCACCCTCAGCAACACGACGCCGGAGTGGACGCCCTTTGCCCTGCTCAACCGCACGGTGCCCTTTATGCGCATCAGCCGCAGTGTCAGTCGTTATGCCCTGATGGTGCAACTGGCGATGGCGGTGATGGCAGGGATTGGATTGGCAACGCTTTTGCAACGACGGCGCGCATTGACCGGCTGGTTGACCAACGGCGCGTTGCTCCTGCTCTTGTTAGGTGAATTCTGGGTTGCGCCCTACCCCATGAGTCCGCCGGATACACCGGCCTTTTATGAACAGATCAGGGGGATGGCCGATGTACGGGGGATTCTCAACCTGCCGATGAACTATGACCGCCCTGGCTATCTGCTCTACCAGACTGTCCACCAGAAACCGCTGGCGGTAGCCTACATCAGTCGCGACGACCCACGCACCCTCACTGAACGTATTCCCGTATTGCAACATTTTCGCCACCTGGGACCGGACATTGTGGATGTTGATCCGGTGGCCGTAGGCCGCACGGTGTTGACTGACCTGGGGATCGACCTGGTGATTCAGGACCGTTACAAAATGCCCGGCGGGCTGGAACGGAGCTACACCGAGGAACTTGCAAACGCCATCTTTGCCGGACAAACGCCGCTCTACGCCGATGAACGTATCACGGTACAGCGTGTCCAGCCGCCGGCAACGCCGATTCCTTATCTCGCGCTGGGTGCTGTCAACTGGGGGCCACTGGAAGAGCGGGAAGATGGGCATCGGCAACGGGCGTTGATCGGTCAGTCTGCTACGCTGGCAATGCACTATGCCCCGCCACAGAGTCAACTCCAATTACACTATCGCACCTTACCGGGCGTGGATTTACAGATTCGTAGTGCGGATGGTCAAACCCTAGCGACGTTCCCACCGGCGCCAGACGCGACAGTCGGGATCGTTGATGTTACTGCATCTACACCTAGCAGCAGTGAGGCAACGATCAACTTGGACTTGAATACAGGACGACCGAATGGCGTGTGGATTGAAAGGATAACACTTCTCTACTAAACAACCGCGCGGAAATACCTTTCGCTCCTGGCGAGTCCGTGACTCGCCCTGGTCTAATATCTTCGCTCCTGGCGAGTCACGGACTCGCCAGGAGCGTGAAGTTGTTAAACGTAGGCTTCCACCGGCGGACAGGCACAGACCAGATTGCGGTCGCCATAGACATTGTCGATGCGGGCGACGGCGGGCCAGAATTTGTGGTCGCGCACCCAACGGGCCGGGTAGGCCGCGCTTTCGCGCGAATAGGCATGATTCCATTCGTCGGCCATGACCACTTTAGCGGGGTGGGGCGCGTTCTTCAGGGCGTTGTCGTGCGGGTCGGCTTCACCCCGTTCGATGGCGGCGATCTCGCCCCGGATGGCGATCATGGCGTCGCAGAAGCGATCCAGTTCTGCCAACGATTCGCTCTCGGTCGGCTCGATCATGAGCGTCCCCGGCACCGGGAAGGACATGGTGGGGGCATGGAAGCCATAGTCCATCAGCCGCTTGGCAATATCCTCGGCCTCGGCCCACTGCTTCAGGGGGCGGGTGTCGAGAATGCACTCGTGCGCCACCCGGCCATGTTTGCCGCGGTAAAGCACCGGGTAGTAGGGTTCCAGGCGCGCCGCAATGTAGTTGGCGTTGAGAATCGCCACCTTGGTTGCCAGGGTCAAGCCGCTGCCGCCCATCATGGCGATGTAGGTGTAGGAGATGGGCAGAATTGCCGCACTGCCCCACGGCGCCGCCGAGACCGCACCTTCTGCCGCTTCCCCGCCCACGCCGGCAACCACGGCGTGATTGGGCAGATAGGGCGCCAGGTGCGCCGCCACACAGATCGGCCCCATGCCGGGACCGCCGCCGCCATGGGGGATGCAGAAGGTCTTGTGTAAATTGAGGTGACAGACATCCGCGCCAAAGTCGCCGGGGCGGGTCAGGCCAACCTGGGCGTTCATGTTGGCGCCGTCCATGTAGACCTGGCCGCCGTGGGCATGAATGATCTGACAAATCTCGGCAATCTCCTCTTCAAAGACGCCGTGGGTCGAGGGGTAAGTGACCATGAGCGCAGCCAGGTTGGCGCTGTGCTGTTCGGCCTTGGCGCGCAGATCAGCCAGATCGACATTGCCATTCTCATCACATTTGGTGACCACCACCTCCATGCCCGCCATGACAGCGCTGGCCGGGTTGGTGCCATGCGCCGAGGAGGGAATGAGGCAAACAGTGCGATGGCCCTGCCCCTGCGCCTGGTGATAGGAACGAATCACTAGCAGCCCAGCATATTCACCCTGCGAACCGGCATTGGGTTGCAGCGAAGTGGCGGCAAAGCCGGTGATCTCGGCCAGCCAGCTTTCCAGGCGGCGAAACATCTCTTGATAGCCGGCAGTCTGGCTACGGGGCGCAAAAGGATGGAGTTGGGCAAATTCGGGCCAGGTGACGGGAATCATCTCGGTGGTGGCGTTGAGCTTCATGGTGCAGGAGCCGAGCGGGATCATTGAGTGGGTGAGCGACAGGTCGCGTGACTGGAGCCGGGTGATGTAGCGCAACATCTCCGTTTCCGAGTGGTAGCTGTTGAAGACCGGGTGGGTCAGATAATCGCTGGTGCGGGCATGAACTGCCGGTAATTGTAGATCAACTTCTGCCGCCAACGTTTCGATGCCGACCAGATCGACAGCGCCAAAGATGGCAAAGAGCGTCTGCAACTCAGCAACGGTCGTCGCTTCATCCAGTGACATACCGACAGCGCCATCACTGTAAATGCGCAGATTGACCTGGCGCGCTTCGGCCGCGGCGATTAACTCCTGCTGGCTGTGGGGGCCGCCGCTGATCTTAAGGGTGTCAAAGACTGGCGTTTCGTTAACCGTATAGCCCAACTCGCGCAGTCCTTTCGCCAGGGTTTCGGTCAACAGATGCACCCGTTGCGCAATGCGTTGTATCCCCTGCGGGCCATGATAGACAGCATACATCGAAGCCATCACGGCCAGCAGCACTTGGGCTGTACAGATGTTGCTGGTCGCCTTTTCGCGGCGAATGTGCTGTTCACGCGTTTGTAACGAAAGCCGCAGCGCCGGCGCGCCCGTAGCATCCTGCGACACGCCCACCAGCCGACCAGGCATAATGCGCTTGAATTCGTCCTTGGTTGCCATAAAGGCGGCATGGGGGCCACCATAGCCCATGGGCACGCCAAAGCGTTGACTGTTGCCCACCGCTACGTCGGCGCCAAACTCGCCCGGTGCGCGCAGGAGGGTCAACGCCAGCAGATCGGTGGCGACGACGACCAACGCCCCGGCGGCATGGGCCTTGGCGCAAAACGCTTCGTAATCAAAGATCGAACCATCGGTCGCTGGATATTGGAGCAGGACGCCAAAGGTCGGTTGGCTGAAATTGTAGGTGGCATAATCGCCGACAACTATCTCGTAGCCCAGCGGCACTGCGCGGGTGCGCACCACGTCGATGGTCTGCGGATGGCAGCGCTCATCGACAAAAAAGGTGTTGGCGGTGACATTGCGGGCTTGGGCGCGACGACAGAGCGTCATCGCTTCGGCGGCGGCGGTGCCTTCATCAAGCATGGAGGCGTTGGCGATTGCCATGCCGGTCAACTCCATGATCATGGTCTGGAAGTTGAGCAGCGCTTCCAACCGTCCTTGGGCAATTTCAGCTTGATACGGGGTATATTGGGTGTACCAGCCGGGGTTTTCCAGAATATTGCGCAGAATCACGCCGGGGGTCAATGTGCCATAATAACCCATGCCGATAAAGGAGCGGAAGCGTTGATTCTGGTCGGCCAGGGTGCGCAAATCATCCAACACATCGGATTCGCTGCGGGGGCCGGCCAGTTTTAGCTCCCCTTGCAGGCGGATGCCTTGCGGCACCGTTTCGTCAATCAAGGCATTGAGCGAGGCGACGCCGATTACCTCGACCATACGGGCAATATCGGCTTCACGCGGCCCCAGGTGGCGGTGAACAAAGTGATCCTGACGCGACAACAGGTCTGTCAGATTTACAGCAGCGGGGGTTGATCGCTTGACGCTTTCCATAAAAAGAATCCTCTCTGGTTAATGTAACCCACCGCTCCTAGCCGGTCCGTGACCGGCGGCCTAATCGCCGGTCACGGACCGGCTAGGAGCGGCGTAATTACTGGTTGACAATAAAAAACGGGCATCCAAAACAGATGCCCGTGATCTCTGTCACAAACCTGAGAGATTGTGCCTGGCTTAGAATGACCACTACCAGGTTTGCCCCGTCGGCGGTTGAGCAACAGCACCCAACACTTTCCAGAGTTGCTACATCACAACGATCCCGGTTGCCTGAGAGCGTCGCCAGACGGGCGTGGCGACCCGCCTGACTTACACCTTCGGCGATTGGAATAATTAATTGTCAATGGAAAATAATTAATTGTTAATTTTTGTACGACGAATCCCCATTAATAATTAACTATTTTCCATTCTCCATTAATTATTACCAATGCTCTCTCGCTGTGATGTGTCAGCGTTGATTCAATTGGTCGCTATTGTACCTGATTTGGCGGTGATGACCAAATCATCCTCCAAACCAATCAACGAACCACCCAATCATCCAAACCGCTGTTTGGCGAGAAGCCTCTGATCCGCTACACTGTGTGGTGGCATCAGTTAATTTTACATCTGGTAAAGGAGAGGCTATGAGCAAATTGGCAATCAACGGTGGACAACCGGTGCGGACGGCGCCCTGGCCCAAGTGGCCGCAGTGGGGCGAAGGGGAGAGCAAAGGGTTACAGGCGGTTCTCGAATCGGGAACGTGGGGCGGCTTTAATCAGGTGGTGCGCGATTTTGAAGCGGCCTTCGCCCAGCGCCATCAGGCCAAGCACTGTTTCGCCGCCGTCAATGGCACCTTGACTCTGGAAGCCGCGTTGCGAGTCGTCGGCGTCGGTCACGGCGATGAGGTGATTGTGCCGCCCTATACCTTTATTGCCACCGCCAATGCACCGCGGCTGGCCGGCGCCACCCCGGTTTTTGTTGATATTGACCCGAATACCTACAACCTGGATGTCAATCTGGTCGAAGCGGCGATTACACCCCGCACCAAGGCGATCATCCCCGTTCACTTTGCCGGCCTGCCAGTTGATCTCGACGCGCTTCTACCACTAGCGCAAAAACATGGCCTCTATGTGATTGAAGATGCCGCCCATGCCCACGGCAGCACCTGGCATGGGCGACCAGTGGGCGCCTTAGGTCACATTGGCTCGTTCAGCCTGCAAGCCAGTAAAAACTTGACGGCGGGCGAAGGGGGCATCCTGTTAACCAATGATGACGAACTAGCCGGCAAAATTTGGAGCTATATCAACCAAGGACGCGCACCTGAAGGCGCCTGGTATCAACACAACATGCTGGGCAGCAACCTGCGCATGACGGCCTGGCAAGCCAGTATTCTTCTGGCCCAGTTGGAACGCTTTGATGATCAACTCGCCCAGCGCGAAGCCAACGCCCGTCGCCTGCACAACATCCTGGCCGAGGTCGAGGGGTTGACGCCGCCGGTTTGGGATGAACGGGCCGATCACCATGCGCACCATCTCTTCATCATGCGCTATGATCCCGATGCCTGGCAGGGCGTGCCGCGTGAGACTTTTGTCAAGGCGTTGCGTGCCGAAGGGGTGCCGCTCTCGGTCGGCTATACGCTGCCGCTCTACAAACAGCCGCCGCTGGCCGAACCCTATAGCCGTCACCTGCCCAGCCCCGCCACGGAACGGGCCTGCTACACCGAAGGCACCTGGATGCACCAGAGCGCCCTCCTGGCCGAGCCGGAAGCAATGGATGACATCGCCAGAGCGATCTTCAAGGTGCGCGAGAATATTCAGGAGTTGCAGGCCAATTGACCAAGCGATTTGGGCAAGGTTATCACAGCCATCGGCTATACTCGTCCTGGAGGGACGACTGAGTGTAGGTTATCATGTTGCCCTTTCCTAAACTCAGCCGTCCCTCTGGGACAAAAGTATCCTCCAGAACCTATCAACCTATTGACGCTTGTTTAGTAAAAAACTACTTTTAAGGAGTACCTTCTTCATGCAATATCGACAACTTGGCAGCGCCGGCGTGCGGGTTTCCGCCATCGGCCTGGGTACGAACCAATTCGGCGGCAAAGTGGATCAGGCCGGCGTCAGCAGCATCATGGACGCGGCGCTCGACCTGGGCATCAACCTGATCGACACAGCGGATGTCTATCAACAAGGTCGCTCGGAAGAGACGTTGGGCGTGGCGCTCAAGGGACGGTGGGACAAGTTTGTGCTGGCCACCAAAGTGCGCAGCCCGATGGGCAAGGGTGTCAATGACAACGGTGCATCGCGCTATCACATCATGCACGGTGTTGAAGCCAGCCTGCGCCGCCTGCAAAGTGACTACATCGACCTCTACCAAATTCATAGCTGGGACACGACCACGCCGATTGAGGAGACGCTGCGGGCGCTCGATGACCTGGTGCGCAGTGGCAAGGTGCGTTATGTCGGCGCTTCTAACTTTGCGGCCTGGCAACTGGCGCGGGCCAACACTATCGCCGACTTCCGCGGCTGGTCGCCCTTTGTCAGCATCCAAAACCACTATCACATGTTTGAACGGGCGCAAGAACAGGAGATGATTCCCTATTGCAATGCCCACAACATCGGCATCCTGCCCTACTTCCCGCTGGCCGGCGGCTTTCTCACGGGCAAGTACAAGCGGGGCGAAGCCGCCCCGGCCGGTTCGCGCGGGGAGAGCAGCCCCTACGTGCAAAAGTATATGACCGACGCCAACTATGGCAAAGTAGAAGCGCTAACTGCCTGGGCCGAAGAGCGGGGCCACACCATGGGCGAACTGGCCCACGCCTGGCTCCTCGGCCAACCGCAGGTTAGCTCGGTCATCTCCGGCGCCACCAAGATCGACCAGATCCAGGCCAACGCCAAAGCCGGCGATTGGGCATTGACGGCAGAGGAATTGACAGCAGTGAATACAATTTTGAATGGCTAATGTGCGGCCCTCATCCCCATCGTCAGTATAGGACGCGCTGCCTGGTCTGGCGATGGGGATGTCATGGAACACGTACCCAAACGCAAAAATAAGCTGTTAGGTCTATCGTCTTGTCAACCAAATCACCCTGCTCCACAAGCGCAAGAAAGAGACGCACACCCATGACCAGCCCCAATATCATTCTGATCAACTGTGACGACCTGGGCTATGGCGACCTCGGTTGCTATGGCTCGACGCGCAACAGAACGCCCCATCTCGACCGCATGGCCGCCGAGGGGATCCGCTTAACCGACTTCTACATGGGGTCGCCGGTCTGCTCACCCTCGCGCGGGGCCATGTTGACCGGCTGCTACCCGCCGCGTATTGGCTTTGCCGACTTTGACGGGCGCTGGGTGCTTTTCCCCGGTCAGCCCCTCGGTTTGCACCAGGATGAGATCACCATTGCCAAACTGCTCAAGGGGGCCGGTTACGCCACCAAGATCATCGGCAAGTGGCACTGTGGCGATCAACCCGAATTTCTGCCGACTCGCCACGGCTTTGACAGCTACTATGGCATCCCCTATTCCAACGACATGGGCCGCCAATATGAAACCGACACCTATCCGCCCTTGCCCCTCCTGCGCGACGAAACGGTGATTCAAGAACAACCAGACCAAGTATCAATCACCGAGCGCTATGTCGAAGAGTCGGTGCGTTTTCTGCGCGACAATCGCGATCGCCCTTTCTTTCTCTACCTGGCCCACATGTATGTTCATGTCCCCATCTATCCGCCGGCCCGCTTCCTGCGCGAATCGGAAAATGGTCGCTACGGCGCGGCGGTCCAGGCCATTGATTGGAGTGTGGGCGTGTTGCTCCATGAACTCAAGCAACTGGGGTTGGATGAAAACACGCTGGTCATCTTTACCAGTGATAACGGCTCGCGGGCGCGCGACGAAGGCGGCAGCAATGCGCCGCTCCGCTCTCACAAAGCCACTACCTGGGAAGGGGGGCAACGGGTGCCGTGCGTCATGCGCTGGCCCGGTCACATTCCGGCGGGGACCGTCTGCCGCGAACTGACCACCGCGATGGATTTCTACCCCACGCTGGCTGCCTTGGCCGAAGTGCCGGTGCCGCAGGATCGCATCATTGACGGCAAGGATATGCGCCCCTTGCTGATGGGCGACGCCGACGCCAAATCAGGCCATGACGCCTTTTTCTATTATCTGATGGAAAAGCTGATGGCCGTGCGTAGCGGCAAGTGGAAGCTCCATGTGGGGCGTATCGACTTTGATGATCGAACCTTTGAACGCACCTTCAAAGCCGTGGCCGAACTCTATGACCTGGAGGCGGACATTGGCGAAACGACCAATCGCTACGCCGAAGAGCCGGCAGTGGTGGCGGTCTTGCTGGCAAAGCTGGAAGCGTGTCGCCAGGATTTGGGTGATGCCGTCACCGGCGCTGTCGGGCAAAACCGGCGGCCCATCGGTCGCGTCGAGCAGCCGGACACCCTCACCCACTATGACCCCGACCATCCTTACATCATTGCTCTGTATGATCTCAAGGATCGCGGGTGATAGATCATTCCCTTGCTCGTGGCTCGTTGGTTGAGCGTGTCGAAACCAACGAGCCAGCCAACTATCCTTTAATCCCCGTCAACGCAATCCCCTGCGTGAAGTAGCGCTGTCCCCAGATGAAGACAATGAGAATCGGCAGGGTGGCGATCATCGTCCCGGCCATGAGCAGCGTCCAGTCGGTGGTGCCTTCGCGGCGGAACTGGGCCAGCCCCACTTGGATCGTCTTCATGACATCGGAGCGGGTGGTCACCAGCGGCCAGACAAAGTCATTGAACATATTTTGGAAAGAGAAGATCGCCAGCGTTGCCAGGGCCGGGCCGGAGAGGGGCAGGGCGATCCGCCAGTAGATGCCAAACTCTGAGGTGCCGTCAATGCGGGCGGCATCTTCTAGATCGGCGGGGAGGGTGAAAAAGAACTGGCGCAAGAGAAAGGTGCCATAGGCGGTGGCGAAGAGGGGGACGGTGAGCGCCCAGTATGAATCGAGCATGCCAAAGCCGCCATTGCCCCAAAGGTCATTGCCACCCAGCAGCGGCCACTCTTTGACCAGGATAAAGAGTGGCACCAGCGTGGCCTGCGAGGGGACCATCAAGGTGGCGACGACAATGACAAAGAGCAGATCGCGTCCGGGGAAGTGGAGCCGGGCAAAGGCGAAGCCGGCGGTCGAGGCCAGCGCAATGTGCGCCAGCGCCACCACCAGCGAAACAAAGGTACTGTTGAAGAGATAGCGCAGCAGATTGTACGATTGCACGGCCTGAACATAGTTGTCAAAGCGCCAGACCGCGGGCAAGCTAACACCTGGGTCAAAGACCTCGCTGGTTGATTTGACCGACGTTAAGAACGACCAGACAAAAGGGAAGACAAAGATGAGCGCCAGGACAATGAGCAGAAGATAGAGCGCCCCCGTTTGCAGGAGCTTGCGCAGCGTTTGCGTCGCCCGTCGCCCCGTCTGCACCCGGTTCGGGGTTGCCCCTGCTTGGCTTGGTGTCGCCGGCAAGGGTCTTGTCGTATCAGTTGAAGTGTGTGTCATAGCGCACAATCCGCGTATTGATAAAGGTGACAATGGCAATGATGACGAAGAGGATGACCGACATGGCGGCGGCGGAGCCCATCTTCAAGAACTCAAAGCCATTCTGATAGATCAGATAAACGACAGTGAGTGTCGAATCGAGCGGGCCACCTTGGGTCAAAATCCACGATTGGGTAAACATTTGCAACGCCCCAATGAAGTAGACCACAAAGACGAAGAAGGTTGTCGGGCTGAGCATAGGCACGGTGATATGCCAGAAGCGCTGAACCGGCCCGGCGCCGTCAATTTCCGCC
This sequence comes from Caldilineaceae bacterium, assembly GCA_026645575.1. The sequence continues at coordinate 33,010 of JAPKMW010000016.1, forward strand.
GCTTCGTAGAGATATTCGGGCACTCCCTGCAAGCCGGCCAGAAAGATGATCATGTTGTAGCCGGCATTCTTCCAGATCGAGAGGATCGCAATCGAAAGCATGGCCGTGTTGGGGTCGCGCAACCAGGCAAAGGTCGGCAAGCCCATCTGCTCTAAGAATTGATTGAGCAGGCCAAATTGGGGTTCGTAGATCCAGAGCCAGATAAAGGAGACCGCCACAAACGAGGTGACGACGGGCAGATAATAGGCTGTGCGGAAGAGGTAGATGGCGCGCAATGGCTGGTTGATCAACACCGCCAGCAACAGCGAGATCACGGTGCCGAGGGGGACGGTCATCAGGGCAAAGAGCAAGGTATTCCCCAGCGCCTGCCAGAAGCGATCATCATCCCAGAGCAACGCATAACGCCCCAACCCATTCCAAACAGGCGGCTCCAGCAGGTTGTAGTTGTGCAGACTGAGATAAAACGCATTCAAGATCGGGTAGACCACAAAAAGGGCCAGCAAGAGCAGCGATGGCAGCACAAAGAGTAGTGCCGCCAATCGCCGCTCAAACATATACCCCCGACCCCAGCGACGTTTGCGACGCGGTGCGCTGTGTAGGGCGGTTGTTGGCATGGAAGGGTTAGCCTCCTTGGAGAATCTTCGTCACCGCATCATCCATATCGGCGAGCGCCTGCTGCACCGTCTTGACGCCCCGCACCGCGGCTTCGACTTCACGCCCCATGGCCGGCTGGACATCAAAGTGTTGCGGCACAACTTGACGTGGTCGCCCATACTGGGTGTTGCTCAGGAAGACCTGCATCCGCGGGTCTTGATAGAGTTGTGCGCTCTCTTGCGCCTTGCGACAGGGCAGACCCCAAATGCCTTCAATGCCGATCATAATGGCGGCATCCCCCGACATGAGCGCCCGCACCAGCGCCGCCGCCTGATCAGGCACTTTGCTCCCTGAATAAACAAAGTACTTGTCAACGTAGACCTGGTAAGCCTGCTCCTTGTGGGTCAACGGCGGACCCACAAGGGTATCTTCCCAGATCTCCGGGGCATTGAGCTTGGTGTTGAGCATATCCTGCGGCCACCCCGCAAAGAGGGCGATCTTGCCGGCGCTGTAGGCATTCAGATTCGGCACGCCAGAGTCCATCCCTTCCGGCGGTACAATCCCGTCCTCGATAAAGCTGACCCAGAATTGGAGCGCTTCTTCACCCTCTGGCGTGTTGTTGAGTGGCTGGGTTCGCTCTTCGTTGAAATAATTGCCCCCAGCCTGGAAGAGCGCATCCTCATATTGCTGCGTCAGGTCATTGACCACCATGATCACATTCCAGCCGGCCATCTCCACCTTGGTGTCCTGCTTCTTGGTCAGTTGGGCCGCCATTTCGTGGGCCTCTTGCCAGGTGGTCGGCGGTTTGGTCGGGTCAAGCCCCGCCGCTTCAAAGGCGCTCTTGCGGTAAATGATATTCCCGCGCGCATTCATTCGATAGGGTACGGCGTAAATCTTGCCGTTGTAGGTGACATCGTTGCGCGTTGACTGATACCAATCTTCCCAATCATCCCAGTTGGCAATGTAATCGTCCAGGGCCAGCGCGCCATTTTTCGAGGCAATCGGCGGCGTCCAGAGGCCACCACCCATAAAGATGTCGGGAGCGGTCCCGCCGGCCAGACCGGTCGTAATTTTTTGGAAGGAACTGGCCCAGTCGGTGTAATCAATTTCAATCGCGACATTGTTTGCGGCGTTGTAGTCGGCCACAAACTTATTGGCAAACTCCTGGCCTGGCGGGTCGATACCGTTGAGCCGGATCAGGATCTTGGCCGCCGCGCTACTGGCTGCCGGTTGCTCGCCCCCACCGGCTTGGGGCGGTGTGCAGGCTGCTAAGGCGGTCACCCCGCCAATCAAGGCGAAACCCTGGAGCAGGCGCCGACGACTGATACGCTGTGGGTGGTGCTGATCGATCATGATACTCTCCTCTGCCCTACAATGATATGCGTTTGTTTGTTGCCCAACACGTGTGACCAACTCATGGCGTGACGGGCCAAAGCATGCGTTACCGACCTGGCGGGTAGGCAGGTCGTACTACCGGAAGATAGAAAATGATGATTGCAAATGATGATTACATTGGGTAGCTGTGCGGGATTTCGGCATCAATGGTCGATCCACAAAGGAGCCATCAATGACGATGTGGGGCATTATAGTTTCATCAAGACAGATTGTCAAATCGACTGGCGCAAACAGATCCTGCGCGAAGGGTTTGTAAAAATATAAGTTGCGCTCTTCGCGAGTCCGTGACTCGCACTATTCTGTTGCGAGTCACGGACTCGCGAAGAGCGGTGTATCAAGTTGTCTTTTGACAAATTCAAAGCCGGTTACTCATAGCTCAATACCTCACGCACCGTCAAGCGCGACGCCGCCCGCGCCGGCAGATAGCTGGCCAGAGCAGCCAGCAGAATGACAATCAGCAACCAAAGCAGAGCGCCGTTGGTGGAGAAGATGTAGCTGGGTTTGGCTTGCAACAGCACTTCACCCACTGTGTTAGTGAGAAAACTGCTGGCCGGCAAGGCGATCAGCCCGCCAATGGCCCAACTGATCACGCCGATCAAGACGCCCTCCACCAGGACAATCCGCAGGACGGCGCGGTCCGACGCACCAATGGCGCGCATGACGCCAATTTCGCGAGTCCGTTCCAGCACGTTGATGCTCATCGTCCCCATCAACCCCAGGCCGCCGACAATGCCCAGCAAAACTGCCATTGCCAGCAGGAAGATAATGATCACATCAAAGACGGTGCTGATGATGTTGCGCGTCTGGGCAATCGTCTGCATCTGCTGGACGCGGAAGCCGCTGTCTCGGTAACGCTGTTCAAGCGCCTGACCCAGCGCCATCTGGTTTTCGGCACTGCGATCCTTTAGTTGCACCAACGAAATCTGCGCCTGCCCCACATTGTTGGAGATGCGGCTGTAGTAAGGGTAGTTGATAAAGATGTTCGCCCCGGTCAGCGCCCCGCGCGAGATGCCGACAATGACAAAGTTCTGCTCTTTGTTGTTAATGTCCAGTGTCACCGTGTCGCCCAACTTAACATCCTCTTCGCTGCCGAGAAAATCAGTATTAATGACAATGGCGTTGGTGTCATCCGGCTGCAACCAGCGCCCTTCGAGAATCGTCGGGTTGAGCGTTTCGGCGGTGGCTTCGGGCGCATAGATGATCATGCTGTCACTTTCGGTGTTATCGGGACGGAGGCGGCGGGTGGTGCCAAAACCCCAGGTCTCCACGGCGGCGACGCCAGGGAGATTGAGTACTTCATCTTGTAGCCGCTGGGTGCGGTAGGAGCGGTCAAAGATGATCTGCACATCATAATCAAAGAGGTTGAGAACATCATTGAGCGTCTGTTGCAGCGAGGCGCGGATGCTAAAGATCGAGACAAAGATCACACTAGCCAGCGACAGGGTGATCAGCGTCAAGGTCAAGCGCGCTTTGCGCCGGAAGGTGTTGCGTAGCGAAATTTGCAGAGGGCGATTGCCGGGCAGCACATATTGCATTGCCACAAAAAAACGGTCGATGATGCTGCGGCCAAATTGCCCTTTGCCCAGCCCATGTTCGCTGATCGCCTCGCGCACGGTGACGGTGACGCCACGCCAGGTCGGCAGCAACGCCGCCAGCAAGGGAACAACCATTGCAATTGTCACCTGAATCAGCACAACCTGTGGCTCCAGGCGGAAGCCTTCCAAGTCAAAATTGAGAAAGCCGGCAAAAAAGGAAGCTAACCCCAGCGCACCCAAGGCCGCAATGGGGACGGCAATGAGCGCCGCCAACGCGCCAAAGATCAGCACCATGACAAAGTACATCTGCACGATCTGTGTGACACGACCGCCGATGGCTTTCATAATGCCAATCTGGCGCACTTGTTGGGCCATGATCGCCGTCAGCGTATTGACAATCAGGAACATACTCAGCGCCAACGCCAGCACACCAATGCCGCCCAGGATGTAGGAAAGGGTGTCTAGAAAGTTTTGCGCCGGATGTTCACCAGGGGGCGGCACCAGGGCAAAGATCACGGTGACGCCGGCCCGCTCCAGCTTGCGTTGCACCGCTTTGGCAACAGCCGCCAGATGTTCAGGATCATCGCGCTTTTCGGCGGCGCGGAAGACCACCTGGTTGTAATCGCGCGGCTCGCCCAACCATTCCAACGTGTCAAAGGTGATATAGCCGTACCCGGAGCCATTGAGAAAGGCCGGCAGTTGGCTAATGTCATGCACCGTGCCGGCCATGCGTATCTCCCGCTGTTTGCCGCTGGGGGTCTCCACCGTTAACAGGGAACCGATCTCGACGCCACCCAACCCCAGCGAAGGCGACAGCGAAGCCCGCTCAATCAGCAAGGAATGGCGGGGAGGCGGAAAGTCGCCGGTTTCGCCATGCACAATGTTGATGTCCATCTCCTTATAATCAGGAATGGCATTCAACTGCATGTTGTACCAATTGCCGGCTTTGTCCAGAAAGCGTACATTGACAAAGCGCCGCCCCTCGGCAGACTCGATCTCCGGCATGGCGCGGATCGACTCGATCATGCTGTCGTCAAAGGTGGAGATGCAGAAGATCAAGCCGTCCGACGGTTGCACGGCGGCATAGGCTGCCGGCAGGCTGCGATCGACAATGCCTTGCGCGCCCAGCACCATGCCAATCGCCGTCACCCCCACCGCGATGGAAAGAAGCACAAGGATCGTGCGTGTTTTGTTCGACCAGAGGTCGCGAAAGACTTTACGCCAACGTGGAGCTAACATGATCCCTCTTTATTTCATAACGACTGCTTCCGTATCAGTAGATCGCAATCGAGCCGAGATCGCCATCGACCGACACCGGACTACACGACTACGCGACTACACGACTACGCGACTGCGGACTACTGAGTATACGCAAAAAGCCTCGAAAAGGCAATCAGAGCTTTGTCCTTACTTGAGCCAAACGCCGTTGTTGTGTATGATAGCAGCGGCATTTTCATTTTTCATCAGGTCGCGTGATCTTGCGTCACCACTACCCATGATGAAAATCTTATCTTATCAAAGATTACGCAGATTACGCAGATTTGTCTCTGTTTTAGCCTGTGCAACCTTTGGTGATTCTTAACCATCAGTAGACCAACGCTGGACTACGCGACTTCACGACTACGCGACTCTGGACTACTGACAATCAGCAAAATGATTAGGGTCTTCATGATTCGTGATGGGTGGCGGGCAACGCTTTTGTGTGGATTGGCGCTTGGCGTGATCCTGCTGGCGCTCTTTGAAAATATCTCGACCGGTCAGGCTGCGGCCAATCTGTTGACCAATGGCGGTTTTGAGCAGGGCTTTACTTTCCGTCAAGGCTGTGGTCATGTCGGCTTGGGTTGGGGCTGTTTTACCAATGCCGGTCAGGCAATCTACGGCTTTTATGACGACCAGTGGGAGCCGGTGGTGCCGGCGGGTCAACATAGCCAGTTGATCGAGATCAACACCAAAGGGCTGGGCGCCGGTACGGACGATCGCTACGCCGGACTCTTTCAGACCGTGCGCGTCATGCCGGACACTGCCTACCAGATCGCTTTTCAAGGCATGATCCGCAGTACAACGCCGGAGAGTGAAAAACTCGACCCGTGGCGCTACCGGGTCCAATTTGGTTGGACGCTAGGCCGGCGCGCCGACTGGCGGGAGGTCGATAACTGGGTCGATGTTGGCTGGGATCTGTATGATGATCGTTTGAAACCGACAGTGTTTAACGCCTTCCAGGCCAGATTTATTGCGCAAGAGCCATATATCACCATCTATGTTCGCGTTTGGAAAAAATGGGGTACGACCAACGAAGAGATTGACATCAATCTTGATAATTTTACCCTGACGCCGACCCCGCGCGAGGGCGATCTTCTGCCACTTTTTACCCCCACGCCAACGCAAGCCGTTTCACCACTCCAACTGCCGGTGGGGACACTCGTCACCGCCTTGCCGACCCCACGCCCAGCCGCGCCCGATTCGCCCTTGGCGCCGGATCCGGATGAGATTACCGACTGGCCGCGTATTTCCGGGAATCATGTTGCCTTCTCCTATCCCAGTTCCTGGCAGCCGACGGCCAATGAGTTGGGCGCCAATGCCATTTGGGACGAATATCGCTTGGGCATTCCCGAAGCCAGCGAACAGCTATTAGGCTTTACCACGACTCCTTTTGCGGCCCTGCAACCGCCGAACGCCATCAGCGTCAGCCGACTCACGATTGGCGGCAAGCTGGGCGCGAAATGGGTGTTGCAAGGACCGAACTTTGTCGGGTATTATTATTGTACCGAAGGGCTTGACCCGCAGAGCAGTTTTTGCATCCGCGTCACCCTGCCAACAACCAATCCGCAAATCGAACTGCAACTTGACTATTTGGTGCAATCGATTACCTTCTATTAAACCGGTTAGTCGGTCAGTGGGTCAGTTATTGTTTCACTGATTGACTGTCTTACTGATTGACTGTCTCACTGATTGACTATATGTATTAGGAGCCTACCATGAGCATCACTGTTGATCCAACGCCTACCTCCCGCCTGCGCTTTGGCGTGGCCCGTATTGACATCACACCCCCCGTTGGCATCTATCATCCCATGTGGGGTGCGGCCCGTCATCATCGCGCCACTGGTGTGCATCGCCCCTTAACGGCGGAAGCAATGGTCTTTGCGCCGCTGGCGGGTGACGGCCAGCCTGTCGTGCGCCTGCAAATGGATCATGTGGGCATGACAGCGGAACATCAGGCGACCGTGATCGCGATGGTCAGCCAGGCCACGAAACTGCCGGCCAGCCAGGTGATCACCACCTTTTCCCATACGCACTCGTCGGGCAATTTTTCGCCGGATCGCGTCCACTTGCCCGGCGGCGAATTGATTAACGACTATGTGGCCGAATTGAATGCCAAACTGGTAACAGTCGCCACCCAGGCGCTTGCGAATGTGCAAGCGGCGGTCATCACCTATGGCCGTGGGCGCTGTACCATGGCTGCCAACCGCGACTACTGGGATGACGATAGCGACTTCTTCGCTTGCGGCTATAACCCCGGCGCGCCGGCAGATGATACGCTGCTGGTGGCGCGTGTGACCGCTGCCAACGGCGCTCTCCTTGCCACACTAGTCAACTACGGTTGCCACCCCACCACCCTGGCTTGGGAGAATACCCTGATCAGTCCGGATTTTATCGGCGCTATGCGCGAAGTGGTCGAAGCCGCAACCGGTGCGCTCTGCATCTACGCACAAGGCGCCTGCGGTGAGCTTGGTCCCCGCCAGAGCCACCACGGCAATCATGAAGTGGCTGACAACAATGGGCGCAACCTAGGCTATGCCGCGCTGGCAACGCTGGCGACCATGGATCCGCCGGCAGCGGATTTCTGTTACACAGGGCCAGTTATCTCCGGTGCGACATTAGGGACGTGGGCGCATCAGCCCCTCAGCGCCGACCGCTTACAACAAACCCAACTCTTCACTGGCGGCAGCTATGAGGTGCAATTGCCACAAAAGCCGCTGCCCGACCCCGTCGCCCTGGAAGCTGAGATGGAAGAGTGGGGCACCAAGCAGCAGGAAGCCGATCAACGGGGCGAAACGGTCGCTGCTCGTGACTATGGCGCCCGGTTGGAACGCGCCCGCCGCTGGATCATGCGGGTGCGCCACCTGGTGGATCGCCCCACCGCGCCTTTCCACTTTACCGTCCACCGCCTGGGTGACGCCTTCTGGATCACCACCGGCGGCGAACCCTATAGCCTGATCCAGACCGAATTGCGCCAACGTTTCCCCAACCACCCGATCATCTTCTCGCCGCTGGCAGGAGATTTCCAGGTGGCCTATTTGTTGCCGGCGGATCGCTATGGTAAAGGGTTGTATCAGGAAGAGCCATCGATTTTGGCGTCAGGCTGCTTGGAGATTTTGATTGAGGCGGTGGCGGAACGGGTGCAAGCGCTACTTTGATGATTGTGCTATAATGGTGGCCAATGGTTTGGTTGCGATTGTTGCAAAGGAGGGCGTAATGCCATCACCATTTCCAGGCATGGATCCATATCTCGAAGGGGAGATGTGGCAAGAGTTTCATGATCGCCTCGCTAATCAAATTAGTGAGCAACTCCTGCCGCGACTGCGTCCCAAGTATGTTGCGTTGCTTGACAAACGCTACGTCATGGATCGTCCAGGTTTGGGGGTTGTACAACCGGCTGAACGTCATGTCTATCCTGATGTACATGTGGTAGAACCACCTTACCGCCCTCGCTCCCCTTTGCCTGTCTACGGAGGTGTTGCGGTCATGGAGCCAACGGTCGAACTGTTAAGCCCTATGACCGAAGAAGTGCCAATCCTCAGCATCGAAATTCGCGATGTTGCTGAACGACGCTTAGTCACGTTGATCGAAATCTTATCGCCCGTCAACAAACGCGGCGAAGGGGCGCGTGAGTATGCCCAGCGGCGGCTGGAATTGATGCAAACTAGCACCCATCTGTTCGAGCTTGATCTCCTTTGCCAGGGGCGGCGGATTCAGCTTTTACAAGAACCGCCGCCGGCCCCTTATTACCTTTATCTGAGTCGAGCGCAACGGCGGCCCTATACCCAAGTCTGGGCCTTGCCACTGCAAAACCCCTTGCCAACCATCCCTGTGCCATTGTTGCCGCCCGATCCCGATGTCGCGCTCGACTTACAGGCGGCAGTGACAGCCTGCTTTACCCTGGTCGGCTATGAGGATCTGCTGGATTATAGCGCCAAGCCGCCCGCGGGCTTGACCGAAGAAGAAAAAACGTGGGTGGTCGAGACTTTGCAAAAACAGGGGTTTCGTCGCCCGCTGAATGGAAATGTGTAACAGTTCATGCGGATTGCCATTTTTGCTGATATTCACGGCAACTTGCCGGCCTTTGAAGCGGTTCTTTGTCACGTTCGCCAACAGGCGCCGGATCTGCTGATCATTGCCGGTGACATTGTCATCGGCGCCCCCGATTCGGTGGCCTGTTGGCAATTGGCGCAAAGTTTGGGTTGTCCAATCGTGCGGGGCAACCATGAGCGTTATCTCGCCTACGTCGGCACGGCGCAGGGCGATCCGGCCTGGTTGTCGGAGCAGTACAAACCGGTGCAGTGGGCGGCGGCGCAATTCACCACGGTAGAACGCGCTGCCGTTGCCACCCTCCCCCTGACCCTCTCCTTGCCGACAGCACCCGATCTGCTGGTCGTTCATGCCACCGTACGGTCGGATCGGGAAAATCTGCCCCCCTCCAAACCGGATGCGGAAATTGCCGCCATGTTCCCCGCCGTGCCGGAGCGTTGGATCGTGCGCGGTCATGACCATATTGCGCGGACGCATCTCTGGCGTGACAAGCAGATTATCACCGTTGGCGCGGTGGGCTTGCCGATGGATGGTAACACGGCGGCGCAGTATCTCCTGCTTGACGCTACGTCGCAAGGCTGGGCCGTGCAACATCAAGCGGTAGACTATGATCTAAACAGCACCCTGGAACGCTTTGCGGCGACCCGCTATGTGGAAGAGACGGGCGTGATGGGACGCTTGTTCTTACGCGAAGCCGTCACCGCCACACCCCACTTTGTCCCCTTTTTGCGCCTCTATCAGCAGTGGATGCGGGAAGCTCCCCTTTCATTGAGCGTTGCCCTGGATCGCTACCTTACGCATTATTGATTGCTCTTTAAGCTCCTTCTACCACTTGTGTCGCTGGCTCTTGGGCGAATCGCGTATAATTTATCCGCCAATCCACTGAGTAACATTTTATCTCTCATCACGTCATCAAATTTTTCAACGATTGGCGGCAAGGATTATACAATCAATTGGGAAACAGTGTTATTGGAGTCAGCAGTAAGATTCTTATCGATATGTTAAATTTACATCCTTACACCGAAATGTGGACCGACGATGATCCGCACGCCAACTTCAAGGCTGACGTCGCCCTCTACACCGCCGCCGATCCACTGCCGACGCTGTCGAACTTGAGCAAAGCGACTGGGGTGCCGGTGCCTTGCCTGGTGCGCTATGTGTTGGTGAAATATGCTGCCTCAGGAGCAGATGCGCTCCTGACCATGTCACCCATTGTGGTGCAACAGATGGCCGAGCATGTGGCAAAAGCCGAAGCGGCCAATAACGATCAGGCGCGCCTGGCTGCCTATGAAGCGCTGCGTCAGATGATCGGTTGGCTGCAATTAGGTGACGTGCCATGAGCAACCTAAGCCAGCCAACGCCACCTTTCGCCATTCAGCGCACCAACACGATTCTCTATTGCGGCCATTGGGCGGCCACTGTTGTGTTCTATCGCGACCAACTCCGGTTGCCGATTAGCTACAGCAATGAGTGGTTTGTGGAATTTCAGCTTAGCGCCACAACCTATCTCAGCATTGCCGATAGTGCGCGGGCGACCATTCCGCCAGCCGGTGGCGCCGGCCTGACCCTCAGTTGGCAGGTGGTTGATATTGCGCAGATCCAACAACGCCTCACCGACCTTGGCATTGTAACGACACCAATCAAACAGAAGTGGGGGGCGCGGGTTCTCTACTTTCATGACCCGGAAGGACATCGCATCGAATTATGGGAAGCTCTGTAAGCCAACAACACGCAGTGGTGCGCTGGCTATTGCAACTGGATCAGCCTGTTCCAGCACGCACTGAGGCCGAGGTGCAAAGCGAAATCAACCGGAACTATGGCTGGAACTTTAGCTTTGGTCTGCTCGACGGCGCCTTTTTCTGGTTTGGCGCCAGCTTTATTTCGGCGACGACCATTTTGCCGCTCTTTGTCAGCAAATTGACGACCAATCCGCTGATCATCGCACTTCTGCCAATTCTGGGGCAGGCGACATGGTATCTACCGCAACTCTTTGTCGCCGGCCCCACCGAGCGTTTGGCGCGTAAGAAGCCAGTGGTGATCCGCATTGGCTTTATCACCGAGCGTCTACCAGTTTACTTTATGCCGGTGGCAGCACTGTTGAGTGTGGACTATCCGTGGCTGGCCTTGCTCCTGCTCCTCGTGGCCTATGGCTTGCATGGGCTAGGCGCCGGCGTGATTGCACCAGCTTGGTCCGACATGATCGCCCGCTGTTTCCCCGTGGCGCGTCGGGGCTGGTTCTTCGGCTTTACCAGCTTTATCGGCACCGGGCTGGGGGCGATTGGGGCGCTTTTCAGTGGTTGGCTGCTGGAAAGCTTTCCCTTTCCCACCAATTTTGCCTATGCCTTTTTGATCACTGCCGTAATGACCACCCTCAGTTGGTTTTTCCTGGCGCAAATGCGTGAGTCAGCACCAGCACAACTCGCATCCTCGGCGCCGTCTAATGCGATCTGGAACAAAGTGGGGAGCATTTTACAGGGTGATAGCAACTTCCGTTGGTTTCTGCTGGCGCGCTTCTTCGGTAATCTTAGCATGATGGCCTCCGGCTTTGTCACTGTGGTGGCGTTACAACGGTGGCAGGTCTCTGATGGCATGGTGGGCTACTTTACCATTGCCCTGCTCATCGGCCAGACGCTGGGAACGCTCTTTGCCGGTGTATTAGCGGATCGCAGCGGACATAAGCAGGTTTTTCTGTATGCCTATCTCATCAACGCAATTACTTTTTTCGCCGCCTGGGGCGCGCTATCCCCCATATGGTTTCTGCCGATCTTTCTATTCATGGGCATAAGTATGGGGATGATCACCGTCTCCAGCATCCTCAGCACCATGGAATTTTCGCTGCCGGCCCACCGTCCTACTTATATCGGCATTGCCAACACTGCTAATGGCATCGGCATCACCATTGCGCCGCTGCTGGGTGGGCTACTGGCAACCAGCAGCTACGATTGGCTCTTCCTCGCCTCCGCCGCTGCCGGTTTGGTCGCCGCGCTCATGTTCACCACCCAGGTCGCCGATCCCCGTTTTCAAACCCACTTCTTCACGGTTGATAGTGACCTGGACGCGGTTGTTCTGTATGAGTAATTCGATTGGGTGATTAGGTGATTGGCGGTTCGTTAGTAGGTTAGCCAAAACTGTCCAGTCACCTAATCACCCAATTACCCAACTTGTTCACGTTTTGCTCACGTTCATTTCACGCCCATCCGCTACCATAATGACATCGAGGGGTTGCCGGCCTGTTGCGGCAGAATGATTGAGGCAGAAGAGGAGCGGTATGATGAACAGCATCCATCCGGACGCCGCCATCGGAGTGGTCACAGTAACAGTGGCCGACCTGGGGCGATCTGTAGCGTTTTACGAACAGAATATTGGGTTGACCACCCAGACCAAGAACGCCGGTGAAGCGCTGTTGGGCGCTGGCGTACGACCTTTGTTGCGGTTGCAAGCGTTACCCGGCGCCCGCTACGCACCACGCACCACAGGGCTGTATCACTTTGCCCTGCGCGTGCCATCGCGATTGGAACTGGCGCGCACCATTGAACATCTGGCGCGCACGCGCACCAGCATCGACGGCGCCTCGGATCATACCGTCAGTGAAGCGCTCTATCTGCATGACCCCGATCGGCATGGCATTGAGATCTATCGGGATCGCCCCCGTGACGCCTGGTATGATCAACAGGGCAATTTTCTGATCGACACCCACCGCTTGGACATTGACGGCATCATGGCTGAACTGGACGGTGTTTCGACGCCCTGGCAGGGGTTGCACCCGGAGACCGACATGGGGCATATTCACTTGCGCGTGGCCGAATTAGAGAAGACCGGCGCCTTTTATGCCAATGTGTTGGGCTTCGGCGTCATGGCGGATATGGGCAGCGCTCTGTTTATCAGCGCCGGCGGCTACCATCATCACATTGGGATGAATGTGTGGGCTGGGGTTGGCGTGCCGGCGCCTTCATGTGATGCGGCCCGATTGGTCAGCTATGAAGTGCTGTTGCCGGACGGTGACGCACTACAAGCAGTGTTGGAACGAGTCAAAGCCGCTGGTCTTCAGCCAACCGCACAAGATGAAGGCTGGCTGGTGCGTGATCCCTCGCAAAATGGGGTTCTATTGCGAGCGGTTTAAACCGCACTTATGTTTTGATAATTCAGCATATATGATACAAATAATTTTTAGAAAGAACAATATCGTATGAATAACACACAATCAACCCAAGATTAGGGCTACTCCTGCTTCGCGTCGCCGTTGGTCTGGCCTTTGCCGTCCATGACGCGCGGAAATTACTGCTCTTCGGCATTGGCGGCACTGCCGGTTTCTTCGGCTCGTTGGGTATTCCGCTGCCGGAAGTCGCGGCTATCGTCGTCATCCTAGTGGAACTGATCGGCGGGCTGGCGCTGTTGATCGGGCTTGACATCCGCTATGTCGCGGCGTTGCTGGCGGTCAATATGGCGGTAGCGCTCTTGACCGTTCATCTACCCAATGGCTTCTTTGTCGATGGTGGCGGTTTCGAGTTTGTACTAGTGCTACTGGCCGCCACGCTCTTCTTCGCCCTGCCTGGCGGCGGTTCGCTGGCCGTAGATCGCCGCTTGACGGCTAGTGCGTAATACCATTTCTGTTCAGCTACAAAGTACGCATGCAACATCCTTGGAGCGGCACAACCACTTTCATAAGTTTCAAAGTGGTTGTGCCGTCCCAGCACTATAAGACAGACTTCTTAATTCGTGGACATGATCCACCATTTCTGGTTATTCATGCCGCTACAACTCCATTGCTGAAGCAGGGTGCCATCAAGTCCGCTGAGTAGGGGTACATCCAGACATTTGTTGCTATGCAGCGCTACCAAGCGGAAAGCATTATTATCCGTCGGCTCAATCCGCCAGCGTTGATTGTTGGCGCCATTGCAGCTTGTTTGAATGACCATTGCGCCGTTCAGCGTACTGCTGCCACTCACCGTCAAGCATTTGTTACTTCCCAAAGAGACCAACTGATAACCGCCCGTCTCTACGGGTTGGATCCGCCATTTTTGGGTGGCCTTGCCATTACAGGCCCATTGCCATACATTTAACCCTTCAATTGGCCCCAAATTACTTAACCCCAAACATTTTTTACTATGAACCGCCGTCAAGGTCGCCAGATCCCCAAAGGTCAGTCTGGCCATGTGAAGGTCATCAATAAAGACATCGCCAAACCCATTCCACCAACGCTTAAAGCCGATCTTGGCGCTGGTGTTATTGGCGCCGGTGACAAAGGTAAGGGTCATCTCTGTATAACCATTAGAATTGACCACGCTGGCCTGATTGGAAGTATCGATGGACGAGCCGCCATAATCTTGGGCATAGAAGTAACCGCGGTTGCCTGAAGAACCGGCCTTCACAAAGCCACGGAGCCGATACATGGTGTTGGGTTGCAAGCCGCTAATAGTCTGCCAGATGCCGGAATCAAGCCCAGAAACCCGCATGGCATAGTTGCCGGTGCGCACATTTTGGTTGACCACCGTGGCTGTACCCCAACGGCCCCAATTCGTAATGCTGCCCGTTTCAAAACCACTATCGGTAGCCAGGCTGGTTGTCAACTGCTCCGGTTTGATCGTTACGGTGGCTTCCAAGCCAGGGTCTGGGATCAATTTAATACAACTGTTGTCTGTATCGCGTGCAATGACCCACGGATGGGTCAGATACGAAGTGATAGACCAACTGTTACCGGCTGTCACCACACCATAACTTTGGCGTTGACCGCTTGTGTTTAGCCAAAAGATCTCCAACGGAATAGTAGTCTGATTTTGAACGGTAAAGCGCATGGGAACGTCGCTGGCAATAGAACGTGCTGTGCCTTCCAACTCACAACGATTCGAGCCGGCGACGACAAATTCCATTTCCTCAATTGCCCCCGCCGCGCCGAAACCAAAAATATCCGGGTAGGTAGTTGCCTTTACTTTATAGGTGCCATTGGCAAATTGATATGCGTAATAGTCACTGCCCAGATCACCAGCCAAGGTATATGGCTCACCATTCTGGAATTCGCTATGAACGCCGTTATTCAAATCAAAGCGCACACCTTTCACATCACCTACGGTTTCGGCGCGAACAGAGAGGTTACGGGTGCCAATGGCATCAATATTGATAATCGCGCCATCATAGAGCTGCTGAATATCTTGATCAGTGTCAGCATTGACCAGCATGAGCTTCTTGATGGCAGCGGTACAACTGCCATTACTCATGTTGTTGCCCCAATTAGCGCTGTTCCAGCTCACGCTGTTCCAACTGACACTATTCCAACTGACACTGTTCCAACTGACACTGTTCCAACTGACACTGTTCCAACTCACGCTGTTCCAACTCACACTCCCCCAAGTCACCGGTTCGTTGCCAGTCCAGAGCATTTGGCTGGCTTGTAGGCCGGTATTCGCATTTTGGGTTGTTGTGCCATTGACCGCCGCTTGTAGATCCAGATACCCGGCGCCGGTGGCACATGATTCGCCGCGGTTGAATGGTCGGGCCGTTGCCATCAAGCGATGTTTGACTTGATCTGGTGAAAGGGTCGGTTCATCTTCTAACAAGACGGCCACGGCGCCGGCAACAACCGCCGATGCCATTGAGGTGCCGGACATTCGGTAATATTTGGTATCCGGCGCCGGCAATTTATTTTGAGGATGGGACCAAACTAAGTTGTTATCATCACCGGACAGGGGCGCGATAATATTGGCGCCCGGCGCGACCAGATCCGGTTTTAGGAAATTATCCCCAGTCAGGCCGTAAGCAGAAAAGGGCGAGAGGGTGTCATCGCTAATATCAACGGTGCCTTTGTCATCAGCGGCGCCAACCGTAATCACAAACGGATCATTGGCTGGTGGGTAGAGGCGTTGCTTGCCGCCATTGCCAACCGAAACAACAACGGTAATCTGATTGAACCAGAGAACTTCCAATGCCGCATTGAGTGCGCTTTCATGATAGGACTCTGCCACCCGGCTGTTGAGCGAAAGATTGACCACTTTGATGTTATAAAGCGCACGATTGTCAAAAACCCACTGCAAGCCGGCGATGACATCCGCGGTATTGCCATAGCCCCAGTCATCCATTACCTTCACATCAATCAGTTTTGCTTCCGGGGCAACGCCAAGATAACGACCAGCCGAGGCGACGCCTAGACCCGCGATCGCGCCGGCAATATGGGTGCCGTGACCATAAAAATCATCAGGCGAGGGTGCGCCGGGAACAAAACTGACCCGTTGTACAATCCGGCTCTTGCCCCAATAATCGTTGAAATCGGGATGATTGGAGATGCCGCTATCCACCACCGCCACCGTGACGCCCCACCCACGTACATAGGGGGCAACGTTCCAAAGATCATCGGCATTGATGGCTTTGACATAATTGTTTTGCAATACACCCAGGTTGATACAATTCCAACATTGGTTGCTGCGCCCATCATTGGGTTGCGCCAGCGCGGCGGCTTTGTCAAAGGTTGCAGCTTCCCCTTCACGTAGCACTGGCGTGCCATCGCTATTCGCCGCCAGCGGCAGATAGAGTTGATTGGTAAAGTTGCTTGTCTGCCAGGTGGGGATAAAGTCAATGCGTACACTATCCAGATAAAAGCGCGCGTCCGTCGTCAAGTTGGCGCTGGTGACAAAGCGGATCGCCGTTTGTGCGGTCTGATAGCTGGTAAGATCAACGGTTGCCGACAGTAATTCGCCATCGGTCATTGGCCCATTCCAGCGTGCCACTTCCAGCCAACTGACCTGATCCGTGGTCACTTCCAAAGCGACATAATCAGCCTCGGTAAAATCTTTGCGCCGGTAGCTCATCTGCAATTGGGTGGTCGTTGCTTGCGATAAATCGATGCGACGCAAGATGCCTTTGGCAGCGCCTTGCAGCCGCAGCCCTTGTAACGCGCCCCCCCAGAAGGCCGTGACGCCAACATCGCCTTGATCAGCGCCGTCGGCTTCGCCAATCTCTTCCCAATCGCTCTGCCAGGCAAAAGTGCCATCGCTACCATTGTAGGCCACAGCGGCAAAATCATCCTGTGCGCTCACGCTGCCAGGGAGCGCACTGTTCTGGTTGACCACCGGGGCATTGATGCTCACCTGGCGCACGCCGCTCAACTCGGCTAGGCGTGGTAGTAAGCTTGCCGGCACTTCGGCAGCAAAGGCATTGATGAGCGCAAGCGACCGAGTGATGGTCCCACCATTGCGTTCGACGAACTGCTCCACCCCATCATCGGTAGTCTGTTTCTGTACAATCAACGCAACGCGTTCAGTTGGTTCATTTTGGGCCAGTTGGCGTAAATAATTTTGAATTTTTGCACTTCCCTCTTGCTCGCTTATCGGTTGCGCTGCGGCCAGCAACGGTATAAGCAAGGCGAAGAACAGGAGGAAATGAAGCAACATTAGCTTTGACTTGGGTCTCATTCTAAGAATCACACTTTCCTTGGGCCATATCGTCAATCAATCCTTGACGCCACTTTTGATCATTGTGTAACCCATAGTATATGAGGTTGGGGTCTATTTTTATTACAAAACCTTTAAAATGAGTGGGTGTAAGCAAAAATGTGTAGATTGCTTTAGAGGAATTGCCAATTTGGGCGAGGAAAAGACACAAAAAAGTAAGTATTCGACAGGGGAACGCGGCAGCAATACACCTGAGACGCCACCTGAACACCTCAGGTCTAGGCAGATCGTGTTACCCTGTTTTTGCCAACCGCAACACGTCACAAGCGTTAGCCCAGGCTAGCAAGGGATTGGCGCAACTTTCATAGGTGCCGATCTGTCCTTCCCACGCCCAGGCATAAAGCGCATCGGGCTGACGACGCACCAGCGTTGCACCTTGGTCAAAGATCCGTCTTTCACGACCGGCCTCGGCGCGCCAACATTCGAGCCATTCATGGTGGGTTTTGCCATAGCGTTTGGCAACCGCCGCCATCTGATCGACAATTGGTTCCATCTCCTGCACTGAGCGGTCGTTGTTGGTCCAGTAGATGTCGGTGCCAATGTTATCCAGAGTGGCGATCTGCGCCGTCGGCTCCCACATGGCATCATCGTGGGGCATGAGACAGCAGAAGGTTTCCAGTTGCGGGTGGTTGGCTTTGCAATAGTCGGCAATGGTGCGCACATAGTCCACCACACATTGCTGACGAAAGGCTTCCTGTTGTTCCGCCGGGGCAGTCGCCAGGTCGCCATCATACTGTTCGGCAAAGCGGGCGCGACAGGCGGGGCAGTAGCAGTCACGCAATGGCGTCGGTTCATCGACAAAGTAACCAGCAAAACCGGCAGCGGCGCTGACATCAATCAACCCTTGGATGTAAGCCACGCACGTGTCATTGACATAACAACCGGCGTTCAGGTGCGATCCATCTAGCCCCACTTGAAAACATTGCGGGTGACTCAGGAGAAAGTGACTGGAACGTCCGCCGCCAAAGAGGTTGAGCGCGCCCCAGAAGAGCGCCAGCGGACGGATGCCGTGTTCCTTTGCCAACTGTGGGCCGAACTTGATCTTGCCGGGATAGTGAGCAAAGTCGATCTCCTGCATACAGAGAAAGACATCATCCAGTTGCAATGCTTGCATGGCGCGGAAGTCGGTCGCCATGTGCTTGGGGTTATGATGGCCGAGGTAGGAGACGCCGGTGCGCATGGTTTATTCCTCTACTGTCATACTATGCTCGCAGCCGGTCCATGACCGGCGTTCGGCAACCCAATCGCCGGTCATGGACCGGCTGCGAGCGGGCTTAGTCGTTACCCTCAACAAAGATAAAGATCAAATCATTGACATTGGTTTGGGTTGGCCCGGTGAGCAGCAGGTCATTGGTTGCTTGCAAAAAGGGATAGGCATCGTGCCGCCGTAGATGCTCTAATGCACTCAAACCGGCTGTTTCCCCGCGTGCAACTGTTGCGCTATCAGCCAGACCACCGGCGCTATCAGTGGGGCCATCGGTGCCATCGGTGGCGAGGGAAGCGATGGTGACGCCGGGGCTGTTGCGTAAGGCCAACGCCGCCGCCAGCGCCAATTCCTGATTACGACCACCGCGCCCAGGGCTTGCGCCTAGCGTAACGGTCGTTTCGCCGCCGAGGACAAGACAGGCCGGTGCAGCAATGGGTAGACCGCTGGCGCGCACCTCTTTCGCCAATGCAACAGCCACTTTGGCAACATGGGCGGCTTCGCCTTCCACATAGGTGGTGAGCAAGAGCGTGTGATAGCCCAGTGCACGCGCCTTGGCCAGGGCTGCGTCGGCGGCGACGCGATTGTCGGCAACAATGACATTTTGGGTTTTGGCAAAGGCCGGATCGCCGTTCTTGGGTGTATCGGCAATCGCACCAGCTACCCCAGCCCGCAACCGCGCCACAATCGCCGGTGGCAACTTCTCCGCCAGATCATATTTCTCCACTACCGCCCAGGCATCGGCCCAAGTGCTGGCATCCGGCACGGTCGGCCCGCTGGCAATCACATCCAGCGGGCTGCCAATGACATCACTCAGCGCCAGGGTGATGAGTGTCGCCGGGGCCACCGCCCGCGCCAGTTGACCACCCTTGACCGCGCTGCAATGTTTACGCAAACAGTTGATCTCGTTGATGGTCGCGCCACAGGCCAGGAGGGCGTTGGTCATCCCTTGTTTGTCAGCCAGGGTCAACCCTTCCGCCGGGGCGACCAACAGTGCCGATCCGCCGCCAGAGAGCAGGGCAATGACGAGATCCTCCGGGCCGGCTTCGTGGGCTAATGTCAGAATTTGCTCTCCCGCCGCCACGCCCGCTGCATCCGGCATGGGATGGGACGCTTCGGCAATACGTACTTTGCTTGTGGGGCCGCCGTGATCCGTTTTGACGACGACCAGGCCGTCGGTGATGCGGTCGCCTAAGACCTGCTCCACCGCTTGCGTCATGGGCGCGCCCGCTTTGCCGGCGCCGATGATAAAGAGGCGACGAAATTGACGGAGGTCGTATTGCTGCGCACCGACGGTCAAGGTATCGCCTTGGCGTTGCAAAACATGTAACACCGCGCCATAGGGGTCAACCGCTGTCAGCGCGGCCTCTAAAACTGTGACAATTTTCTGTCGCGCCGGGGGATCGGGTTGTAAGATGGATGGATCAAAGCGCATCTTTGCTCACCTTCTTATGCGCTGGATCGTAGGTGCGGTTTGTAACCGACGGCGTTGGGTGGAAAACGGGTGGTTACAAAGAATCGTATCGGCTCGGTGAGAACGTGCGGTTACAAACCGCACCTACGAGTTTGCTGGTAAATGGGTTATGCGTTCGGCCACGCTTTTTGATAGGCCGCAATCATTTGATCATACAGTTGATCAAGCGCTTGATCGACCACTTGTCGCGCCGGGTCGGCGTCAAACCAGGCCATGACTTCTTCGGCGCCACGGCTCAACGGCGTGGTGCAGATGAAATCGGGGACAAGGCGTTTAATTTTGCTGTTGTCGAAGATCATGCTGGCAGCTTTATCGCCCAGTAGGCCGGCCCCCAGGTTGGGATCGTAAGCGTTGATTAACTCCGAAGGAATATGCACATAGGTTGGGTTGGCGACACCGGCCGCGCGCGCGAAAATCTCGTAGATCTGGTTCCAGTTGAGCCACTCATCGGAGGTGATGTGGAAGGCGTCGCCGATGGCGCGGCTGTTGCCCAACAGGCCGACAAAGCCCTTGGCAAAATCGGTGTGGTGGGTCATGGTCCAGAGCGAGGTGCCGTCACCGTGGATCACCACCGGCTTGCCTTGGCGCATACGATGCACGGTGGTATAGCCGCCATTAAAGGGAAACATGGTCTTGTCGTAAGTGTGTGAAGGGCGCACAATCGTCATCGGAAATTTGTTGGCCCGATATTCGCGCAACAAGAGTTCTTCACAGGCGATTTTGTTGCGCGAGTAGAGCCAATAAGGATTATCCAGCGGTGTCGATTCCGTGACGGGCAGACTGGCTGGCGGCGTCTGGTAGGCCGAGGCGGAGCTAATAAAAATATATTGGCCGACCCGCCCCTTGAAGAGCGCCAAGTCGGTTTCGACCTGTTCAGGTGTGAAGGCGATCCAATCGACCACCACGTCAAAGGTATGGTCGGCCAGCGCCGCCGTCGCCGAGGCGCGATCGCGGATGTCGCCATTGAGAACCGTCACGCCGGGAGGAACCGGGCGGTCGGTCTGGCCGCGGTTGAGCAGGTACATGTCAAAGCCGCGCGTGGCGGCAAGGGGGGTGCAAGCGGAACTGATCTTGCCGGTGCCGCCGATAAAGAGGACTTTCATGCAGGGTCTCCTTTGGAATTGCTGGATAGCGGAATGATAAAGCTGAGGTTAAGTTTCCTGGGCTAGAATTAAGACTTTTTGTACGAGTTCAGCGCTCAAACGCAAACCAGACTGCTCTAATTGCTGAATTAACGGTGCAACTGCGGGGATTAGTTGCTTTTCTTTAGCGCTTAATAGGATACCAAGGGTTCCTGTCAAAGTTAAACCTAACCGCTGTGCGTATCGGCGCCCTTTGCGCTCATCAATAACCACCAAACGCGCATTATGCTCAACGGCCAATGCTAATACTTCGGCTTCACCTTGATCCAAACCGATGTAGGTCAAAGCTAAACGAGGATTGCTTACACCTACAACCTGAATCCAGGGCGATTGAAGCAAGCTGCTACGGCGAGCGTTTACTTCTATGGCAACAAATTCACGCTCAACCGCCTCAGGAATCCAGACAACTCCATATAGGTCGCGCAGTAAATCCAATCGATTTAGTACCCATAAAGCAACAAGTGGTGTGTTGTTAACGATGACTGGCGGCAATGGCATTTTTAAAATCTTCCTCAAGTTCATCAGGGTCTTCCCCAAATGGCGATAGCCCATATTCGCTTAGTAAAAACAGAAATGCAGTGCGCGGAATGCCAGCCATGCGGGCCGCCAACCCAGTGCTAAGTTTGCCAGATTTATACAACTCAATAGCGAGCAGCTTTTGTGCTTCTGCCGCAAATTCTTCTGGTTCTTGTTGCAATGCCCAGAGCAGTTCACTGGGGTACTCAATAGTCAATTGATTCATTGTCACTGGTGTCATACCCATCTCCGTCCCCATTACTTAGGAGCGAACGATAATTACTGGTTAGTAATCAATCGACCACTACGATCTAGACAACCATTATACACCACTGGATCATTGACCGACAAGGCAAGAATAAAGGGGATGGCCTGGCGCGCTGTGGGGATCATATCGTCAACGGGCAACTGGGTGATTGGGTGAAATTCCAGCACGCCCTCGGTGCAACCTAGATCCGGCGGGAGGTCGAGCAATTGGCCGGTCAACCAGAGCAACAACACCTGTTGATCGCCCCGGCTGATGAGGGTCGAGAGGCGCAGCCGTACATCAGCCACCATCGCCACCGGAATCTTGGTCTCCTCCTGAAATTCACGCCAGGCCGCCGCGACCAGGTCATCGCCTTCCCCATCCGTCAACTCAACCTTGCCGCCGATGCCGGTAATCAGGTTGGGAAAGAGCTTTTTGGTGGGGCTGCGGCGTAATAACAAAACTGACGACTCCGTCGGGTGACGCAGCACCAACGCCGTGCGCACATCGAGTTGCATAGGTCTGGTTCTTTCTCTGGTTGCGGGATATGGGTTATGAATTACGAGTTACGAATTACGGAATCCCATGTATCCATGTAAATGACGAGCAGTAGATCCCGTAATTCGTAACTCGTAATTCCTCTTGTCTACTCTTGCCGGAACTCCCGTTCACGAATGCCAATCAGAAAGAGCAGGCCGTCCAGCCCCAGGTTGGAGATGGCGCGTTCGGCCTTTTCGCGCACAATCGGTTTGGCGTGGAAGGCGACCCCCATGCCGGCGATGCTCAACATGGGAATGTCGTTGGCGCCGTCGCCCACGGCAATGGTCTGTTCCAGGCTGATGTTTTCGGCCAGGGCGATCTGTTGGAGCAACGCCGCTTTGCCAGGGCCGTCGATAATGTCACCTAGCACGCGACCGGTCAGCTTGCCGTCAATGATTTCCAGCCGGTTGGCGTAGACATAGTCAAAGCCAAGTTTGGCTTGCAGGTGGCGACCAAAGTAGTCGAAGCCGCCGGAGATGATGCCGATTTTGTACCCCAGTCGTTTGAGTGTACTTGTCACCCATTCCGCCCCTTCCATGAGCGGCAAGGCTGCGGCGACTTCTGCGAGTACGCTCTCCGGCAAGCCTTGCAACAGGGCGACACGACGGGTCAAACTAGCTTTAAAATCGAGTTCACCACGCATGGCCGCCGCCGTAATGCGCGCCACTTCGTCACCGACGCCGGCCAGCTTTGCCAGTTCATCGATCACCTCGGCCTGCACCAGTGTCGAGTCCATATCAAAGACCACCAGCCGCCGGTTGCGCCGGTAGATGTCATCAACATGGGCCGAGACATCAATGCCCAGCTCCTGCGAAATTTGCAACAATCGGCTGCGCAGCGCTCGTTCGTCAGCCACTGGCCCCGACACCGTCAGTTGGACGGCAGCCTTCGGGTGGATTTCCTGGTTAACAAACGACCGGCGCCCAGAGAGACGGGTGATCACATCGATATTGAGGTCGTGTTCGGCACAAAGGAGCGCTACAGCCGATACTTGGGCAGCACGTAACTTGCGCCCCATCATGGTAATAATACGTCGTTCTTTACCCTGTTCGGCGACCCAACGCTCATATTGGTCAAGGGTGACTGGGGTAAAGTTCACCTGCACTTGCAATTCATGGCCGGCAAAGAGCAGATCCTTCATCACCGTGGTGGCACTGTGCAGAGACGGAATCTCGACCAGTAGGCCCAATGAAATATGTTCGTGAATGACCGCCTGGCCAATGTCAAGAATGTTGACTTGATGGGCGGCCAAGACGTTGGTGATAGATGACAACAGGCCAAGGCGGTCACGCCCGGTCACATTGACAAGATAAATTTCACTGACAACTTCGCTTAGGATATTAGTCATGGGCGTCCGGCTGCCTCTCTCGGTGACTGATGTGGTTGCATGGATCTTCTTCTCACGCTTTCCTTTGGTCGTTCAGCCCATTGATAAAAGCGGTCATCCGTTCAAAATGACTGCCCCGCCAGTAGATTTTTCGGCAATCAGCGCATTGGAAAAAATCCTCATAGTAGAGAATAGTCTTGGGCTCCAGCTCGCTCAAGATTGCTTCTTTCGGCACAGTTTGTAACAAGCCGTTGCAAACAATACAGCGGTGGAAGGGTTTAATCTGATTACGGAGCTGGTAGCGGGTCAGCACTTCGTCTAGCTGTTCCCGCGGCTCCGTCGATTGCACATGGTAACCGCGGGTAACGGCGCGGCGTTTCATAATGCCAAGGTCACGGGTCAGAATGGTGCGCCCTTCTTGCCCGGCAATCGTTACAATCTCCGGGTCGTCGTAGTCATTGCGGTAGAGGGTATCAAAGCCCAACATGCGCAGCCAACGCGCCAACCGACCTAAATGGACATCAAGGATAAATTTGATTGGCTCAACAGCCGGCACTTTGCGTTCCATACGCCCGATCATACGGCGGAGTGGGTTGCTTGTCAACCTCTTCATGGCCAAAGTAGCAATTCTTATCCCCATAAAAAGCACGACGCGATATACAGAAAAAATGCGATTTACCAACCCCGTTTTACTGATATACTGGTGAGATGAAAATAGTCAGGTTGCTATAGAAATAGTAAATGAGATTGCAAATACGTAATTTGACCTGTTGTTTCACGACGTTTGTGGCGTAACAGGCTGATGTGACAAACGTCGATACTGATAGCTCATCACGTGCAACCGAGCCGATTGGTACACACACATCTTATCCAACATTGCTATGTTCAACATTGCTATGGCAAGTGATAGGGAAAGGGTCTATGTCCTACGAACAGTATGAACTTTGGAAAACGGAACCCGTGACTGGCGATATTCTGTTGTCGGTCGTCATTCCAGCCTATAACGAGGAAATTCGCATCATCCCCACCATCGGTGCCGTTGCCTCGTACATTGCGGATCTGGGCATTCCGTGGGAATTGATTGTCGCTGATGATGGCTCCCGCGACCAAACGGCGCAATTGGTTGAGGATCTGGGCTTTGCCAACCTGCGTCTCCTGCGGGCGGAACGCAATGCCGGCAAGGGCAATGCCGTCCATCGCGGTATGTTAGCCGCCAGGGGACGGTACATTCTCTTCACCGACGCCGATAATTCAACGCCCATTGAAGAGATCAGCAAATTGCTTTACAAAGTGCAGCACGAAGGCTACGCCATTGCCATTGGTTCGCGCGCCGCCGAGGGGGCTGCCGAAGGTCACAAATCCTGGGTGCGTCACCTGCTCAGTGGCGGGTTGCGCTGGTTGGTGCGCGCCCTCTTTCGCATTGGCGTGCGGGACACCCAGTGTGGCTTTAAACTCTACACACAGGAAGCCGCGCATCGTCTCCACCGAGCGCAGACCATTATGGGCTTCTCCTTTGATCTAGAGATCCTGTATCTGGCGGCCAAATTGGGGTACCGCGTGGCTGAAGTGCCGGTGAACTGGATCGATGCTCCCGGCTCCAAGGTGGATATGAGCAAAGAGGTCAAACGCTTCCTGCGCGATCTCTTCCGCATCAAGTGGAATGATTTGCGAGGTGTCTATGCCAAAGCGTAACTTGCGACTGGCTCTTGTCACCACCTACCCACCCGGTCTTGGCTCACTCAATGAATATGCCTTTCATTTTGTGCGCGCCTTTAGCAAAAAGCAGGAAGTGACTGATCTCTATTTGTTGGTGGATGAGTTGCCGGCGGGCAAATCTTATCAGGCCGAAGCTGCCGAGGACGGGGCGAAACAATCCAACGCTCGGCTGCATTTTCTCCCCTGTTGGCGCTTTAACGGGTTTATGAACAGTTGGCGCATCCTACGGACTGTGCAGCAGACCAAACCGGATGTGGTCCTCTTTAATATTCAATTTGCTAGCTTTGGTGACCGCAAAATTCCGGCGACGTTGGGCTTGTTGACCCCGGCGCTGCTCCGGCTCTTTGGCGTGCGCACGGTGGTGTTGCTCCACAACATTATGGAGACGGTCGATCTCAAACAAGCTGGTTTTGCCGACAAACCACTCATGGAACGGCTGATTCGTTTCATGGGCTGGCTCATCACCCATCTGATTTTGCGGGCGCACCTGGTGGCCGTCACCATTCCCAAATATGTAGAAATTTTGGAAGAACGCTACGGCGCGACCAATGTGCTGCTGGCGCCGCATGGCTCGTTTGAGGCGGAAGACGCCCCACCTTCCTTTGATCTACCAGAGGGGCCGCTGCGCATTATGACCTTTGGCAAGTTCGGCACCTACAAACGGGTCGAAACGTTGGTGGAAGCCTTTGACCTCCTGCAACGGCGGCAACAAGGGGCGCTGGAACTGGTCATCGCCGGCACCAACAGCCCCAATGCACCCAGCTATCTGGAAACGGTTGCCCAGCAATATGCCACCATTCCGAATGTGCGCTACACCGGTTATGTAGCCGAAGAAGATGTGCCGCGTATCTTTGGCGAAGCGGCGGCCGTGGTCTTCCCCTACACCAGCACCACGGGCAGTTCCGGTGTTTTGCACCAAGCCGGCGACTATGGTAAAGCGGTGGTCCTGCCCAAGATTGGCGACCTGGCCGAACTGATTACCGAAGAAGGCTACACCGGCGAATTTTTTGAACCCAACAACCCACAGAGCCTGGCCGACGCCCTAACCCGTATTCTAGACGAGCCGGAACGACGGGTCGAGATGGGACGCCAAAACTACCTGGCCGCCCGTGGGTTGCCGTTGGGCGAAGTAGTGGATTGGTATTTGTTGCATATTGAGGCGCTGTTGAAGTAGGCAAGCGACACTACAACGGATGAAGGCGGGAACGGATTAGTTGTTACAGGGTGCAAATCGATATGAACAAAAATCTTGCTCAAATAAAGCAATCTTATATTGAGAACCATCCCCCTAGCAGAACCATCTGTTGCCGTCTTTATCCGTTGTAGTGTTTTGGCCCAACAGACCAACTGATTACAAAATCTATGGAGCGCTTTATGACAATACAGACCCTTGAACGGTCCAAGCTACAAGTGGTGGCGTTACAGGGACGCCTCGACGCCCACCAGGGCAAGCCGGTTGAGGCCCAATTGCTCGCCGCCATCCACCCTGGCAGCAATCTGGTGGTGAATTTGGGCAAAGTGCATTTTATCGACTCCACCGGCATCGCTGTGCTGGTCAAAGGAATGAAGCACCAGCGTGAACAGGCGGGGGAGTTGGTGCTATGCGAGTTACAACAACCAGTGCGCATCATCTTTGAACTCACCCGGCTCGACAAGATGTTCACGATCTATCCAACTGAACGTGAAGCCCTACAAGCCTTGCGTTAACTATAGAGCTGATTTGTAACCAATAAAACTGGTCGTGATCAGTCCAAGGAAAGATCTGTTCCTGCCCAAATCCGATGTAGTGTACCCTAGCAAGCCGAGTTGACCGTGGATCAATCGCTTCTCGCTACGATTATCAATAGCCACCAAACCACCTTGAGTCGGTTGGCCGATGCTTGGGTGGATTGGGGCGCCAGCGCCTTTTATCTCACTGATGGAGCGGAAAAAATTTTGGCGCAATGGCCGGCGGTGGCTGGTGTGGGGCCAACGACCTTTGCCGCGCCCATTGTTATCAGTGGCCGCACGGTCGGCAAGCTCCATGTCTGCGGCAAAGACACCACCGTCGCACGCCTGCGGCTGGCCACCGATGCCCAGATGCTCAGTGATCTGCTGCAACTGGAATATGAACTGGAGCGTATGACGACCGACATTATCGACCAGCAAGATCGGTTGATGGCCCTTCACCAACTGGCGCAAACGACCCGTGTCCACAGGGGATTAAGCCAAATGCTGGCCGACCTGGCGCAGATCACCGCGCAACTGTTGAAGACCGATTATGCCTTCATGGCCTTGCAACATGACCAGCAACCACCGTTCCTGGCTGTCTACCCCCAGGAGCAGTGGTCAGACGCCTGGTGGCCGGCGCTCTTAACCCACTTTACGCATAGCGCAGCCAAACAGCAGTGGCTTTTCCAACAAGATGACACGCTTCTGGCAACCTTCAATACACCCATGCGCAACTTACTCGCCAAGCGCATTCCGGTGCGGTATGATACATCATTGCTGCTGGGCGCGGCCAACAAGCATGACGGCGCTTTTCAGGCGCCGGATCTCAAGCTCTTTAGCACCATTGCCGAGCCGGCCGCAGCCAATCTGGAAAATGCTCTCCTGCATCAGGAGATGTTGGCGCAAACGCGTATTCAAACCGAAATGGATCTAGCGCGCCAGGTGCAGATGCGCCTGCTCCCTCAGCGCACGCCTTCACTGACCGGGATCGAACTGGCGGCCCAGTCGCGTCCGGCCTCCCATGTGGGCGGCGACTTCTACGATTTTGTTACCGGCAGCGAACCAATTTTGACCGTGATGCTAGGCGATGTCTCTGGCAAGGGCATGCCGGCAGCGCTGCTGATGGCGATGTTGCGCACGGTCTTGCGGGGCAAGGCGCAAGAGATGACCACGCCGGCGCCCGAACGGCTGTTGGGCAATACCAACGAATCTCTCCACCACGACTTTTCCGAGGTGGATATGTTCGCCACCCTCTTTGTCGGGCAATATGATTGGCGCTCTCATCGGCTCTACTACGCCAATGATGGTCATGCGCCGGTCATCTACCGTCCGGTGCAAGGGCCAGCCCGCCTACTAGAGGCCGATGCGCCCCCGCTTGGACTCTTACCGGTGAACCTGGCGGAACAATACACCCTCGATTTTCAACCGGGGGATATTCTGCTTATCACCAGCGACGGTTTTAGCGAGGCGGAGGATCAGCAAGGTGAACTCTTTGGCTATGAACGGCTTTTGCAACTGGTTGATGACTTTGCCAATGCCGACGCCGCCGGCTTAATCCAACAGATCTTTACCACCGTCGATCAGTTCACCGGTGATCATCCGCAAGCTGACGACCAAACCCTTTTGGTGTTAAAAAGGACAAATTGTCATGGTTGATCAAGTGACCCTGACTCGGTTGACGCAGAGCGCCTTTGCTGATTACCAGGAAACCAGCAGGCAGACCCAGTCAGGTACGCCGCCGGTAATTCTCCTAGAAATTCCCGCAACCCTGAGCCACATTCACCTGCTCAGTCGCTGCGCCTGTGCACTGGCTGAGACCATTCCCAACCTGGCCGAACCAGTTGTCAACCTCTATAACCTGGAGCTTGCCATTCAGGAAGTGGCGGTTAACATTGTCAACCATGCTTATGCTGGGCAGGAGGGGCGTATTCAGATGCGGTTGCAACTTGTGGAGCAGCCGCCCCAGTTAACCCTCTGGTTTCACGACACCGGGGCCTCGTTTGACCCAACCGTCGTGCCCGCGCCGCGCCTGGGCGAGCTACAGGAACATGGCTTTGGCCTCTTCCTCGTGAGCGAACTAATGGATGAAGTCGAGTATCAAGCCAGTGCCGGCGGTAATTGCTGGACATTGGTCAAACGTTTTCCGGTTGAAGAATAAGTTAGTTTGTTCGTTGATTTACTCGTTGGTTTCGACAGGCTCAACC
The DNA here is from genome assembly GCA_026645575.1 of Caldilineaceae bacterium. The sequence continues at coordinate 62,359 of JAPKMW010000016.1, forward strand.
AACGAGTAAACCAACGAACAAAGATAAGGAGAAAGTAAAAATGAGCGGTGAATTTGCCGTTGCGGTTCAAGAAAATGTAGTGCGTATTGTGACGATTGCGCCGCAAGGGCGGCTGGATACCTTGCGCGCCTTGGAGTTTCGCAAGCAGGTGCAAGCGGTGTTGGATAGCGGTGCGAAAAATTTAGTCTTGGACTTGAGCCAAACGCCCTTTCTCGACAGCGCCGGCATGGCTGTGTTGGTGAGTGCGCTCAAACAATGTCGCGAGCAGGGAGGCGACGCCCGCATGGTCTGGCCCCAAGCGGAGCCAGTGAAACGGATTCTGAGTCTGACCAAATTTGATCGCATCTTTGAGATGAAAAACTCGGTGCAAGAAGCTGTGGCTTCTTTCTAGCCGCCCATTACGAAGATGAAGACATAGAGGAGAGCATGGAGAGTACAACCCTAAAACCAACCGCGTCGATCTTGGTGGTCGATGATTACGTGGTGACGCAACGGGTGTTAAGCACACAACTGCGCAAAGGCGGCTATGAAGTGATCACCGCCGGCAGCGGGCAGGAAGCACTCTGTTATCTAACCGAGCGCAAATTCGATCTGGCGATCATTGATGTTGCCATGCCGGAGATGGATGGCATTATGCTGCTGGAAAAATTACGCAAGGAGCGCCATGAGCAAAAGCTTCCTGTGATTATGTTGACGGCAAGTGCCTTAGACGAAGATCGTCTGCGCGCCCAGGCCGCTGGCGCCACCGATTTTTTGACCAAACCGATCAGCTCCTGGGAGCTATTAGAGGTGGTCCACCGCCAGTTAACCGTGGCGTAGGGACGGGAAGATTTACGTGACCGGGGAGGGGGTGACCGGGTGACAAGATGACCGGGTGACAAAGTGACGTCGTATTCCCGATGCGGCTCATCCAGTCGCCCGATGGGGCCGTGTTGGCTGCCTTCACCCTGTCACCCGGTCATCTTGTCACCCTATCATTCTTGGAAAGGCAGAGGCATTATGTATGGTTTAGTGAATCGGGCCGTCGAGGAGCTGGTCTGCACGCAGTTTGGCGAGGCGACCTGGGAGGCTATTCGCGCGGAGGCGGGGGTTGACATTGAGGTCTTTGTCAGTATGGAGCCGTACGCTGATGAGGTCACCTATAAGTTGGTCAACGCCGCCAGCAAGATTCTGGGCATATCGGCGGAGACGGTGTTGATCACCTTTGGCGAATATTGGACGCTCTACACGGCGCGTGAAGGGTATGGGGAACTGCTCAAGATGTCGGGCAACACCCTCCCTGAATTTTTACGTAACCTGGACAACATGCACGCCCGTGTCGGGCTGCTTTATCCGGAGTTGCAACCGCCGTCCTTTGAATGCACCGAGGTCAATGACCGGGGGATGGTTCTCCACTATCGTTCACACCGGGAAGGCATGGCCCCGTTGGTCGTCGGGCTGCTGCAAGGTCTCAGCAAAATGTTTGCCGTCAACGTGGCGATTGACCATGTGCAAAAACGCCCTGTTGATGGTGACCATGATGTCTTTCAATTGACCTACCTGAATGAAGCGACAAGATGACAAGATGAAGGGGTGACAAGAGGACAAGATGACAAGGTGACATTATACCCCCGATGCTGCTCATCTGTTGCCCTACAGGGGCTTAGTGGGTGCTGTCACCTTGGCACCCCTCACCTTGGCACCCCTTCATCTTGTCATCCTGCCACGGAAGTACAAACCGAGAGGATTCCTGTTATGCACTATGGCTTGCCGTCGGAAGCGTTTGGGCTGGCCTTTCCCTTTCACCTGGTGCTAGATCAGCACTTGCAGATTGTTCAGGCTGGTCATACCTTGCAACGCCTATATCCCGATCTCTGTGGGAAAGGGCTGGGCGAGATTTTTCATGTGCGGCGACCGGTGATTTCGTTGACTTTTGCTGCGCTCTGTAGCCATCAAAACTCGGTTTTTTTGCTGGAATCGCTCCAGAACCAGATGCGCTTAAAGGGACAGATGTTACCGATCAAGGTCGATGATGCGACTACGGTTGTCACCTTTCTCTGTTCGCCCTGGATTACCGACATTGTTGACATTCAGCCCTTCGGCCTTTCCTTGAGTGAGTTTGCCGTCCATGATCCAGTGAGCGATTACCTACTGCTTCTGCAATCCAAACAGACGGCACTGCAAGACACCAAAAAGCTGGCACAGAAGTTGCAGGCGAAACAGAGTCACCTGCGCAAGATGAATGAGGATCTGCAAAAAGAGATCACTGAACGCACACGGATCGAAGCCGATCTGGCCTTGGCGCGCGACCAAGCGCTGGAAGCGTCGCGCCTGAAAAGCGAATTCCTTGCCACGATGAGCCACGAAATTCGCACGCCGATGAATGGCATTATGGGCATGAGCGAACTGCTTCTGGAGACAGCGTTGGATGAAGAGCAACGGGAGTATGCAAAGGTGGTCTACCAGGAGGCGGAGAATTTGTTGGGGTTGTTGAACAATATTCTCGACTTTTCCAAAATTGAAGCGGGTAAGTTGCTGCTCGACGAAGCGCCCTTCTCCTTAACCGCCATTGTTGACAGCGTCATTCACCTGCTCTTGCCCAAGGCCGATCAAAAAGGCGTGTCGTTGGTGGCGTTTATCGACCCAACCCTACCAAAGAGTGTGATCGGCGATGAAACGCGCCTGCGCCAGGTGCTGCTCAATCTGGTGAGCAACGCCATCAAATTCACGGAAAGTGGCGAAGTCATTGTCGAGTTCAAGCGCATACCTCAGGAACATTGCAACATAGGCGTTACCCCCTCACTTACCATCCAATTTCGGGTTAGTGATACAGGCATCGGTATTGCCCTAGCCACGCAAGCGCGTCTTTTTCAATCCTTTATGCAAGCCGATGGTTCAACTACGCGCAAATATGGCGGCACTGGCCTGGGGCTGGCGATTACCAAGCGGCTGGTCGATCTCATGGGCGGCACAATCGCGGTCGAGAGCATTCTCGGTAAAGGCTCGACCTTTATTGTGAATCTCACCTTGCGCACCGAAAATGGCTTGCTGCCAAGCGTTGTCGCCGCGAAATCATCGCCCCTGACCACCCCCGTGAACGATTGGTCAGGGCTACGCGCGCTGGTTGTCGGCAAAAAAAGCGACGCGATAGCAACCTTGCAAAGTTACCTGGTAAGCTGGCGCATCGACACAACTATGCTGACCGACAGCGAGCTGAGTAATGCGCACATCTTGCGCCAGTTGCACAGCGCCGTGCGCAGTCAACGTCCCTACGCGTTGCTGATTGTCGATATGGCTGTAACCCAGCTCGCATCTGTGCCGCTGGCGCGTTCCATTCGCATGGATCCGCTGTGCAGTCAGGTCAAGCTCTTGCTTCTGAGCGACGGGCAGCCGCAACATCAGCAAAACCGCATTATCGATGCCGGCTTTAATGCGGTTCTCACCACGCCTATTCTGCAATCGGCGCTCTTTAATCAACTCTCCAACCTCTTATTGACCAACGAGTTGACCCACGGGGTAACGCACGAGACGGAAGCCGCTATGCGTCAACCGGGGGCAGAGACGGTCAAAGCTGCGCCGGTTAAGTTGGTGTTGCTGGTAGAAGACCACGAAAACAATCAGCGGGTGGCGCTGGCACGGCTCCGGCGACTGGGGTATGCCGCCCATGTGGTTGAGAATGGTTTGGAAGCGGTTCAGGCCATTGCTCAGGGGGCGGATCTCTATGCCGCCGTCTTGATGGACTGGCAGATGCCGGTGATGGATGGCATTGAGGCGACCCAACGCATTCGCACCCTCGAACAGCAGACGCACCAGCACATTCCCATCATCGGCATGACTGCCAACGCAATGAAAGGGGATCGCGAGAAATGTCTGGCCGCCGGCATGGATGACTATATGAGCAAGCCGCTCAGTCTGCCCGATTTGAATCGTGTCTTAGAGCAGTGGACGGCGCATGCCAAGGAGAATCAATATGCTTGAAACACAACCAGCCAAGTCGGCAGCGCCGTTGTTGCCGACAGGTTCACGTCTGCTACGGCGGTTGCCGGCCCAGCAACTCTTGACGGGCAGTGGTCTCTTTTTTCTCAGCACGCTATTGGTCAACGCCGGCAACTATTGCTTCAACCTGCTGTTGGGGCGCTTGTTGGGGCCGGCGCTCTTTGCCGATGTCAGCCTGATTATCACCCTTTTTCTCTTTTTGACCTTTATTACCGCCGGTTTTCAACAGACGGCGACAAAGTTTGCGGCAAGCTATAGCGCCACTGGTGACAATGCCCAGCTTTGGGCCTTGCGCCGCTGGTTGAATCGTCGCTCATGGGTGATTGGTTTGCTCTTTGCTTTGTTGGTCGGTGGCCTGGCCCCCTTCTGGCAAAGCTTTTTTCACACCACATCGCCCTGGCTTTTTGTCATCTTTGCCGTGGGCCTGCCTTTTTACTTTGTGCAAGGGATCGACCGCGGACTGTTGCAAGGCCAGATGCGCTTTGGCCTGCTGGCCGCCAGCTATCAGGCCGAGATGTGGGTGCGCTTGCTGGTCGGCTTGGGGCTGGTGTGGATGGGGTGGTCGGCTTATGGCGCTGTGCTGGCGTTGACCTTGTCGATCATTGCCACCTGGGCCGTGGCAGCCTACGGGTTGCGGCAGCGCCGAGGCGCAACGGTTGCTAACGCAACGTTCAGTGCAAGCGAGCGCCGGGCCTTGCTGGCTTTTGCACTGCCCGTTCTGCTGATCGAGATTAGCTTGATCCTGATTAACAACAGCGATGTCCTGCTGGTCAAACGCTTCTTTGACAGCGCCACCGCCGGTCAATATGCCGCACTGGCCTTGATCGGGCGCATTGTCTTCTTTGGCACCTGGTCGGTGGTCATCACCATGTTTCCGCTGGTGGCGCAGAAGGCCCAACGGGCGGAGCCGCATCGCCATCTCCTGTGGCAGAGTCTGGGCATGGTGGCTGGTGTTGCCTTGGTCATTGTGACGGCCACCGCCGTTGCACCGGGGCTGATTATTCAGATCCTCTTTGGCGCCGCCTATCTGCCTGTCGCACCGCTGCTTTGGCTCTATGCGCTGGCGACGGCGCTCTTTGCGTTGGCCAATGTGTTGATCAACTATCACCTGGCGTTGGGCAATCGTGGCGGCGCTGTTCTGGCGCTGACAGCGGGTCTTTGCCAGCTGGTGCTGCTGTTGTTCTTCCATGCCACGCTCTATCAAGTGGTGATCGTTCAGGTCGGGCTAATGGGTGTACTATTGTTCCTGCTCTTGCTTTGGGATCAAACCAAAAGGTGACGCTTTTCCCTGCGCTGCGCGAGCGTCTAAAAATAACTTCCCGAATTGCTCTACGCGAGTCCATGACTCATCCCAGCCGGTTGCGAGTCACGGACTCGCGTAGAGCGAAAGCGCTATACAGAAAGGATGAAACGACGATGAAAGGCATGATTTTTACCGAATTTCTGGAGATGGTGGAAGAACATTTTTCGCTTGTCATGGTTGATAAAATTATTACAGCGGCAGACTTACCATCGGGCGGCGCTTACACGGCGGTGGGGACTTATCCGCATGGGGAGATTGTGCAATTGGTGGTTAACCTGAGTAAAGAGACGAACATCCCGCTCAATACCTTGCTGCATAGTTTTGGGCAACGTCTCTTTCAGCGCTTTGCTGTCCGCTATGCCCATTTCCTTGAACATGCGCCTTCGGCCTTTGCCTTTCTGGAAAAGCTAGAGTCGTATGTTCACGCTGAGGTGAGAAAATTGTACCCCGAAGCCGAATTGCCGACTTTTGAATGCGAAAGAGTATCCGAACACTGTATGGTGATGTTGTACCAATCGCACCGTTCGATGAGCGATGTTGCTCATGGCTTGATCGAAGGGTGTTTTCAACATTTTCAGCAAAATGTGCAAATTGAACGCACTGATCTTTCTGCGGGCAACGGCTCAATTGTACGTTTTGTGTTAACCACAGGGTGATATTGTGATTGAGAGCGAAGAAATCATTATTCTCAAACGCCACCTTGAACGCGAGCGGCGTGCGCGCAAGGCGGCAGAGGATCTGCTGGAAACCAAGAGTCATCAGTTGTACCAGGCCAACATGGAGTTACGCGAGTTTACCGCACAATTGGAAGCTCATGTGGCCGAACGGACGGCCGCGCTTCTAAACACTAATGCCCAATTACAGAAAGAGATTGCTGAACGCAGCCGGATTGAAACCGAATTAGCCCAAGCGCGCGACCAGGCGATCCAGGCGTCGCGGCTCAAATCTGAATTTCTCGCCACCATGAGCCATGAGATCCGTACGCCGATGAATGGCATTACCGGCATGTCCGAGTTGCTGCTCTTTACCGAGTTGGATGAGGAACAGCGCGAGTATGCTACGGTTGTTTATGAAGAGAGCTATAAACTATTAGAGATCATCAACAGCATTCTCGACTTTTCCAAAATTGAAGCGGGCAAACTGGTGCTGGAAGAGGTCGAATTTATGCTGGCTGATGAGATTCGTAGCGTCAACCGCTTGTTAGAAGCCAAAGCGGAAAGTAAAGGGATTTTACTGATGCAGTACATTGCACCAGATGTCCCTCAGCGCTTGCTTGGCGATGCTGTGCGGCTGCGCCAGGTGTTGCTCAATCTAGTGGGTAATGCAGTCAAATTTACCAGCGAAGGGGAGGTGACCATTCTGGTCACAGTTGCCAAACAGGGGGCGATTGCCACCTGTTGTTATGGCAAACAGGCGGTCCCCCTGCAAATCGCCGTGCGCGATACCGGGATCGGCATGAGCCGGGAGACTTTGCATAATCTCTTCAACCCCTTTACTCAGGCTGATAGCTCAACGACGCGGCGGTATGGCGGCACAGGGTTGGGGCTGGCCATCACGAAACGCTTGGTGGAGTTAATGGGCGGCGAAATTACTGTGGAAAGCGAGCCGGGCAAAGGGTCGCGTTTTGTCTTGACCATTCCTTTCCGCTCCAATGAGGTGCAGTTGGCTGTTCCCGATCTTCAGAGCCAAGAGGTGGCCGAGTTGCGCACCTTGATTGTCAGCAACAGCGAAGAGGTGTGCAACACCCTCTGCGACTATCTGGCAACCTGGATGAATTCAGTGGAAGCAACGGCTGATCTACCTGGCGGAAATGCCGGCCTCCTGCTGCATTTAGAACAGGCCGCCCTTGCTGGTGAGCCGATTGCCGTACTGATGATTGACGCTACCCACACCGAACTGAAACCGTTACTGTTAGCCCGTTCGGTGCGGGCCGACCCGCGTTTAGCCAAATTACGCCTGATCATCTTCAGCCCCAACCATCTGCGCGCCTTCCAACAGGAGATGACCCAGGCTGGCTTTACCAGCGTGCTGCCCTGGCCCATTACCCAATCCGCGCTCTACAACCAGTTCATCCAACCACTGGCGCAAGAGATTGCCCTGGCTGCTCAGTGCGACACGGCTACCGGTGCCGAAGAACCTATGCTAACTGATGAGAACGCCAGATTGGTGCTAGTGGTTGAGGATTACCCGAACAACCAGCGGGTTGCGCTGGCCCATTTGAAAAAGCTCGGCTTTGCTGCGCATGTGGTCGAGAATGGTCGCGAAGCGGTAGACGCGGTGACACGCAGTCGTAATCTCTATCAACTGGTTTTAATGGACTGGCAAATGCCCGTGATGGATGGCCTGGAGGCGACACGCCAGATCCGGCAGACCGAGGCGGCGAATGGCTGTCATATTCCCATTATCGGTATGACGGCCAATGCAATTAAGGGCGACATGGAGCATTGTCTGTCCGCCGGTATGGATGATTATATTAGTAAACCGGTCAAACGGGAAGATCTGCAACGCGTGTTGCAGCGGTGGATTACGACAGACGCACTTATGTGAACAGGACAAGCGTTATGACAACCATACCTAATTCGGTGCAAAGTTTTAAAGGGTACTTTCCTCGCCAACGGATTGCGTTGCTGCTTGGGGCGACCTCACTGGTCATCCTGCTGGTGGGCGGCTGGCTGGGGCAGCGGCTTTGGTGGCCGGCAATGTCTACTCCCACCATTACCGGCGAGCTGGTTGCGCGGCAGATGGCCGAGATGCTGCAAGCCGCACCTGGCGTTCAAAGCGTAGCCGGGGCCTATGTACCAGGTGATCGTTTGTTGCTCTATAGTCGGCTGGCGGAGACAGATCGCGCACGCGTTCGGCTGTGGGCGCTGTTACAACTCGAACCCTTCCATAAGGTGCTGACGCCGATGGCTGCTGACGAACAGTTGCAATGGGTGATCGATTTCGGGCCAAACGGGATGGAACAAGAGATCATTCTTGTCCCGCTTGATCAAGTGACCGATACCGCCACTTATCGCTATGTTAGTTCTACCCCCGGCCTGTTGACCGGTAGCGCGCCGGTAGCCACCCCACCCACGGCTTTGCCCGCGGCGCCAGCCACCGACGCACAACCAGCCGCGGCAGCGCTCCCAGAACCAGCGGCGGCAGTGGCAATACCGCACACTGTTGATACAAACTCGCTGGCGCCGCGGGCAGCATCGGGCAACGCCTTTACCTTTGACGATCCGGCAATAAGCGCGCAACACTGGTCCGCCTTAGCTGGTGAATGGGTGATCGAGAATGGCGTCTACAGTCAACGGCGGACGACCGGTTATGACTACATTAGTATGCTTAACCTGGCGCCACAAAGCGATTATCAACTAGAGGCGCAACTGCGACTCGTGACTGGGGAGATGGGGGGTGGCTTTATCTATAACGCGCCCACATGGGAAACGCGCCGTGGCGCCCAGATTATCGATTTTGTGGAGCGGGGCGCCTTCCTACGCTGGGGCCGCTACGATGACCAGGGCAATTATGTTTATGAAGGGGGCGTGCGCGTGGACCCGCCGATCAATGACGGTGCATGGCACACATTACAATTGCTCACCCACGCCGCAACCAGCACCGTTACGCTAGATGGTCGCGCTTTGGGACAAATTACCAACAGTAGCACACAGGGGTATCTAGGGTTGACTACCTCGCAGGCGCAAGTTGACTTTAAGAATGTCGTCGTCGTGGCAGTGACCGCCGATGGCCCAATCCCAACGGCAGCAGATGTTGGTCAACCAACGGCAACTCCGACAACAGTAAATCCCAGCGCGTCGAGCGAACCAGTGGCGGGTTTTACTGATGATTTTGCTACAGGCAGCGGCAATCGTTGGCGCGTGCTGAATGGCGTCTGGCAATTTGTCGATCAAAGTTACCAGCAGATGAGTACGGTTGGTCTAGACTTGGGCAGCATCTCCACCTTTCAGGGGGAAAGCTACACCGCCACGGTGCGTTTGCAATGGCTATCCGGCAGCATGGGGGGCGGCTTGTATTTTAATATGGCCCAACGGGATAACAAGATGCGCAGCCAGGTGATTAACTACACCAACGACGGCAAGGCGCTCCAGTGGGGGTATTTTGATGAAGGGGGCAACTTTGTCTTAGAGCAGCGCGTCGATGTTCCCAATGGCGGCGATGGCGCTTGGCACAAACTGGGGGTGGCGGTGCGTCAAGGGCAGGCAACCTTTACCCTTGACGACCAGGTGATCGCACAGGCGGTGCCACTTACCTATCGCAGTGGGTATGTCGGCCTCTTTGTCAGCAATAGCCAGATTGCCTTTGATGATTTTATGATTGTGACCGAGTAAGCACCTATGCAAACTGAACCCTTATCTTTACGTCTGACCATTAGCGCACTGGTGTTGGCGATCCTCCTCTGGTTGGTCGGCAATAGTGCGCTTTTTCTGATCATTTATGGTGATGCCTTGGAACCATTGACCTTGCCATATTTGGAAACCTTCAGCAGTACACAACGGCTTGCGTACCGCCAATTTGGCGGGCGCTGGCGCTTGCAAGAGCAGACCTTAGTCCAAAATGACCCAGCGCAAGCGGATCAATTTGCGGTACTCCCGTTCCACTTGGCGCCGGAACAGAACTATCAATTTGATGCTTATGTGAAAGTGCTGACCGGCGCCAATGGGGCAGGACTGGCGTTCAACATGCAACAGAAAGATGATCTACGCCAAAGCCACATGGTGCGTTTGGGCGCCAATGAAGGGCGCACGTATCTTGTCTTTGGCTACTTTGATGAAAATGATACATTTATTGAACAGGGATCACAACCATCGATTGATCTCACGCAAGGCGCTACCCTGCGCGTGCTTGTTCAGAATGACACCTACACAATCTTGCTCGACGATCAAATCCAACAAGCCGCAGTTCCGCTGCACTATGCGGGCGGGTATGTCGGGTTGCTTACCTGGTTTTCTAGCGTAGCCTTTGACAATGTCGCCATTACCCCCATCAACCTTAATGCAATTGTGGCTGCCGATCCCACAGCAACAGAGGCAGCGGCGCCGATCACAGAACCAACTATTCTTTTCGCCCAAAACTTTGCCGATACTGTTGACCAATCGCAATGGCAAGCGTTGAGCGGGGACTGGCAATTTACCGACGATGCGCTTGTCCAGCAAAAAGAGCGCGGCTTTGACTACAGTGTTAGCCACACCGCTCGCTTCGAGCAATTTGTCTTGCGCACACGTTTCCGCCATGAAGCCGGGACAGCCGGCGGCGGTGTTCTTTTTAATCGTCCTGACACTGAAATCGCCAAACGCGGCCACATGGTGCGCTATGACCAGGGGAAAGCTTTAATCTGGGGCTATTTTGACGAACAGGGTGAATTTGTTGCCCAGGGCTATCAGGCTGTCGAGCCGCCTGGTGATCAGGTGCATACAGTGCAAATCAACAGTGATGGCAACAGCTATGCCATTCTGTTGGACAAGATTGTCATTGCTCAAGATGTACCGTTAATCAGCAAAACCGGATATATCGGGTTGACGGCATCCCAGAGTGTAGTCGCCTTTGAAAGCGTCGAGGTGACAGCCTTCACCCCTGTCCAAGAACCAACCAAGTAATGACACTGGGTGTGGCTCCTTCGTAGAGGCACGAACTATCGTGCTTCTACGAAGGAGCCACATCAGCAGTTACCAGACCGAAGTGAGGAAACCATGACTGTTGCAGATCATCTGTACACCCCACCTGTCACCGATGTACAAACGGATGCGTCGGTTGCCCGTAAAGCCACTACCAACGAAACGGCAAAGCCCGCAGTGGTCGTCGAAGATCAACTGGTCTATGTCAAAACTGTGCGCAGCTTTGCTCTGTTGGGTATTGTTATCTTGCATGTGGCTTTTCCACTTATCTATCTTTACAACAGTATCGACTACGCCGATTGGTGGATTGCCAATAACTTTTATATGATGGGCAAGATCGGTTCACCCCTCTTTACCATGGTCAGTGGGCTGCTGCTGCTCAATCCGGGGAAGGATCAACCCATTGCCGTTTTCTTTCGCAAACGCTTCTTAAAGGTCTTGTGGCCTTTTGTCGCCTGGTCGGTCATTTACCTGCTCTGGCGCATTATGGCAGTGGGTACGGTTTTTACGCCAATGGAGATTGTCCGGCTCTTTGTCGAGGGGCCGGTCTATTATCATCTTTGGTTTATCCAGATGATCCTAGGGCTATACCTGGCGACGCCAATTTTGCGCATCTATACCCGCCATGCCAGTCGGGAAAACTTGACCTATTTTCTGGTGGTCTGGCTGGTGACGGTCTCTATCTTGCCCATGACCCAGCGCTTCTTCGGGCTTGCCGTGGGGATCGATGTGGTGGTGACAACGGGCTATGTCGGCTTCTTTGTTCTTGGTCACTACCTGCGCAATGTTACGCTGACGCAACGACAGGTGCTACCGGTCTTGGCAATTGTAGTGGCGGCACTGCTGTTCACACAATTCATCACCCACGCGCTCACGGTCTACAATGAAGGAACCTTTGATAACTTTTTTGTCGCCAATGATAGCCTGAATTTGATTGTGGTCGCTATTGGCCTCTTCCTCTTTTTCAAATCCATCGATTACCCGGCGCTCTTTCAGCGCGTCCCCTTGTTGGAGCGCATCATTTTGGGCATTAGTTCATGCAGCCTGGGCATCTACTTTGTTCATGTCCTCATCATTGATGAGTTAGCCAGCGGTCACTTTGGTTTCCGTTTGATGGCGGCCAGTTTTCACCCCCTTGTGAGCATTCCGGCCATCGCGCTGCTAACCTTGGGGCTTTCCTTGCTGGTGACGCTGGTGTTGAAACAAATTCCCTATGTCCGCTCGATTGTCCCCTGACCAACGAATTATTTTAATCTCGTCCAACGACGAGTTCGCACACTACCTGTGAACTCGTCATTGGGTGAATTGTCTGTTACTGATTGACTTTACACCAGAACGCGGCTACAATTTCAGCAACGCAGCCGGAACGCGTGCAGAGAGGAGAGCCTGATGAGTACAAAAGTGATAGAGCCACCTGTGTTGACACAGCCGTCGCCGTTGATCTCAGCGGTTAGTAACGGCATGGAGCGTGTACCGAATGCTGGTGTGTCAACCAATGGCGCACATGATCTGATTCATGATATGCAGCCACCCTTGCCGACCTTCCCGCTGGAATCCGGTTGGCGCACCGTCCGTGACCCTGTCACTGGTGAATCTCAGCAGATACCCTTAACGCTGCGCGACATTCTTTTCCCAACCGAAGATGATATCGGAGTTGTCTACATGGCGCAAAGCCCCATGCACAATTTGTTGACTGGCCTGTTGTATACCATGTTGCATACCTACCTTGGTACACGAGCGTGGCTGATTCTCCACGATGTGCTGGTGCTATGGGGTGTGCGCGGCGTCACGCCCAAAAGCCCGGATATTGCCGCCTTTCCCGGTGGACGCTTCCCGGCCAGGGAAAAATCGTATCGGGTCGGACGCGATGGTCCCTTGCCCACCTTTGTGATCGAAGTTACTTCAGAGGATACGCGGCAGGATGATCTGCTGGTCAAACCGCTCCACTATGCCGCGCTGGGTATCCGCGAGTATCTGATTATTGACATTTTGAATGACGCCAGCGAACCGTGGGCGTTGATCGGCTATCGCTTGGATGCCGGCCCCTTTTATCGGCGCTTGCCGGCTGATCCCCAGGGTGGCGTTACCTTTAATACCGTTGGTTTACGTTTCGTCGCCGTTAACCGCACCCGTATAGAGGTTTACGATAGCACAACAGGACAACGACTCTTGAGCAGTGACGAGTTGATCGCCCACGCCGAAGCTGAGGCTGCGCGTGCTGAAGCCGAAGCTGCGCGTGCTGAAGCCGAAGCTGCGCGTGCTGAAGCCGAAGCTGCGCGTGCTGAAGCTGAAGCTGCGCGTGCTGAAGCCTTAGAAGAGGAGCTACGAGCATTAAAAAGCCGCTATGGTTTACAGTAAGCCCACATCACGGGCATAGATGGCGGCTTGGGTGCGGTCGCGCAGGTTGAGACGGCTGAGGATGTTGGAAACATGGTTTTTGACTGTCCCCTCGCTAATGATCAGGTGGGTGGCGATTTCGCGATTGGTGGCGCCACGAGCAATCAGGCGCAGCACTTCCCGTTCCCGTTCACTTAACTCCGTCATCACCAGAGCCGCCTCGACTTCAGGTTTCGCTGCCGGGCCGGCGAGGCGATGGGGTGCAACCAAAGCGCCCATCAGTTTATTGACAATCGACGGCTCCAATTGATAGATCCCCCGTTGCACCAACCGAATCGCTTGCGCCAGGTCTTCAACAGGAATATTTTTGAGCAAATAGCCACTGGCGCCAGCGACCAGTGCTTTGACAATCGACTCTTCATCATCAAAGGTGGTGAGCATGATCACTTGGCACGTTGGTACTTTTTGGCGCACTTGCGCCGTCGCTGTCACGCCATCCAGCACCGGCATTCGCACATCCATCAAGATCACATCCGGTCTTAACGCTACGGCCTGCGCCACCGCCTCCTCGCCGTTCGCCGCATCACCGACCACTTCAATGCCCTCTTGGATGCCAAGCAAGGAAGCAATGCCATCCCGCATCAGCCGTTGATCGTCTACCACCAGCACCCGGACAGGCGCCTTTAGTTCACTCATGGCTGCAACTCCTTTATTGCTGAGCTAAGGTTAAGCGTTGTTTCGGTGCAACGACCCATAAGGTCGTCCCTTGATTCGGGGCGCTTTCCACCCGCAAGGCGCCGCCGATCAATTCCAATCGTTCCCGTACGCCCGGTAAGCCATAGCCGCGTTCACCAGCACTCTGCTCGTTGCTCAATTGCGTCGGGTCAAAGCCTTTCCCGTTGTCGTGCAAGCGCAGCTTGCCTTCTTGCTCGCCCAAGGTGATTTGCAGGGTAGCGTGGTTGACGCCGGCATGTTTCTGCACATTGGTCAGCCCTTCCTGGGCGGCGCGATAGAGGGTGATCAATGCCTGCCGGGAAAAGCCCTGCTCGTCGCCGTCGATGGTGAGATCAACCTGCAACTGACCGGTGGTGACATTCTTGACCAGATCCTGCAAATTTTGCGCTAGCGAAAAGCTCTCCGGGGCATTGCGCAACGTCCCCACTGAGCGGCGAATGTCTTGCAACGCTTCGCCGGCCAGCCGCTTGGCATCTTTCACCGCCTGTTCCGCCGCGACCGGTTGGCGTTCGCGAAAGGCCAATGCCTTTTCCAGTTGCACATTGATCACCGTCAGGTAGTGGCCCAGGCTATCATGGATGTCGCGGGCCAGGCGATTGCGCTCTTCGGCGGCGGCCAGTTCGGCAATGCGCAGGGCGTAGCTCTGCAACTGGCGGTGGGATTCTGCCAGATCCGCCAGCAGTTTCTCGGCATCGGTGCGGCTACGTTGCTCGCGGCGCACCACATGGGCCATTGCCACAATAAAGACTAGCCCCAGCGTATAGATGCTGAAAAAGATAACCTGCTCCACATCGCGATACCAAAGCGGGTGGGCTGGGGTGATTTTAACGAAGTAGAAGAGCCAGGCCATCACCGCCAAGGTGTAACTGACGCCGGCGCCAAAGACCGGAAAGCTGGTGAAGGGGATAAAGAGAAACAGAAAGAGCGAGAGGTTGAAATTGTCGGCAATGCTGATCGTGACAATCAGGAGTGTACGTAACAGGAAGAGGGCTACTGCCATGCGTTTGGGTGGGATCTCGCCATAGCGCCAATACTCAACGCGATCCAGCGTCAAAAGCAGGACAGCCCCACCTACCAACAGGATCCGGTCGAGCAGCGTAAAACGGCCACAAACAGGGCAAACATCGGCCAGATGCAGAAAGAAGTGGACTGCCACCACGCCGACAGTCAGTAAGGTCGAGACATAGTCCCACGGTCGCGGCATCAGCCACGCTAGCCAGGTGTTGAATTTGTTCATAAGCTTTGTTGGTGTTACAGATGCAGATTCATCAGTTTTCTTCATCAGTAAAAATATCTGCGCCCCCTGAATCCGTGTCTCTATCCTACCACAACCCATCCGCCCAATCAACCCGCCAGAGGAAGCAACCGTGGGTAGCCAAAAGTCATGTGACTTTTGGCTATTCGGTCTATGGTACAGAATCTATCCACCGACTGGCAAAGAGAGGCAATTCTGCACATCACAAGCGGCGGAAGATCGGTTAGAATGGGGCCAGCAACTGCACTCCCATTCCAACATTCATGGAGGAAAACAATGACAACGAATAGTACTACCCTGGTGGAGCAAGCGTTAAGGCGGCCGTCAATTGTGCGCATTGTCGCGCCGGCGGACAGTCTACGCTTTGACCGCTGGTTTACCGTACTCGCTACTCTTTTCATGATCGGCATCTACATCGACGGCTGGGCGCATAATAACCTGGCGGAGTTGATCGAAACCTTCTTTACGCCCTGGCACGCCTTGCTCTATGGTGGCTTTTTCATTACGGCTGGTTTCCTCACCGTCGCCCTGGCGCGCAACCTGGCTGCCGGTCATCGCCTGACGGAAGCATTGCCCCGTGGCTACTTTCCAGCGCTAATTGGCGCCGGGATCTTTCTCTTTGGTGGCGTCTTCGACCTTTTCTGGCATACCGTCTTTGGTTTTGAGGCCGATACCGAAGCGTTGCTTAGTCCGGCCCATTTGGTGTTGGCGACAGGCGCGTTCCTGATTTTCACCGCGCCATTGCGGGCGCTCTGGCAGCGACAAAGCCACGCGGGAGAAAACGCGTTGGCGCATCTGTGGCCGGCCATTATTTCGATGACCTTGCTTTTATCACTGATCACCTTTTTTACCCAATATGCCACCCCAGTGCGTCCCGGTGTATTGATCAATGCCCCCAGCGGGCGCGGCGAACCGTGGTTGGAAAATGCCAACGGGATTTTCAACCTGTTGCTGCCATCGCTGCTGGTGGTGGGAAGTACGCTCTTCTTGCTGCGGCGCTGGCGCTTACCGTTGGGAAGCTTCACCTTGCTCATTGGCGGCAACTATACCTTGATGTTCCTAATGGCAATGGACGATTCCTTTAAAGCGCCGTTGGCCTTTGGCGCCATGTTATTAGCTGCCGTGATTGTCGATCTACTCTACCGCTGGTTGCAACCGTCCGATGCTAACAGCGTGGGCTTACGCTACTTCGCCTTCTTGGTTCCGTTCACGATGGTTGCACTCTATCTTGCCAGCCTCTTGTTAACCCACGGTCTCTGGTGGCAGATTCATATGTGGGGTGGTGTGCCGGTTGTCTGTGGCGTTGCCGGTCTCTTTCTCAGCTTTCTGACCAACCCGCCGGCTGTTACGCCTACACAAGGGGAGGTTGCATGAACCCTGGCAATAGCGGTCTGATGGCCTTTGTCCTCCATGCCGGTCCGGCGACAGCCGGTCATTGGTGGGCCGATTGGGGGACGCCGCTGTTGAGTGTGGTCATTGCCCTGCTGTTGGTCGCCATTGCGGTGATGACTTACCTGATCGAGAAGCGGCGCTTGGCGCAGAAACAGTCATAGAAAGAATAGCGGGGCGAGATAAACGCCCCGCTGTTCTTTTTGTTGATGATGACGATTCTACTTGCGAATTGTCGGCAAGTAGAGTCGATGAGGGGCGCCCGTACCGCCTGGGGTGCTGACCACGGTAGGCGTTGCGGTTGGGGTACGCGTTACTGTCGGCCCCGGCGTGATGGCGCCGGTTGGTGTCGTCGTTGCTGTTGGCATAGGTGTCACTGTACCTGTGACTGATGGGGCCACAGTCGGCGTGGCCGTGACCGTGGCAGGCAGGGTGCCGGTTGGCGTGGGGGGTTCGGTGGCTGTCTCAGTCGCGGTTGGTATGGGGGAAGCCGTGCTGGTCGGCGTGGGTAACGGTAAGTCACCAACAGGCAGCGGTGCGCTAAAGGCCGAGGCGTTGGTCATTCCCTCGATGGCAATTGCCGTTACATGAGTGGAGCTCCAACCGCTGTTGTTGGTAAAGGTAAAACGACCATCGTTGCCGGCGGTAGCTTGCCCCAGATAGAATTGTCCCTGTGTGCCATTATCGCCAAAGAGTTCGACGGTGACGCCCCCTTTGGCCTGCCCAGTGACATTATTGCCGGTAATCGTTTGTAGCACTGGGGCGCTCAATAGTTGGGTGCTGCCTTCAATGCCGCCAAGTTGGTTGCCAAAGATCAGATTTTGTGACCAACGGTTGTTGGTGGTGCTGGAACTGAGAACGCTGATGCCATAGCTCTTGTTGTTTTGGATCGTATTGTTCTGGAAGAAGTTCTGTTTTGACCCTTCGCTCAGGAAAACACCATGATCGCCGTTACCAAGGAGCGTGTTGCCGGTGAACTCATTTGCGTTCGATTTGCGCATATCGATCCCATCGCCCAAGTTTAGTTTGATGCTGTTGTTGAGGATGCGGTTTTGATTCGCCTCGCGCACAAAGATGCCGGCCTTGGTATTTTCCTCAATCCGGTTATCATGAATAAAATTTTGATCGCTGGCGGAGGCCACCCCCATCCCATCGATTGTCATACCCGTGTCGTTGTGATGGAAGTAGTTATTGCGAATCTCATTGTCGCCGGAGCCAAGGATACGCATCCCATAGCCCTCGTTGCCATACGCTTCATTGTTCTCAAAGAGGTTGTTGGAAGAGGAAACCTGGGGCTTGTCAATGCCGGCACCGCCGGGGTCGAGCATAAAGCCATGCGCCAGGTTGGCGCCGGGGTCGCGATTGTTAAAGGATTTATTATTGCGAAAGATAAAGTTATTGCAGCCACGCGAGATGATAAACCCGTGGGCGCCGTTGTCGCGGGCGATGTTATCTTCAACCAGAATATGGTGTGAGTAATCATGTGGGTCAAAGCCATAGCGCACATTGCTATAAAATTCATTGCCACGGAAGACCATGTTCTGCGCCTGATAGGTGTAGATGCCATAGTAGTTATGGTGAACCTTGCTGTTGATCATTTCACCGGTGACACGGGTGCGCAGTACATTGCCGCCGCCGTCATCATCACGCCAGGAGATGCCATAGCTTTCCCCGTCGGCTGATCCCAGATAGCCAATGTCGGCATTGTAGACTTTGAGCGTGGCGGCAAATTTTGCCAGAAGATAGGCGCGGCCATTGCTATAATTGCTGTCCGGGGCATTGGTGGCGGGGTCCCAGGATTGGATTTTAACGCCGTCAATTACGATTATGCCACTTTCCGTTTTGAGATAGACGAAGGTCTTATAACTAATAGCGGCAATGCTGTCGATCTCATCAACGGAACTGCTGGCGACACCTCCATTGCTATCACTACGTAAGCGCAATTCGTTGACGCCAGTTGCGGGTGAAAGGGTCAGGCTGACGCCTTCCCCAATCAACAAATTGCCATTCAATTGCCATTGATTATTGCCCAAACTATCCAGACAGTTGACGTTCTTGTTTGCACCATCTACACAATTCCCATTCGTTGCACCGAGGCCCGCAACAATGTCCGCCAATGTGATGCCGGCGCCGATGCCCTGAACCCAAATAGTATTTTGCTTTTTATTGTCCTTGATCAAGGTGTAAGTCGGGGTGACGTTCTGTCTACCAAGTGTGGCGTGGGCCGATGAGCCAGCCATCAGCAGGAGTATACTGATGAGCCAGAGACTATGCCAGAATTTACGTGCGTTTCGCGGTTGGATCTGCTTCCTTGGTTTGTTTCCGAGCAACATAGGGTTTGAATTCCTGTTCCAATAGGTGGGCTAGGGTGAGGGCAATATCTTCACGCCAGGGGTGGGCCACGATCTGGATGCCCAGCGGCAATCCAGCCGTATTGGCCGCCACCGGCGTCACAACACAGGGGTAGCCGGTTAAGCTGAAGGGCGCGGTATAATCAAAGCGCCGTGCATCACGTTCATGGATCAGCGGTGCGGCCTGATGCGTAACCGGGCAGAGCAAGGCATCGTAAGGTCGCATAAATTGTAGCAGATGGGTGCGGAAACTGTCCCACATGGCATAAAATTCAACCACGGTCCGCCCCGGCGCTCCGGCCAGATCCTGCCAAAAAGCGTCAATTTCGCGTCCGGCGGCGACAAAATCCGTAGGGCGCGCCACTTCGACGGTGACACGCGCCCGTGCTAATGCCTGCGCCGCTGCGCCAACGGCATGGCAGATCTCATCGGTGACAGGCGAAAGCGGGTCAGCGGTAAAGTAGGCGACTTTGAGTTTTTCCGGTCGTACCGCTGCCGGATTGCGCCAGGGCATGGGAATAACGCCGCTGTCTTCATCGTCAACCCCAATCAACAGCGGCAGCAGCAACCCTAAATCTTCAACATTCTGCGTCAAGACACCACTCTGGGAGCGCAGGTCACTGAGGCCGCCCGGTTGGTTATAGGCGCCGGTATTGGGAATGCGACCGGTTGTCGGTTTCAGGCTTGTCACACCGCAGTAATGCGCCGGCACACGCAACCCACCGCGCACATCGCTGCCCAGGCCAAAGGGGGAACCGCCAGCGGCAATCAGCGCCGCTTCGCCGCCACTGCTGCCGCCCGGTGTCCGGGTCAGGTCATGGGGGTTGAGGGTGCGGCCACAGATGGCATTTTCGGTGTCGCTGCCGCTGCCATTGGGGGGGCAATTGGTCTTGCCCAACAGGATGGCGCCGGCAGCGCGCAGGCGGCTGACAACCGTGGCGTCGATGGTAGGAAAGCGCTGACGCAAGCGTTGGTCAAGTGGGCTGACTAGATTGGCTGTGGCAAAGACATCCTTCACGGTAAATGGCACGCCATGCAGCGGACCGCGAACAACGCCATTCGCCAGATCCTGATCCGCCTGGCGCGCTTGCGTTAACGCGTCCGGCGCCAGTTGAATGACGGCATTGATCTGCGGATTGACGGCGGCAATTTGCGCCAAATAGGTCGTAACGACTTCCTCGGCGGAACGTTCTTTTGTCCGAATGGCCTGCGCCAGATCGCGGACTGAGTGTAAAATAACATTGTTTCCCATAAATGGAGACTATAGCATAGAAGGGTAATTTATGGAATTTTACGCTATGCTAACCGGGGTTCTATAAAAGCCTGCTTTCTTCTTGTGTTAAGGCATAAAGCTTTCTTGCAAACAAACAGCCGGGCGTTTGCACAGCAGTCAAAAATCTTAACCGCAAAGACGGAAAGTGCGCGAAGATTTCCTTCGCGCACTTTCCGTCTTTGCGGTTAGAAATTGCTATTCTATTGACCGAATGTATCGTCAAGCTTGATCAGCGCGTTTTTGCTGCGCAAGCCGACGAAGACAACATTGGTGCGTGTATTGACGGCCACGGAGAAGGGGTCAGCGCCCACCACTGTTGTCGCAAGCACAGTTTCGCTGTTGCCGTTAATCACCGTAAGCGTACCTGCGGCTGTGTTTGCATTGAAAAGTCGGCCCGTTGTTGGATTGAAAACCAACCCAGCGCCGCCGACCTCAGGAGCGGTCACTGCGCCACCGTCCCCCACCGGAATGGTGCGTTCACGGCCCCACAGCGCATTGGTTTCCGGCTTCCAACTATCGACAAACCACTTACCGGCGCCATCGGCATAGACTACATAGAGGCGATTACGGGCAGCGTTGTAGGCCATCTCAAAGGGGGTTGTCCCTTCCGGCGTCAAGGTGACGCTTTTGCTCTGCCAGGCGCTGTTGACCTGTCGGATTTCGGCCAGATGGCGCGAATCGCGGTGGCTGACAAAGATGCGATTGTTGCCTGGATCGGCGGCAATGCCAAAGGGACCGGAGCCGCCCGACGACAACTCTTGTGTCCGCGCCACTCCTTGAATCACGGCGACGCGACTACCATCGCGTACGGTGACAAAGACGGTGTCCAACGCTGGCAGGATCTCCATCAGCGCCGGGTTGCCGCCGACAGCGACCTTGCCCAGCAGTTGTAGCGAGGTCGCATTGTAGATCCAAACATCGCCGCTGCCATAGTTGCTGACATAGACGCGGTTGGTGGTTTCGTTGATGACAACGCCCCAGGGCTGATCACCGGTGGCGGTTTGCGAAAGGACTTGGCTCGTCTGCACATCGACCACCACCAGGCGATCATTGTCGCGGCTGGTGATGTAGAGCAGATTACGTCCCTCATGCACTGCGATGCCTTTCAGATGATCCACCCCAGGCAACGGACAACCATTGGGCGGCGGACAAGGGGTCGGCGGTGGGGGGGGTACAATGATGAGCGGCAGGAAGTAGATATGGACAAAAACCGTTGCCTGATCCTGGTCGGTCACCACATTGTTGGCCGGGTCACGACCCGTGACGACAGCGGTATTGGTAGTCGTCTGGATAATAACGGCGGAACAGGTGTAGAGCCACTGTTCGGTCAGGTCGAGAATGCTATCGCCGTTGGTGTCGCCACGGACAAAGGTGACGGGGCTGCACTTGTCATCGACCAGCGTGATCTGGCGCAGCGGCACGTCACCGTTATTGGTGACGGTGTAGGTGTAGACGACCGTCTCGCCGCGGTTCACCACTGTGCGCGACGGCGTTTTGACCAGCCCAATTTCGGCGCGTGCCAGGCCAAAGTAGTGGCTTGGATCTTGGGCCGTAACGACATCGCCATCCGGGCCGACGCCACGCACGGTGCCGATGTTGCTATATTGACCGGTAATGGCAATGCCGGTGGCGCGATAGAGCCAGCTTTCGCTCTGCTCCAAAATGCTGTTGTTGTTGGCGTCACCACTGACATAGACCGGTGTCACGCCAGCGACGTTGTCAGTGACACTGATATTCGTGGCGGTGACAGGGCCGGTGTTGCGCACAATATAGGTCCAAGTAACCGGCGCGCCCACACGAATGGTTGGCCCTGGCGGGGTGTTGGCATCCTCGCCATTGGTCAACTTTTGAATAGTCAGGATCGGGTCGAGATCGATGGGTGTCTCCACCTCGGCCTGCTTCTCTTCATCGTTGGC
Source organism: Caldilineaceae bacterium (assembly GCA_026645575.1). Next base: position 84,511 of record JAPKMW010000016.1, read on the forward strand.
GGTGACAATCGCCACGTTGCGGATGCGGGTGACGCCGGGTGCAATCGGGTTATCAATCAGCGCTTGGAAGGTGACGGTGAAGACGCCACGTACCGGCAATGTCCCCAGGTTCACGCCCCCCTCGTCAAGCGGGAAAGGGGTGCCGGTGGCTTTGTCGGCCAAGGGGGCAACGCTGCCATTGTTGTTAAAGACCGTGGTGTTGAGAACATAGGTGGTGTGGAGCGGCACATCATCGCGCAGGATGACATTGTCCAGCGGCACACGCGCCGTATTGCGGATGACAATGGTATAGAGTAAGGTGTCACCGGGACTGGCGTTGCCGTCGCTATCCCGATCCGCAAAGAGATCGGCGGCTTTGCCCACGGCGAACGAAGCGGCAGGTGGCGCCGTGGTGCCTAAATCCAGCCCCGGTTCACTGGCTGAGGCGCGCGTTGGGTCTTGGCCCCACGCTGCCGCCAGCTTAACATTGAGAACCGCGCTGGGATCGAGGTTGCAGACATAGAGAATCATGCCGGTCTGGTCGCCATCGCTGTCAAAGACGCGCGCCGATTGGAATTGGTTGAGGTTCAACAACTGGTCATAGCGCAAGCCTTGGCTGTCGGTCAGGGGGCCGGCATTGTCACCATCATAATCGACACAGATCGGCACTGGCCCCGTGACGCCATTGGTAAAGACCGGCATCACCCAGACCGGGCTGCCGTTTTCGTTGGGGTTGACATTGCTCAATGGGTTGCGCCCGGCGCCCCACCCCACCAGAATCTGCGAGGTCAACATGCGCTGCGGCACGAGGGTAAAGCCCCAGTCGGCTTTGGCATTCGAGTTGGCCGGTTCGTCAGAGTCAACCGCCGTCACGGCGAGAAACGGCGTGTTGTTGGCCGTAAAGAAGTGCGACCCCGAATTGTTGGGAACAACAACCTGATTCGTGCTGCGGGGCGCAACATTGATGGCAGGTTGGGCGCCAGCAGCGGTTTCCCACTGAACGGCAAGGGGGCTGCTGGTGGGGTTATAGAGGAAGACCGTAGTCCCATCGCCGGCTGGTGTGCCAACCGGATTATAATAGCTGCTGCTCCAGCGTTCGGTAGGATAGAGGGTGTACCAACGCGCTTCGTAGTTATCGCAGATGTCGCCGGTCATCATGTAGACTTGCACTGGCCCGCTGGCGGCAATTTTGGTGCCGACACTGATGGTGCCGAGGGCGCTCTTGGTAATATGATAGCTCTGCCCCTGGTTCAGAACAGTAAAGCCATCCAGCGCACCGTCGCCATTAAAATCGACGGTTACGGTTGTGTTGTTGGTGGCGGCCATGACGACGACGGAGCTATATTCAAAAAGCTGGTTGTAATTGAGATTTTCACCAACAGGCGTCTCAAAAGTAGCCCCCCAACTATTGGTGTCGTATACTTCTACGGCATCAGCCAGAAGGGTGCTGGAGCCGGTCGCCCAACCGGCGCGCGTCACGGCGATCAAGTTGCTCGATGAAATGCGGTCACCGCCGTCAAAGTCGATGACAGTGCGCAACGTATTGATGTCAACCGGGTTATTGAGAACAATGACCGTATCAGGCTTGATCAAATCACTAGGCACGCTGGGGGGTGCGCCATTCGCTGGATTCCCGTCGCCCCAAATTTGGGTAGTTGCCTGCTGCGGGCGGGTCACGTCGATCTCAAAGCCATCCTCCCAATGGTCATAGTAGAGGATCGTGTTATCCGAGATGACCGAGACGGAAATGTAGGTATGGATGGGGTTGGCGACATTTTCCCCAAAGACGGGACAACTCTGGTTGCTCGGATAGATCGATTTGAGGGCATGATAAATCTGATCTTCCGGCAAGGGTACATAAAAGTGCTGGACGGGCGGTGGTGGACTGGCGGCGAAGAGTGTGCGATGAAAACAGAATAGTAGTAACACGGTTAGTAGCACAATGACAAGGGCGCGTAGGGCGACTGTCATTGCGGCGTTTGGCCGGTGACCGATGCCAACTTGGCTCATAACAACACCTTCCTATGTTCAGGTTGACGTGTGCTTGCTTCTTCGTTTATTGTATAGTGAAACCGTCAAAGATTTGCTTGCGCTTTGGTAACGATCATGACGGATATAGCAATAAATAGACGCGCTGAATTATGTTGGATTGACTGATCACAGCAGGAGGAATAGGATGCTTACCCAGGAACAGATCAACTTTTATCATGAACAGGGCTATTTGCGCATTCCCCAAGTCTTTACGCCGGCGGAAACCGATGAGTTAGCCAACGAACTGGATCGACTGGTCCAGGATTGGGCGATCACCAGCCCCGGCTGGACTGGCCCCTGGCGCCAGGCGTATATGGACCCAGAGACGGAGAAGAAGGTCAAGTTGACAGCCATGCACGATCTTCATTTCTATTCGGCGGCCTGGTGTCGCGCCGTGACCAATCCGCGCCTGGCCGAAGCAATTAGCGACTTGATTGGCCCCAATGTCGAATTACACCACTCGACCATGCACATCAAGCCACCGCAGTCCGGTCATCCCTTCCCCATGCACCAGGATCAGCCCTTCTATGAACACACCAATGACAGCTATGTCGATGTGCTGGTGCACCTGGATGACACCTTCCACGAGAATGGCGAGATTCGCTTCCTGGCCGGTTCGCATAAGCTGGGCGCGTTGAAACACATCACCCAAACCGAGGCCGGCCCTTGCTCGCCCCACCTGCCGACCGATCTGTACAAATTAGAGGAGACGGTGCCAGTTTCTGCCAAGCGTGGGGATGTGGTGGTCTTTAACATCAACACGATTCATGGCTCCTACATCAACACGACCAAGCAGCCGCGGCGCATGGTGCGCGTCGGCTATCGCGACCCGCAGAATGCCCAGACGCGCGGCCAGAGTTTTGGTCGACCAGGGTTGGTGGTGAAGGGCTATCGCGAACGGGGGGAAGGACAGCCACTGTTTAAGCAGGATTAAAGCGGTAACGACGAAGGTTGTTGCACAGGATTAACCAATCCTGTGCAACACACCCTTATTTTTCAACTGGTATTACTAAATCATCTACCCGCTTGATAGTCAGAATCTGTTGGGCGAGGGCCGTTAATGCTGCTTCGTCGGTAATGGTGTTGATACGCTCGACGAGGGTGGCCGGCACTTCGCCAAACATCAAGGTAAGGAGGCGCAATAGCATTTTTCGTTCACCTTCAGTGCGTAGACGTTCGCTCCAAGTCATTTCTACATCGGCTAACTTTTGCATAATCTCCTCCCGTGGATCAAACAACTCGCCGGTTGGGGCGTAGGTGTTCATAAATTCCACCAAGAAAAATTTATCACCTTCTGACAAATCACTTTCGACAGCCTTTTGTAGGGCTATCAATTTAGATCGAATAACTTCATTCTAGCACAAAAGTCAATCATTTCTCATCCGGCAGTCGAATCAAATTTAGCTGCTTTTGATCGGTGCTTGTGATATACTGTCTCTATTGCTTTGCGATTTTTGAGTCTTTGTCTGTTCAATTGCTCTGGAAAGTTTACCACATGCGTTTGCTCACTTCACAACCCCCGGCCGTTCAATCCGATTCCTATCCTACGGTGGCGACGCTACCGGCCGGTCGGGTTTGGATCGGTTGGTTTCTAGCCTTCTTTGCCTCCTTTTCCTTTAGCTTTGCCGCGCCAATTGCCCGCGGCGTTATCTTGGGGGGAATGGCGTCAACGACCTTATTGGTCTTGCGCCTTTGTATTGCCACCTTCTTCTTTGGCCTGACCATTGCGATCATGAATCCGCGTCTCTTTCTGGTTTCGCGCCAGACCTTGTTGGTCACCACCTTTGCCGGCACGACGAATGGGTTGGGGATGATGTTCTTCTTTTGGGCGCTAGAACGGGTGAATGCGTCGATTGCTTCCATGGTGATTTCGCTGATCCCGTTGGTGGTCTTGTCCTTGTTGGCGCTACGGGGGGAGCGCTTCACTTATCGCCATCTTATTCGGCTGGGGTTGGGGTTAGGCGGCGTCTACTTGCTCATTGGGCCAGGCGGGACCGTTGATCCGCATGGCGTGCTGCTGTTGATGATTGCCATTCTCTGTTTCTCCTGTCAGATTGTCATGCTCCAGTGGTATCTCAAAGGGCAAGATGTACGTACCGTTTCATTTTATATTTCGGTTGGAATGGCGGCAGTCGTCGTCATCTACTGGTTCAGCCAAGGCGCGCCCTGGCAAACGCCACCCACACAGAGTTGGTTGTTGATCTTTGCACTGGCCTTCCTCAGCACTTTTATCGCACGTCTCTCCTTTGTGGCGGCGGTGGATCACATTGGCGGTGGCCAGATGACTTTGCTCACCCCGCTGGAAACGTTATTGACCGTTTTCTGGTCAATGCTCTTTTTGCAAGAACATTTTACCCCCTTGCAATGGGTGGGCGGTGCGCTGGTCTTGTCGAGCGCCTTGCTGGCAATCCAGCGGCTCCATATTGCTAAGTGGCGACCACGCTGGCGTAACTGGACGCGCGTCTAAGATAAGTAGCTCATTCATCTTGTTTGACTAACTCGATACAGTTTATAATGAAAAATGAACGGTAGATTGTTTGCATGAAATGGCCTGCACACTTCCCAAACCAGTGTCCACCCATGGATGCTAAACCGGCAATGGTAACTGTTTATATGTTGGCGAGTTCTCCAATATCGCCTTTAGACTTTCGTTCATTGTATGAGCGGGAGCCTGGACAACAGTTCTCTTCCCCTGATTTGCTATGCCAGGCGCATGGATTGTCAGTATTTGAAGCACTTCAGGATGTGGATAGAGTTCGGCGGCGTGTGAAACGGTTGCGTCACCAGGTTATTGCCCAAGGTCAATTAACAGAGAACGCGGGTGTTATCAAGCCAACAAGTAGCCGTTTTGGACATTCGCACCGTACTTGGTGGGTAGCGGAAGGCGTGAAAGCTTGGTTATACTTCCGCATCTTAGAAAGTAAGGAAGTGGAAAGGGAGGAACGCTAATGTTGCCGGAAAATACGATTTTAGGCACATTGACGATATTGGAAATTTACGAATTTTATAACATGCCTGTGCTATTTGCTTGCCAGAATCGGACAGGGCAACTTTTTCTGGCCGTGTGGATTGATGAAACAACGGATGAAAATAGTTGGCTATACGTACCGCTATCGACAGAACGCTTTGCTGCTGTGCGGCAAGCAAGGATCGACCTCCATAGCGCCTTCGTACAACCCGAAGACATCTTTGTCTTCAGAGTCAGTGTGTTTAAACAATTGCCCCATTCTGCCTTGGTCGAAGCGATTCATATTGAAAATCTTGACATCGACTGGGCGCCGCTACCGGGCGAGTATTTGGACATTCCCAATTCATTGCCTCAAGTTGTCTGGGAAAATGTCGATCAACGTCTGTTAACCCATGCGTAAAGATTTCTATTGGTTGTTTGTGTAATGGACGAACTCGCCCAATATAATCAAGCCCGGTGGGAAGAACTTGCTCGCGCACGGTTAGAATTTACGTTGCCCATCCTGGATCTAACAGCAGAAAGCGCCCGTCGGCGTATGGACCCGGAAGGCATTCTCGGCGCGGTTGATGGCAAACAGGTTCTCTGTCTGGCGACCGGCGGCGGCCAACAGTCGGCCATGTTTGGGGTGCTGGGGGCGCAGGTGACTGTCCTTGATCTCTCCCCCACCCAGTTGCAGCGCGACCAGGAAGCCGCCAACCACTATGGCTATCCTGTCCGCACGGTGCAGGGGGATATGCGCGATTTGTCGGCCTTTGCCGATGGGAGCTTTGATCTCGTCTATCAAGCCTATTCGCTCAACTTTGTTCCCAGTGTGGCGCCAGTCTTTCGCGAAGTAGCCCGCGTCTTGCGACCGGGTGGCCTCTACCAGGTGCAGTGGGCCAACCCCTTTACCCAAAGCGTCGATGACCAGGCGTGGGACGGTGAAACCTATCTGCTCCACCACCCCTATATCGACGGCTTTGAAACCTCTACTTATTACCCCACTTGGGATATTGAAGAGGCCGACGGGCGTTGGCGGCAGATTGCCAGTCCGCGCGAATTTCGCCATATTCTGAGTACGGTCGTCAATCAACTAGTCGCCCACGGTTTTGTCATTGTCCATCTAAAAGAAGCCTTGAGTGACGATCCCGACCCGGAACCTGGAACCTGGGAGCATTATAAACGGGTTGCGCCGCCCTACTTGACGCTTTGGGCGCGATTGCGACCGAATCTCTTGCTACCAACGTAGTGATAACAAGAACTTTATGCTTCAACCAAAGGCTGGCGATTTATCACATGTCTATTGGATCGGCGGTTCACCCTGTGCCGGCAAAAGCACAATTGCCCAAACGCTGGCCGACTGCTATCATCTCCACTACTACCAGTGTGATTCCTGGTTTGAAGCGCATCAGCAGCGTGCCCAGCCCGAACACCAGCCGGTCTTGTCTCAACTGGCCAGCCTCTCCTGCGATCAGCTTTGGCTGCCCCCGGTGGCCGAACAGGTTGCCCGTGTGCAAGCGATCTACACGGAAGAATTTGCCATGATTCTGGCCGATCTACAGGCGCTTCCTCGCACCAGACCCATTTTGGCGGAGGGGTCAGCGCTCTTGTCGGCTTGTGTCTGGCGGCATCTCGCTGATCGACGCCGTGCGATTTGGATCACACCAACGCCAGCATTTCAACGCTTGCACTATGCCCAACGGCCTTGGGTTCATGACGTGGTGCGCACTTGTTCTGATCCAGCTCAAGCCTTTGCCAACTGGATGGCGCGGGATGAAGCCTTTGCCCAATGGGTGAATGAGCAGGCAATGGCGTTGGGCTTTCAGGTACTCGTGGTTGACGGCAACCGTTCGCTGGCAGAAAATCAGAGCATCGTCGCAGCGTGGTTTGGCTTAGGTGTACGGGAAACACCTAAGGCATATTAAAATACGTATCCGTAGGGGCGTCCCCTTGCGGGCGCCTGCAAGGGGACGCCCCTACGGTATGGGATATTTTATTTTTGAAAGCGCCAAATAAAATGAACAGCCAAAGGAGTTAACCATGCTTGATGAACTGGCCCAATTCAACAAAGAACGCTGGGAAGCGTTAGTCGCCTCCGGTATCCAATATAGCCGTCCCTGGCTCGATCTCGACGTGGCAACGGCGCGCCAACGGATGGACCTCTTGGGTCTGCTGGGCGATGTCACCGGCAAGCGGGTTCTTTGTTTGGGGAGCGGCGGCGGCCAGCAGTCGGCGGCTTTTGCGCTATTAGGCGCCCAGGTGACAGTACTCGACCTGACCGAAAATCAACTGGCCGGGGATCGCCTGGCTGCGGCGCATTACGGGCTACCCGTGCGCACTGAACAGGGCGATATGCGTGATCTTGCCCGCTTTGCCGACGGCGCTTTTGATCTGGTCTATCATGGCTATTCGATCAACTTTATTCCTGATCCGACGGTGGTCTTTCAGCAGGTGACGCGGGTGTTGCAACCGGGCGGCCCTTACTTCTTACAATGGCACAATCCCTTCACCCAAGCCATTGACGAGGCTAGTTGGGATGGGCGCGGCTACCGGATCAGCCGGCCCTATCAGGATGAGGAAATCTTGGAAGAATTTTTTGCCGAACCCAACTGGTCGGTTGAAGATGCCAGCGGTAACAAACGGCTGGTGCAAGGCCCCCGCGAATTTCGCCATACCCTTAGCACCATGATCAACGGGCTGGCCCAGTATGGTTTCCAGATTATCCGCTGCCAGGAGTTGACCACCGATGAAGCCAATCCAGCCCCCGGCTCATGGGAGCATTACAAACTGGTCACGGCGTGGATTATCGACCTCTGGACGATTTATCAGCCAAGCTCCTATCACCGCAAATTAACGTAAGCGTAGCAAATCCGTTGCTACCTCCATCCGGTGTTGTGTTTTCCTTGCGGGAAAGTCCTGACAAAATTTTCGTTTGGTCGAGCCACCACACCTGTGCTAAAATTGCACAAGAACCACTGGATGGATCGCCTATGCTGAGGGAAAAGCAAAATTATGACTGTCCTTACCAAACCAGAAACGCGCCGACCGTCGGCCAAAGTCGAAACAACGCGGCCCGTCTCTTTCGCCAATGGCGCCATTCCGCCATTGGAAAATGGCGACCGGCTCAGTCGCGCCGAATTTGAGCGCCGATATAAAGCCCACCCTGAAATCAAAAAAGCCGAACTTATCGAAGGAGTTGTCTACGTGGCTTCACCCGTCCGCGTCCGCCGTCATGGCGCACCGCATAGTGATATTATTGGTTGGCTTGTCGTGTATCGATCCGCTACACGGGGTGTTCATGTGGCTGATAACTCTACCTTGCAACTGGATCTCGATAACGAGCCGCAACCCGATGTTGCGGTTTGGATCGAAGGTGGTAATGCCTATATCAACGCTGTGGATTATCTAGAAGGCGCGCCGGAATTGATTGTTGAAGTGGCCGGCAGCAGTGCATCGATTGATCTTGGTGATAAATTAACCGCTTATCGCCGGAATGGCGTGCAAGAGTATCTAGTGCTGCTCACCCATGAACGGGAAGTACGCTGGTTTAGTTGGCGCACCGGCGAAGCGGAAGAAATTCTGCCCGATGAACAAGGTATTTTACGGAGCTTTGTGCTACCGGGGTTACAATTGCACCCTGGTTTGTTCTGGCAAGGCGATATGGCTGGCGTGCTGGAGGTGTTGCAACAGGGCTTGGCGACACCGGAACACGCAGCGTTTGTGCAGCAGTTACAGCAATAACCCAAAGCGGAACTCTTCCCATGACCAACACCAAACGCTTTCTCGGCATCACCACCCTCAGCCCTTACATCCAAAACGAGGGCATCGACGGCATTCTAACCAACCTGATCGACCGCGCCGGCGCCACGGCGGTTGCCATCAACACCTCGGTGACGGCGCCGGCGGCGGAAGGGGTCGGTTCCTTCCAACCGCCGATTGACGCTGGCGCAAGCGTCCGTCTCTTTGATCGTCCCCTGTGGGGCAAGCAAGCGCTCTGGCTGCGCAGCGCGCCGGGGCATCAGGCCAATCTCGCTTTTTTCAACGATAGCCCCTACAAACCTCGCCCGGTGGACGATTTAACGGCGACAGCAGGGCCAATTCTCAGCGATTTTGTCACCGCCGCCAAAGGCCGGGGGCTGCGGGTTTATATCCAAACCGGCGCCACCCAACCGCCCGGTCTGCGCGCTGAAGATACGCCCCGGCTGCCCGATGGCCGTCTGCCGGTGGATCGCATGGCTGATACCGGTAGTCTCGCCAGTCCGGCCATTCGCGCCTGGAATCGCGCCTGGACGCAGGATATTTTCGCCCACTACCCTGCCATCGACGGCATCCGCCCCGACTGGCCGGAATATCCCTGCTATAAGCTGGATGAAGCTTTTCAAGACTTTGGCGAGCCCGTGCGGGTGTGGGCCGGTGAGCATGGCTTTGACTTTGACCGGATTCAACGGGAAGTGGCCGCGTTTTACCGCTATCTCCACGGCAGCCTTACCAACACCGATCTGCTGGACTTTGCCGATCGCGATCGGGGCAAGTTCACCATTCTGCGCCTCTACAACCAGTTCCCCGGTGTGGCCGAGTGGTTTCGGCTAAAGGCGGCGCTTTCCACCGATCTCTTGCGCGATTGGCGGGCGGCCATCACCACCTATGGCGGCGCCGACAAAGAACTCTCCGCCAACGCGTTTATGGTTCCTTTCAGTTATATTACCGGCCTCGACTTTGCCGGCGCTGCGCAGGTGTGCGAATCCATCTCGCCCAAGCTCTATACCATGCACTGGTCCCTCATGGTCAAGTTTTGGGGCGATGTACTGTTGGCGACCAATCCGGGGTTGGAGGAACCCTTGTTGGTGCGGGCGCTGGTCAATCTGCTCGACCTGGCCGAAGAGGAAGGCGGCACACGCATCGACGACTATGGCTATCCCGCACCCGATGAACCGCACCCCATCCCCAACGAACCGCAAATGCGCAAAATCCAACAGGCCAAAACGGCAGCCGGCGGCAAAGCCAAGATTTACGCGCTGGTACATGGCTATGGCCCAGTGGATGATTTTCGCCGTCGCCTCCAACTAGTCGTCGACAGCGCAGCGGATGGCGTCTGGATCAATCGTTACGGCTATCTGAGTGATGAAAAATTGGATGTAATTCGCGAGGTATGGCGCTAATGAGCGAACTTGCTGTCCGTGATTTTTACCGCAATTTCAGTCGTGGGTTTCTTCCGCTGGTCGATCCCCTGCTGCGTTTACCTGCCGTCTTTGACGCCTGGGAAGCGGTGGGGCGCGCCTTGCCCAAACTCAACCTGAGCAACTATTTGCGTTCTACCGTCGATGCACTACCCCCCTTTCCCGTCGAATCATTACAAACGACACGTGATCTGGAACGGGCCATGACCTTACTCTCCTTTCTGGCAAACAGTTATGTCTTTGCCCCGGATCAACCCGTCGCCCGTCAACTGCCCGCCAACCTGGCGCGTGGCTGGGTGGCCGTTGCCAACCGACTGGGGCGTCCACCGATGCTCACCTACGCCTCCCATGCGCTTTACAACTGGCGCCGAATCGATCCTAACGGGCCGCTTGCCCTGGGCAACTTAACCTTGATCCAAAATTTCCTCGGCGGTATGGACGAAGAGTGGTTTACGATGGTGCATGTCAACATCGAAGCCGCAGCGGGGCGTGGATTGGCGGTGCTGCTGCCCGCACAAAAGGCGGTTGAGCAGGACGATGCAACGGCCCTGGAAGGCTATTTAGGCGAAATTGCCGCCACCCTCCAGACGCTACATGACCTCCTGTCGCGGATGCCGGAACGCTGTGATCCCCACATCTATTACCATCGCGTCCGCCCCTGGATCTTTGGCTGGAAAGACAACCCCCAACTCCCCGGCGGGATGATCTACACCGGCGTCCCCGACTTTGGCGACCAACCCCAACAATTCCGCGGTGAAACCGGCGCACAGAGCAGTGTGATCTATGCCTTTGATGCCGTGCTGGGCATCGATCATGAGTTTGACGCCATGCGCGCCTACTTGCTGGAGATGCGTGACTATATGCCGGTGCAAGATCGCACCTTTATCGAATTGTTGGAACAAGGTCCTTCTGTGCGGGCCTATGTTGCCGAACGCAAGGCAACCAAACCCTCACTACGTGACGTATACAACCACTGCATCGAAAAGCTCCAGCAATTTCGTCAGTTGCATATTGAGTATGCCGCCCTCTACATCATCAAACCGGCGCAAGGCGCGCAACAGGGCGAAGTCGGCACCGGTGGCACCCCCTTTACCGTCTATCTGAAAAAACATATCCAGGAAACCAAGAGCCATTACCTGTGATCGCCTGGGAGCGCCGCCAGGATGGCGGCGCTCCCAGAGCAAGGAGAGAACATGAACAGTGCCGAAAGCCTCTATGTGGCTGCACAACAGGTGTTGCCGGGCGGCGTTACTGCATCCTTTCGTGTGAATCGCGCCATCGGTCGCCCCTTTTATGTGGCGCGCGGCGACGGCCCCTATGTTTATGATCTGGACGGCAAGCAATATATCGATATGTGTATGTCACATGGCGCCTCGTTGCTGGGGCATAACCACCCAGCACTCAAAGCCGCCGTCGCCCAAGCGCTGGAAATGGGAATCATCTGCTCCTATGAAAATGAACACCAAACAGCCCTGGCCCTGCGCATCTGTGAACTGGTGCCGTGCGCCGAGATGGTGCGCTTTGCCGGCTCCGGCACGGAGACAGTAATGCACGCCCTGCGGCTGGCGCGCACGGCCACTGGGCGCGAAAAGATCATCAAGTTTGAAGGCCACTTTCACGGCTATAGCGACGCACTGAACTATAGCGTCTCACCGCCGCTGACGGCTGCCGGCCCAGTTGAGGCGCCGCACGCCTACCCAGAGTCCACTGGAACGCCTACCCAACACGCCGATGCGCTGATCATCGTTCCCTTCAATGATGTGGAGAGACTTGAAAACGCCTTTGCCTCGCATGGGACGGAAGTGGCGGCGTTGGTGATGGAGCCGGTTAACTATGACCAGGGCTGCATCTTGCCCCAACCCGGTTTTGTCCAGCGCTGTTGGGAACTGTGTGATCGTTACGGCGCACTCCTCTTCTTTGACGAAGTGTTAACCGCCTTTCGCATGGCCCCCGGTGGCGCGCAAGCGTATCTTGGCGTGACGCCCGATCTCTGTGTGCTGGGCAAAGCGTTGGGCGCCGGGATGCCGATCAGTGCCATTGCCGGCAAACGGACCGTGATGCAACACCTGAAACCGTTGGGCACCAGCGAAATGAGCGGCACCTATCTGGCTCATCTGACCAGCGTTCTGGCTGCCAGCGCGGCGTTGGGCGTTTACAGCCGCCCCGGTTTTTATGAACGGCTCGATGCTGTTGGCGAACAGTTTTATTCAGGTTTGCAAGCAGTGATCGACTGTAGTGGCGTGCCGTTGCGGGTGCAACACCTTGGCCCACGCTTTGGCCTCTACTTTGGCCTACAGGAAGAAGTGACCAACTATCGACAGGCCGCGCAGAAAAACCGGGCAATGGAATTAGCTTTTATCAAGGGTTGTATCGAACGGGGCGTCTACTTCCATCCGTCACCCCATCATGGCTTTTCGGCGGCTCATACCGAAGCAGAGATGGATCGCGTACTGGTCGCGGCTGAAGGCTCGTTAGTGGATGTAAAAAAGGAGTTTTGGGTCAGTTAAACGTCAGTCCGGCAAGTCGCGCAGCCATTCTTCCATTTCTGCTTGCTCATGGGACAGACTGGCGGCTTTCATTTCTGCTTCAATCTGCGCCCATTCTTCATTCCAGGCGGCTTCATCAAAATCAGGATCAGGTTCTGAAACCGGGTGCGCTAAATGCCAGGCCAATAAACCATTACCGTAATGAATATTCTCCGGCCTGGAAGGTTGACGTTTGATCTCGGCGATCAAAGCCTCTAGTTCATCAAACTCATCATTACTCTTATGCCAGGGAATCGATGTTGTTTTTGTGCTGTCCATCAAAATAAACCTTCCCCTTTGTTACAGTCACGATCAATCGTTGTATTATAACTCAATTATGAGGAGAACCCAATGACAACCACCATGCAAGCGGGCATCTTTACCGGCGTCGGTCAAATTGTGTTGCAGGAAGTGGACAGGCAACCGCCGCCCCCTGGCTATGCCGTCGTCGCCGTGAAACAATCTGGCATCTGTGGCAGCGATCTCCATAGCTACTTCGGCAACTGGAGTCAATCGCACACCTTTGCCCACGGCCATGAAACCTGCGGCGTAGTGACAGCAGTGGGCGATGGCGTTACCAATTTTGCCCCAGGCGACCGCGTGGTCATCGAATGCTTTTCCCACTGTGGCGAGTGTGTCTATTGCCGCACCGGTCACTATAACCATTGCGTGAACCGGAAGGGCGTTTCGCATGAACAACATGGCGGCTTTGCGGAATATACTACGGCCCACGCCTCCGGCCTCTTCAAAATTCCTGACAGCATGAGTGACGAAGAGGGGGCGCTGGTCGAACCGCTGGCCGTTGGCGTGCGCGCCTTGGCCCAAGCCCGCGCCACCTACCAGGATCGCGTGGCGATCATCGGCGGCGGCACGATTGGTCTGCTCTGTATGGCCGTTGCCAAAGCCAATGGGGTCAAGGAAACCTTGATCACCGTCAAATATCCGCAACAGGCGGCGGTGGCGCGGGCGTTGGGTGTCGATCATGTAGTGGATGTGACGCAGCAGGATCTACGCACGGTTGTCAAAGAGTTGACCGGTGGCTTCGGCATGGAAGTGGTCATTGAAACCGTCGGTGCGGCCAAAGATTTCGATGACGCGTTGGCAATTGCCCGCCGCCGGGGAACGGTCGTTTTGGTGGCCGGGTATCATAAACCGCTCACGGTGGATCTGAGCCGGGTGGTCTGGCCGGAGGTGATGATCACCGGCTCCAACTGTTACGGCTATAGCGGTCTACAGACCGATTTTCAGATGGCGATTGATCTGATTGCCGGCGGCAAAGTCGATGTCACCAAGATTGTCACGCATCGCCTGCCTTTAACAGAAATTGCAAAAGCTTTTACGATTGCCGCTGATAAAAATTCCGGTTCGGTCAAGGTTCACCTGACTAATCAGTAATTTACAAGCGTTCTCAATCGATATAACTACCAAACCAATCCCCCTTTTCTGGTAACTCTTCAGCTTCATCACCGACGACGCCAAGAAAAAGCATAGCTGGGTAGTTACTCCAAAAACCCTGTGCGGCCAATGGTCGTTTGTTGCTGCACACCAAGTCATGGAGTGTTATATGCACTATAAACTTGCTTATTACCTGATGACATCTCGTCGCTCCACGTTACTTCTTGTCACGCTTCTCCTCATCGTCGGCGTTGCCTGTCGCAGCACACCATTGGTACGTGAACCAACCTTATCATCACAGCAGCCGGGTGCTGTGCCGGCGTCGCTCGGCAGCATTGCACCGACAGCCGGGACAGGGAAAAGCAGTACCCGGCTCACGGCCCAAACCTGGCGCAGGCTGACCGCTGCCGGCGCGCCCTGGCAGGTCGATTGGGCCAAGCTGCGGATGAACATTACCGAAGAAGGCGAACCACTGGAAGCCGGGGAAGCAGAAGCGTGGCAAACTGAACGCTACTTGGTCAACGCGCCCGATGCGCTCAACGGTTGGGGCGATGGCCCGGCGCAACGCATGAGTTATCACACCTGGCAGCGCGCCTATCCGCGCCAAACCTTGCCGGAAGCCGGTATGGCGGCGATTCATGCCCAAGTCAACGCCATGATCGATATACGGGCGGCGGCAGAACTGCCTCGCTGGGAAAATATCGGCCCGGCGCCTATGCGTAGTTCGCTGATGGGTAAGCAGCAGATCGATGTCAGTGGACGCGTCCGTGCCATTGTCGTTGATCCGCGCAATAGCAACGTGGTCTATATCGGCGCAGCACAAGGCGGTGTCTGGAAGAGCAGCGACGGCGGCGCCAGTTGGACGCCGCTCACTGACAACCAGCCTTCGTTGGCTATCGGCGACCTGGCGCTCGACCCGACAAATCCTGAGATAGTCTATGCCGGCACCGGCGAACCGTCAACGGGCGGCAATAACTACTACGGCGCCGGGTTGCTCAAATCAACCGACGGCGGCAAAAATTGGACACTCCTGGGCGCGGATCGCTTTGGCGGCACGGGCATTGCCAAAATTATTGTTGATCCAGTGAATGCGAACACCCTCTATGTCGCCAATACGCGTACCGGCACCGAGGGACCATCCTTGCCGCCGCGTGGGATTTTCAAATCGACCAATGGCGGCCAAAGTTGGGAAGCACTCCTGAGTTGTGATGAGCCTAGTTGCGTGGGCGCGACTGATCTGGCGTTGCTGGCAACCAACCCGCCGACGCTGTTGGGCGGCTTTGACGGCTATGGCGTTGCCCGCAGCACTGACGGCGGCGCCAACTGGCAGTTGATCAGCAACGGCCTGCCCAGTCGCGACCAGGTCTTTGTTCAGCGCGTCGTCCTGGATCAAAGCGCTGGCAACCCCAACGTGGTCTACGCCAGTTTTCATATTGGCATCCCTGAACGCTATGACGGCGCCGTCCTCTTTCGCAGCAACGATGGTGGCCAAAATTGGGCGCAAGTCACCATTGGCGCCGAGAATTATAATTTCTGCGGTCAGCAATGTTGGTATTCCCATGAAGTGGCAGCCCACCCCACTAACCCGGATCAGGTGCTGCTCGGCGGCATGGCCAACTATGTCGATGGCGGTGATACGCTGGAACGGGTCAACCGTATCATTGTGCGTGTCGCCAACAATGGACAAGCGCTAACCGACCTTTCGCCCAACACTTCACCCAACACCACACTGCACCCGGATATGCACGTTATCACCTTTGACCCGAAAAATCCGCAGGTGATTTGGGCGGGTAACGATGGTGGTGTCTTTCAATCGACCGATGGCGGCGCGACTTGGCAGGCGCGCAACGAGGGATTGGCGACGCTCCAATTTACCGGCTTTGCCGTCAACCCGCAAAATGCCCAGATCATTCAAGGCGGGATGCAGGACAACAACAAAGCCTTTACCCTGGATGGCGGCGCCAATCGCGCTTGGACAGCGGCGGATGTGGGGGATGGCGGCAACGCGCTGATCGATCCCTTCAACCCCACGATCTGGTATGGCACCCGCTTTGGCGTCTCCTTTCAACGCAACGACCAGGGATCGGCGTTGACCGGCTACTGGCCGATCCTGACCAATGGCGTTGATCGGCGTGATAGGGCGCTCTTCTATATTCCCATTGCCGCTGACCCATCGACACAGGGCGTCTTCTATCTAGGCACCAACCGCGTCTACCGCACGGCCAACCGCGGCGATAGTTGGGTTGCCATCAGTCCCGATCTGAGCCAGGGGCAAGGCTCGGTCTCTACCATTGCCGTCGCGCCCAGCGATCCCAAAACGATCTGGGCCGGCGCTTCTGATGGCAGCATTGCTGTTACCACCAACGGCGGCACAAATTGGACGGACAGCACCAACGCGCCGTTGCCAAACCGCTTTGTCTCCAAAATTGCCGTGGCGCCCAATAACCCGCGCCTGGCCTATGCCGTCTTCAACGGGTTTAACACCCACACCCCCGGCCGCCCCGGTCATATCTTCAAAAGCAGCGACGGCGGCGCCACCTGGCAGGACATCAGTGGGAATCTGCCTGATGTGCCGACGCTCTCGATTATCCTGGATCGCAACGCGCCGGGGACGATCTACATCGGCACCGATGCCGGCGTCTTTCAAAGCACCAATGACGGCGCATCATGGCTTCCCTTTAACAACGGAATGCCCAATGTGGCCGTGGTTGATCTGGCCTTTAACGGCGGCGGGAATCTCCTCTTTGCCGCCACCCACGGTCGCAGTATCTTCCGCGCTGTGCTGACAGACGCACCCCCCGCTGGCGATCAACGGCTCTTCCTGCCGGTAATTCAGCGGCAACAACCCGGCGTTCCCGCGCCGACACCGACCAACACCAGCATCCCCACGGCAACGCCAATGCCGCCCCCCACCGCCACGCCGACGCCCACCAACACGCCGGTGACGCCGGAGGGTACAGCCTTGCCCACCTTGCCGGCCACGGCCACGCCAACGACGACCCCCACCGCGCCGCCGACGCGTACACCCGCAACGGGCAATACGCCAGCCCCGACCGGCACCCCAGATGTGAATCGCTTTGCCGATGGCTTTACCAATCCCAGCAGCGGTTGGCCGACCGGCAGCGGTAACCAGTGCGCGTCCGGCTATGTTGATAGCAACAATGATAGCCGGAGTGACCTCTATGGGGTGCAAGCTGTGGCCTTTGACTTTAAGTGTATTGGCGCGGCGCCCCAGGAAGCGCCGCTCAACGGTCTCTATGAGGTGACGGCGTTTAAGGGTTCTGCCAACGATGGTAGCGTTTATGGTCTGGTCTTTGGGCTAAATAACCCCACGATCTCAGCCAATAGTCAGTTCTATGTCTTTTGGGTTGATCCAGCAGATCAGACCTATGCACTGGAGAAGTATGACCGTGGCGCCGTGAGCTATCTAACTGGCAATGCCAACAACGGCTTTGTCTTTAACAACGCTATCGCTGCTGGTGGCAATGTCAATCGCCTCCGTGTGCGCCGGGAAGGCGACCGGATCGATCTCTTTGTCAATGGCTTCTCTATGGACACGGTCGTAGCAAGCGCCTTTGCCAATCATCCCTATGTGGGGGTGGCGAATTGGTCGCCCTATTTTGCCAATGTCACCGCTTACTTTGACGACTTCGTGATCAATGGTCTCGCCACTGTCTACCAGGACAACTACAGCGATAGTGGCAGCGGTTGGGCCGAAGGCGATATTACCATCTGTCAGGCGGCCTATGGCGCCGGCGCCTATCGTACGGCGGCGCAGGCGGACTTCTTCTGTATGTTCCGTTCACCGGCTGCCGCTCAACGCAATGGTCGCTTCACCGCCACCATGCGCCGCGAGGAGAGCTTCTACCAGATGGCCTATGGCGTCATTGTGGGTGAGGATGGCAACTTTGGCAACTTCTACGCCCTGCTGGTCATCCCCGACACGCGCAGCTATGCCCTGGCAAAGTATATCGACGGGCAAGGGTGGCTCGGCCTGACCTGGAATACGGTCGATAATACCGCTTGGCTCTACAGTGAAGCCATCTATTCCGGTCTGGCGCAGAATGAATTGACGCTGGAACGGGACGGCAACCTCTTCCGCCTCTATATCAACGGGCAATTTCTGGGTGGTTATCTGGATGATCAACCCTTGCCCACCGGCTACTACGGCCTGATCAACTGGGCGTCACAATTTGAAGCCGCCTTGGCCGACTTTGATAATTACAAGGTTGTGGCTTGGGATGCCGGCGGGGATGGTGGTCAAGTTGCGGCGGCGCAAAGCCTAAGTCAATCGACGGCGGCGCGCCAGATGAGCGCCGCTGGTCTACAAAGAATGCGGCAGTTGACAGGGGCAACGAAGATCGAGTAACGTTTGGGCTAGTTTCTGTAGAAAACCATCTGGGAAGCCCTCTGCTTCCCGGATGGTTCACTTAATGTATTTGCGTTTCACGGCAGAAAGTGTATTACCCTATAAAGCCTCGCCTGAAAAGCCGCCTTGTTGACAAGGTCGCTAATTACTGATAAGCTTACCGTAAGTTACCGCAATCCATGTCCTATGAGATCGTAAAGCGCACTACCGAAAGGGAGCAACAAAACACCATGCAGGAATGCGGCGAGGTCTTAGTTGCCATTATCAATAATCATAGCGATTTTCTGCTTGCTAGGGAAAAACAGTGGTATCGTATTCCCATAGACAGCCAGGCCAAATGGCTGAAAAAGCGTTGGCCGCCCCGTTGGTTGGCCTTCTACCAGACTAAAATTTTTGGCGCTGAAGCTTATTCGATTCGGTATTTCACCAAGGTGAAAGGAATCCAAGAAGCTTACCGCTGGCAACTTTTCCCAGAGGAGAAGCAAGGAGCAAAGATCAACAACCGCTATTATTAACTGCTGCTTGAACCTTTGCAGCAGTTGCCCAAGCCGATCTTCAGCCGCCGTCGGCGACGACTTGTGTTTATTGCCACCACCTGGGATAAATTTCGCACTGCCACCGAAATCAATGACCTTTACGACGAAAGCCCATTGGAAGATCGCCTTTGGGCAGAGTTTAAGCGGCTGGCCATTAATGCAGAACGGCAAGAGTTGGTTACGATTGAAGACCGCAATTACTTTCTTGACTTTGCCATCTATTGCGACGCTGGCAAAATTGATGTCGAAACGGATGGCGACGAGTGGCACGCCAACCCGGAAAAGGCCGCGTTGGATAATGTGCGTGATAATGATTTGGAAAGTAAAGGTTGGCAGCAACTGCGCTTCAACACCAAACAAATCCGGGAGGCGTTAACCAACTATTGCGTTCCTAAAATTGTCGAAACCATTAACTATTTGGGCGGCCTCCCAAAAGAAGGGAAACTGCTCCCGCGCAAAATTGACTTGAATCGACCGGATGGCGCCTATCAATTAGGTTTATTTGACACCGCGTAACGAACCCGTAATGGTGCTACAGTTGTGAACTACACAATCTACCCGTTGGTGAATTTCAGTAAAATTTGACAATAAATTTAATTACCGATAAAATTTGCTAACTAGCAATCAACGAGTAGGGACACAACCATGCCCAAGAAGAAAGCACTTTCGCCCAAAACTGAACCCATGCGATCTGACTTTTTTCAGGAGGTCGCCACGATTTTGCGCAATGCGCGCCATAACGCTTATCGCGCCATTAACTTTGCGATGGTGGAAGCCTATTGGCAAGTAGGGCGGATGATTGTCGAAGAGGAACAATAGGGGAAGGAACGGGCAGAGTATGGGCAAATCTTGCTCAAAAACTTGTCCACCCGTCTTCAAGCAGAGTTCGGGAAAGGGTTTTCTGAGCAAAGCCTGCGTAATTTTCGGCAGTTTTACTTGTGCTTTCCAATTCGCTCCGCGCCGCGGAGCGAATTGGAATCATCATCTGCGAAAGAGACAGATTATGAAGCAGTTAAGTCATCCCCAGGAGTAAGCGATATATTGCGTCCCGAACTTACCTGGACTCATTACCGTCTCTTAATGCGCGTCGAAAACGCCAGAGCGCGTGCTTATTATATGCAAGAAGCCGCAGAACAGAACTGGAGCAGCCGCGCTTTGGAACGGCAAATCAACTCCTTCTACTATGAGCGTCTTCTTGCCAGTCGGGAGAAAGAGTCGGTGATTGCTGAGATGCGTGAAAACACGGCGCCGCTGGCCGACCGGCTAGAAGACTTTTTGAAAAATCCCTACGTGCTGGAGTTTCTCGACATACCGGATCGCGCCGCGTTTCATGAACGCGAGATTGAACAGGGCATTATCGATAAGCTCCAAGCCTTTCTGCTGGAACTGGGGAAGGGCTATGCCTTTGTCGCTCGCCAGCAGCGCATCAGCACCGAGACCAAAGAGTTTTATATTGATCTCGTTTTTTATAATTTTATCCTCAAGTGCTTTGTCCTGATCGACCTCAAGAGCGGCGAACTTACGCACCAGGACATCGGCCAGATGGACATGTATGTGCGCCTCTACGAAGATAAATTCAAACGGGCCGATGACAACCCAACCATTGGTATCATCCTATGTACGGAAAAGGATGCCACCATCGTCAAATATTCAATGTTGGAGGAGAGCCGTCAACTCTTCGCCGCCCGCTATCAACTCTATCTGCCAACCGAACAGGAGTTGATCGCCGAGATCGAACGGGAGAAACGGCTCATCTTACGGGAATTGCGCGAACCATATATCGTCAAAAAGCAGGTAGGCAATGGCGCTTACGCTGCGTTCTTCGCCAAATAGCTCTCCACCTGCGTCCGTTCCACTTGCCAAAAACATTGTGCCATAAAGGGTTTAAACCCCAGTTCGTGGTTGATCTTCAACATACCGGCATTAGAATCAGCGTTGTTGGTGCGCACGACAGTCACCTGCGGGCGTTCGCGTCGCACTTTGTCCAACATGGCCGCTTTGAGCCAACGCCCCAACCCCATCCCCCGATATTCAGGGAAGACGCCGGTGTCCCCCTGACCCAAAATCTGGGGGCGGTCCGGGTGCCAGAAGACAGTGGTAAAGCCGGCCAGCCGACCGGTGGCCTTTTCCCGTGCATAGAGTGTCCACCGCTCTGTATTGGTGGCAAGCAAATTTTGATCCCACTCCTGTAACAGGGCCGGCGTCAAGGTAATATCCTCTATCTGCATCTCATCACGCGGCGCGCTGTTCATCACGCTGTAGAGTTGGGCGATCTCCTCCAGTTGCGCGGCGGGGTACGGACCTGCCCAAAGCCCCAAGTGGAAACCGGTGGCGCGCTCCTGGGCGCGTTGTTGCCACCTGTCCAACAAGCTACGATCCAGATCGGCAAGCACCAATTGATTGGTATGGCCCTCAATCCCTTTGCGCGCGCCGATCCGTTCCATAAACTGAATCCCTGCCGGGATCCGATCAGTAGTGCCGGCTGCCAATAGAGTGCGATTGTTACGCCGGGCGATGTCAACAATATAGCCCAGTAACTGTTTGCCCAAACTCTGGCGACGGTAGGCTGGATGCACTTCCAGATCGAATTGCAAGAGGTGTTGATTTGAGTCGGTGTCAAAGATCAAGCCGAAGCCTTTGCCCACAATCTCACCTGCCTCATTCCAGGCCAGCCACGGCTCGATCACAAAAGAGGTCGGCTTGCTCCGCCACCAGCGGATACATTCCTCGTCAGAGGTAACCGGATCATCGGGCAGACATTCGCGCCGGATCAGATTCTCAAAAGTGTTGAGCCGGCGAAATTCGTCGTCACTCGCCGTCTGGTAGGCAAAGGGACGGATTGCAATAGGTGGGGTAGACATCGTGATCTCCTTTGGTCACTCTAGCCGCAAGCATCAAACAAAGACTTCAGCACACGGGATGTCGATATTCAGCGCCGGATCATGAATGACATCGGCAACTGTAAAGGTTTGCCATTTGGTCATGCTTGTATAGACATGAACGGTGCGGGTCGTCGGTTCGACCAGCCAACAGGAAATAATTCCTAACGCGAAGTAAGCTCTAAACTTTTCTAGTAGAGAAGCGATAAACTGGCGTGGTGATAACACTTCTACCACTAATAGAGGCATTTCATCCATTTTGAGAATGTCAAAGGGAATGCTTAAGTCACGCTTCGGGTAGATGCAGACATCGGGAATTAATTCGTCTTTCACGTTATAGCGTGTCTTATCCAGTGAACTACTATCTAAACTTAACTCGATGGCAACCGAATAGTTGCCCAGTTGTTTAAAGACAAACGCTAAATTCGCCTGAACAGTCGAGTGGTTGTATGATCCCATGTCCTCCACTTCCTCTTCTTCTTCTTCTTCGAGTAGTAAAGTCATTTCGCTCATGATTGATTTCCTTTGCCCAAGCCTTACTCCATAGGGCCAATCTTACAGTAACCCACACCTTGCCCCAAATACGTTTTCCGCTGTGCTCACTCCACCTGCCAGAAACACCCGGTCATCAAGAGGTTAAAGTCCAGTCCGCGGTCGCTCTTCAATCAATGGGCAATTGTTACCGATGTTACCGAACCTTCTGGTAGCGATAACCGCCATTTTTGATAAAGGTTTGAAAGTAATAACCGTGCGATCCCATGCTCATCAAGCCGGTGTAGACATAGGCCGGCACGTCAAAGTATTGGTAGACCGAGCCGTCGTGAAATTCAATTTCCAGCGTCCCGGTGAAATGATCATAGCCGACAGCCGCAAGGCTGGACGAGTTGACAGGCATGCGCACGAGCATAAACGCTTTCCTCCTGAATTTTCTGGCTTCTCCAGCAAAATCTTGCCCAATCGATCTGGATCGGTTGAGCCGTCGTAAAGACTTTAGTCTTTGTCTGGGCAGTCGGAAGACTAAAGTCTTTACGACGGACTTTACTCCTTCTCCAACATCGTCAACACCGCTCTCATCCAACCCAGCGTGTAGGCCATACCGGCGTGCCAGGCGGCGGCGCATTCGAGCAACGGCGTGTGATCGGGAATAAGGACACCGTCAAAGCCGTTGCGGTGCAGAATCCGCAGCACCTCGATCATATCGGTGTCGCCGTCATCAACAAACATCTCATGGTAGTTGGGGACTTTGCCTTGAACGTTGCGCAGATGGACATAGGCCAGTTTCCCGGCACGGCTGTAACGGTCCACCGTATCATAGACATCGGTATTCTGCATTTCCGAGATAGTGCCGACACAGAACTCAATCGCACTGGCCGGGCTGGGCTTGAGATCCAGCACCTTCTGGAAGTGATCGCCCTGGTAGACCAGGCGACTCATGCCGCGTAGCTCCGGCAGCGGCGGATCATCGGGGTGGAAGGCAAGTTTGACGCCAACTTCTTCCGCCACCGGCAACATCTCTTCCAGAAAACCACCCAACCGTCGCCAAATTTCCGGTGCCGCCACCGGCGCCACAATATCGTTGGGATCAGCCGCATTGAAGCGGTCTACATCATAGACCATGTTCCAGACCATCCCACCCGGCATGGGCGGCGGGGTCGGGTTGTTAAAACCAACGGATTTGGCCCCGCCACGCGCATACGGCCCTTCATTGCGCCCCCAAACGCCAGCCAGCGTAAAACAGTAGCCCATGGTCGGAATGCCCAGACGGCCTAGGTTGCGGATAATCTCTTTCAGGTGGTTCATTTGCGCGTTGCGTTGCGGACCATCCAGCAGCACATCATACCAATGGGCGGGGGCGAAGTTTTCCAGCGCTTCCAGTTCCAACCCCTCTGCATTGACCATCGCCTTGAGGTCACGCAACCCCTCATACGTCCAGATCGGGTCGTCGGCTTCCGAAATACCAAAGCCGGCGTTGGCATTGTCGGAGGTAATAATCTTGTCGCCACGAGTAAAGTGGCCGGGCAAGTGGGCGATAATATGGGTGCAGCCTGCCTGTTTGGCAAAGCGCAGATTTTCCGGTGTCAACAGCGCCCGGTAGAGGCCGAGGCCGAGTTTCATAGAGTGGCTCCTTTTGTTTGGTGATTTTGGTATCGGGTATTGGGTATTGGGGATTAAATGATTGAATCTTTCCTGGATCTGTCAATTACCCAGCACCTAATACCCAATATCTACTATCTACTATCTACTAACCTGATACTTCCAGTGGGAATTCTTCTGCTAATACCACTGGTCTGCTTTGCGCAATCGAACGCTTGAGCGCGGCTTCAAATTGCAGTTCTTGGAGACCGGCCAAGCCGGGGACGGGGGGTGGGCTGCCGGTGCGCACAGTATCCAGGTAGGCATTGATCGCTTTGCCAAAGGAGGCGCGATATTGATCCCAGCGCGAGACGCTGCGGCTGAGGGCGTGAACCGTGTGACGTTCATTCGCGTAGTCAATGAGTTCGAGATCGCCGTCCAGATCGCGCATGGTGAGGCGGCCCCGTTCAAAGGCGACGGTTAACTCGTAGAGCGGTAGCTTGAAATCGATGCTACAGGTGCCGATGATGGTGCCGGTGGCGCCATTTGCCATTTGCACGGCGGCGGTGACATCGCGCACATTCTCCGTGCCCATACAGGGGCGGGCAAAGGGCGCGGCCAGTGCCGTAATGGTCGCCGCCGGCCCCATGAAGGAGAGAACCAGATCGATGCAGTGGCTCCAACAGGCATAGTGAACCAAGCCGGTAAAGTGAACCGGTTGGCCAAAATTGTGGGCAGCAATGAGTTCACGCGCCTTTTGGGTCTGCTCGAAAAAGCGGTAGTTGAAAACCATGGCTGTCTCAACCCCGGCAGCCGGCGCACGAGCCAGCAAATCACGGCCCTTGATAAAATCATCCTCCGTAACATCGGCCTGCCCTAGTTGGGCGACCAGCGGCTTTTCAAAGAAGAGGCGACGTGGTCGTAAGTCCAGCAATTCACTGGCGACGGCATACCGATCTGTTTCACGGGTCAGCACGAGCACCGTATCCGGCTCGTCGGCCAACAGATCGGGTAGCGACTGAGCAACACGCCCGCCAAATTGCTGGGCGACCGCTTCAGCTTTGTCGCGGCTGCGATTGTAGTAACTGAGAGCAATGTCTTTGTGCTGCACCAGGTAGGGCAGATAGTTTTGCATCGCAACCTTGCCGGTGCCGACAATGGCGACTTTGAGCGTCATACGGCTGACTCCTTATACTAAATTGGTTAGACTCGTTCTGGTTGCGAAACCCATCAACGAACCGCAGAGGCGCAAAGCACGCAAAGGAGTTTCGCTGAGTACTTTGCGAACTTTGCGTCTCTGCAGTTGCTTTTCTGCTTTCGCCGATAAACGCAAGTTGGTGTTGTTGTATTGTATCATAAGCGCTCGACAACCCTTGCTTGTGTCTTCTTTCTATCCTTCTTTATATCTTAGCCTATCGCAGAATTCAAAATTTGCCGATAAGCTCAGGGCGACCTTGCCGCCAAACCGCCGGAGTGCGTTTTTTATAGGTGTGATGTGGCGCGGCGTCGGCTGGGGAAAGGATGACCATGAATCGCTATCTGCTATTGCCATGTTGTCTGCTTGCTATGTTACTCTTCAGTGCCTGTGTAATTACGCCACTGGCGCCGAGTGAGACGCCAACACCTGAGACGCCATTACAACCAACCTTCACCCCCACCACTGCGGTGACAACCACCGCGCCTGTTACGGCAACGACGACGATTACTATTGCCGTGACACCCGCCCAGGCGCTGACGACAACAACCACACTAACCGATACCTCAGCAGGTGGAACAGAAAGCACAGCGCCTGTCACCACTACAGCGCCGCTGACAGTGACGCCGATTCTAACGCCGACCGCCGTCGTGACCAATGCAACCACAACCGCCCCAGCAGCAGCAACTCCGGCGCCGGCTGGGCAAGGCGGCACGATTGCCACCATTCTGGCCGCTCGCCCCGACTTTGCGACGTTGAATGCGGCGGCGGTAGCGGTGCAATTAACGGCAACGCTCAATGGCGATACGCCCTATACCCTCTTTGCCCCCACCGAGGAAGCCTTTGCCGCACTGCCGGCAGGGACGCTTGATGCCCTACTTGCCAGCCCAAGTGCGCTGACCAGCGTTCTCCAGAATCATCTGTTGATTGAAGAAGTGGCGGCGGCGCGATTAACGCGTCTGGGCAGTGTGCTGACAACATTTGGACAAACCTTGCCTGTCACCCTGACCGCCGCCGGTGTTACACAGATCGGTGACGCCACCATTGTTGAACCCAATATTGAAGCGACAAACGGCGTGATTCACGCCATTGATACGGTCCTCGTCCCGGCCAATCTGACCATTCCGCCTATCACCGGAACCCCTAGCGCCAGTGCTGCCACCCAGGTTACCGCTACCCAGGCCGTAACGACCGTACAAATCATCACCACCGTTGCCCCCACCGCTACCATTGCCGATGTTGTGCGCAACACCGAGGAGTTATCGGCATTGGAGACCGCACTGGGGGCAGCCGGTCTCTTACAGGCATTGCAGTTGCCCGGCGAATTGACCCTCTTTGCGCCCACCAACGCGGCCTTTGAAGCGCTACCTGCCGGCCAGTTACAGCCATTGCTCAACAACACGGCGGCCATTGCCAATGTGCTGCAATACCATCTGGTCGCCGATACTGCCCTCGCCGCTGATCTCGTGCGGTTGGGGCGTGCACTCTCCACATCGGGGCAGCCCTTGCGGGTGATAGTGGCGGCGAATGGCGTTATTCAGGTGAATGAGGCACAAGTTGTTCAAACCGATATTGTCACCACCAATGGCGTCATCCATCTGATCGATGCGGTGCTGACGCCACCCGCACAGTAGTAAAGACTTTAGTCTTTTCCTGTCCTGTGCAAAGACTAAAGTCTTTACTACCTTCCTACCTGATTTGACAAAACACTAGCGTAAGTTAAGAAAGCACAACCATAATGAATGGAATGGGGTATCACCCTGGAAATGTCACATGGCAACCGGTCGCCCGACTACAACAGCCAGCCGTTGCTATGCTCGCCTTTGGTACGGCTCTACCTGCCTATGGCGTAGCGCAAAGCGAGATTGGTGAGTGGATGGCCCAATCACTCGGCAAGAAGTCAGCAACCAGCCGTTTGCTTCATAGTCTTCATGTCAACGCCGGCATCGACTGGCGCTACTCTTGCTGTCCCGACTATTTGTTGCCGCCAACGGAATCCCGCTTTGCGCCAGGACAACCGTTAGCAAATTCCCCGACCACGGCAGAACGGATGGCGATCTACACCAAAGAAGCGCCACCCCTCGGCACAGCCGCCGCCCAGCAGGCGTTGACCACCTATGCAGAAAAGCGGGATACCTCCATCGCAACGGTGCGTGACTCAATCACCCATCTGGTGGTGGTCAGTTGCACCGGCTTCTTTGCCCCAGGTTTGGATTTTGTCATCGCCCGTGATCTTATGTTGGCGCCGACGGTGCAGCGCACCTTGATCGGCTTTATGGGTTGCTCGGCAGCCTTCAATGGCCTACGTTCTGCCCAACAGATTGTGCGCAGCGACCCACAGGCACGGGTGCTGGTGGTGAGCGTTGAATTGTGTTCGCTGCATACCCAGCCCAACCCCGGACGCGAACAACTGGCCGCCTATGCGCTCTTTGCCGATGGCGCGGCGGCCTGTCTCGTTGGCCAACCGGCGGCGGACGAAACCGATTTCTTTCAACTGGACGCCTTTCATACCAGCACCAAGCCGGACACGCAAACCGAGATGGTCTGGGCGATTGGTGATCACGGCTTTACGCTGCGTCTTTCGCCCCAAATCCCGCAACACCTGGCTGAAGTGGCGCCGGCGGCGCTACAAACGCTCTTTGCCAATGATCATCCCAACTTTTGGGCCATTCACCCCGGCGGGCGCGCCATTGTCGATCGACTGGCGCACATCTTTGCCTTGGCCGACGACGATGTCGCCACCAGCCGCGCAATTTTACGGCGGTATGGCAATCTTTCCTCAGCGACCATTCTCTTTGTGCTGGAGGAACTGGGGCGCACGCTGCAACAAGAAAGAAATACAAATGCCACTGAGCAACCAATGGCAGGGGTAGCGATGGCTTTTGGGCCTGGGCTGGTCATCGAAATGGCGCGGGTGACTTATATGCCGGTCGCCCAGCCGGCCTTGACAACTTCCCCACGAGCGGTGATGATGCCGCAGGCGCCCATCAGCAATGGCAAGGAGAGTATCTATGGCTAACCGCAACGGCGTGCGCGATGTGGTGGTGGTCGGCGCCGGGCCGGCTGGTAGTGCGGCGGCGGCGGCATTGGCGCAACGGGGGTGGGATGTTCTGCTGCTCGAACGAGATCACTTTCCCCGCCACAAGGTCTGTGGCGAATTTCTCTCCCCAGAAGCGCAGGGGACATTGCGGACGTTGCGTTTGCACAGCGCCGTCGCCGCCTTGACGCCGGTTGCCTTAACCCATGCCACAGTGACGACCCAATCTGGACAGACGGCTCGAATGCCGCTTCCCGGTCCGGCCTGGGGCGTCAGTCGCTTTGCCATGGACGAAGCGCTGGCAACCGCCGCCTGTGAACACGGTGTTGATCTCTGGAGCGGGATGTTGGTAAATTCTTTTACCAACATCGCCAACGAGTATGTCATCCAGTTGCAGACGCGAGCAACCACCGGGCAGGCGCCCCGCCACGGCATTGTCAAAAGCCGGGCGCTTATCATCGCCTGTGGCCGTCACAGTGCCAGTGCGCTGCCGCCCCATCCCACGCCCCACAATCGCCCACTGTCGGTGGGCATCAAAGGTCATTATGTTGACGTTGCCATGCCGCCACAGGTTGAACTCTTCTTCTTCCCCGGCGGCTACGCCGGCATCAACCCGATTGAGGATGGGCGAGTCAACCTCTGTCTGCTGCTTTCGTATGAAGCGTTCCGCCGCACTGGTCAGTCAGTGGCAGGAACCTTGGCGGCCATTGCCGAATGGAATCCTGCGTTGGGGCGGCGGCTGGCTGGGGGGCGAGCATTGGCCGAAAGCATCTGCACCGTAGCCCCCGTAGACACCGGACGCCCTGCGGCGCCTTGGGCGGAAGTGTCTTGCCTGGGGGACACAGCCGTCATGTTGCCGCCCCTCTGTGGTGATGGCATGGCAATGGCGCTCCGGTCGGCGGAACTCTGTGCGCCCCTGGCCGATGCCTTTTTGCGCGAAGAGCTTGCGTTGGCCGAGTGGGCGACGTACTACCAACAGACGTGGCAAAGCGAATTTAATCGGCGGGTGCGCACAGGTCGGTTTCTGCAACAGATGTTGGCCGTCCCCCTGCTGGCCGAAGCCATGATCGGATTGGGCCGTGTGGCGCCACCGCTCGCCTCTTATTTTGTCAAGGCAACCCGTGGCGCTTTTCCCAAAGCGGCATCCCCCAACCTTCCCCTGGGATCACCAAAGCAGCAGCAAAACCAACCAGCGTAAACGTACTATCCCAGAAGTTCGACTTCTCCGAGAAGTCGAACTTCTCTGCCGGTTTAATCGCCTGTTGGGTAGCCAATCAAATAACTCACACCTAGGGGCGACAGCGGGCTGCGCACTTTGCCAATGCGCCATACATAGCTCACCCCCTTGGGTAGTTCCAATGCCGCCACCAGCGCCTGTAATTCTGCCGTTGAGTAGGTACGCAGACAAGAGACCATGCCATCGAACCACAACATCAAGGGAATGGCCGGAATGACAAACGTCCAGAAGAAGCGGGACAACCGCCAGGGCCGCACTGCCAGCGCACTCACCAGCGCCAACCAAGGCAGCACGTACATCACCAGCAGCCCTAGCGGGGTACGGGCAGTCTGTTCAAAGATGGCGATGCCTTGCCCGGCGTTGACTGCGCTTTGTAAGATAGCCTGCGCTTGCGCCGGTGTAAAGTGATGAAAAGCGGTAAAGAGGGTGCGAAAACCGGTTAGCTCGGCTGGCGGTTGGGTGGCGTCTACCGCAGTTGGACAAAAACGCATGGTGGCGCCGTGGCGCAACTTGTCGCTTTGACTGGCTCTTTCATGCGGGTAGAGGTCGGTCAACAGGATCTGTACCGGTGCGCCCGTGCTGGTGTTGAGGGTGCGCCCCAAGGCCAGCCAGGGACCCCCACCACCGGCGCAAAGATCGACAATCCGGCTGGCATGGGTGGCGAGTAGCGCTTCTTGCAACAGCGGGGCGACATGTTTGTATTGCTGCCCAACCGTGGCGATGAAGCGTAAACAGTCGGTTGCCCCGTCCCGGATCGTGGGCGGACACCACGGTTGCTCGTGAAGCTCTAACAGATGTAGACGCGACATGGTTTCCCCGGTAAGTAAGACAAGAAGAACAGAAGACAGAAGAACAGAAGACAGGGATAGTTTATACACAGATAGAAAGGAACCCTGATTGGTGCAATCATGCACTGTTCCTTCCTATCTGTGTAATAAGTGAGTGGTTTACGACGCCGCAATGCGGAAGCATTGGTTTTGGCTTAGGCGGCGTTGCGTTGTTGGCATTCGACACAGAAGACGGTCGAAGGGACAATTTCTAAGCGCTCCGGCTGGATCGAAGCGCCGCAGTCGGCGCACCAGCCATAGAGGCCACTGTCAAGGCGTTGTAACGCGTTTTCGATTTGGGCTAACTTTTTCTGTTCCATTGTCTGTAAGACCGTCTGCTGTTCAAAGGTAACATAGCTATCGGCCAGGTCATCGCGATTGGGATTGCGACCAAAGTAATCGCTCTTCACCTGCACACCGCCATTTAACTGTTTCCAGATGCGGTTGCGTTCACGTTCCAAATCGTTGCGAATGCCTTGTAAGTCTAGTTGTAAATCTAAGGTGGGTACGTCTAATACACTCATCATCTTTTCCACTCCGGAGCTTACCTCCTAACCGGAATCAGCCGCCGTTGATAGGCAAATCTGTAGGGGAGCGTAAGCTCAACATCAATATACGTTGTTCATTTGCGTTTTAGGGTAGGAAACAGACAGGCGCCGACAAGGGCTGTCTATTTCCCAAACAATATCAGGCAAAGCTGATAAAGGGTACATTATCATTGAGCAACGCCGTGGGCTATCGAACAGGGCATAGATCGAGGGTATAGATGGACATGGCATAACCTATTCTTCCACTACCACGAGTCTATACCTACGCTGTACCTTCTCCTTATAACCGCATATACGCCACTGTGCCGCTACTGATCCTATACTCAGTAGAGTGCAACAGCCCGCTCCTAGCCAGCCACACCCCCGCAGGGGTTCCCGGTGACTGGCGCAGGTCACGGACCTGCTGCGAGCGTTGCGGTCTACTGATACTAGGGTGACAGTTGTCGTTACAAATCGTTTGGAAACATAGAAGGAGTACGCTTATGGCAACCTTAGTTCGTTGGGATCCCTTTCGTGAGATGCTCGATCTGCGGCGACGCATGGATCGTATGTTTGAATACAGCTTCCGCACCATGGACCAATGGGAAGGCGGCGAGCAACAATCGTCGCTGGCGCTGGATGTGAGCGAAGACCAGAATAACTATACGATCAAAGCCTCAATCCCCGGTGTCAACCCCGATGATGTGGAGATTACCATGAATAATGACATTCTCACCATTAGCGGCGAGAGCCGCCAGGAGAATGAACAGGAACAGGGTCAATGGCATCTGCGCGAGCGCCACTTTGGGCGCTTTAGCCGCAGCATCCGCCTGCCCAATGCCATTAGCAGTGAGAATATTGAAGCTACTTGTGAAAATGGTGTTCTGATCATTCAATTGCCCAAAGCCGAAGAGACCAAACCCCGCCGCATTACGGTGCAGGGCGGTCAAAGCAACGGCATGGGCAATGGCAGCAGTGAGAACGGCAGCAAGCAAGCTATTGACGGTCAAAACCAACCGGCTGACAATCAAGCGCAAACCACCAAAGCGCAAGGCGCAAATATCTAAACAGGTGAGAGATTCGTAGAATTTCGTGGGGTGGTTCGTGGGTTGAGCCTGTCGAAACCCACAAACCACCCCACGAACCACTACACAAAGAGTTCGTTAAATTCTGCCGGCAACTCGCCCCGGACATGGTCAATGATCGCCGGTGAAACCGCACTTTGGATGACACCCATGACAGCATGGCTCTGACGGATCGCCGCCGGATTGCCTACCTTCAAGCGCGCGCCAACCCGGTTATAAAACTCGGCCAGGTCAAATGTTTGGACATCGCGCCAGGTGTTCTCCGGTGGCTGGGTACTAAAGAGAAAATTTTTCATTTCCTTGGGTAACTGTGCTGCCAATTTATCACAAGAGGTGCGGTAAAGCCGTTCGCCCAAAACGCCCATTACGGTTTCGGTCAACGCTTCTGCTGCTGCCGGTGTTTCCACCTGGGCATGGGTCTGCACTTGTTCGATCAACTCACGATATTGCATAGCTTACTCCTTCCCTTGCTACAACTTTTTTTCTAACCTTTTTCCTAGCCATAGTCTACTCATCTGCACCAACAGCGTGATCAATCGCTGCACAAAACCGAGGTATAAAAGGCGTACTGCCTATCCTTCTCTCTGTCCTTCTGTCTGTACTTGCCTTATACCCTGACCTATATCTTACTCTATGGTTATTTTCGATTTTTCTGTTACCGTGAGAAGTAGATGTGATATTTATCTGATGTTTTGCTTTGTGATTCGTCAATTGTTCAGGGATAGGGTATGTTACTTTTTCAAGATCGCACTGATGCGGGGCAGCAATTAGCGCAAAAGCTCAATGAATACGCCGGACGCGCGGACGTGGTGGTACTGGCTTTGCCGCGTGGCGGTGTGCCGGTCGCCTATGAGGTGGCCCATGCGCTGCAAGCGCCGCTTGATGTTTTTCTAGTGCGTAAATTAGGTTTGCCTGGTCACGAGGAATTGGCCATGGGTGCGATTGCCTCCGGCGGTGTACGGATCTTGAATCAAGAGGTGATCAACGCCATGCGCATCCCAGGTGATGTAATCGACGCCATCAGCCAACGGGAACAACAAGAACTGGCGCGCCAGGAGCAGCTTTACCGCAATGACAACTCGACGCCCTCCTTGCAAGATCAAATTGCTATCCTGGTGGATGATGGTCTGGCAACCGGCGCCAGTATGGCCGCTGCTGTCACGGCCTTGCGCGCTCATGAACCGGAGGAAATCGTGGTGGCCGTGCCGATTGCAGATGCGGAAAGTTGTGAGCGTTTTGCACAGCGTGTTGACCGTATGATCTGCCTGGAAACGCCCGCCCCCTTTTTTGGCGTCGGCCTCTGGTATGAAAACTTTACCCAGGTGCGGGATGAGGAAGTGCGTGACCTGCTCACCCGCGCCGCTGAACGCTTTACAAATCAGTCTTCATGAATAGGGACACCCATAACTATTCTGTTTTGCGTAAGTCCTAACAGAGTAGGGAACGGTGTAGAACGCAGGCCAGAAAGATGAACCTGGTAAGGCGTGACTAGCGAAGATAGGATGGCGTATGCTGAAATTTGAAAGCGATATCGTAGTGCGACCACTCTGTAGGCGGCTGCTCATCGCCGCCCTCCTCATGGGCATGAGCTTGCCCATGACAGCCCTGGCGCAAAATTCTTGTCAAGAGACCGAAGTGGTGACCGCAGGCGATACGCTAACAGGGGTTGCCCAGCGGTGTAATATTACGCTTGATGCTTTACAACAAGCAAACCCCACGGTGGCGGGGCGCGCGTTGCAAGCCGGTGATCAACTGACGATCCCTACTGTCATTGGCGCAGAGGCAACGTCAACCGCAGGGACAACCGTGGATGCGCCGGTCAACGGTTCCTACACTGTCCAACAGGGTGACTCACTCATTGTCATTGCCCGTCGGTTTAACATCAGCTATCGCGACTTGCTGGCAGCGAATCCATTTATTTATAATCCAAATTTGATCCGGCCAGGCTGGACATTGGCGATTCCTGGCGCTGGCCCTGTCCAACCTTCGGCACTGCCGGGGGAGGCATCCCAAGCTGATGCTACCCAGGCGACGTTGGCGGATGCACCACAGGATGATTCAGTGCAAGCGTTGGCTATGCAAGCGGATGCGCCGCCGGAAAGCGCTGCGCCAGCGCCGGTCGAACAGTCAGCCAACACCTCAGAGACAGCGGGGCTGGGCGTACAGGTGCAAGCCCGTGGTTTTTCGCCCAACGCGCCGGTAGAAGTTGCGCTGGAACGCACAGATGGCGACTATCTGATCACCACCACCATTCAGGCTAATGGGCAAGGGGCCGTGCAGCACACCATGCCGCTGCCGGCTGTTGCTGCGCCCGGTCAACCCTGGTTGCTGGTGTTGCGCGAACAGGGCGCTCCGACCGAGAGCTTGATCGATGCCTTTACCGTCCCCGGCGAAGAAGCGACACAAGGCGGCACACCGGTTGACCTCTATCTGGTTGCGCTTGGCGCCGGTGGCGAGTTAGGGTCATTGACCGGCTGTGATGGCGCGATTACTCCTATCGCACAGACGATTCGCCCCACTGTCTCGCCGATGACCGGTGCGCTACAAGCACTTTTGCAGATGAAAGAACGGCGCAATGGCGAGGCGGGGTTATACAACCCACTTTCCCAATCCACCCTGACCCTTGACCGAATCACCATTGCCAACGGACGCGCCGATGTGAATCTAACGGGTGATCTACAAACAAACGATGCTTGTGAGCAGGCGCGCATCCAAGCCCAGCTTGCGGCGACAGCGTTACAATTTCCAGCAGTGAACGAGGTGCAAATCTTGATCAACGGTCAACCACTGGCCGGCATTACGCGCAAATAAGTGGCTTCAGGCTGTGGAATGAACAGCGGACAGTAGGAGGGTGCTATGAATAACGGTTGGCCCGGCTTTCTGGCGGTGATACTCTTTCTGATCCTGATTCTCCTCTTTCTCGCCTCGGCAGCTACCCCCGAAATCGCTGCCGAGCCACAGTTTTTCAAC
This sequence comes from Caldilineaceae bacterium, assembly GCA_026645575.1. The sequence continues at coordinate 119,300 of JAPKMW010000016.1, forward strand.
AATAGCGGGGCCGTGCTAGCCATAACGCCGACGCCGAATCCCAACTTGATCGTGGCGCCCACAGCCCAACTCATGGTTCCCCTCTCTGTTGACAATGCAACCCAGCCATTAACAATGCCGACCTTGCCGCCGGGATCTGCCGTTTATGTGATTCAGCCCGGTGATTGGCTGGGCGATATTGCCCGTCGTCACAACACAACCGTGCAGGCAATTCTGGCTGTCAACCCCCAACTCACCAACCCAGATACTATTTACCCCGGCGAGACTTTGGTTTTGCCCTAGCCGGGCACCTACCAAGCCCGCTCAAAGCCAGTCCGTGACTGGCAGCCCAGTCGCCAGTCACGGACTGGCTTTGAGCTTAGTAGTTACCTAGCAGGTGGCAACTATTCTATGGCCTGAATGTCCACCTGGGCGCTCATGCCCCAGCGCAGCCTTGGCGGTTGGGTGTCCAACTGGATCGTCACCGGGTAGACGACATCACCGCCGATAATGGTGGCTTGTGCGGCAATGCGTGTCACCGTGCCCGCAAACTCATCACCCAACGCTTCGATGAACACTGTCGCCGCCTGCCCCACCTGCACACGGCTGACATCACGTTCGCTCAGATCGGTGGTCGTCACTTCGAGGTGGTTCAGATCCGCCAGGGTCAAGACTGCCTGCCCCGGTTGCACCATCTCACCGATACTGACACCCATCGTTGTCACCGTACCGGCAAAGGGTGCGTGCAAAGTCATCGTTGCCAGGGTCGCCTCGGCGCGATGGAGAGCGGCTTCCGCACTCGCAACCGTCGCCGAAGCGGCGGCGATGGTTTCATCACGGGCCGCGGCGGTCAAGAGATCCAGCGTGGCTTGCGCGCTGCGCACCTGGGCTTCGGCAGCGGCGATTTGGCTGGGGCTGCCGGGGGTTAATAGTTGCGCCAGGGTCGCCTGGGCTTGTTGGAGTTGCGCGCGTGCTGCCGCCGCCTGATCCGCCGCCGGCCCGGCAAAGAGTGCGTCGTATCGGGCCTGGGCCGCTTCATAGTTGTTGGTCGCCTCCTGCAATTGGCGACTTTCGGGGCGAGCGCCAATATCGTTGGCCCAGGAAACTTTATTATAGGCCGACTGCGCCTGTTGCAACGCCGCCTTGGCATTCGAGAGGGTGGCCAGCGCCGCAATCCGTTCCTCTTCCTGTGGCCCGGCAGATAATTGTTGGAGTGCGGCCTGGGCGGCAGTGACAGCCGCGCGGGCGGCATCAATCTCTTCTGGGCGCGCCGGTTCGGTCAATGCGGCCAGTTGCGCCTCGGTCGCCGCCAGATCGGCCTGCGCTCGTTCAATCTCCTGGGGGTGCGGGCCGGCGACGACTGCCGCCAATTGTGCCTGGGCCTGAAAAAGCATCGCCTGCGCTTGGGCCACTGCTGCCTGAGCGTCGGCGCTCTCTAGCGCCACCAAAGGCGCGTCCGCCGCAACAGCATCGCCGACTACCGCATCAATCGTTTGCACGCGTCCAGCCGCCGGGAAACTCAACACGGCCTTCTGGCTCGGCGCGACTTCCCCGGATGCCGTCACACTGCCGCCCAGCGCCCCATTGTCAACCCTTGGCGCTGCGGTCACAACCGGGGTTGGCGTGGGCGTCGGCTGCCGCGCACAAGCCGTCACCAACAACAGCACCACCAGGCCACGCCACCAGTGATGGACACGCATGAACTCGCTCCTTGTTTATCATCAGGAGAGTAAGAGATTGAGAGATTCCATTACTAATCTCTCAATCTCTCAATTTCTACCAACACCAATCCCATCCTCCACAATCTTCCCGTCGCGCATGATCACCTTGCGCCGAGCAAAGGCCATCACGCGCGGGTCATGGGTGGCAAAGATGAAGGCCGTGCCGGTCTCCTGGTTGAGCCGTTGCATGATCGCCATCGCCTGTTCACCGTTGGCGGTGTCGAGGTTCGCGGTCGGCTCGTCAGCCAGCACCAGCAAGGGCTTGGGCGCCAAGGCACGGGCAATGGCGACACGCTGTTGTTGTCCGCCGCTCATCTGGTCAGGACGATGGTTGGCGCGATCAGCCAGACCGACGGCATCCAACATCGTCATCACCCGCTGACGCCGCTCTTTGGCGCCGACGCCACTGAGCAACAGTGGCAGTTCGACATTTTCATACGCATTCAAAACCGGCACCAGGGCAAAAAACTGGAAGATAAAGCCAATTTCGTCGCGGCGCAGGTCGGCCCGTTGATTGGCCGTCAGTTGAGTCACATCCTGCCCGTTGATCTTCACGGCGCCACTGTTGGGTTTGTCGAGACAGCCCAGCAATTGGAGCAGCGTCGTCTTGCCGGAGCCAGAGGGGCCGGTGAGGGCCGTAAATTCGCCCGGCTCAATCGTGAGGTTGACGCCATCCAGCGCTCGCGTTTCCACTTCGCCGATCGTATAAAGTTTGGTTGCATTTTCAACCTGAATCAGTGCCATAACCAACTCCTTTAGGAAGGTGACACAGAGAGGCACAGAGAGGCCACGGAGTTGCGCAGAGAAGAATTTTCTCTGTGGCTCTCTGTGCCTCCTTTGCGCCCTCTGCGTCCCTTTGTTTTCTAAGCAGAACGCAACGCATCAACCGGCTCTAGGCGGGCGGCGAACCAGGCGGGATAGAGTGATGCGACTACAATAATCACCAATGTCCAGATGGACAGCGCCGCAAAGGTGCTGGGGACAAAGCGGGCATAGAGTACGGTGCTAATGGCAATACCGTTGGCCGCCGCACCGATGTCCCCGATGGGAATGCCGGCGGTTGCCAGATAGGCCACGCCCGCGCAGCCAATGCCAATGCCTACGACAATCCCAGCCAGTCCCAAAATGGTCGCTTCGAGCAGAAACATCAGGCGAATCTGCCCGCGCTTCATGCCCAGCGCCGCTAGGATGCCCATTTCCCTAATCCGTTCAAAGACCGCCATGAGCAGGGTGTTGGCAATGATCACGGCGACGATCAGGATGACAATGCCATCCAAAATTACGTAAAAACCCATACCGGTCTCCATCATTTGGATAAACACGGCATTGAGATCACGCCAGGTAAGCGCCTTGATGGTCGGCGACGCCAGGGCCGCACCCACGCTGTCGGCGTCGTCCTGCTGATGCAACAACATCATAATTGCACTGGCGCGCCCCCCGGTGCGGGTAAAGGCTTGCGCCTTAGAAAGCGGCATAAAGAGGGCGCTGTCATCGTAGCTGGGAATGCCGGTGTTAAAGAGGCCGCGGATGGTAAAGATGCCCTCTTCCGGTGCGCCATCGGCGTTGACCACCGTCAAACTCACCTTCTGATCAACGCCAACGCCCAGGCTATCAGCCAGGTGGCGCCCGATGAGAATCCCGTTCCGATCATCGGCGCTCAGAAAAGTACCGGCGACCATGCCGCTCTGAATCGGCGCATAGAGGGCCGAGGTGGTGTCAATGCCATAGAGGCGTACACCGCTCGACTCATTTGCCGTGTTAAGAATCCCCGCCGCCCAGAGGACCGGCGCCGCCGCCTGCACCGCCGGTAAGGCGCGTGCGTGCGCAACAGTTTCATCCGGGTTGTCGAGCAAGTCTTTCCATTGCAGACTCACCTTCTCCTCGGTATAGGTTGGGGTGCGTAACTGGAGATGCCCCGTCTGCAAGCGAATGCTGTTTTGCAGCGAATCTTCCATCACCCCGGCAATATAGCCATTCAACACAATCAACAGCGCCAACCCCAACGCCACCGCCAGCCCCGTAAAGAACGACCGCCGCCGGTTACGCAACAGGTCGCGATACGCAATAATCCACAACTTTCCCAAAGCCATCTTTACTCTCCTCCCACCATAGGAACAATTAATCGTTCGCCATTGACAATTAATTATTCGGCAGTTTACACATAATGCAGCGCCGCCGCCGGTTCTTTCCGCGCCGCCTGCCACGCCGGATAGAGCGAAGCCAAAATCGCCACAAGCGTCACCGTTATGCCGCGGCTCACGGCATCGCCCACGGTCAACGCTGGATAGAGCCGCGTCCCCATGAGCGCCGTCGCTTCCCCCATGCCCTGGGCAAAGGAAAAATCAAAGCCCACCTGGCCCATGGCGGCAATTGTCAACCCGCCCAGCAGACAACCGACCACCGAACCAACCAGGCCAATCAGCGCCCCTTCGAGCAGGAAGAGGGTGACCAGTTGCCGCCGTTTCATGCCCAGCGCTGCCAAGACTCCCATCTCGCGCGTCCGTTCAAAGACGGCCATGAGCAGCAGGTTGAGAATGCCAATGCTGGCAATCATCACGACGATCAGACCGACGATCCCCGTAAATGCCTTTTTGGTATCCATCGTCTGGCGAATCTCCGGTTTGAGCGTCTCCCAGGTGTCCACTTCGTAGCCGGGCAGCGCGGCTTGCAACGCCGTCAGGACTGTGCCATTCTGGCCCACATTTTGCAGCGAGACCGCGACTTCGGTCACTTGGTTGCGCAGGTTATAGAGACTCTGTGCCTCCGGCAGGGTGATAAAGACCGTGCCTTTTTCGGCGTCGGGCATATTAAGATCATAGATGCCGACCACCGTCATGGTGCGCTGACGCATGGTCTCATTCTTGCGCCGCCCCACCAGCGTGACCCGGTCGCCGGCATTCACCTGGAGCAAGCGCGCCAATCCCTGGCCAATGACCACAGCGTCGCCATCGGCCGGTTGCAGAAAACGTCCGGCGGCGATATGTTCAGCTTGGATACTCAGGGGCGCTTCAATGTCCGGTTCAATGCCAGTGATGGCGACGGGAAATGCGCCTTCGCGGCTGCTAATCAGGCCGCCGGTGTTGATCCGTTTGGCCGCCGTCACTACTTGTGGTTGTGCCTGCGCTGCCGCCACCACGGCGTCCGCATCGGCCAGGGGTAGCAAGGGCAGACGGTTGATTTTGGCCCGAAAGCCGGGGCTATGCACCTGGATATTGCCGCCATAGAGCCGCACGGCATTGCCAAAGATCGCCTGGTCCGAGCCTTTGATGAGACCATCGATCAATAGCAACAAGAAGAGACCCAGGACAATGGCAACCAACGCAATCGCCGTGCGTCGCCAGTTGCGCCAGACATTGCGCCAGGCCAGTTTGAGATAGTTCCCCATGTTGTTTCCCCCTTCACTCCAGCCAACGTTTGATCAACTCGATGTCGAACAACTGGAAGGCCCCCGGAGCTGCTCCCAACAAGCGTTCGATTGCTTGCTGATAGGCCAGCACCTTCCGTTCCAAACCGGCAACGGCATCCACGGGAGGCTGAAGAATCAGCAGCGCGATTTCCTCGGATAAACTTTGGAGGGTTTTGAAGATAATTTCTGCTGTTTCCCGGGCAAAGGCGGTGGCAAAAACTCCTTCTTGGACCCCTTGTTCAATAATTTGCGCCCAGACCGGCACAATCTGCGCCGCCCCTGCCACAACCAACGTGTGGCGCAGGCGCAGATTCTCCGCCTGATAAAAGGCGCTCAAAACCTGCAACAAGACAGCTTTGTGTTCAAATTTCCATTGGTGTGCTTGGACAAACACCTGTTCCAATTTCTGACAAGCGGTTAACGTTGGGTCGGTAGCAATGTGATTGATCAACTGCATCACCTGCCCACTCATGCGCTCGACCAACGCCGCCAAGAGCGCCTCTTTGGACGCAAAATAGTGATAGAAGGTGCCTTTAGCTATGCCGACTGCGCCGAGAATCTCCTGAATGGACGTCTGCTCATAGCCTTTTTGATAGAAAAGCTGCTGTGCAACGTCGAGAATCTCATTGCGCCGGACATCATATTCCTTGACAATGCGCGCCACTATCATGACTCCTTCCATGATTTCTTGTTTGCAGACCGACCGTCGGTCGGTATAAAAGTAGCATACGCCTAGAATCAATGGCTGTCAAGGGATCTGCGCCAGTAAACGGCGCGTAGTTACGACCATAATCAATAAATTAACAGGAATAGTTGATTTATTGCTATTTCTTGGCTATCAAAAATTGTCAGTGCTTTGGACAGGAAGGAGGGTGGTTATTTGCCAGGAACAGGTGAAGAAGAAACGATAGGGCGGGCGGAATGGCAACGAAGCACTGGTATCAATGGTTGGACTTCGTTGCCAAACCAGGTGGGCAAGCGACTACTCTAGCTGACTTCGGCTAGATCAATGCTAATGTTATAAAGCATCTGTGACGGTTCTAGCTGTTCGGCACAAGTGGCAATCGGTTGATCAGACGGACATTCAACGTCGGGCGCCGGGTTCCAATTCACCTGGACAACGGCTAACCCATCGGCAACCGTATCATCATCCCGGCGCAGGCCGAGGACGGTGCCGGTGGGTGCGTCTGCTACATACTGTGGATCAGCGGTCCAGCCTTGGGTTTCTAAAAGTGCAACCAGGTTATTGGCAACATCTACAAAGTTGGTAAAGTCATCGCCCGTCCCTGTCGCCGTGAGCCGACAACTGACGCCGCTGCGGTTTTCGATCACCGTCTCGAAGGCTGAATTTTCCTCCTGAGTAACCGTAACATTCAACAGCTCCTCGACCTCCGTGCGTAGCGTTTCACAGAGTTCGGCCTCAATGGCGCGGTACTCACCCGTGGCGCCGGCTGTGTCGGCCGTTGGCGTTGGTGGTGGGATCGTGCCGGCGGTTGGCGTTGGCGGCGGGACGGTGCCACTGGGCGGTGGCGCTGGGAAGGTGATAATACAACCACTGAGGGTCAAAGCCAAGCTGACCAATGTGGTCAGTCCCCAGTTGCGTAGCGCGTTGCGTCCGGTCGTGATCAACATACGAAGCCCCTTTCTCTTTTTGGGAATGGCTGGCGTATCACCGATCTGGTGGTGAGCCAACGAATGCTTTTTTCTTTGTACCGATAAACAATTCGGGCAATCTGGCTTGGTAGCGTAAAGGAGCGGCGGTGTTTTGGCTATCGATCAAGATACAACGCAAAGTTATGTCTACAGCCCAGATTCTGAATTGGATGTTGTCTCTAATCGGGAACGATTTGTCGATAGCAGACGTTTGATGGTATTGTTGTATTTGCTGGCGAATAATTCTTGCTTATCTTGGACCGTGAGTGATGGCAAGGGCCAGTAGATTTTCTGGAAAGTTATCAACCATAAGCAATGCACATCAAGCATCTACCCAGCCGGTTCGCGACGGCGCTTTGTCTGGCGAGCCTTCTCTTTTTGTGGTTTGTCGGCGAAGCGGCAACTACCTTGCGCAGCAGCGCTCGTGCGCAGAATGATCCACCCCCCACCAGCGGCGATGCCACCGAACCGCTCGACGTAGTCGTGGTACTCGACGATTCAGGCAGCATGGCGACCTGTTGGCCCTGGCCGCAAAAGGGGCAACCCTTTAACCCACCTTGCGGCTATCCAAGCGAAAATCCACCCAGCGATCCCGAAGAACTGCGCTATAGTGCGGCGCGCCTGTTGCTCCAATTGGCCGATGACAATGACCGCATCGCTGTCGTGCGCTTTGACAACCTGGCCGGCGGCGTTGGCGATCTGGGCGTTCTGCAACCGGTCGGCGCTGGTGAAAATCGCCGCCGACTGACCGAAGCGCTCCAACCGCCCGATGAATATTTTACCCGTGGCTATACCCGTATCGATCTTGGTCTGCAATCGGCCATCGATCTCTTAAGCGGCGCGCGCGAACCGGGCCGCAGCCAATATATTATTCTCCTGACCGATGGCGAACCCAGCCAACCTAGCGGCTCGGTCAGCCAGAAAGAACGGGTCACAGCGCAAATTGAGCAGATGAATGCCGCCGGCATCTCTGTCTTTCCCGTGGTGCTTTGTAACCCAACCGCCGGCTGTGCCGGTGAATTTCTCAAGGCGCGCTTTGCCGAACAGGGCGTGCGCGATGCGGCTAATGCGCAGGATCTGGTGCGCGTCTTTAGCGAAATCTTCGCCACCATGAAGTCGGATCGCTCGGTGCTGAGTGGTCGCAATGCCAAAGGTTTGCTGCAATTTACGACACGTGCGCCGCATGGTGTCCGCAAGATTGCTTTGGTAACACCGCGCGGTGGGTTGGTCAGCCTACAACGTGATCAACAGCCGGTGCAGCCGCAGGCGATCCTCAACGACCCCAACATTGATGTCAATTGGCTGGAAGGCGAAGGCTTAGAAGCCGGTGTTTGGACCGCCGAAACCAGCGATTTTAGCGGTTTTGCTGTGGTGCAGACCAACAGCTACCCCGAATTGCTCAATCCGCCCCCCAGCATTGCCACCAATCCGGCTTCGGTGCGTTACTACCCGGCTGGCCGGCCCCTGTTGTTGGTGGCCCGCAGCAGCGGCCCCGGCGCCAACGAAGCGCTCTACTTAAATGGCAAGACGCTCTTCAAGCCGTGGGGCGACAGCGGTCTCAAAGCCCTGCAACTGCGCGAAGAGAGCGGCGAAATTCGTTTACAGTTGGGTGAAGATAAAACACCGCTGCAACTGATGCGCACCTTCCGCCTGGAAGCCCGGCGCGACCTACCCAAAGCCGAAATTCTCTCGCCCAGCGCCAAAAGTTCAGGGATTTTGGACAATGGACATGTGCGCTTGCAGATCGGCTTTACCGGCAGTAGCGGCATTGGGGAGATGGCGGCAACCGTCTTTGTCACCGATGAATCGAAAGACGCACAAGGCGGTGGTCGACTGGTCTACCAGGCCAACCTCGCCTGCAACGCAAGCAATTGCACCGACGAAAACTTTGTGCCAAGCGATGGCCGTTCCTACAAAGTCACCTATTTAATCCAGGCGATGAAAGATGGGTTACGCTTTAGCGATTGGGGGGAAAGTGACTTTTCGCTCAAGCCGGCGGTCTATGTCCGTGGCCTGCCCGCCGCCTTTGACCTGACCCAAATGCCCGCTGAAGGCTGGCCGCTCGAAATCGGCTCCGGCACCACCGAGGCGATTGGCGCGCTCACTGCGCAACTGACCATGCGCCGCCTGGAAAGTGATGACGAGGCCAAGGGCGCCGCAGTCAACTTTAGTGTTGATGTGCCGGAAAATGGTTCGACGACTGTGCCGCTGCTAGTGGATGGGTTGTCAGGATTGCGGCCCGGCACCTATGAAGGCGAGCTAACGTTTGCTGTGCGAGATCCCGCCGGTCGCCCCATGAAGAATTTGGACATTCGCCCGACGACAGCCGTCCCGGTCACCTTCTTTGTCCCACGCCCGGTGGCGCGTGTGGATGTGGAACAGATCGACTTTGGCGAAACGCTCTTTGATACTTCACCCAACTTCCGCTTGGGGCAGGAAAAGCCGCTGCCGTTGCTCTTTGAAGGCAACCCGTTTGAGTTCACGGTCGGCATCAAGGAAAGTAGTTGCCCCGACATTACCATCGCTCACGGCGAGTTACAACCGCAGGAAGGCAAGCGCGCAATCCTGCCGCTCCAATTAACCAGTCGCGGGCCGATTCAACCCAGCGTTTGTAGCGGGATTTTGACCCTCAGCGGTCCCACCGCGGATTATGATGTCTTCCCCCAGGAGATTGCCTGGCATACACGTATCAACAACATTGAGTGGTCGGTCGTTAGTACGGCGCTCGATCTCGGCCGTTTTCAGGATGCCGGCGCCCAGGTCAAGGCGACCTTGTTGGTGCGCTTTAGCGGCAAAACGCCCTTTGTCCTCCAAATGAACGAAGTCAAAGTCAACGGGCGCAATCCCGACGGCGAAGTGTTGTTGACCAAGACCGAACTGGAGATGCCCCCCGTCGAAGTGACCGGTGAACCAACCGAGGCTGGTCTCTACGAAGTGCCGGTAACATTTGTCGCACGGCAACCGATCCCATTTGACCCATTGCGTGGAACCTTCTACAATGGCGAATTAGGGATTGGCGTGGTTGGCCTGGCCGACGCGCCGCAGCCGATCCGCCTCTCGTTCCTGAGTCCAGGGTTGGCGCAACGCTATCTGGCGCCCTATCTGTTGCCGGTCTACAGTATGCCGTGGGTGATCTGCACCGGGCCGTTGACCCTCTTCCTGGTGCTGGTGGTGATGGCGCGAGTGCGCGGGCGCGATATTGACGAAGAGGAATTGGAAGAAGCCGCGACCGCCAGCACCTTCGCCGCCAGTAGCGCCCCGGTCGAGTCGCTGCGGAGTGAAGCGCCAGCCCTTGCCATCGATACACCGGTTGTCACAACCGGCAGCGGAACCAAAGAAACGTGGGGGGGCGCCGAGTGGGGCAGCGCCTGGGGCGGTTCGAGTAATGGGGATACGAGTTATGCTTCCTCGAACAGCAATGACAATGACCCCTGGCGTTCGAGTTGGTAACATCAAAGAAACCAGGTTTTTGATAAAAACCTGGTTTCTATAGCGCAATCATGCAACTTTATCAATCAATTTATCTGAACTCAACCAGTACAACTATCGAATGATCCCGCTCTTCGATCAGGAGTATCAGTTTATCAATACACGAGTAACCTAGTGACAACAACCAATGCAACGAACCCTGCCCAACAGTTTGAGAAGCCGACCATCTACCCCACCATGGTTGTCGGCGTTGGGGGGATGGGCACCAATACGGTGCGGGCGGTGAAACGCCGCTTCCGCCAGGTCTGGAACGGCAACCAACCGCCAGGCGCCAACCGCGGCCAGGATAGCCTCCCCGGCATGATCCAATTGATGGCGCTCGACACCGAGCCGCTGGTCAACCGGTTGGATCAGGAGCCGCTCTTTGCCGACGAATTTGCCTACATGGGTAAATTCGACGCCACCCGCCTGATCGCCAACCTGGATCAACATCCCGAAATCGCCCGCTGGTGGAATTACCCGTCGATTCCCCTCGGTTATATTCATAATGGCGCCAAACAGTTGCGGCCCATCGGTCGCCTCTGCTTCTTTCGCAACTATGTCACCTTCAAGCAGTTGATGGAGACCAAACTCGCCAACCTGGACAAGATCCGCGACATGGAAGTGGCGCAAAATCGCGGCTTCCCCGTGGTCGGCAACCTGCAACTGATCTATGTCGTCGGCAGCCTCTGTGGCGGCACCGGCTCCGGTATGTTTATGGATGTGGCCCATCGCATTCGCGCCCAGGTGCGCAACAATGCGCGCGTCGTTGGCATCTTCTTCCTGCCCGATGTCATCGAGGCCGAGTTGACCAGTGACCTGCAGCGGCGGCGCATTCGCGCCAATGCCTATGCCGCGCTGAAAGAACTGACCTACTTCCAGGAAACGCAACGCTTTAGCGCACTCTACCCCAGCGAACAGCGCGAATTGCCCGACACGCCCTATGCGCCCTTTGATTTTATCTTTTTGGTCGGTCGCACCAACCGCAACGGCCATAGCCTGGCGCGCAAATCGGACGCCGAACAGATGGCCGCCCACCTGATCCAGATGACCGCCATCAGCCACCTCAGCAGCGAAATTCTGGGCATGGAGGTCAACGTGGTGCGCGAGCGCATGTTCGACCTGACCAGCGCCGCCGGTGAAGCCATTGAACGCCACCATCCTCATAAGAATGGCGCCGCCAATGGTACGGCCGTCAATGGCAGCCACGGCAACCCCAATAGCAAACGCACGCGCAATTTCCTGGTCTACAGCAGCTTTGCCACCTCCGCCCTGGTGGCGCCCCATGAGTCGTTGGTTGATTTTTGGCAGCGTGCCTTTGTGGCTGATCTCGTGCGCCGTTTTGCTGCCGGCCCAGCGATGACCGACCCGCGTGCCGCTTTACCCGAAGGGGATCAACAGCGTGTACTGAATCTATGGCAGGGGTTGCATGCCCAGTTGCTGGCGCGCTACGCCGCCCTGGAAAATGACAAACTGGACAAAAGCCGCGATGAGATCGAAGAGTTGCGCGGCATCTGGCCCAGTTTTTGGGAACCGGTGGTGCAGACCATGCAGCAAGCGCTGCTCGACACGGGGATTCGCGGCGCTTTAGCGCTTTGCGACCTCATCGGCCCAACCAATGGCATGGGTGCGGCGCTGGAATCGCTGTCCCGGCAACGGCTTTTCCTCATCGACGGCCACCCCGTCAACGAGGAGCATCGCAACCAGTGGCGGCGCTTTTTAGCACAACAAGGTGGTCTGGGCGAACAGGCACAACAACTTGCCAGCACGGTAGGCGATCTCTTTATGGTGGCGCTCAATCCACGCCGGGCGCGCGAACGGGCGCGCGATCTGGCCTCGCGGAAAGCGCGGTATAAACTCTACCAAAAACGCGATGCCGTGGAACAGGCATTGGTCGCGCAACTGGGCAAACAGGCGGGTCGCTTGCGGGAAGCCTTGCGCAGTCAACTCAATGCGTGCACCCTGGCGCTGGCCAAAGCCAACCAGGAAGCGGCGCGCATGGCCGACCGCATCGACCCGCGCGTGCCGGATGGCTACCCCAGCACCAGCACCTATTACGAACTGGAAACCGGCGCCGTCGGGCGCGATTACTTGCCCTCCTTTGTGCGCAATGCCAGTGTTTGTGTCACCCCGGCAGATTGGCACAGCGCGCTCAACCCGATCTTCCATCAGTTGTTGCACAGCGTCAACGCCGTTGGCCCCGACCCGATTTATCAACACCTGCTCAAGACGGTGAGCGATAACGGCGCCTTGCTCCATCGCGTTCATGCTACGGTGGACATCAACCACATTATCGGCATTCAGTACAGCGAGGAAGTCAAGCGCATCCGCCAGCGGCCCGACAACCGCATCCACCAGTGGCTTGACCGGCTTCACCCCTACATTCGCTGGGACGCCGACCGCTATAGCTTCCATGAATCCAACCTGGAGCATATTCGGCTGGCCGCGGTGCCGGTGAGTCGGCAGGCCGACACCAAATTGCAGGCGGCTACCGTCGGTCAGGAAGATATTAAGTGGGTGCCGACCGGCGACGCCACGCGCATGGACGCCGTCTGGATTGTCCACGGTCTGCCCGTTACGCTGTTGGAGCGCATCGAAGAGTATCGCGCCCAATATGAAAACCGCTTTGACTTTAATATTCGTGATGAATTTCATCTCAACCCCGAATGGAAAGATCTGCCGGAGATCACCCCAGAGAGTGAAGATCGCACACGCCGGCCGGCCACGATTCCACGGGTAGAAGTAGTGCGTCCTGAAAGTTCTGCCCGCCGAATTTGATGGGGCAATTAATTGAATAAAGACAATTGCAAATCGGTTGATGGAACAAAATGTGCTGTTGCCCTAGCCTGTTGCAAGGTATTGAGTTGCCCTAATTCCTCAGCAAGGCGCAATAGATCAAGTTGATTTAGAATCGCTGTCGTAATTGGCCGCTTGGCATCCCAAAAGATAAAGGCGGCGAAAAACTTTTGGGCGAGCTCGGAGTTGAGGAGGTCTGTCAATAACTGCGCTTCTGTTGCGTTAGTACAAGCAATAAAATAGCAGGTATCATCAAAGAGAACGGGTTTATTGGCATAGGGACCCACTGTGGCAAAATGAAGTTTTTTGTAAAGGCTGGCGATGGCGACTTTCCAAGGGGCAAAGGAATAGTCGCCAATACCAAAGATGGCAAAACGCGGCTGTTTATGGTAAATGGCGCTTTTGCGTTGCTCAAACAACGCACTATATTGTTCAAGATAAGACCAAGTTTGTGGCGCGGTTGTGCGAATGATTTGCGTGTCTGTACCTACCTTCATTTGTGTCGTCAGCAACCAACGTGACGGCACAGGTCGTTCAGTATGTGCAATATGTGAACCTTTTAATAACGGATAAAGATATTGTTCTTCAAGGTGATATGACTTATCGAAGCCATTATAATAAAGATTTCCTTGGCGGGTGAGTTCCAAAATTTTTGCACAATCGTGTTTAATCCCAGAACGCCATTGATAAGGTGACTGGCCTTGAAGATGAGACGTTTTTTGATAAAAAGCGACATTTGCCACCAAATGATTATCAACATACCCTACTGTAGACTGCGTTGAGCAGAGATCTAGATCGCTATAAATCGTGCATGAGGAATTTTCAACGATTTGAAAAGCGAAGCAGACTAACAAACACGCATCAACTGCTGCATCGAAATATCTTTTGGCGTCAATGTGAAATATCATTGCGTTGCCAACAGTAAGCTGATTTTTCCAGGCAAAGGCCAATACACGCCGGGCAACAGAAGTTTTGCAAAGCATAGCAATAGTTGCTCGATGGTCTTGTAATTGTTCTAAAAGGTGAATCAACATCCATTCAGAAATGTCAAAGTTGCTGTTTCCGGTTACAGCCTGTAAACCGGAAAATTGTTGAAAGTTTGTTTTCTGCGGAAGGTTTTCACTATCCAGCGTCGCCAACTCAGCATTGGTAACCCAAGGCGGATTCCCGATCACTAACAACGGTTCGGGTAAATTATCACACACAGACCGCCACTGCGTTACAAAAAAATCGCCATGTGTCGCGATAACTTTGTCGTGAATTTGTTGAGCCGCCACTGAATCCTGTAGCATCGCGATGTAGCCGGCATTGATGTCAAGTCCAACAACTTTTGTTACTTGTGGGAAGGTTTCCAGTGCGGCTAACAACAAATTCCCTTGACCACAGGTTGGTTCAAGAATCGCTATGGGGTTGATCGCTAGTTGTTGAAGTAGATTGCAAATTTGACGTGCAAGCAGCGGTGGCGTTTGAAAGTCACCAAATTGGATTTGGTTTATCGTTTTTTTTGTTCTGGTCATGAGTATACCCGATTGATCCCATCAATTACTCCGGCCATTTCGATAATTCTGCGATATTGTAAGCGCCATTGCAATGCGTTGGAAATCGTTAGATAACCAATTTGAGGAGGGTTTGCCATAATTTCCAACGCCAACTGTTCTGCCTGGATTTCATCCACTGGCAAGAGACGATCATGCATAAAGGCAATCAGATCATCCAGGTTACCGGCGTTATCCAAAATTTGCCGAATTCCTGTCGTTGTTTGAAAATCGGCAGTTCTGGTTTGATCAACAAAGATAACGTGCTTGATGTCAAGCTGGCTAGTCCGGGTTAAGGCATCATCGATTTTTTCATAGGCAAAGACAAGCAGCGAGTAACCCAGACCATAAATTTTCTGGCGGGCTGATTCAAATGGACAAGACGATTGGGGTTGTCGAATGCTAGTAACTTTCACATCAACCGATAAGCCGGGGAAATCGATCCCTCTTGCCGTATTGCCGATGTCAAATGTGTAGTTTTGGGCCAAGTAAGCTTGAAACTGATGCTCTACATACGTCCCGACGGCTTTGCCATCAGTCACGCCATAGAGGACTGGTTCGATAGCCTGCGATTGTTGAAGGGCAAAAGTTTTTGCTTCATGGCAGAGTTGAACAATGGAAAGCGTAACTTTCATAGCTCATCGTTGAAAGAATTGGATTCATCTTGACCAGCCTATTATATCTGTTTATTACGAGAAACGCACATCACTGTGCAAGACAACGCTTATGATTCTTAGCTATGCCCATTCACGCGCGGCCATTCTCTGTTTCGGCGGTTGGGGGATGCAGGTTATGTACCATCTGCTCCCCCGGTTGCAAGCCGCGCAGGAACAGCGCGCCGCGCTCTCATCCAACCCGGCAGACCTGAGCCGGTTGACCAGCTTTGGCGCTGTTATCGCTGAGCCGTTGATTGATGGCCAACAGCGTGCTCAGTTCTACATTCGCCAGCCGCGCCTCGACCAGCCTTTGCCCCCCTTCTATGTTGAGCGAACACTGGGGCGGCTGGAGCGTGAACTGCCGCGCGCCTTTGATGAACAGACCGCCGGGGTGATGACAGCCGCGGAAAAACATGCGACCCTGCTCTTTCAAGCAACCGAATCAATGTTGCAACCACTGGAAGTGCCAGGTCGCCCCTTCCATCTGCCCGTGACCGGCCTGACGCCGACCATTCCCGTACCGAATGGGACGAACGGCAACGGTCATGCCAGGTCACAAGTACGGCGCGCTACGCGTCAGGAGATGTTTCAAGCGGCGTTGGCCCATACCGTACCGATTGCCCGCCTGCTGGAAACCCATCTGCTCGACCCCATTCGTCAAGATGATCTGGTGGCCGAAGATCCCTTTGTGCAGACAACCCTCTATGTGATCGCGCCGCTCTTTGAACCGCTCACGTCGGCGTTGATCTGGCCGCTGGTGGCGCAATTTATGGCGCGGGTCGGGCAGCGTCATGTGTCACAAGTGACCGCCTTCTTTGCCACGGGCAGCTATGCCACCGATCTCACCCGCCCAGTCGAAGACGCCACCGCCTTTGCCGCCTTGGCCGAGTTGGAAACCTTGACCGGTTTGCAACGTCATCCCGACCAACAACTGACAGTTGCGCTGGCCCAGTCGATGCAAACCTACGCCCCCCATCTGGCTGAAACTATCGGGCAGCCGCTCTTTGATTATGTCTACCTGCTCGATCGCGAAAAGAGCAACCAGGGGCTGGCCCAGAGTAGTCATGAACTGGCGGTCGTCACCGCCAATGCCCTGGAAGCGTTGATCGTGGCCGGCGGCAACCTCTATGTCCAGGAACAGTTGGGCGTGGGGATGCACAACGGCGAAGGGCGCGCCTATAGTTTGATTGGCGCGGCGGGCGATTATGTCCCGTTGGCCCAAGTGCTTCATGCCGTCAACCGTCAAGAAGAGAGCCGATTGGTACGCGAATGGGTGCTACGTAACAGTGATAATGGCACAACGAACATTGCCGGAACACTGGAACAGACGCCATCCGCAAATGAGTTGGCTGGGCTTGATCTCACGCCGCAAAGCGTCCTTGCCCAGTTGACGCCCCACCTTAACGATTTGCTCGTCAAGCGCGACCCTACCACCATTGATGAATTGAACGTGGCCGAACGCTTCGTTGTCCCCAACGCCACCGCCCAACAGTTACGGCGCGTGCGGAATGATCAGTGGAAGGATGCGTTTCAAGGCCATTACCGTGAATTGGACGAGTATCTCCAACTCGCCGTCGGACCAAAGTTTTTGGATGAAGCGTGGGGCGTGCAAGCCGTCGAGCCGGGGCGGGAATGGTTTCTTTATGAGGTTGATGAGCGCTTGTTGCCGGCAACGGTTTCCAAAATGCAACGCAAGTTGTTGGAGATTCTCGCCGCTTCCCCCGCGGGATTGACCCGCGCACAATTGCAAACCGAACGCTGGCTACATGAAATTGACCAGCAGCGCCAACGATTACAGAATGTCGCCACACCCAATGCCCGTCACCTGGCGCGTGTGCAGCGTTTGCTGGCGTTGCGCAACTGGGAGATTAGCTATCTCCAAGCCAGTTCGACGGCGCCGGAACTGTGGACGATACTCGCCCGTGCCCTTGCGGTGATTGTCGCGGCTGGGTTGATTGCCTTCCTCTACGTCTTTATCATGGCGCGCGGTTGGAGTCACAGCCAGGATACGTTGGGCCTGGTTGGCTTTGCGGTTGGTGTACTCACCGCCGCCTTGATCACCTACCGGGTCAAGGAACGCCGTGTGCGCGCCCTGCGCCGTGAACGGATTGCTCTGGCGCAAGCCGCCCTCACCACGCAGTTGCGGGAAGCGGTGAGTGATGGGCTGGTGCGGGTCTACGGTCGGTTGACCGAGTTGGTGGGCACCTGGAATCGCATGTTGGCGGAAGCTGCCAGCGAACTGTCTACACTGAGTACGCCGCCGACCATTCCATCCGTGCCGCCGCCAGGGGTGCCGTTGATGGCGATTCACCAACCCCATCTCAACGAGCAGCTTTGGCAACGCTGTCTCGCCTATCTGCGCACACAGTTGGATACACAAGGGCAGCACAGCGAAGAACGGTTGACGCGTATTTGGGGAACGCCCAAGTGGTTTAATGAAATGCGCCGCATCCTGAGCAGCAGTGCGCCCGGCAAAGGGCAATCGCAGGCGCGGACCGTGGCCCAATTTATTCGTGATACCGTGCGTGAATCGGTGGCGCCGGTCAATCTGGAACAGACCAACCCTGTGCGCGCCGAATTAGTCCGCGGACTGGCCAAAGAATTTAGCATTGAACACCTACTGTGGCGTGGGGCGTTGGAAGAACAGGAATTTAACCGGCGGTTACGGATGTTGGAGTTAGGCATGTTACCGGTAACGCCGATGGAAAAGACCGAAGGGGCGCCGGTGCGCCGCTATGTTGAGCATGTCTGGCATCGCGCCAAGCCAACGGCCAACTACGAAGTATCGAACCGGCTGGCGGTCTATGGCATGACGGTCGAGTTTGTCGCCGCCCCCGGTGATCCGGCCAGCGAGTTGACCCGCACCCTGCTCGATGACTTCAACCTGACCCTGTTGCCGACGAATAATCCCTTTACCATTCTCTTTGTGCGTTCCCTGCATGGATTAGCCCTAGGCGATCTCGAATCAATCCGCCGCTACCAGACCGAGTTGAGCTATCTCTCCAACGCCGAACGCAAACTGGTTCTGCTGACGGATTTCTTCACCGAAAGCGTTTATAACCGCGAACTCTACGCCTCGCCCAAGAAAGATCCACGCGCTGCCCGCTTTGCTAGTCCGGTTGGCTAACGACCGATACGAAGTCCGCCCATAATGCCTTTTTCTATTCTTCCCACGCCAACCATTCATGGGCAACAGCCGGAAACTCGTCAGTTACTCAATGTTGACGCTATCACCGGCCTGGTCGAGGACAACCTTTTTGCTGGTTGACACATCTGCCGGCTTTGATTACAATGAAGCCCGTCGCCCATCGTAGGGCGCATTTTCGGGTGCTGCTTCGCAATCAATTGTCCTTACCACCATCTATTTCCATTTACACAAGGAGGATCGCATGAGACCGCAGAGGCATCTTTTCATCGTTCTGGGGCTGCTTGTTAGCCTGATTCTTTCGGCTTGTGTTCCCCAAGCGAGCGCGCCGGCGAACCAACCGGCGGCCCAGGATGCGGCGCCGGCTGAGGCCGCAGCGCCCGCGAGTGACTCAGCCGGCGCGACTGGCGGCGGCATTCTCAACTTTGCCTATTCCCAAAAGCCGCGCAACCTGAACCCGCTTGACTCGGTGCAGGGGGTGCAGTCGCAGTTGTTCCGTATGATCTACAACCGGCTACTCCAATATGACTTGGGCTTCTTTGGCGGGCCGCCTCAACCCAGCCTGGCCGAACGCTATGAAGTTTCGGAAGATGGCTTGACCTTTACCTTCCACCTGCGCCAGGATGTCGTCTGGCAGGATGGCGAACCCTTTACGGCGGAAGATGTCGCGTTCACCTACACCGTCGCAGTTCACCCCGACAATCCTACCTTCTGGGGTCCTTCCCTGAGTACGCTAAAAGGTCTGGCCGCCTTTCAAGATGGTTCCGCCGATAGCATTGCGGGCTTGAATGTGGTGGACGAATATACGATTGAGATCACGCTAGAATCACCTAGCATGTCTTTCCTGGATACATTAGCCTTTGTGGGCATCCTGCCCCAACATATTCTGGGAGATGTACCGCCGGCGGAACTGAAGGACAATGTATTCTTCTCCAAGAGTCCGATTGGCACAGGCCCTTTCAAAGTCACGGAAGTTGCTGAAGACCAATATATTCGCCTGGCGCGCCACGAGAATTACTTCTTAGGCGCCCCCAAATTAGCCGGCATTAATTTCTTCTTTCCCGATAACACCACCGTGGCCGCCGGCTTTGAAACCGGCGAAATTGACCTCTCCAGCAGTGTGCCGGTGGCGGATCTGGAGCGCTTCCTTGACAACCCCGATTACAATGTCGTCTTTCAGCCAAGCAGCGTCTTTTGCAATGTGACGGCCAATGTGGAGCGTATCCCCAAAGCGGTGCGGCACGCCATTCAATTTGCACTGGATCGCGAGACAATCACTTCTGAACTTTTCCTGGATCAGCGGCTCTCTACCCCCTTCTATCACCACCTGGGCCAGGAATTTCTCCAACCCAACCCCCATGAAAAAGCGATCAGCTATGATCCTGACCAGGCCCGTGCGCTGGTGCAACAGGCGATTGATGCCGGCGAGTGGGAGGCGGACCATGTGTTGGATTACATCTTCAACGGCGAAGAACCGTCGGAAGAGATTCTCTTTATTCAGAAGTTCCTCCAAGATGTCGGTCTCAACAGCGAACTGCGTGGCGTCGGTGATCGCGCTGCCTTTAACCAGACCTATTTGGAAGAGCATGACTTTGACATTGTCTCCGGTTGCAATGCCTATGGCCCCGAACCCGATTCGATCAACATCTATTACAAGTGTGGCTATGGCGCGGCGGAAGGGGGCTACAACGCCAGTCTCTTCTGTAATGAACGAGCGGATGAATTGTTGGAAGCCGGGCGCGCCGCTACCAACTTTGACGAGCGGGTCAAGATCTATCAAGAGTTACAGGGGATTCTTGACGAAGAAGCGGCCATCATCCCCATCCGTCTCAGCGTCACCAGTTGGGTGATGACCAGCCGCCTTCAAGACGCCACCCCGCAATACTATGGTCATCTGACCAACTATGATGGCATTGAGAAGTGGTGGTTGGAAGAGTAAGGTAAACTGGAGACTGGAGAGTAGAGAGTGAGCTTGTCGAAATCTCTACTCTCCAGCCTCCAGTATCTAATCTCTAATCCTATGACCAAATACATTCTTCGCCGCCTTCTCCTCGCCCTGCCGATCTTGTTGGGGATCACCATCATCGACTTTGCGCTGATCAATCTGGCGCCGGGTGATCCGATTGATGCCATGATCGACCCGACAACGGCGGTGGGCGTTGGGGTACAGGAGCAGCTACGTGAAAAGATGGGGCTGAATCAGCCGTTGCCGGTGCGCTATGGCATCTGGCTGCGCGAGCTCGTCACGGGCAACATGGGTTACTCTTATGTGAAAAATGTGCCGGTGGCCGAACGCATCCAAGAGCGATTGGGCGCGACCTTGATCCTGACCTTGAGCGCCCTGCTCTTCTCGGTGTTGATTGGCATTCCCCTCGGTATTCTGTCGGCGCTGCGTCAATATTCGTGGCTCGATTACTTAATGACCTTTTTGGCCTTTGCCGGCATTTCCGTCCCCAACTTTTTCCTGGCGTTGGGGGGCATCTATCTCTTTTCGCTCAAATTGGGTATCCTGCCCCCCTTTGGCATGGTCAGCCTGCGCACCCAACTGCCCTATACGGTTGATCTGCTCTACCATCTGATTCTGCCGGCTACCATCTTGGGGCTATCCAGCACGGCATCGCTTATGCGCTTCGCCCGCACCAGTTTGCTCGAAGTGGTGGGCATGGACTATATCATCACGGCGCGCGCCAAGGGGTTGAAAGAGCGGGTTATCGTCACCGGCCATGCCTTGCGCAACGCCCTGATCCCGCTGATCACCGTCCTTGGCTTGCGCTTGCCCGGTCTCTTTGGCGGCTCGGTGATCATCGAGTCGATCTTTAACTGGCCCGGCATCGGCCAGTTGGCGATTGAGTCGATTACCGACCGCGATTATCCGCAGATCATGGGCTTGCTGCTCATCTCGGCGGTGCTGATTCTAGCCGCCAATCTGCTGACCGATATTTTATATGCCTATGCCGATCCGCGTATTCGTTATGAGGAAAAGCCAACGTGACTCCTACTCATTCTGCACCAGCTTTGGCCCGCACCATGCGTTCGCGTTTTTGGCAGCGTTTTCGCCGCCATCGGTTAGCCCTCATTGGTGCGTTCTTCCTGGCATTTCTGGTCTTCATTGCCGTCTTCGCACCCCTCGTTGCAACCCATGATCCTTACGACCTCGATCCCCGCGCCACCAAAGAGCCACCCAATGCGACCTATTTCTTGGGTACGGATACGGCCGGGCGCGATATGTGGGCGCGCCTGGCTCATGCCGGACGCATTTCGCTTTCGGTGGGGCTGGTTTCGGTTTCGATCTATGTGGTGATTGGCACACTCTTGGGCGCGGTGGCCGCCTACTACGGCGGCTGGGTTGATTCCGCAATTATGCGTTTTACCGATACGGTCATGAGTTTCCCCGATCTGATTATTATCATCACGGTGGTCTCCTTTATCGGCCCCAGCATCTACAATGTTATGTTGGCAATTGGGCTGTTGGGCTGGCCCGGCACCTGTCGGCTAGTGCGGGGTCAGGTGTTGGCCCTGCGCGAGATTGAATTTATCGCCGCGGCCCATAGCATTGGCTTGCCCACCCATCGCATTCTCTTTCGCCACATTCTGCCCAATGTGGTGCCCTATCTCATCGTAGTGGCGACGTTGGGCATGGCCGGCGCCATTCTGACCGAAGCGGGGCTTAGTTTCCTCGGCTTGGGGGTGCAGCCGCCAACGCCCAGTTGGGGCAATATGCTGAACAGCGCCCAGCGGCTCTCGTTGTTGGAACAATTCCCCCATCTCTGGCTACCGCCGGGGTTGATGATTGCCATTACCGTCTTGAGCATCAACTTTATCGGCGACGCCTTGCGCGATGCCCTGGACCCGCGCTTGACTTTATGAATGGCGCAATGCGGTGCTGCCCGTCTGCTATACTTTAATCCAGGACTTGTGCTAGGGCCGTTGCTAGGCGATAGTGCGAGCTATCAGGATATGATTCGACGCTCCACTTAGCGCGTCTCTTCCAGTGTCGCAATCCCCTCCCGCAGCGCATAAAGCGCGGCTTGGGTGCGGTTTGCCAGATGCAATTTGCTGAGAATACTGCTGATATGGTTGCCGACCGTGCGTTCACCAATAATCAACGTGTCGGCGATCTCCTGGTTGGTGAGGCCGCGCGCCACCAACTTGAGAACCTCTAACTCGCGATCACTCAGGGGATCGGGGCTAGGGCAATCGCGTCTTAATGGAATAAAGTGGCGAGTACCTTAAGTAAATAAGTATGATTACGAGCGGCTTTGAGGCGCTTGTTACGAATGCCTAGACTGACGGAGGTTTCCTGTTTGAGGGCATTCAACGCAATATGGCGCAAGATGGCAAAATTCTGTGCGCCCGCATCTTTGCGTAAGCGGGCTTCATCTTCGCGAAAGGCGATGTCCAAGACCCAATGCAAGGAATTTTCTACCTGCCAATGGGAGCGTTTGGCGGCGAGTAAGGTTGCGGCGGAGGTCTGCAAACTGGAAAGATAGAAATGCTCCTCAATCGTCCGCTTGCCAGCCACCTGGCGCTCATGGCGGACTTTCATCACAGTTTGCAGGTTAGCGAAGCGGTCAGCATTGCGCAGATGGCGAAGCACCGCGGGCGTACTAATCGTCCAGGCCTGGCGAATCTCGATCCTACCATGCGCCTTCTCCACCGTTTTTGCCGTGTCATAAGGATAGGCGGTGAACCCACTAGCGACGAGATCCGTAAAGAGCAAGGCGGTGTCTTCGTACAAATGACCTTG
>JAPKMW010000175.1 GCA_026645575.1 Caldilineaceae bacterium
CTTTCTCCCAAGGGGCTAGTGCGGCTCCTCGCTGCTGTTTGTTATTAACTTGGAAATGTACAAAGTCGAACTAAGGAGCGTACTGATGACAAAACCAGCCGCACGTTTAGGCGATACAACGGTCCACGGCGGCGCCATTGTGATGGGCTGCCCGACCGTTCTTATTGGCGGCCAACCCGCGGCGCGCGTCGGCGATATGCACACCTGCCCCCTGGTCACCGGGGTTGTCCCCCATGTGGGGGGGCCGATTGCGCTTGGCAGCTTTACAGTCTTGATCGGCGGGATGCCGGCAGCGCGCGTCGGCGATCTGGTTACCTGCACTGGCCCGCCCGATACGATTGCCATGGGCTGCACCACGGTCTTGATCGGTGGTTAGGAGGAAGCAACACCTGGCAGCGCTTACCGCCGGTCCGTGACCGGCGGTAAGCGGCTGGGTTTCGTAGAATGGAAAGACTTTAACTCTGGAGGCGACAAGCGTGAACAGAGACTTTTTAGGATCGGGGTGGGCGTATCCGGTCGAGCGCCAGGAGCAAACCGGCGCCATCCGCCGCTCCAGCCATGAGCAGAGCATTGCCGAGGCCATTGATATGATTCTCAACACAGCGCCCGGTGAACGGTTGATGCGGCCCGATTTTGGTTGCCGCATCCACGATCTGGTCTTTGCCCAAAATAATATCGGCACTGCCGGGTTGGCCCAGTTTTATGTCAAGGAAGCCTTAATCCGCTGGGAACCCCGCATTGATCTTGATGCCGTTGAAGTCGAAGCCGACCCAACCGATCCCGCGCAACTGTTGATCACAGTCCGCTATCGGGTGCGGAAGACAGACAGCCAATTCAATCGGGTCTACCCATTCTATCTGAGTCGGGAAGGGTGAGATGGTACAACATCCAATCTGGCTAGCCAAACCGGATAAACCCACTGAAGGACAAAACGCCGAAGATATTGCCGCCGCCATTCGCCGGCAATGGTCGTCCACCCAACAGGACGACAGCCTGCGCGAGGCGCTGCTCCAAATTTATGCCCGTAGCGCCGAGTTGTTGACTGAACGAATCAACCGGCTGCCGGAAAACTATTACCGCGCTTTTCTCAACGAAGCCGGCGTTGATCTCCTCCCGCCCAAGCCAGCGCGCGCCGAAGTGACCTTTAGCCTGCCGGCTGACGGCCCGCCCTATGTGATCGTGCCGGCGCAGACTCAGGTTGCGACCCAGCAGAGCGAAAGCCGGGCGGAGATCATCTTTGAAACCTTGGAAGATCTGGTGGTCACGCCCAACCGGTTGGTCAAATGTGTCACCTTTGATGCGCATAGCTATACCGCGGTGACGGCGCCAACAACGGAAACTGCGAATAAAACAGCCGTCTTCGGCGTCGATGCTGCCCAACCAAGCCACTTGCATTTCACAGCAGACGGCTGTTTTACCGCTGCCGGCGCTGATAATCATGAACAAGGCCAACCAGGCGTCGCACACAGCCGATCCTTTGTGTCACTCTTTACCGGGACAAGCGCGCGCGAGCGCATCCTTTTTCTGGGTGACAAACACTTCTCCTATAGAGAAAACAGCGACAGTACAAACGGCGACAATACAACGGTGGCCGGCGGCCCTGCCGAGGAACGCCCCATCACCGATTTTGAACGTCAACAGACGCGCTTCGAAGTCAGGGTTGAGGTGGTTACGCCTATTGCCTTCACGCTTCACGGTAATCTCATCACCGAGCTTGCCATCAGTGAAGTTTCTGAACCCCTGCGACAGGAATTTCAACGCCATAACCACGGGTTGACCCCAACGGCCAGAATCGAGGGCGATAACAGTGATTGGTGCATCGTTGACGGCAACAAGCGCTATCTCATCCGCAAAACAGAACAAACGCTTGCCGTCACGCTCCTCAACACGTGGCAACTGACCTGGTATTATTGGGATACGGCGCTAGATCTGCCGGCGTGGGCGCCCCTTGCTTCCGATCAGGTGGAAGACTATACTCATGCCTTACAGCGCGCTGGCGTGATTCGCTTCACCAGGCTGCCGGCGCTAACCAAAACCAAGGTGGGAGATGTTGAAAACTATTGGCTGGCCTGCCAATTAACCGGCAGCCACGAGGAGGATTCCCTCCCCACCATTAAGCGCATCGAAATTGCGCGCATCCTTGCGGTTGAGAAGGCGCCGGCCATTCCCATTGATGACGCGTTGGCTGCGACCCAAGGCGGAACCATCTTTACCTCCCTGTTGCCGGCAGCGAGTGACGCCCCCGCTTTTCTGCCCTTTGGCCCCCTGCCCCAACGTCTGGATGCCTTTTATCTACGCGCCGATCACGCCTTCCAACAGGCCGGTGCAGAAGTAGAACTGATATTCCGACTGGAGAGCGCCCCCGCCCGTCTGCGTGAACTGATCGGCAGCAGCTATGAGGACAAACTGGCAGCAGCACTGCCGCAAATTACATGGGAATATTACAGTGCGAGCGGCTGGCAGCCCATCAAACAGGTCGTGCCGAAGCTGATTTGGGGTGATCTGCCTCACAAAGGGTGGGGAATCACCCAAATCACCCATGCCCCGGACGACCAGCAGGATCTTGACACAACGCACGGCTTTTTAGAATTAGAAGATACACATGGCATTTTAGAATTAAAAGACAAGCATACCATTAGGCTTACCCTTGGTCACGAAGCGCCGGTGCGGTTGACCCTCAATGAACAGACTGGATATTGGCTGCGCGCCCGGATCGTTGAAGGTGCTTTTGGCCTGCCGGGGGAGTTACGCCGCTTCCTCTTCTGGGCAGCGGGATGGACGCCGCCGGTTACCTTTGCGCCACTGATCCAAGATCTCACCTTGAAGAGCAGATTACCGCAGAAAGCGACCTTTGTTCCGGTAGAGCAGTGCTTCAGCCGCATCGACCAATGTTGGGGCGCCAATGTCGAACAAAGTGGGCACAAGAGCTGGCGCGCCCAATCTATCTCGGCTCAAGAGTGGCAAAAGGGTACGGTGACAGCATGGCGGCCTTTTACCGCGCGTGACGAAGGCCCGGCGCTCTATCTCGGCTTTCAACGCGCCTTTCCTGCCGGACAATGGTTGCGGCTGCTGTTTGATGTCAACGAAGAGGACGAAACCATGACCGAAGCAGGCGCACTACAATGGCAATTCTGGAATGGTGCGCAGCAGGTCTGGCAGCCGCTTCAACCGATGATGGATGATACAAAAGGGTTGACGCACCGCAACTATCTAGGCTTTTACGCCCCTGCCGATCATGGTTCCACCATTGAATTTGGGCAAGAGGCATATTGGCTACGGGCTATCCCCCTGACCGATCAACGGCCACAGGTTGGCGTATTGGGCCATCGTCTGCTCCAGGAGTGGCGACGGGTGGAAGCAGTGGGGAACACGGCCACCGTTTCCTTGCCCAAACAACCGCGCGTGCTTACGTACAAGATGTCCAATATGGGTAAGCCGGAAACGGCGCGCGCGAACCAAACGATCTTACTTTGGCAAAAAACGGCAAGTGCGTCGGATAAATCAGCAATCGTCCATATTGATGCGTCCTCATCGAAACCCGCCGACGGCACGGCAAATTATATTGTTCGTTACCATTTGCGGCGCGCTCGGCCCAAGCGCACACAGCCCAAGTTAACACCAGTGCGTCAATTATACGGCATTCGGCTCAACACGGTCGCGGTTATCAATAAACAGACCATCAACGAAGAGGTGGTCGGGCAGAGCAACGGTCAGGCAAATCAGCGGTTTACCCTTATGCGTCAGCCGGTGCTGGATCAGGTCAGCAACGGCAACCGCTATGAACGCTTTCAACAAGACCCTAAGACCACGCCCTATGAAATCGTGATTGACGTGGAAGAGTTCAATCTGTCGGGCGGCGCCCCGGCAACCGCTGGGCGGGCCGGCGAGCGACTTTTTGCCGGTGAAGCACAGTGGCATGAATGGCAGCGGATCAACCATTTTGCCGAGGCTACGCAAACAAGCCGGGTCTATCATCTGGATGCGATTCAAGGCGTGATCACCTTTGGCGATGGGAGGCAGGGGGTAATCCCCTTGGCCAGCAGTAAGATTCGCGCCCGTCAATACTGCATCCACGCCGGCAGTGACGGCAATGTCGGCGTAGGACAGATTACGGTGCTGCGCAACCCAACGGGCGAGCTGGCAAAGATTGAAGGTGTCACCAACCATGAAGCTGCCAGTGGCGGACGCGCGACGGAAACCGTAGAGAGCGCAATGGAGCGGGGGCCACGCGCTATCAAAAATCAAGGGCGGGCCGTTTCCGCCGCAGACTTGGCCTGGTTGGCGCGCCATTCAGGAGCCGATCTGGTCAACGCCTACCCGATGCCTGTGTGCGATCAGCGCGGGCGACCGTTGGCTGGTCATGCCAGTCTTGTGATCCTGCCCCGTCAACTGGAAGCGCCGACGCCCATGGCCACGGCGGCGCAGCGGCGCACGGTAAAAGCCTATCTGGCGCAATACCTGCAAGCCAATCTGCAAGAAACCGATGCCCTGACGATCCGCAACCCAGCTTACGTGATGGTCGATGTCACAGTCTGGCTTGCCCCTAAAAAACCGGAACAGGCGGAACAGTTGCAACGCACGGTCACTGATTTGCTGGATAATTTTTTGCATCCGATTAAAGGCGGCCCTCAAAGACATGCACTGAGGCACGCCCAAGGGCGCACCCAATACGAACAGGGGTGGTCTTTCGGGCGCGATCTCTTTGTCTCCCAGCTCTATGCCCAACTGGAGAGTTTGTCCATCGTCGATTATGTCAACCGTATCACCATACGCGGTTCCATGTTGCAATATCAACTGGAGCTTAGTGCGCCCCTTCCCCAATTGCCGCAAGCGAAAGTGCTGCCGACCGCCATCGTAATCCCCGCCGGCGCCCAAGTCAGCACCCTGGATGAACGGAAGAAATTGATCTTGAGCGAGTCTTTCCCTTTAGGGGATTTGCTGCTCGAAGCGGGATCGACCGTGGAGATCCCCGTCCATGGCTTTAATCGTGGCGATGATCTCCATCTCTGGCGTGAGGGCGATCCGTTCCCTGTTCAAGCACGCATTGTCAAGCTTTGCGCTGACAATGGGGCAGTTGCCAACGGTTTTACAGGGCGCTTCAAACTCAGCTTGCAGGTAGACCGGAATGCCAAAGAGGCAAATGCGAAGCTGGAAAAGTGGGCTATAGACGAATCCAAGTCAAACATTTGGGTCGAATCGTGCGATGGTCGGTTGCGGTTGCCGCTTACATCACCAACGGATGCTGCTCAGTTGATCATGGTAACCAAACCATCTGCCATGAATGAAAGAGTAGGCGCCCCATTCTTTTATTCGTGTATAGTCGAGGGGTTGAAACAAAGCGAACTTGTCAGCCTTTTTATTGGTCATCGCCGGCTTGACCTGCTCTGGCCTGTCGAATCTATTGCCACGGTGCAAGACCGGGTTTATATTCCTGATGGTTATCTGGTTGCTTCAGGGCAACATCAAATCAACCTGACATTGGCAAAGGGACGCTTATGACCATTCCTTTACTTCACCTTGACGACCGCCGCTTTGATGATCTAGTGCAGGAATTTCAGGCGTTGGTGCCGCGCTATGCGGAAGAGTGGACCAACCGCAACGCCGCCGACCCTGGCGTAATGTTACTGGAGCTTTTCGCCTGGCTGACCGAAAGCCAAACCTATCGCATCAATCGCGTCCCCAGAGCGGTGACGCTGAGCTTTCTCCAATGGCTCCTGGCTGCCCAGGCGCAGACGAACAGCCCGGTCGACGCCAAGCAGATTGAAGAAGCGCGTCGCCAGGTCTATGAAGCCTACAGCCACCCGAAACGCCTCATCACCAAGGAAGATTATGAAACGATTATTCGTGAAGAATTTGCGCATTCTGTGGCGCGCGTCGCTTGCTTCCCGGAGCGCGATTTTACGGCAACCGATCCAACGCGCCCATGCCGTGGCCACATTAGCGTGATGCTGATCGCCAAGCTGGTTACAAAACCTTTTGCCCAACCCCAATTGAGGAACGACCAAGCAGTGACGCACTTTGTCGTTAGCCCTGATGAGCAGGTGATCGCGCTGATTTCCGCCCCTACGGATGGGTCGGTTCACGCTGAAGGCTCACTGGTTTTGTCGAATACCAAACACGGCCACCAGATCTGGTCGCAGCGGTTGCCGACGGAAGCCATCGCGGTTGCATTTAGTTCCGACAACAAACGCCTGCTGGTGAAGGTAGCTGACGAGCGTCACCAATGGGTTGTTGAAGCTGGCGCCGCTGTCCCGCTGTATAGTCAGATGCGTCATGATGGGGTGTCCTGGCAAGCCATCAATCCGGTTGTCGATCGCACATTCACTATTGAAGAAAGGTGCAGAAAAATCCGTGTATGGGGCAACGCGCAGTGTGATGAAATCGCCATCTTTGCCATCCCAACCCCTGAGCCAGATGACGCACGGTTTAAAAATGCGCTCTTTTCCGTCGACGGGCGCTATCTGCTCACAACCATTGTCAGCGCAACGGTACAGAAACAAGTGATTTGGCGGATTGATTTTGATGCCGTTGACACCTTTATCGCCAACCATCGTCAGGTCGGTTGCCGTCATCATCTCGTCGGGATGCGTTATCAGCCGCTGGCGATCATGGCGGAGATCGTGCTAGCAACTGGTGCGCCGGCGAAAAAACGGCAGGAAGAAATCCGTACGCGGCTGCACAACTTTTTTGACCCGCGTACGGGTGGGCCGGATGGCGCCGGATGGCCCTTTGGTCGTCAGGTCACACCATCCGAAGTTCATCACATCATTCATAGCGTACCGGATGTAGAGTATGTGACGCGCTTGACATTGAATGAGGGGCCGCAGGATGTAGCAGTCGGTGAACATGAATTGGTCAACCTGCATCAGCTAGCGATCAATGTAAAGCAGCCACAAAAGGACGGCACAGGCGAGCGCAGAGTAAACCAGCAGGGAAGGCGGGCATGAGCGTAGACAAAAAACTCTACCAATATTTACCAGCAATTCACCAAAGCAACGCCTCTTTGCGTGAGCTATTGGTCGTCTTTGCCCAACACTTTGGCGAACTTGATCAGTTGCTCACGAACAGCAACCAGAAGGTGTATCCTAAGCAGGCAAATAAAACTGAGCTGGATTGGCTGGCCAGTTGGGTGGATTTGGAACTGGCCGAAGATTGGGATGAAGAAAAGAAGCGCCGTCTCCTCTTGCATGTCCTAGCGTTATACCACCAACGGGGTACGGCGGTCGGCCTACAAAGTTATCTGGAGAATTATACCAGCTTGCATGTCACGATTCAGGAAGTGACCACGCGCAGCAGCTTTCAAATTGGTGTCTCTTCGCGTATTGGTGGTTTCAAGCGCCTTGGTTCACAGCGCTGGCTGGCACAGGCGCCCCCCAACGTTCACTTTGACCAGAAGTCACCTGACCAACCGGTCACGACCTATGATTACTATATCGTTACGCCCCACGACCAGAGCCGCCCCCGCGCCGTGTACCGGGCGGATCACGTGAAGCGGATCGAGAACAAGCGCACGGGTGCGCAGTCCATAGAATTTACGGTGTGCAAGATGGATGGCGCTTGTGACACTTATACAAACGCATCCATTGTGCGCCGCGATGATCTACCCGGACCACGCATTGCCACCGATGAGGATGGCAACCTCTATGAGTATCATGGCGACGCGCTGGATGAGGTCGAGACGCCCTATCTGATCGATGTCCTTTTATCAGGCCCTTCACCAGCCGGGATCCTGGCGCAGCTTGCCAACGAAAAAGCGTGGTTGCTCGAAGCGCTCTGTGCCGGCGACAAAGAGACGACTACCCGTTTCGACGCGATCATCCAGTTCCTGCAACCGCAAAAACGGGAGCTGCTGCTGGATGCCATTGCAAAGGGGCTGACGGCAAAAGAAGAGGAGTTAGAGGAAAAATTTCAATTGCCCAAAACAATCAGGCAGAAATCAGCCTTTACCCAACTCTGCCGGCTCGAATGCGCTGAAGATTGGCTACGGGCACACGCCGGTGCGCTAGCCACAGAAATTGAGCGCTATCAGCCGCCCGTCACTGCGCCAACTCAAGGTGCGAACCGACAAGCTGAGCAACCAGAGCCTTATGAGCAAGAAATCCAACGTCTGCGCGCCGTGCTGGATCGGGAAAAGCCGGCTCATGTTCACTACATCCTGCGCTTTCAGGAAGAAGCGCCGCCACTTCGCCCAACGATGCAAATCGGCGTTCAATCGCGCATCGGCGTTAGCACTATCATCGCCTAACCGGTAGTATAAGGAGTCTATATGACAACACTCAAAACCAAAGGGGCATTCCAACGCCTTAACTTTTTCACCGGCTTTGCCACAACTGCACAAGACTGGATTGATGGCGAAACCTACCATATTGAAAAACAGAAATTTCATCATCGCGGGCTACACACACCGGGAATCTTACACCAGACGGACGGTGATGAAGTCAACGATACATCACTTCAGGTTTCACCTAAAGCGGGGGCGGTATTGACCGTAGAGATTGCGCCGGGTGCGGCGCTGGATAAAGAAGGGAACATCATTATCCTCCCGAAAAAGGCCGAGTTATCTTTAGCAGCAGCGCTTAACAATGAGCATCTCAACGAAGAGACGCTCTTTATTGGCATCAAGTTTACTGAGGAGAAAGATAACAAAATTGAAAATAATGGGTATAACGATTACACACGCGTTAGCGAAGGGGCAGAAATTGCTATTCTTGCCACAAAACATGAAGACGCAAAAGCTATTCCCCTGGCAGAGATCAAGCTAAAGAAAACCGCCACGACCACGACGACCGAGACCGAGATCGAAACGATTACTAACTTTCGCGACTTTGCCGGCCCCAAAGGAACGGCAAAGATCCGTAATGACATAGAGGAATTAGAGCAAAAGGTTGATGGCAACTGCGGGGAAGCGAATAAAAAGTTTGAACGCTTAGACGATTTGTTCCAGCGGTTGGGCAAAACGGTTGGTGAGCATAGTGGTGATATCAATAGGCTCCAAGCGTCATTACAGAAAGTCGACGAAACGGTTGACAGTAATCGTGGTCATACGGATGATGAAGTTAAGCGCTTGGATGATTTATTGCACAAATTGGACAAAACCATTGGTGAAAATCGAACTTACCACCACGAGGAGGAAACTAAACTCCAGGGGAAGCTAACGGCGCTGGACGAACGTGTGACGGAGAACAAGGCGGCGTTAACGACAACGATCAATCAAAATCAGGCAGCTAATCAGAGTGCATTGGCTGCTTTGCAAGAGAATGTGAGCGATCTGGATTGGCAGGTAGAGGAAAACCGGAAATTGCATGATATGGCGCTCCATACGCCTGGCATTCTCTTTGGGACCAAAGACAACCTAGCCGTCGAAGCGCATAACAAGCTTGAAATTACAGTTTCGCCGGGCTTTGCCCTGGATGCGTTTGGGCGTTTGATCGAGGTTACGCACAAGCAAGCGCTTGGCAAAGTATCGACAACGAAGCAACCAACCGTACTCTTTGTGGTTGCGGCAGCCAATACTGAAGCTGGACCGCGGGATAATCGCTTTACTTACCCGGCCAAGCTTACCTTCCAGGAACACGCTGCTGATGTAGCCGGCGGCCAAATTGAACTGGCGCGAATTCAGATAACGCCGCCAATCACCCAAATCAGGCCGGCAGACGATGCCGAGCTATCATGGCTCAACAAAATTGACCGCACGCATGTTGTTTGGGCTGGCGCACTCGACAAAGCAACCGAGCATCGCCTGGCGCTGATGGAAGCGGCCCTCTTTAAGCGCTTGCCCGAATATCTCATCAAGACGCGCCGAGCGCATCATCAAGGCTTGCATACACCGGGTATTGTCCCTCATGTTGGCGAAGAACTCAAGGTCATTGCACTAGCGGGGAAGGGGTTGGAAATCTCCGTGCAAACAGGGATGGCGCTTGACGCGGCAGGCAACGAACTACATATTTTGACGCCGCAGATTTTGCGGGTGGAAGCGCCCAAACATGGTCAACGTGTTGCTTACATCGTCATTCATCAGCGCGCTATCACCCGCGTCCTCACCAGCGATCCGCAGCAGAGCTATCACTTTGGCGATGGTGAAGCACAGCTCGACATTCGCTTTGCTGTGCCGGACAATGAAAGTGAGATCGAATTAGCCCGCATCCATCTGCTGGACAACGTTGAAACGGAAGGCATTACCAATCCGGAGGGCGAACCGCGCGGCAATCAGATCGACCGGCGTCATATCCTCTGGGCCGGCGTTCATGCCCCCGCCACACGACCGATCACCGGCTCGACGAGAGAGCGACTTATCAAACAGTTAGATGCTGACCGCAAAGACTTTGCCGCCCTGGCCGACCATTTTCCCACGCCAGCGCTCGATGACTTGCGCCATGCCCTGGTCAATCTGGCGATGATGGTGCGTACCCAAACAATTGCCCTGGACAAGTTGCCGACAGTGCTGGCGATGATCGCCACGATGATTACCGATGTGATCCAAGAGACAGGTAAGCGCTACCCCGCCATTTACGAACGCACCGATTACCGCGACTTGGACACCGCCGGCGAGAGCTACCGACAAGCCATTACAGATGGCAAGGCGCTTGATGTCCTGCTCGATCAGCAGCACACGGTGGCCGAACAGGCGCGCCGTGTTGCTGATCTGACCCTGCCACGTCCTGCCGTCACGGCGTATGCAAAGAAATATCAGGTTGCGGCCAGCGGCGCCTATGCGACCTTGCGCCTGACCGTAAAAACGGCCACAGACGAAGGAGTCATGCCATGACAACCCTAGAGAAGCAAATCCGATCAAAACCGGACGAACCCCAGATCCAGGTTGAATTGCCGGTTGGCACCCATGTGTTGGAATTAGTGGTCGAAGATAGCGCCGGCGCCCTGAGTGATCCAGTCACCATTGTGGTGATTGTCGACCCGGATCCGCGCAACGAACCGTTGATTACAGACTTTGCCCCCAAACGGCTGCTCACGGGTAGAACAGCCGATCCGTTTACGATCAAAGGTGCGCGCCTTTATGCACCGGAACACGATCCGACGCAAAAGCATCTAGTCGAATTCCTTCAAGCCGACAAGGACGAAGACGATCCAAAGATTAAGGCCACCATCAAACCCAATAGCACGGCAGACACCTTACAGTTAGTCGTCGAAGTTGGCGTTGATGCACAACCAGGGGAACGACGGCTCCGGGTCACAACCCCCAACGGGGTGGCTCAGAGTACGATCCGATGCAAGGTGGAGATGAGTAACTAAATGCCAGAAGCCAGAAGGGCGCGGAGGGAATTATGGCAAGTGAACTGCAAAGTATACCAACCATCATCAACAAGCTGGTCAAATTGTCGCCGGGGGGAACCGGCGTCAACCTGGAAGAGACCCTTGTCTTAAAGAAAATCGGCGGCGACTTTACCGGCTATCATAGCAACGTCGTCCCCAAAACGGAAGGAGAAGCATGGCTTACGATATATCCGGATAGCTTTGGCCTTGATCCCATCAACCCGGATGATGTGCAAATCACGGTGAAAATCGCGGTGCCGGCGACTGCCATCGATGGTCTCCATGAATTTGAGCTTCACTTCACCCCTGAAGAAGGTGACGCAGATCAGCGGACCACAGTCAAGGTAGAACTCCAGGTGCAAAATAAAACGAAACCAAGTTTGCCAGAACTTCCGCGATGGGTCCTCATTGTTGTTGTGAGCGTGATCTTGCTGTTTTTCATCGTGGTATCGGCGCAGAAGTGCAGTGCAGCGCAAAGTGCCAATGCTATTGCAAGTCCAATCATCGGCTGGGTTTCCCTAGCTGCCCAGCCTGCAGAGCCAATAGCGTATAACTGGGAGGCAGTCCTATGAAACAAATCATGGATGCCATCGGCAAAGCGGTGCAAGCTCTGCTGTCGGCCAAAACCTTGTGGTTTCTGATCATCGTCGCCGCCAGCGTTTCGGTATTTTTGTCGGTTTATTTCAACAATGGGCTTGGTAAGTTATTGTGGGGTATGGGCTGCAGCAACCTTGATTGTGTGTCAAAGAATGACTTGCTTGGTCTTTGCACATGGGGGAAGGATTATCGCCATTGGACTGGACTAACGGCCGTCATCACCATTTTCTTCCTGATCATCGGCCTGCTATTTCGCCTCTGGACGGCGCTACAACCTTCAGCGCCAGCAGAGGAATCAAAGACGGCGGCAACAAATAACAGAAGCAAAACGGGCCAACAGGCAAACAGTTCAACAGCCCTTAAACAAGCGTAGGCGGCGAAAGCAGATGTACACAGAAGATGTTGATTTCCCCACGAAACTGGTTCATAGTTATCACTGGATCCGCAAACAGGGGTGGTATGGCGCCATCATTGCATGGCTCTGCGATGTTTTGCTAAAGCTGGGTGTCTTACTACTCATCTTTCTTGCGTTCTGGTGGCTATTTCATCAATCTAGACTAGTGCTTACTGTGTTGCTGGCGGTATGCTACATTGGCATACGCCTTTTTGATGAGTACACGAAGCGCCAGCGGCGGAAGCTGATAGGTCAGGATAAGACAGTCACGCGGCGTATTCATGACGCGCTTACATTAATTTTAACCCGATTTAAACATAAAACAGCGATGTCGCCACAACTTTTGGAGTTACACTATGACATCAACGAGTCACCCCATTTTTTGATTCTCTCGGATCTGCATCGTGGTGCGGGCAACCCGGCTGATGATTTCCAAAAATGTTATTTTGTCTAATGAAATTTGACGAACAAAATCGGTAATGGTTAAGTTAGGTCATCGAAGCGAAAAGGAGGCAAGATGACCCA
>JAPKMW010000176.1 GCA_026645575.1 Caldilineaceae bacterium
GGCACAAATTGGCTTTCGTACCAGGTGCGCCCTTTGGCCCGCAACAAGACAAAGCGGGTCAAAAAGCCGGCCAGCATGGGAATGCCCAGGTAAAGTAAGACGCCCCAGGCAATTTCGCCAATACTGATTTCGACAATGCTGCCGCTCAAGCCAAAGAAGGGGGGCAAGACGGTGATAAAGACCCAGGCATAGAGACTGTAGAAAAGCACCTGGAAGACACTGTTAAAGGCAACCAACCCCGCCGCATACTCGGTGTCCCCCTGTGCCAACTCATTCCAGACAATCACCATCGCAATACAGCGCGCCAGCCCAATCATGATCAACCCGACCATATAGTCGGGGTAGCCGCGCAAAAAGAGAATCGCCAGAACAAACATCAATACCGGCCCAATCAGCCAGTTCTGAATCAGCGAAAAGCCCAGAATTTTAGTATTGCGAAAAACCTCGCCCAACTCTTCGTATTTGACCTTGGCAAAGGGCGGGTACATCATCAAGATCAGCCCAATGGCAATTGGAATGTTGGTGGCGCCAACCTGAAAGCGGTTGATAAACGCTTCGACACCAGGGATAAGATAACCGGCGGCCACCCCAATGAGCATTGCCAAAAAGATCCAAAGGGTAAGAAAACGGTCGAGGGTGGAGAGCTGTTTAGGCGCTTGGGCGTGCGCTGTCGATTGCGCCGCGGCATATACGCTCATGATCTGCTTTTCCTCCTGTGCTTTCTAGTGGGCTTGTTGAATCAACTGGATCATCTGTTGCTTGGTCGGTACGCCGCCACTGCGCATGACTTTCTCATTGATCACAATCCCTGGTGTGCTGAGAATGCCATATTCCATGATTGTCGGCAGATCCGTCACTTCGACAATAGTTGCGTCGACATTCAACTCTTTGACTACCTCGGCGGCGATCGCTTTGGTCCGTTTGCAGTTGGCACAACCTTGGCCTAAGACTTTGATTTCCATAACTTATCTCCTTGCGTTTTTCCTCGCAACCCAAGCACTCGGTACGGGTGGGCTGCCTGTGTTACTTGGTGTCAGTGGAC
The DNA here is from genome assembly GCA_026645575.1 of Caldilineaceae bacterium. The sequence goes on from JAPKMW010000176.1 coordinate 1,043, forward strand.
TGCACACGCCTGTAGGCACAGACTGACTCTGGACTACGCAACTACATGACTGCGGACTACTGAATGTCCATTGTTGGTTCTAGCCGAAGGGGCGTCGCTTCTTCCGCACATTTCGGACAGGGGCAGGCGATCAACCGCTTGTGCTGCGCCATCTCCGCTTGTTCACCTTGGCTCACCCCCAATACTTGATCAAGCCAGGCCGCAACCTCGGCATCGACCAACCGGTAGAAAACATTCTGCCCCTCTTTTTCATCGATAATTAACCCTGCCTGGCGCAAAAAGCGCAGTTGCTGCGAAACATAAGGCTGCGGCTTGCCCAGGAGCGCCTCCAAATGGCAAACACACTCGGCATTGTGCCGCAGCACATCAAGAATGCGCAATCGTTCCGGATGGGCCAACAGCTTCAGGCGACTGCTGATTGTATCGTAATCGGGTGTTTGTGAGCTAGCCATCTGCTACACCAAATCCTGTATAACTGCACTTTCATGCGATGTCGTCAAAATATGGCGGCCAAAATAGTGAATAACACTAGGCGGCGCCCAAGCCATAGCCGGTGCGCTCATTGCGCCGATTCACCAGCCAGAGCGCCATTACTAACACGGCAAGCAGAAGGCCGAGGTCGAGCGCAATCCAGAGCCAATGAACGCCATCTATCCAAGAACCATAGAGCAACCCGGCCAAGGTGCTGAAGAGTGCCACCCATCCGACATAGCTCCATGCTTTGCGCCGACCGATAATGGCCGCTACGATCAAGATGCTTTGCAGGCTCAATTCCGGGTCTGCCATCAGGTACGCCAGTAGTGGCCCACGATGCATACCGAGATTCAAGAACATATGTGCAATCGGCACCTCAACCAGTGTAGGGAAGTACATAAAGACGCCGAAAAGTACACCCGCCAGGTTGCCTCGTAGCGTGTTTGCACCGGCCACCATTTCGATCCATTCCGGTTGGATGAGGACACGCAGCACACCCACTACAAAGACACCAGCCACCAGCAATGGAAAGATTTGCTTGACAAAGCGCCAGGACTCCCACAACCATTCCTGAAGCTCCGCTGTTGATAGGTGGCGTTTCGCCAGATAAGTCAGGAGCGCCAACGCCAGCAACACACCGATCATTTTTCCGGTCAACGCAATTTGCAACCCTTGCGCCGTAGGTGTTATCCCGACGGAGGCCACCACGAGTGTCAGCGCAACAAGACCCAGTGTCGTCCAACTCCAGCGGTTGACCTCATCTGTCACCTTGTCTAGCCCACGCCAGGCGGACAGACCGATCAGAAACAAGAGTCCAATTAAAATGGCGCCTTGGGCCGTTACCCCCTCCTCGCCTTTGCTGGCGTCGAAGGGAACCCAGGTGTAGAGCAGCGCCTGGAAATGGTCCATGCCGGCTACTGGTAGTGTGAACTGGGTATAGGTGTTGGTCAGCAGGTCGATCCTGAGTGTACCGGCCAAGAGCAGTGCTACCAGTACCAACAGGAAGAGCAAGGCGGCGCGCCGCATCTGACCCTTTGCCGTGAACGGATCGTTCGTGGCTGCGTCATGGGCGCGATCATCGTGGCTAAAGATCAGCGCCATGATCAGACCAATGCCGATTCCGAAGACGAGTGAGAGCGTTAGTCGCGCCACGGCCAAATCAACGCCAATCACACCGCCTGTGTAAACCAGCGCCAAAATATTGGCTGCCGGGGCAAAGAAGAGGAAAGTGATAGCTGGCCCTAACCCGGCGCCTTTCTTGTAGATGCCGGCGAAAAGTGGCACGATGGTGCAAGAGCAAACCGCCAGTAGCGACCCCGCCAGCGCGGCCGCCGGGTATGAGACGATCTTGGGAGCGCTGCGACCAAGAAAACGGGTGACAGACGCTTTGGGAATCAGCGCCGTCATGGCGCCAGCAATGAAGAATGCAGGAACCAAACAGAGGAGGACGTGTGCCGCCAAGTACGCGGCAAGGTTGCCGGTTCCCCCTTGCAGCAAGCGCCCCAGAAGCGCAGAAATGTCCATAAGAACCCTCCCATCTCTGCATTACTGATTTTTAACGCATAAAGTTATATTTAGTCTTTTGCATATATAAATTATTGCATATATTCTACGCCCATTTTTACAAGCTGTCAAGGCTTCATTTTACATATTCAAGCTGCGATCAGCAGTAGAAAAACGGTTCTCTACAATCTAGATACCATTTTTCTCTATTTTTGCTGATCGTGTTAGTAGATCAGCCATTAATCCTGCACCGTCACGCAAGGATTGAACTGCGCCCGCCCCTTGCCGACAAGAGTGACAGCGGGCTAGCCTCTGATCCTTTGGCTGATCGGCTGTTGGTACGCCACACTGGCCGCATGGGGTAAGTCTACCTTCCAGCAGTGGCAGCCACGCATTGGTTAACAGTGCGTCCGTTGATAAGGTGTCACCTAGACGAATGGCTTTCTCTGGGCAAGCAAGCGTACAAACAGGGCAGTCAAGACAAAGGGCGGCCTGAAAGCTGAGGCGAAAGTGGGCCTCCTCCACTGTAAAATGGAGCGCGCCAGTAGGACAAAAACGCGCACAAAGACCACAAGCGGAACAGTTAGCGGCATTGAGTTGGATAGCGGCAAAGGGCAAGGCCGTCACGTTGATCTCCCCTTGTTCGCTTGGTGTCCACTGTTGTTGCAGGCGTTCTTGCAGAGCCATTCGTTCCGCCGGGATCTGCTGGGGCAAGCGGGCAGGAACGGGTATCGGCTGGTTGTCGGCTGCCGATGCAGGGGTGGGTAGGGTTGAATGATCATGGGTATGGATAGCTCTACCCAGCGCGGTAAACAGACCGCGCCGTGACACAGGCGGATTGCCACTATCGATGAACCGGGGATTAGCGGCTTCCGTGGTGGGCTGATCGGCCTGTGAACTTTGCAAAAGGAATGCAGCGGGACGACCAAAGGCTTGCAAGAGCGTATTCGCCGTGGCGACGGTCTGTTGCAGGTGGCTTTGCGCTTGCCCAATTGGGCAAGCACAACAAGGAGTGTCATCCAGCCACACGGCCCGTTCGCCATCTTCGCTCAGGGTCAGCAGTTGGGCCAAGGAGAGTGCCGCCAGGCAACGGCGATGTTGCACAATGGTCGTGACCGGTGCTGTTGTATGTTGCGGGGTTGGGTGTAAGGCGCAGACCAGGACGATGGGTTGGCGCGGTAGTTGCTCCACTGTGCGGAGCAGTTGGCGTTCAGCGGCGTTCGGCTGGGTAAAGACTTCGGTCGGACAGCCGTGTAAGCAGAGGCCACACTTGACACACTGCTCCGCAGCCAGTACCGGTTTGTCATCCACCAGCGTCAGCGCCGCAACCGGACACAGCGTAACACAGTGACGGCAACCAGCCGCACGGTGCCGGGCATTAAGACAGCGTTCTATTTGCTGGGCAACCGCCGCGCCCCGAAAGGGGAAGTTTGCACTACCCGTTGCACCCGTCATAGCACTTTACTCATCATCAACTATCCGCGATCATTTGTAACATGGATCGCCATAAACACTACCGCAAAGGGAGCGAAGAGCGCAAAGGTTCGCTTAAGGTTTTTCTTTGCGCTCTTCGCTCCCTTTGCGGTAGAACGATTTCATCAGTCAGCCTATGGTTGATGGACGACAACGGGAACCGGCAATTGCCACCAATAGCTCTCTTGTTCCGCCGCCACATAGTAAGCGTTGCCGGCACATCCTCGGCAGAGCCGCTGTTCGCCACAAATGACTTCGCGTTCGTTGATGATCTCTTCCCCACATTGGTCACAGTTGACCCGCACCCCTGGCCGGCTGACAATGGCTGCCACCGGTGTGGTCAAGGTGACGGCCTGGATGGTAAGCAGGTCGGCATCCGGCATGATTTGATAGGCGTGTAGTTGGGCAAAATAGTGACGGGGTTCGTCCGGGGCGTAGGCGTAGGCGCGTTCACGGACATCAACCCGCGGGGCAACGCGCACGGCGACCCCGGTTTTAACATCGATAAAGGTGGCGGCCACTTTGCCATAGTCTTCCACGCGCAGCGTGCGGTGGCCGACGGTGCAGTCGGTGGCGACTTCTACACCATCAGCAAAGCAGCCGTCAGTCTCCACAATCACCAGCAGCCGTTTATCGCTACGGGGCAGGTCTAGCCCTAACGCGGTGCCGCCGGCCAACCCAATGCGCGCGCCCAAGATCTGGCGGGGACAGAGATGGCTGTGGCGTGCTGTCGAAGTTTGTAAAATTGCTTGTAAGTCTCGCATAATCCCATGATCTCCTTGCCAATTCGGCGCCGACACAAGGCTGTCGGCACGTCGGGAGGTCGCCCCGTTTCCAGCAGCGACCCGGCTCCTCGCCGTCATGATGCATTCAGCGGCGAGTGCGGTCGGCAAACCGTGGTTGCTACCGTAGGCTTGCCGACTCGGAGCAGTTGTTAGTTGCTGTCAGTTTTGTTGATCCACCTCATTCAAGTAGAGCAGAATCGCATCGATTTCACTATCCGATAAGCGAAAATTGGGCATGGCTGTATTGCTGTTGATCGCGCGCGGGTTTTGTAACCAGAGCCGCAACGTCACCTGCGCCGGGTCAGTCACCCGTTGGGTAATGCCGGCCAGATTGGGTGCTTTGAGCGCGCCCTCGTCGCCAATTTTGTGGCAACTCCGGCATTCATACGCCTCCACCAACTGCGCGCCTACGGCTGCTGTTGGTTCCACTTGCTTGATCAGATTCGTCCACAGGCGTGGCGGCCACAGCATTAGCCAGGCCGTAACACCCAACACCACCGCCACGCCATAAAACATGTTTCTGGGCATAAAGACAACCCCCAAGCGAAATGCGAAATTGCTACGGTTCGGCTGGTTCACGTCGAAGCCGCCAAGGGTGCGAAAAGCGTAAAGGATTTCTTTGTTCTGCTTTGCGCTCTTCGCACCCTTGGCGGTGAAAAAGCCCCGTTGCTACACCTTCTGTAATTTCACCTTCGTGTCATAAAAGACAGCGGACCCACCCACTAGATCGCTCAGACAGGTATTGGGGTTGTGGGTGTCGGTGCGCATGGCGGCGTTGGCATGAATGCCGGTCTTGCGGCGGGCATCGCCCACGATCACCTCGCCGTCGATCATCGTGTCGTTAGCGCCGTAGGCCCAGTGACCGTAGCCCAGGTTAAAGCCGATAATACCGGGGCGCAAGCCTTCCAATACCTCGACCTGACCGTCCATGGGGATCTGGGTGCCATTGCCTAAGTCCCAGACGCCGGTGGGGTTGCTCTTGGAAGTGACACGCACGACATCGCCGCTTTTCAGGTTCATGCGCCGGGCGTCTACACTGTTCATAATCACCGAGTTCGTCGGTTCGACGGCGCGCAGCCAGTAGTTACCGGAGGTGCGACTCTTGGTCTGTGTAATCGTGCGGTAGGTGATCAGGTGGAGATCATAACCTTCCGCCGCGTCCTGCGCCGAGACTTCGTTGCCCAGCGCATCGCGACCGGGGGTAATATAGCGCGCCACCCCGCTAAAGTTAGCGCCGGTCATGCTGTCCTTGGTGTCGGCGGTCTTTTCACAGTAGAGGCTTAGGAACTTGCCATACTTATTGGCCAGTTGATCGCCGCTGAGAATCTTGCCATAGGGCTGGAAGCGCCCACCGCGGTTCAACACTGTCACCACACGCCGCCAAAGACTCTCATCATTGCCGATGGCCGCTTGCCAGGCGTCCACATCAAAGACGCTCTTGGGCAGATGGCGGCGCGTCTGGAGGAAGAGTTCAACCTCTTCATCGCTGGCTTCTTCCACCGCGTCGGCCAGCTCCGGTTTTTCACCATAAGCGACATTGGCTGCTTGTTTGAGATAGAGGTCTTCAGCGCGTTGCCACGGTTTTCCTTCGCCAAAGCCATTGGGGCCAAAGCCGGGGAGTCCCATCTTTTCGGCAATTGCCAACAGGAAACTTTCCAGGCTGATCGGCTGCTCAATGCCAAAGACGGTGGCGGTCTCCGTCAGCGGGGCAATTACCGGCTGGCGGATAGGCGCGTTTTTGACAATCATATTCGGGTGGGATTTATGAAATTCCCAGCGCTCCAGATAGCTGAGATCCGGGATGATATAGTCGGCATAGAGCGAAGTTTCGCTGACCACAATGTCAATAGTGACAAAGAGCGGCAGTTTGGCCGGATCTTTCAGCACCTCAATGTTCGTATTGCCCGCCGGCAACGAGTAGACCGGCGCGCCCATGTAGAGGAAGAGCGCCTTCATGGCATAGGGATAGGCGTCACCGATGGAAGGAACGATCTCCTGATAGATGTCGGTCGCCAGCGGATACCAGGGCCGTTTGGCCGGGAAATCGGCAAAGATGGTGCTGGTTTCGTATTTGCTGGAGCGAATGATCGTGTGACCGAACTTGGCTAGGCTGCCATTGGTCAGTTTGGCAATCGGATAGGGTTGTCCCTCTTTGGCGCCATTCTGATCATAGGCTTTGGCCACCGCCATGCCACCGGCGTAGTCATAGTTGCCGATGAGCAGGTTCAGGTCATTCCACGCCTGCACATTGTAGTAGCCATTGGTATGCTGGCTAACGCCGCGATGGATGTCGGCGCAGGCTTTGCGACCGTGGCTGGTAAACTCCTGGGCAATTGCATAGAGATCGGTGGCCTTGACATCGGCAATGGCGGCCCAATCTTCCACCGTCTGTTCATTGGCGCTGTCGGCCAGAACTTGGAGGCCGCTCTTGACCTTGATCTTGATCGCCTTGCCTTCTTTGTCAATGCCTGCGACCTCGCCATCCACCAGTAGGTCGCCGATTACAGCCGTTTTCTTGTCATTCGGATCAAAGGTGACTGGTTTGCCTGCTTGCAGCACGACAAAGGGATCGAGTTTCCATTGGCCGCTGCCATCGGCCTTGTCCAACTCCGTCGCTTCGACGCCAAGATCGGAGCCGCGCAGCAGTTTGCCCGGCTTGCCATCGCCGTCCACTTTGATCAACCAGGTGGCGTTGCAGAAATTCGGTTCGCCAGCGGCATCGGCGGCAGCTTTGTTGGCAATTTCCAAATAGCCTTTGTTATAGCGTTCGTTGCTGATAATAATTTGGATCAAAGCCAGGGCAATCGCGGCTTCGGTGCCGGGGAGGTTGGGCAACCATTTCCAGGCTTTGCTGCCGGTTTTGCCCAAGCGTGGGTCGATCACCACATAGCGCAAACGTCCTTCGGCCAGACCATCAGTCATCTTGGAGACGCGATAGGGCGGACCATAGCCCCCTTCAAAGACATTGTTGCCGACAAGGATGGCGAACTCGGTATTGGCGAGATCGCCCTGCCAGTAGAACTTTTCGCCGCCAGTCCATTTACCTTCGACAAATTGTTCGCTCATGGCCTTGCCGGTGAAGTAGAGCGACCCCTGACAGACAGTGGTGTGACCGTGGGCATTGACCGAACCAAAAGCGTCGCCGGCAAACCGCTTGAGGATTTCGCCACGGCCATCCTTGAGCCGTCCCCAGGCAAAGGTAAATTGATTGTTCTTTGGCCCCAAATCAGGGTGGTCGGGATCGATCAGCGTGTCGAGATGGGCGGCAAAGGTCTTTTTGAAGTCAGCCACCAGCCCCTTTTGTTTCTCCCGATCCTTCTCGGCCAGGATGCCTTCAACGGTTTTCGCCATCTCTTTGCCCACTTTGCTGTCACGCAGGGCGTAGATCTCGTTGAGGCCGGGTGTTGTGCTGCCGTCAGCAAAGGTCCCGCCGTTGACAATTTCCTCAATCGCCTGCTCAAAAGGGATGCTCTCCCACTTGTTTTCACCCCGTTTGCCCGTGCGCTTGAGGACTTTGCGCAGCCGGTAGGGATCATAGGCGCTTTGTAGACCGGCCTGGCCTTTGGGACAGATCCAGCCGTCAATGCCGCCGGTCTCCAGCGGCGAGGTTTCATAATCCAGATAGGGCCAGAAGGTCGAAGGGCTAAAGGGGTTGCCGTCGATCTTGGCAATGACACCGTCGAGCAACTTGACCTTGATCGCACAGCCGGTGTTACATTGCAGGCACGAGGTATAGAGAATGTTATTCGGGTCGGCCAACGGATAAACACCCGCGTCGGCGGCGCTTTGAGCTTCCTGGCTTTGTACCCCGGCGGCGCTTAGTCCTTTGGCCAGCCCCGGCAGTTGCGTTGCTAATGCTACCGTACCACCAACGAGCGCCGATGTTTGGATAAAGGTGCGGCGGTTGAGGGTTAGCGTTTGCGCCGCTTCGGTTGCGCCATTGGCGGTTGGCAGCCCAGTTGATTCTAGTTGTTTTGCTGTCGTATTCATAATCTATCACCCTTTTACTTACGCACTACTTACGCGTAGTGGTGGTTTTGGCTAACCCAAAGACCCAGTAGCCGAGTAGGACAATCATACCGCCCAGCCCAAGCGTCCCCAACCAGACCAACCACTCCATAAAGGATGGGAAGTAGGCAAAGGTAAGACCGGGGCCGGTAAAGGCGTGGGCCAGCCCTTCCAGCTCTTCCTGCGCCAGCGCTGGAATAACCAGATTGAGCTTGGTCGCCAGCCCCATGCTGGCAATCAACCCGCCGGCGATGGCGGTGAGCAACACGTTGCCGCGACCAAAGAAGAGCAGCAACGCTGGGACAACGATGCCTAGTCCCAAGTGCAAGCCCCAGAAGACCCACCAATAGGGACCGGCCAGAATGGTCTGCAAGGTTTGGCTTTTGGCCGGTACGGCAGCATAAAGGCCCGTGCTATATTCAGCCCATTCCAACACAACCACAATGCCCAGAAAGATCAAAGCAACCGTACCCAACCGTTGGGCGATGCGCGGAGAAAGTTGATTGAAAATAAAGGCCGTGACCATGACCAGACCGATGCCAAAGAGGCCGGCTTCGGCCAGGAAGAGAATGGGGGTCAACCCCGATTCCCAGACTGCCCGCGCCCCGATCACGCCAAAGAGCGCACCTTCGGCGCCGGCAAAGAGGATGGCAAAGAGAAAGGCCAGGAAGGCCCAGCGCTGGACAAAGGCCGGGATTTGCCCCCGGATCGACGCAACGAGCCCGAGGAGGAGAATCAAGCCGTAAAGCACATAAAACCAGGACATCCACCCCATGATCGAAGTCCACGAGGTTTGTAGGAGCAATTTCCAGGCGCGCAATGGATGGCCCAGATCCAGCCAAACATTGGTCATCCCTACGGCAAAAGCGGCCAGCGCCACCAGGATGGCTAATCGCGCCACGGGGTAATATTCCTCCTGGCGCACCATAAGAACGACAGCGGCAAAGGCAAAGGCCCCGGCGGACGAGCCGATAAACGCAACATAGGCCGCAATCCACAGCCCCCACGGCACATATGAACCGTAAGCCGCTGCGGCATGGCCCTGGTCAAACCGTAGTATCAAACCATAGACGCCGGCAACGCAACAGGCCAGCGCCACGATCCAAGCCAGGGGCTGCGCCCACCGTTGGCGTCGGATCGGTTCATCGGGCAACTCTTGCGCAAAGTGTGTTGAAGCGAGTGTAGTCATCTTGGCACCCCTTTATGATGATCCGTCGCGGCGTTGTCCTTTCAGATGACAGCGGCCTTGACGGGTCGGTCCTTATACCAAATAGAAGACCTTGGGCTTGGTGCCAAGCTCTTCCTTTAACACCACCACATTCGGCTGCGCGGCCATCTCGGCCACCAGGCTCTCTGGGTCGTTGAGATCGCCCATGTAGTTCGCCAGGCCGATACAGGTGGTGACACACATGGGCAGTTGCCCCTGTTCCAGCCGGTGAACACAGAAGTGACACTTGCGGACATTGCCGATGGGTGACTCTTCCGTACCCGGCTTGCGGCTGTGTGGCTCGCCATACTCAAAGTTGGGCAGCAGTTCATACACTTCTTGCTGCGGCGTTTCGGCGGTATAGGTATAGCCCACATCAAAGGTGCGCGCCGAGTAGGGACAGGCGGTAACACAGTAGCGACAGCCGATGCACTGCTCGTAATCAATCGCCACAATGCCATCGGGGCGCGCCCAGGTGGCATTGACCGGGCAGACCGGTACACAGGGCGGCTCTTCACACTGCATACAAGGTCGCGGCATAAAGCGCCGGGTGACATTCGGATAAGTGCCAATCTCCTGATCCAACACTGGACGATAGACCACACCGGGGGGCAGCTTGTTTTCCGCCACGCAACTGATCGTGCAAGCGTGACAGCCGACACAGCGCCGCAGGTCGATCACCATGCCCCAGCGCCGTTCGCTCTCTGGTTTTGCCAGCGCCCGCTGCATATCGTCCTGCATCCGCAACAAGATATTTTCTTTCGGTATCAATTCGGCCATTGGTTGACCTCCAATCTGTTTGAGACAAAGAAAAGCTGGCTCTAGTGTAGGGCATTCCTTCTCTCTCCGGTAGCAGGGAAAGCTTGAGGCGTTGTCCGGTAAAGCTTGACACAATGAGGAAAAGTGTAGGGAAATCCCTGACAAATGGACAATTGACGAGCCTTGCTGCATTCCCTATACTTACGTAAGTTTTTGTTAAACATATCAAGCCAATAACCGAGCTATAGACATTCAGAAAAAGATCCGTGCTTGTAAGGGCAATCCCTTGCGGTTGCCCAAGCCCGAAACATTATCTGAACATCTATAGTTCTTGTCATGAAACAATTCTGCCACCGCGAAGGTCGCGAAGAGCGCAAAGCTTCGCTAAGATTTCTCTCTGGTTTTCCTTTGCGATTCCTTTGCGCTCTTCGCGACCTTCGCGGTAGAAAAACGCGTTTTGCAATAGAAACTGACAAACCAGAATCAAAAACTTTCTACCGCCAAGGGTGCGAAGAGCGCAAAGCAGAACAAAGAAAGATCCTTTGCGCTCTTCG
>JAPKMW010000177.1 GCA_026645575.1 Caldilineaceae bacterium
TGTGGCTTGGCAATTTGATCTGCGGGCTGTGCTACTCTATAGTGGCGCGGTGTTGGGCCTGCTACTTCTGCTGATGTGGCAACCCGGATTTCTTGCCGTTGATCGACCCGTCATTGTTCTTACGATCATGATGATATTTGTCGCCCTCTTTACAATGCTCTTCCCAGGCTGGCTGATCGCCCATCTGATGTTCCAACAGCGGCAACACCGGGCCGCTTTGGCCGCAGCCGCCGAGGAGCAAGCTCGGACCAACGAGCAACTCGTCCACTATGCCGCGTCGCTGGAAGAATTGACCATCAGCCGTGAACGCAATCGGCTGGCGCGGGAATTACACGATACGCTGGCCCATTCGCTCAGCGCGGTGACAGTGCAACTCGGTGCAGTCGAGACACTATGGGAAAGTAACCCTGATGCAGCCAAGACACTTTTGACGCAAGCCGACGAAAGTGCGCGCGGCGGATTGGAAGAAGCGAGGCGCGCGTTGCAAGCATTGCGGGCCTCACCATTAGAGGATTTGGGGCTAGTGCTGGCATTGGAAGCACTGGCCAAAGATGCCGCGGACCGCACCAACGCAACGCTTCATCTCGACGTGCCGGAAGAGAAGCTAACCTTCCTCGCGCCCCACATCGAGCAGGGCGTCTACCGCGTGGCCCAAGAGGCGCTAGAAAACTGCGTACGTCACGCCGAGGCGACAACGCTTTGGGTCACGTTGGTTTATTCAACTGGTCAAAATCAACGTGGACAAATTCAATTGACCATTCGCGATGACGGCCAGGGCTTTGACCCTGCACAAACGGCGCCAACGGGGCATTATGGGATAGCAGGCATGAAGGAACGGGCCGGCGTGATTGGTGGTACGTTACAGGTGGAGAGTTCACTAGGGGAAGGCACAACGGTTCAGCTTGTGTTGCCGCTGATGATGTCACCAGCGATGGCAATGGGAAAGATTCAGCCATGATCCGCGTTTTGATTGTAGACGACCAACCGATGGTGCGCGCCGGTCTAGCTGCGATTGTAGGCAGCGACCCAGAAATTGACGTTGTGGGAGAGGGTGGCAATGGGGAGCAGGCCCTTGCATTGGTGGAGGCCCACTCCCCCGACCTAGTTCTCATGGACTTGCAAATGCCGGTGATGAATGGCGTGCAGGCCACCCGCCGCCTCAAACGGGAGTCCCCCACGCTACCCATCCTGGTCCTGACCACCTATGCCGCGGACGAGTGGGTCTTTGATGCCGTGCGGGCTGGGGCAGCAGGCTATCTGCTCAAAGATACGCGCCCCGTCCAATTGATCGCAGCCATCAAAGGCACGGTCGCAGGTGAGACCTTCCTCGATCCGGCCATTGCGGGCAAGGTGCTGCGGCAAGCGGTCCACGCCCAAAACAACAACCCGCAACCCACAACGTTAATCGAAGCATTGACCCCACGCGAGCTTGGTGTACTAGCGCTGGTTGTCAGAGGAATGAACAATCGTGAGATCGGCGAGCAGCTCTATTTGGCAACGGGAACCGTGCGCAATCACGTCAGCGAGATTATGGGGAAGTTGGGGGTCTCGGATCGGACCCAGGCTGCGGTGCTGGCCGTTCAGATGGGGTTGGTGGATTTCAATTAATACCGATACACGGTCTGTGCATTTTGCCAGAAATATTTTTGATAGGCCGCTTCCCCCTTTTCCTGAAAATAGCTTTTGACAATGTTGATCCCCTCAACATAATAATCCCCGGCCCGTTCACAGACTGGCCAGTTGCTGCCATAGATCAGCCGGTCTTCGCCAAAGCTCTGCCAGAGGACATCAAGCGTCGGGCGATAAAAAGCCAGGTCGGTCGGCGCCGGCTGGATGACACTCTGCTCCATGAGCGCCGAAACCTTCATGGAAATGTTCGGTTGCGCCGCCAGTCGCTGATAGTGGACAACCCATTCCGCTGAAATCGCCTGCCCGTCAATCGGCATGTGGCCGATATGGTCGATGACAATGCGTAGGGTCGGCAGCCGTTGGGCCAGGGCGATCAAACCGTCAAATTGCTCGTGACGGAGCAGCACATCCAGTTGCAAATCCTTGGCTGCCAGCAATGCCATATCGGCTAGAAACGAGCCTTGATCAATGTTCTCAAAATAACGCCCACCACAGCGAATGCCCCGAAAAAGTGGATTGGCGGCAAACCGTTCCAATTCAGCGGCAAACTGTGGCCGGTTTGGGTCAATGTGACCGACCAACCCCACCAGAAAGCCATCTTGTGCCGCCAAGTCGAGAATCCACTGGTTGTCTTCCAGCCAGTTACTCGCCTCGACCACCACGGTGCCGGTGACGCCTGCCGGCAGGGCCAGCGCTTTACAATGTTCCGGCAACACCGTGCGATAGAGCAACGGGTTATCCGGCGTTGGCCAGGGGACGCCTTGTGGGCGGCTGGGATCATAAAAATGGGTATGGGTATCGATAATCATGGACGCTCCTTTGCGATCACTTACAGTTGCCGGCAAATTCGTCACCAGCCCCGTTTATGGTAAAATTACAGGTAGATTGATCGTAGCGGTTCTTGCGCAAATTGATGGCGTAGCCGCTTCCTGGACACTGATTATACCAATGCGCCAACTATCTGAACAAGTCATTCAAAAACTCGAAAATCTGCCCGACAGCCCCGGCTGCTACATGATGTACAACGGCGAGGGCAAGGTGATCTATGTGGGCAAGGCGATTGTCCTGCGCAACCGCGTGCGCAGCTATTTCCACGCCTCGGCCCAACACACGCCCAAGACCGAGGCGTTGGTGGCCGAAATCCAGGACATCAACTGGTGGGTCACCAAGACGGAGCTGGATGCGCTGATCCTCGAAAACGAGCTGATCAAGCGCTACCGACCCCACTATAACATCCGCCTCAAGGACGATAAACAATTCCCCTACATCAAGGTGCATTGGCAGGAGGATTACCCCAAGATCGAGGTCGTGCGCAAGGTCTTGAAAGATGGGGCGCGCTACTTTGGCCCCTACACCAGCAGCCGCGCCTGTTACCAGACGCTTGACGCCCTGCGCCGCATCTTTCCCTATCTCGATTGTGACCGCACGATCACGGGCCAGGATGAGCGCCCCTGTCTCTACTACCACATCAAAATGTGTGGCGGCCCCTGTATTGGTCGCCAAAATCGCGACGAGTACCGGGCGACGATCAAGCAGTTGATGGACTTCCTCAGCGGCGACACCGACCTGGTCTTGCAACAGATCGAGACGCAGATGGAACGGGCCGCTGAAAATCTGCAATTTGAGCTGGCCGCCCTCTATCGCGACCGCTTCAAGTCCGCCCAGCAGATCGCCGAGCAGCAGAAGGTCGTCAGCACCCGGCTGGAAGACGCCGATTATGTTGCCATTGCTCAGGATGAGAAGACCGGCGACACGGCGGTGCAGGTCTTTATGGTGCGGCGAGGGCGCTTGATTGGCCGCGAATCGGTGCTGTTGGAAGGGACCGAAACGCCGCAGGCTGATATCAACCAACAAGGGCAGTTGATCGGCGCCTTTATCCAACAATTTTACGATGCGCTGGCTTTTGTGCCGCCCCTGGTGTTGGCCCAAGCGATGCCTGATGACAGCGAAGTTTTGGAAGAGTGGTTGACCCAGAAGCGCGGCGCCAAAGTCGAACTACGTCTCCCCCAACGGGGGCCAAAGCGCGATCTCATGGAGATGGCGCAACAGAACGCCGCCGAATATCTGCGCCTACAACAAGCCACCTGGGCCGCCGACACCAATCGCCAAACCCAGGCGTTGGCCGATCTGCAAAACGTGTTGGGCCTGGCCGACCCGCCCAACCGCATGGAGTGTTACGACATCAGCACCTTCCAGGGCGACCACACCGTCGGCTCGATGGTTGTCTTTGCCCAGGGGGCGCCGCTCAAGGGCGCTTACAAACGCTTCAAGATTCGGGGCAAGGGCAGCCAGGGCGCGCCTGATGATTTTGCCAGTATGCGCGAGATGTTACGTCGTCGCTTCCGCCGCTTGGTGGAAGAACGGGAAGAGGTCGATCCTGGTCAAAAAGCGCGCACCAGCGAGAGCGATTGGCAGATTGCGCCCGATCTGGTGATTGTTGATGGCGGCAAAGGGCAGTTGGGTATTGCCGTCGAAGTCTTTGAAGAGTTTGGGCTGCTGGGGCGGATTCCGTTGGTCAGTTTAGCCAAACGAGAGGAAGAGATCTTTCGACCCGGTGCGTCACAGTCGATCTGGCTTACGCGTGGCAGCCAGGCGCTCCATCTGGTGCAGCGCATTCGTGACGAGGCGCACCGTTTCGCCATCACCTATCACCGCAATTTACGGGGCAAGGCGCAGGTTAAGTCAGTGCTGGATGAGATCAAGGGCATCGGCCCCACGCGACGCAAAGCGCTCATGACCTATTTCAGCGGTGATGTGGAGCGTATCAGGGCGGCGACTATCGAAGAATTGCTGGCCGTGCCGGGGATGAACCGCAAATCCGCCGAAGCAGTGAAGCAGGCGTTGTAGAGGGCAAGATGACCAACAGTTCGTCAACCACAGCACCGGTCGAACCGTGGCTGGTGATCTTTCCCTTTTTGGGGAAGTTGCCGCTGGCTGATCAGCGCTACTTCTGGCAACGCCACGTCCGCCCCTGGCCCGACGAAGATGAGACGGGGTCGCGCTATTTTGCCGACCGTACGCCTCTGTTTGTCCAGGATGAACCGGTTACCGCGCTCTACGTGGTGATTGAAGGCATTGTCGAAGAGGTAGCTCCCCGTCCGCCCACAAGCCGTGAACCGTACCCGCTCCAACGCCATGTCGTCGGTGATACCAACCGCGCGGATGCAACCGCGCGTATCCTCGTCGGTATTTACGATCTTTTCTATCATGGCAAGCACAGCACCTCGGCCTTTGCCTACGCCGACAGCGCGCTCTATCAAATTGACGCCAGCGGGATTGATTGGTTGATGGCGCGTGTCCCAGAGATTGGCGAGCTATTGGCGCCCTTTGCCTTGATCGAGCGGTTGCGCACCTTCCCTTTATTGGCCGGCATCACCCCCGTCGCGCTGGGCTTTCTTGCCGATGAATGCAACCGCCGACCGCGCCGCTACTGCACGCCGGATGAAATTATTTACCAGGAAAATGAGCGGGCGCGATTGCTCTACTTGATTGACCGCGGGCAAATCTATCTCGAATGGCCGGACGACCGCAGCCGCTGGCTGGGCAACGGCGCCGTCTTTGGCCTGGTTGACGAAGCAACGCTAGGCGATGAGATGCTAACCCATCGCGCCCTGGCAACCAAAGAAACCGCTCTGCTTGAAATTTCGCGCACGGCCTTTCGCCGCATTACGGGTCTGAATGCCGACGATTTGGGCGACAAAGCCTACAACGCGCTGGCACAGGCGGTTGATGAGGTGCCGATCTTTGCGCGCCTTGATGCTGATGAGCAGCATCGGCTGTTGGGGTATTTCAGTCACTATTACCTCCCGAACCCGCATGTACTTGTCCAACAGGGGGAGATCAATGATAGTTTGTGGCTGTTGTTACCCGGTAGCCGGGCGCAAGTTCACGCTTTGAAACAGAGTGGCGAAGCCTATCAACGGATCAGCGCCGAAGGGCCGGCCTATTTTGGCGAAAATGCCCTCCATGCCGAGGCGCCCATGGGGGCGACGGTTGAAGGCGAAGAAAAGAGCCAATGGGCGCGACTGCATCGTGATGATCTGGAGCAAGCAGGGCGCGATTTCGGGACAGACCTGAAGGCCCAGCTTCCTCAACTCGAGGCAACGGCGGAAATGCCTTTCCGCACTCGTTTTCCCAGCTACCCCTGGTTGCAGACGGGCGAGGCCATCCGCCTGATCTCACATCGCCATTGGATTGATTTGGTCCGCAAGCTGTCGCCCTCTCTCTTCCTGCTGCTGGCTTTATTGACCTTAACGCTGGCGGTTGCCAGCGGCCAGATCAACCCTGCCGGGTGGATTTACGCAGTGGTCATCGGCGGTGGACTGGGGATGCTGGGACAAGTCACCTGGGCGCTCATTGATTATCTCAATGATTTTCTCATTGTGACCAATCGGCGCATTGTGCTGCAAGAGGAAATCCTCTTTTTCCGCCGCTGGCGGCGCGAGACGGCGCTAGATCGGGTGCAGAATATTGACATTCGTATTGGCTTTTGGGGTAAAGTTTTTGGCTATGGCAATATTGTGGTGCGCACCGCCGCCGAACAAGGCGCCCTCCCTTTTGCCTTTGTCGCCGAGCCGAAAGTGATTGAACAGACCATTACCGAATTACGGGCGCTACGCAAAATCGATGAAGATGCCAGGAAGCGCAGTTCGGTGCAACATCTGCTCACTGGTCGCTTACGGCTCCGCCTACCGTTGCCGGCGCGTGTTTGTTTGCCGACCACCGCTGCACCGCCACCTGAATCGCTCTGGCGCACCCTCCGCCGCTTGATCAAAGAGTTACTCCTTTGGCGTTTGGCGCAACCAGCGGATAGTCAGCATGTGGTTTGGCGTAAACATTGGCTAATTTTGCTGGGGCGGCTGTTGGGAGCCTTAGCGATTCCCGGGTTTATTTTGCTCTTTCTTGTGTGGCAAGCTTTTGCTGGGCCAACAGCACCATCAGGCGCCCTCGTGGCGGTTGAACTGCTGCTGGGCGTACTGCTCTTTGCCGATCTTCTCTGGGTGGCGTGGATTGTGGCGGACTGGCGGAATGACACCTATGAGGTGACAACCAACAGTATTGTCGATGTCGAGAAGAAACCGCTCTTTTTTGATGAGAAACGACGCATGGCGCGGCTGGATGAAATCGAAAATATCGAGGTCAACGTCCCCAGTTTCTTGCACTATCTCTTTGACTTCGGCAGCGTCCGCTTGCAAACCGCATCGAGCGACGGCGATTTTACCTTTGACCTGGTGCCCCATCCCCATGCCGTGGCCGCCGAGGTGCAGCGCCGCATTGAAGAGTATCAAGTGCGCGAACGGGTGCGCGCCGCACAGCAACGCGCCCAAGAACTGCCCGATTGGTTTGATCTCTATGATCTATTGGGTGGCGTTGGCAAACGCCATGCGCGTCAGCCCTTACGATAAGTGGGTGTTTTACAGACAGACGCAGATTAACGGAACGCGAATCTTTTCTAACGAAAGCAATAACCCGCGCGACCTAAATCCGCGTCTGCTCAAAAGCCAAAACTCAACCGTTCAATCAGCCGTTTCGGTAGACGCGCCGCCCGCATCTGATTCTGCGTCAACTCAATCGGGTAGGCCACCCGTTCATAACGCCAGGTCATTGCTTCCAAATCTAAGATGGCATAGGCGGCGCGCACATCGTTGTCACGCGGCTGACCGACGCTGCCGGGGTTGATAATCAGCCGCAACTGACGGGAGTAGGCCAGTTGCACCGCTTGCCCAACCGGCGGCTGCAAGGAATCGACGGTGGCAACCGGGTAGCTGACACTGACGCCGGCCAGGTCATCGCCTTCCGGGGAAAAATCATCGGGAACTTCGGTGTAAAGTTCTTCATGCAGCCGCCAGCGGTAGATGACGGGCTTGTGCGTATGGCCAAAGAGACAGATGCCCTCCGCAAAGACGCCAAAGTTCTCCATGGCGATGCTGGGGGTCATAATGTATTCCGAAACCGGTTCGCGCGGGCTGGCATGGGTCAACAAGACGTTGTCATGTTCAGGTGGGCGCACGGGTTGATCGGGTAATTCGGCCAGATAGGCCATGTTCTCTTTTTTCAGCGCATCGCGCGTCCACAACACCGCTTGTTGGGCATACGGATTAAAGGCTTCGACATCCATCCCCGGTTTGCCCAACACCGCCAAGTCATGATTGCCCATGACGCAGATCGCCGCCAGTTCACGAATCATCTCGACACATTCATTCGGGCGCGGGCCATAGCCGACCACATCGCCCAGACACCAGATGACATCATAGCGTCCTTTAGTGGCCGTCAGGACGCTTTCCAGGGCTGCTTGATTGGCATGAATATCCGACAAAATTAGTGCGCGCATAGGTTGTTCATCATATCACAAACGGTGGATTTTGTGCGAGTGGGCGGGGTGGCGGGTGGCAATAGTCCAGAGTCGCGTAGTCCGAAATCGCGTAGACAGGGCTACGGACTCTGGACTGTGGACTCTGGACTCTGGACTGCCTGCCCACTTGACGGAATGGCCCGGCTGGTCTATTATCGACAACATTGATACTCTGCAAGGAAATTGAGGCAAGCGAACCATGACAGCAAGTACACTAACCCCTATGCTACCCACCCAGACGGCGGCAACGGCAGCAACGGACAAGCAAAACGCCATGCCCCGCTTTCGGCGGATTGGCGTTCTTCATCATCCCAAAAAGCCGGAGTCAATTGCTCTGGCCCAAAAGATCGAAAGCTTCTTGCGCAGCCTGGGCTTGACCGAGATTTGGCAGGAATCCGCCTGGGATGTTGGTGGTGTCGCCAATCACCTGCCCGATGTGGATCTCCTCATCACCCTGGGCGGCGATGGGACGCTGCTGCGGGCGGCGCGGATCGGCGCCCCCTACCATGTGCCAATGCTGGGTGTAAAGATGGGGCGGCTGGGTTTTCTGGCTGAGCTAATGCCGGATCAGTGGCAAGGCCCCTTACAGCAGATCATTCAGGGCGATTACTGGGTGGAAGAGCGGCTCATGGTGCGGGCGCGGGTCGAGCGACGGGGCAACGACGGCCAAGCGCCCCAGCTGATCTGCGAGCATGATGCGCTCAACGATGTGGTCTTTAGCCGCGGCGATCTGGCGCGCGTGGTGCGGATCAGCGCTCATTTGGATGGGGGCTACCTGACAACTTACACTTGTGATGGTTTAATTGTGAGTACCGCCACCGGCAGCACCGGCTATGCGCTGGCGGTGGGCGGTCCCATTTTGCCGCCGGAACTACGCAACATTTTGCTGATCCCGATTGCGCCCCATTTGAGCATGGATCGCGCCGTCGTCCTGGCCGAAGGGGCCGAGATCCGCTTACGTGCGTACAGCGACCATCGTCCAATCTTGACGGTAGACGGCCAGGTTGTTGTGGAAATTGCCGATGAAGATGAAGTGATCGTCGTCGGCAGCCCCTGTAAGGCGCGCTTTGTGCGAGTTTGTGAACGGAGTTATTTCTATCAAGTCCTGATGGACAAATTGCGTTGGAGTGGATAAGGGTATGGCTGAAACTGTGGCTGAAACTGTGGCTGAAACCGAGGCTGTTCTATATTGTGCCAATCATCCTGACCGGGAGACCTTGCTGCGTTGCAACAAGTGCGGCAAACCGATCTGCATGAAGTGCGCCAAGCTGACCGATGTGGGCTACCGCTGTAAGGATTGCATTCGCAATCAACAAAACGTCTATTTTAATGCCGAAAGTTGGGATAACCCCATCGCCTTTCTGGTCAGTTTTGGCGTGACCTTGATCGCCACCCCCTTTCTGACCATGCTGCTCTCCTTTGCCGGCTTTTTCAGCTTCATTTTTGCTGTGCTGGTCGGGCCGGGCGCTGGTGGGGTTCTCACCCAGATCATTCGCTGGGCGGTCGGGAAGCGGCGCGGGCGCTATCTGAGCTACTTTGCTATCGGTGGCATCATCCTGGGCATGGTGGCCGGGGTCTTTGTCGGTGGCCTCTTTGGCATTGGGCGCGGGTTTGGGTTGTTCTACTTGTTTTTTAATTTGCCGATGTTGATCTTTGCTGTGCTGGCGGCAACAACGGCCTATCGTTATCTGAAATAAACAGGGTACGTAGCCTCTAGTTTGGGGGTGGCGTAGGGGTTTGACAACGGCCAGCAGATTCAAAGACTACCGTTACCTCATTTGGTGGAATGGGTGTTAGAGAACCGATTCTTAACATACCTCCTCCTCTTGCTGCTATTGTACACAACTACTTGATTTCATAAGAAACGAAGTAGTGTAAGAGGAGTTTGTGGGCAAAGCCAAGTTTCCGGTTGGTTGAAATAGAACTTATCATTTTCTCAAATAATATTTCGTAGGGACATGGTATACCATGTCCCTACGAAATACTAACCCGTATGGAATTTTTTGAACCTCTATACCAACTTGTCCTTCTGTACAAAAAGAGCCTTTGTGCTATAGCACCTTATAGATAATCAAGCTCAAGATCAGTTGGAACTGCTGTCGGTGTTGGGTTACTTCCCCACCAAGTAAGCGGTGCAGGCGTAATTTCAACTTCCAACGCTTTACCATCACGTTCCAACTTTAACCTTCTGGTAATGCCATTCCAAACACCACGCTCTTGTAATTCTTTATATGCTTCTTCGCCAGGTGATTCATAAACGAGTGCTTTCACACGCTCCATCTCTTCTGCAAAAGAAACATCATCCACCGAAATCAATAGGTCACCTTTCTGGATGCCTGCCTGTTCCGCAACACTACCCAAATCGACATCGACAACTTTCATCGTCTTGTCAAAGACAATACCAAGTTGTGGAGCAGCATATGAACCATGAGGCTCTACGCTAGATTTCTCTCTGGGAGCTGGTTGAACACATGCAAATAACAAAAGCAGAATCATCATCGTAACCAACACACCCAGTAACAATTTGCGATCGCCTACGTATGCCATTTGGTGATTTCTTGATGACTTCATTATGTACTCTCCTCACATAACTTCACATCCATGTTTAGAATTTATATAGTGTCCAGTGTCCCATCTTTCGAGAAGGTGTTATCTTCCCGAAAGACGGTCTCATGGATTCAAACAGACGCAGGTGAAATTGCTGGTCAGTGGTTCGCATGTTGGCATGATGACCCGTTTGCTCGATTATCAAGCGCCCCTGTATGGGCGTTTTACGGAACAACTCCCCTTGCAGCCGTTGGCCTTTCCTGACATTGCCCCCTTTTTGCCCGACTATGATGTCCTCAAACGGCTGGCGGTTTATGCCATTCTGGGTGGGGTGCTGGCTTATCTGGAACGCTGGCGCACGCAGGAGACACTACAAGCAAATATTGAACGGCTCTTTCTCCAGCGCACGGGCTGGTTTCGCAACGAACCCCTCGTCCTCATCAGCGATCTTACGCAGCGCGAAACGGAATCCTATGAGGCGATTTTGTGGGCAATTGCCGCCGGGAAACATACACGCGACGACATTGCCAACACCGCCATGCTTACGGCTACATCACTCAGTCACTATCTGCCACGCCTGCTAGATTTAGGGTTAATCGAACGCCGTATTCCGGCCACGGTGCCGCTGACCAAACGGGGTGGCAGCAAACAGGGCCGTTATTTTCTGCGCGACTCCTATTTGCGTTTTTACTACCGCTTTGTTGACCCGAATCTCCACCTGATTGAACAAGGGCTGGTCAATCGCGTCTGGGCCAGCATCAACGATCAATTTTGCGCCTTTGTGGCCGCCACCTTTGAAGATCTCTGCCGCTCGTGGACATTGTATCAGGCGCAGCGCGGCTTGCTCCCTTTTGCCCCGGATGTGATCGGATCCCATTGGGCAGCCGACGCCCAGGTTGATGTAGTGGCGATCAACTGGCAGCAAAAAGCGATCTTGCTCGGCGAAGCCAAATGGGGGGAAGGCGCCGTTGGTCGGGAGGTCATCCGCGAACTGGTGACGAAGATGCCCAAAGTTGTTCCTGATCAGGGTGAGGGCTGGCGCGTCCATTATCTGTTTTTGGCCCGCAGTGGCTTTACCGAACCGGCGCGCACGGAGGCGCAGCTCCATCAAGCACAGTTACTGACGCTGGCAGAAATGGAGCCAGGATTGCGGCCAGTTGCTTTGCTTTAGTATCCATCCAGGAATTATTTCTGGGGAAAAAAGGTTAGTTGGCAGTCGCCATATTGAAAAGGATGTCGACGCAG
>JAPKMW010000178.1 GCA_026645575.1 Caldilineaceae bacterium
CGCCTCTTCAATCGCTTTGCCCGTGAAATTTTCCCGGATATGGCGACCCTCTATCCGCCCTTTACCAAGCTGGATCATATTTTGACGCCGGCGGGGCTGCATATCAAAAACCTGCTGCGCCTCTATGAAGCGTATGTGCAGAAAAATCACGCCTGGCTCTTTCAGGGCGCGCCACGGCGCAGCGATCTGCGCTTGTATGAGGCAGTCTACCATTTTAATCTTTACTTGTGGTTGGCCCGTTTTTTGCAAAAGAAAGGTGGGCGTGTCCATCCTGAATTTCCCACCGGCAATGGGCAGATTGATCTCATAGTTCACTTTCAAGGGCAACTATACGGGTTAGAATTAAAGAGCTTTGACGACAATTTTGAATATCAAGCCGCACTGCGTCAGGCTATCCGCTATGCCCGGCAACTCCAACTGACGACGATCACCGTCGTCTTCTTTGTCGAAGCGGTGGATGACGAAAACCGCACCCTCTATGAAACGCCCTATCACGATGCCGCGACGAGCGTCACGGTGGAGCCGGTGCTGGTGACGACGGTGGAATAAGCGCCACAAGCCGCGTCCACCGGAGCGTCTGGAGCACGGCATCGGGGAGTGTATTGATCATGGACGTGGCGATAACGCCGGTCACGGGTAGGCGCTGCAACGCCGCGGCAGCGTGGGCGCGACGTTGATCAGACAATTGAGAATGGTTGACCAAGAAGGTCAAAACTTGACCGGCATGAACCGCATCGCTGTCAGCCAGCAGGCAAGCGATCTCCAACAGAATATTCTGCACCAGGAGGGTTTCTTGGATCTCGTGGGCGAGGGTCAAGGCTTGGCGTAAGTGGGCCATCGCTTGCTCACCTGATCCCAGCTTGAGCATGATTTGTCCCAAGCCATAGTAGCCATCCGCTTCGCCAGAACGATCACCGATCTCCTGGGCTACCGACACGGCATGGGTAAAGAGTTGCTGCGCTGCTTGGTCATGCCCCAGTTGCCGGTTTAGCTCGCCCAGCGTCAGCGTTGCTTGCATAATCCCATACTGGTCACCCAACTCTTCGTAATTGACCAGGCTGCGCTGACCAAATTGTTCGGCCTGGCCATAATCACCCAATTGCCGGTGGGTAATACTCAGGCCGGTAAGCAGATGGGTGGTGATCTGCATGTCGCCGGCCTGTTCGGCGGCGCGCAATCCCTCTTCACAGTAGGAGCGCGCCATTACATAGGCTTCGCGCATGTGGGCGACACCAGCCAGATCCAACAACGCAACGGCTTCTCCCCAATGATCAGCCAGTTGGCGACGTAGGGCAAAGCATTCTTGTAGGTACAGTTCCGCTCGCTCCAAATCCCCTTGCATGCGCGCGGTGCCGCCAATATGACCGAGGGTAAAGGCGATCTCGTCGGTTGCTGCGAGTTGACGCAGGCTAGTCAAGCCGGCGGCCAACAAGCGCTGCGCCTCTGTATATTGCGCCAGCGATGAATGAAAACGGGCCGTGCGCACCATCAGTCGTTGGCAAGTAAGCTCGGCCTGCGCATCGGTCGCGGCAACCGCTTGTAGAGCTTGCCGGGCGCGCTGCAATGCTGTCACTCCTTCGCGAAACCAACTTTTCAGTAAAAGAAAATGATAGAAGCCGCCCAGAGCGGTGGCAATGCCCTGGACATTGCGCTGGTCAACCAGCCATTGCCAGGCGGCACGCACATTCTCCACTTCCTGATCAATCTCCAGTAAAGCCTGCTTTTGCTCATGGCTTTTGAGGCGCCCTTCCTGTTGTGCCAGCAAGTTGCCATAGTAAGCCGCGTGACGCGCCTGGACTGTTGTTGCTGCACCCGACTCGGCTAGCTTCTCGCCGGCAAAGTGACGCATCACTTCATGCAACTGATAGGTTGTTCCTCTACGCCAGAGCAGTGACTTGTTGACCAGCGCTGCTAACACCGGGAACGGGCTGTTCGTTACCGCTGCCGCGGCTTGGCGTGTAAAGGGGCCGTGAAAGAGCGCCAACTGGCGAAAGACACTTTGTTCCTCACGACTCAACCGCTGCCACGACCAATCAAAGAGGGCGCGTAGGGTGCGTTGGCGGGGAGGTACATCGCCGCGTGTGGTGGCAAGAAAGTCAAGGTTGCGTTCAATTTCCGTGGCGATCTCGGCGCAACTCAGTTGATGCGCCCAAGCCGCGGCCAATTCAATCGCTAGGGGCAGCCCTTGCAGTGTCCGGCAGATCTGGATGATCGCCGTCAGTTCCTCAGGCGTGGTCACAAAATCCGGCTGCACACGGCGTACACATTGGGTGAACATCTGAACCGCAGCAAAGGAGTGGCTATCAGTGGCGGCGGTTGGCGGCACAGGCAACCCAACTAACGGATAGAGCTGCTCCGCTTGCAGATTCAGCCGCTCGCGCGAGGTCGCCAGGATGGTCACACCAGGGGCCTTCACCAACAGGTCACTCAGCCAGGGGGCGGCGCCGGTCATGATCTCCATGTTGTCCAGAATTAACAGAAGTTCGCGCTGCTGTAAGAACGTAAGCAATTGGGCTTGGGGCGTGGCCGGCCCGGCCAATGTGCAACCTAACGCATCAGTCAGCGCAAGTGCTAACCCGTTGGCGTCGTTCTGTTGTACAGCAGCCAGAGATGTAAACCAGACGCCGTTGAGAAAGGTCGGCTCACAAGCCGCAGCCACCTCTAACGCCAAGCGTGTTTTCCCAATCCCGCCTGGCCCCAAAATGGTCAATAAGCGCGTCTCCGGCGCCACCAGCAAACGACGGAGCGCGGCAATCTCCTCTGTGCGCCCGACAAAGCCAGTGATCGCCGCCGGCAGATTGTGACGTGGGGCAGCGAGCGCGGTCTTGAGCCGTTCGTACAGTGCGGTGGTTTCAACGGCAGGTTCAACCCCCAATTCTGTTTGCAAGAGCTGGCGACACCGTTTGTATTGGGCCAGCGCGGCCGAGCGTTGGCCGCTGCGCGCTAGCGCCAACATCAGTTGACCATGGGCTTCCTCGCGCCACTCATCCAAAGCTAACAGGCGGGTCGCGCTGTGGATGGCCTGTGCATAAGAACCTTGATCGAGATGCGTTTGGGTGAGGGCGTGCAAGAGATAGAGGGCGCGCGCTCGATAATGCGCCCGCTGCGCCACCAGCCATTCTTCAAAGGCGGGGGCATCGCTCACAAAGAAGCCGGCCAAAAAATCACCGGTGTAGAGATCGGTTGCCGTTTGCCACTGAGCGGTGCGTTCATCCGGCGTCAGCGTGGTGGCCGTTGTCAGCAATGTCTCAAAGCGCGCCACATCCAAGCAATAGGGAGCGGCGGGGTTCATCTCCACCGTTTCGCGGGTGATGATCAAAAAGGGATCGACACAGCGGCGCAGGTTGGTCAGCACCTGGCGCAGGTTGTTCTTGGCATCGGCTTCGGGCATTTCGCCCCAAAGCAGCGCAGCCAATTCATCCCGGCGCTGGACGCGCCCGGTTGCAGCCAAATAGGCGAGCAGCGCCGGCGCTTTGGCCGACATAAAGGTAGTGACGGCTTGATCATCCACCAGCACGCGTAAACCGCCAAACAAGCAAATTTCCAACTTCATGGCGCAAGCCTGTTCCCCAAATGATCTCCAAATGATCGCTTGCTAAGATCACGTCGGCAGCGTGCAGGCAGGGTGAATGGTGAGCGCAATGGGGCAACAAGGGTGCGTCCCATTTTGGGGGATTGCAGATAGGGCTGCTTACAGCGCCCAGTACAATTCCCCAAATGTGGTACGTACCCGGACAACAATGGCGGATGTTGACCCGCACCAGCAAATGATCTCCAAATGATTGGTTGATAGAATACCAACATGATAACACGATTTTAGGAAAAGGGGGCTGTCAATGTTGCAAAGAATGTTACAAAGATCGCGCGGTTCACCCCGTTATTATCTCTTTATCCTGACAGTGTGGGAAGAAGAGCACAGCCCGCAGGCGGCCACCTGGCGCTATAGCCTGGAACAGAGCCAGACGGGTGAACGCAGAGGGTTCAAGAATCTGGAGGAGTTGATGGCTTACCTGGCAGCCTGGACGCAAAAACCGCCATCGATTGAATGATCGTTATCGTGATTGTTAATCAGGAGTGAAAGAAGATGAAAACAACTATTTTATCCAAATCCATCCATCCCCTGCTGCTTCGCATGGCATTCAGCATTGTCATCCTTGCTCTGGCTGGGCATCCGTGGGGCTGGTTGCCGACGGTGTATGCCAAAGCGCTATCGCAAGCAATAGGCGACACAACCATCGTCTACATTAGTGAAGATGGCCGCAGCCTGCGCTTAATCCAGCCTGACGGCAGCAATGACCGGCTGCTCTGGGCGATCCCCGAAGGCGTCATCGGTGGGATCGATTCGGTGGCATGGCGACCGGATGCACAGCAGATTGCATTTACCAGCTCACACGAATCGCTCTGTTCTGAGTGGGCTTCTGACATCTACACCATCAATCCCGATGGCAGTGGGGTGCGGCGGCTAACCAATGGCCCGGCTTGTGGCGAGCTTTCCGGCTATGCCCAGGGCAGCGTCACCGTGCAAATTGAAAACCGTGTGAACAACTTGAACCAAGTGCTGGTCTATGTGGAGGGTGCGCCAACCGCCAAAGTGGTGACGGTTGCACCAAATACGACTGTTCTTGTCGCATTTCCCCAGGTAGCTGATCTGGGGGATGGGCTGCCACAAAGCATGGTTGCCATTAATGGCGCCAAGCGCTGGTTTGATGCTGCGGTTCAGGCCGATGTTGTCGCCCAAAGCAATGTCCACGCCGGCACAATGGTGCTTGATGGCGCCGGCTTTGACGCCTTTGGCGCCACCAGTATCAGTTGGAATCCTGCCGGCACAAAGCTGGCATTCCAGTTTGGCACGGGGCGTCTGTGGCAGGTGGCGACAGATGTAGCACTTTTACAGGAAGGTGGAGCGCTGCTGGCGCCTGCAATCAACAATCAGGTGCTGGGGGCGCGCCCGGTCTGGTCGCCAGTGAACAACCAAGTGTTGTATCAGCGCTTTAATAGCAATCCACAGACCATCACATTGGCTGAGGTAGATGGGGATAACGCCGGCAGGGCTTTGCTGGATGTTAAAGATACACAAGGCATCGACTGGTTAAGTGATGGTTCTGGTTTAGGCGTGGCCGCCATCGATGCCTTGCTCTCGCATCTTGACCTCTACCTTTATCGTTTTGAGGACAATAGCATCACCCAGCTAACCCAGACCGAAGCGGGTGAGGGGGCGCTTTATCTAAATTTCGCCCCAGATAACAGCCAACTTGTCTACACCTATGTACCGGATCTCCAGGCGCGACCTGCTGCGCCCATGCTGCGCATCATGAATAGCGACGGCAGCGACGACCATCTGCTGGTCGCAGGCGGTAGTCGAGCCGATTGGAGCCGGGTGAAACCGCAGAATCCACCACCAACACCGGAGCCGACCGTTCAACCGACCAGCCAACCCACGGGTCAACCAACAGGTCAACCAACGGCTCAACCAACAGGTCAACCGACTCCTGGCGCAACCCCGACACCGGATGGTGCAAAGGGCTATAGAAATTATTTGCCGGCAATTAGTCGGTAGCAGGTAACTATTCAGGCTCGAACTTTGACCACTGGGAACGCCGCCAAGGATGGCGGCGTTCCCAGCTGAATCGTTACGGTAGCAGGCCAATCCCCCGTTTAGCTCGCTTGCTGGTGACTAATATACTTGTTACTAGCGCACTTGTCCGATCATCGATTGTTTTGGCTCCATTTTGTGATTCAGTTTGCTATTCCCGCCAAAATATACTCCGCACGGCATCAAATTGAGTCCTGTACCGGTTTATAAAAGCTTAATTTGTACCCATGTGCGGTATAAGATGAGCAAAAAACTGTAAAGCTTATGTTCAAAATGAGTGCTGTTTGGCTTTGCGCAAGTCGTTAATGGTTTTGCGATGAATTGGCGCTAACAGGGACGGAGAAAGCCGTTGCAACCACCAGAGGATCTTGCCATAGGTTGGAAAAATCACGGCGCCCTGATTGCGGCGCACCCCATCCAGAATCTGGGTTACAGCGCTTTCCACTGGGAGCAGATTGAACGGGATCAACCCATCCGCGTCCGCGCGCGAAAGACGATTGTACCCGCTGTGGTCATAAATACCCGATTGGATAAAACCCGGTGCGATTGCCGTGACGTTGACACCGTACCCTGCGGCTTCCAACCGCAGCAACTCGCTGAACTTGGCAACTGCTGCTTTAGTGGTGGAATAGCAGGTGAAGGCAGCAAAGCCGCTCAAGCCGGCCAGCGAGGCGCTGTTAACAATGTGACCATGCCCTTGTTGCACCATCACTCGGTAAGCAGCCATTGTGCCATAGACCACACCCAGCAGGTTGACATCGACAATGCGCCGCCACTGTTCCATACTCATATCCAGTGTTTCGCCCACATAACAAACACCGGCGTTGTTGAAGATATAATCCAGCCGACCATGGGTCGCCACGGTCTGTTGCACCAGGGCTTCTACGGCGGCAGCATCGCTCACATCAATTTGGGCGGCTTGCGCCGGCGCGCCGATAGCCGCAGCCACTTGCTCTGCGCCGTCGCCGTTGATGTCAGCAACAATCACCGTGGCGCCGGCTTGCGCCAACCGTTGGCACAGCCCTTTGCCAATGCCGGAGGCGCCGCCGGTGACGATGGCGATTTTGTTATGGAATGGATTCATCGTTTTTCCTTCCCTGTTAGCGAGTCATGGCGATTTGCACCGATTCTATCAGAGCTGATTGCCATCCACCAGCCTGGGAACTGTTCACTTTTTGCTCAAAATCAGTAGAATGTAACGTTATGCGCGACAAACCAGGGTTGTGCCAAAACCCTGGTTTGTGATTGCCGGCGACTCAGATCGAGCGTACGTGTCAAAGCTGTGATCACTGTACTGTAAAGGGCAGCACCATACCCAGCAACTCATGCGCCTTGCCCTCATGCTTGGGGCTGGGGACATGGCAGAGGGCGACATATTCGCCAGCCGTCAGATCAAGCGTAACATAGCCGGACTTGCCTGGATCGACCGCTTGAAAACCGCCGGCATTGGCGAAGGGGGGCGGACCTGCGGGGTTTTCGATAAAGGCCAGCACATCGGCCATGTTTTTGCCCGCATTGAGTTTGATCAGGTTGATCTCGTGGGCTTCCGTCCCTTCGTTGACCACTTCCCAGACTTGCTTGCCAGCCTGGATCACCTCCGGCAGCACGAAGGCATAATCGAGCAGCTTGACCACACCAGTAACCGCCGGTATGGCGCTTTCGACTTGTGAATCCGCGGCGACCACCTCGGTAAAGGCGATCATCCCCTTGGCGACATGGGGGACGCCATCAGGACTGGGGATCAGGCAGAGCAGGACATAGAGACCCGGTGTCAACTCTGCCGTAATTTCCTGCCGCCCCTGCGGATCAACCGGGCCGGGGCCGCCGGGAAAGGTGACGAGCGGCATGGCAGCCAACGGGCCTTGTTGCAGCGCCTGCCCTAGCTGTTCCGGCGTCACCCGGTCGTTGAGCCGCGCCAGTTGCAAATGGTGTGGTTCGGCGCCATCATTTTCCAACACAAAGCTGACCCAACCGGCGTCGATCTGTTCCGGCACATCATAGGTGAAATCGTGCGCGTGGATCACAATCT
This sequence comes from Caldilineaceae bacterium, assembly GCA_026645575.1. The sequence continues at coordinate 7,623 of JAPKMW010000178.1, forward strand.
GGGGAATGGTCGTTGCCGTTGAACCAGCCGGCACCGACCTTGTGATCGGCACACAAGCGGCTATGATGGCAATGATGGCGACCATAATCGACCCAACTCTGACAAAGTTACTCATGTTCAATTTCCTTTAAGATTATGGGTATGAGATAGTGCTATGAGACCGGCACGACCCCCAGTTGCTGCAGCAACCCGAAGGCATCAAACACGACCTGATTGCGCACCAGTTTGCCATCCTGACAAGTAAAAATACCAGTGGCGGCAACGGCTACAGCTTTGCCAGTGGCAGGAATGCCCAGAAATGGCCCGTGATGGGTGCCGGTGTGGACTGTCCGCACGGCCACCCGATCGCCTTCGGCTGCCATCAACTCGATTTTGCTGGTAAAATCAGGAAACGCTGCCGTAAACATCCCTACCAGGGTGCGCGCACCCTCCAAGCCGCGCATAGGCGGTAAGGCGGGATCTACATTCTCCCAAGTCGGCGCAAACAAGTCAGTCACCACGTTCGTATCACCCTGATCGACCACTTGATAGAAGCGTTTGACCAACGCTTTGTTGTTTTCGGTTGTCATGATCATCTTTCCTTTTCATTAGTTATAGGATTTACGCAAGACACCGGGAACGGCGGCATCCTGCCGGCCTGCCGCCAGGGATGGCGGCGCGCCCAGTGCGTAAGTACTAGGTTATAGCCACTCACTTATGCTTGAACTGGAGCAGGCATTAGGCCAAGCTGGATAAACAAGCCTGCCTGATCATTATTTCCCCAGCGCTCCACAATCCGACCGTCTCGCATCCGATTGAAGGTAATCCCCGTCATATAGCCGGTTTTGCCGGTTGGTGGAATTCCCATCAGATCACCCAAATGCGTCCCCCCGCCCGACCATGAGATGACCACCAAATCGTCTTCGGCCAAAATGTCGTGGACAGTCACTTTCAGATCAGGAAAGGCTTGACGCCAGATCAGTGCCAATTGCTTCAAGCTTTGATTACCCTGTTGCAGGTGGGGTGGAGCCGTATGATCGACCAAATCTGCCGCCACAAATTCATCAATCACCGATAAATCCCCGTTGGCGCTAAAGGCCTCTTCGTTGACACGCCGCACAATTGTTTTGTACGATTCATTTGCCATTGTTTCGCTCCTTTCTGGTATACTGATGCTCTGTACTTGCTCCGATCACGCTTGATCTGCCAAGATTATCGCGCTGCCGGTCGGGTGGGTGTGAGGTGCAAAGTACCACAAAAAGTGCTACAAACAAGGCAACCGGTTAGGAATCATCCGATGGACACAGTGTTTACGTTTGGTGGATGGCTGCGACGGCGGCGCAAAGCCCTTGATCTCACACAAGCTGAGTTGGCCGCGCGTGTGCCTTGCGCCAAAGGGACCATCCGCCGTCTGGAAGCGGACGATCTGCAACCTTCCAAACAACTAGCCGAGCAGCTTGCCGGCCTCCTGAAGATCCCTGCGCAGCTACAAGCTGATTTCGTCACCTTTGCCCGCAACAAAATTCCGGGCGCGTCCACCTTTGCCCTGACGCCGACCGCGTTGGACAATCCAGCGGCGCAAGCCGGGCCTGCCCCTTTGCCGGCTCAAGCCCGCACGCGCTATGCGTTACCAAGCGCCGCCAATCCGTTGCTTGGGCGGTTCCATATCGTTGCAGTCATTCGTGAATTGCTCCTGCGCGCGGATGTGCGGTTGCTTACGCTGACCGGGCCGCCCGGCGTCGGCAAAACACGGCTGGCGTTAGCCGCGGCGCAAGAGTTGCAAGCGGACTTTGCCGATGGTGTCTGTTTTGTCCCCTTGGCGCCCTTACGTGAGCCAGGGCAGGTATTGCCCGCCATTGCCCAAACAATTGATCTTCTGGATACTGGGCGCAACATCAGCACGGCGTTGACCGAGCGACTAAAGGATGAAAACCTCTTGCTTGTCCTCGACAACGTTGAGCATCTCATCCTGGCGGCGCGGGAGATTGCGGCCTTACTGGCCGGCGCGCCACAGCTAAAAGTGTTATGTACCAGCCGCATTCCCCTACGGATTGCGGGTGAGCATGAGTTTGTGGTGCCGCCCCTGGCCTTGCCAGGAGCCGATGCGGTGGCAGATCTGGCACGTTTAGCCGCCAATCCCGCGGTTGCGCTCTTTATTGCGCGCGCCGTCGCTCTGCAACATGGCTTTGGCATGACGGCTGATAATGCCAAACAGATCGTTGCCATCTGTCACAAACTGGATGGCTTGCCCTTAGCGATTGAACTGGCCGCAACGCGCATCAAGCTCTTTTCACCAGCCGACCTGCTAGCCCGTCTGGAGCGGCGGCTGCCCTTTCTCACGGGCGGCATGCGAGACGCCCCAGCTCGGCAGCGCACGCTGGCTGCCGCCATTGACTGGAGCTATGAGTTACTCAATGCGGATGAAAAGCGCTGCTTTGCCCGTCTGGGTGTTTTCCAGGGCGGTTGGAGCCTGGAAGCCGCTGAGACAGTATGCGGAAATGAGCTGGATGTAACCCCCATCCTGACCGTGCTCGTCGATCACAGTTTGGTGTACACCGTCCACGCCGCGCAGGACGAAGTGCGCTTTGCCATGTTAGAGACAATTCGCGAATTTGCGCTGCTGCGGTTGCAAGAGCATACAGAAGAAAGTGTGCTGATTCAGGCACGGCATGGGCATTATTTTCTCACCCTTGCCATCCAGAGCGAGGAACAGTTGCAAGGCCCTCAGCAAGTCACCTGGATGCAACGGCTCCATGCCGACCATAATAACCTGCACACAGCTTTTGCCTGGAGCCTCGCCGGCGCCGGTGCGGTGGAACTGGGCTTACGCGCGGGAGCCGCCTTGTGGTGGTTCTGGTGGACCAATGGTCAATTAGCCGAAGGACGTCAACTGCTGTTGGATTTGCTCCAGCACGCCCAGGAAAGCAACCTCACCGGCGCGGCAATGTATGGGCGCGCACTGCTTGGCGCCGGTATCCTTGCCTATTTTTCCGGCGATTTTGCGGCGGCGCAGCGCCAGTTTGAAGCAGCACAATTGATTGGCGCACAACAGAACGATGACATTACGCAGGGCTACGCAACCTTTATGCTGGGCACTGTGCTAACATTGTCGAACAACAAAGTGGACGGCGCGGCCTTGTTGGATCAAGGGTATGCACGCTTAAGCCAGGCCGGGGCGGCGGCCACCTGGCATGTAGGCGTCACTAGTCTGGCGCGCGTCCTTTTGTCCTTTGAATTGGGCCAGCTTGATGAGGCGCAACACTTTGCCGCAGCGGGAATGGCGATCTTTCAGCGGTTGGGCCAGCCCTATGGCATTGGATTAGCGTTCAACTACCAGGGCGATGTGGCGCGGTTGCGCCATGATGCCATAACAGCCGCCGCGTCTTATCAAGCTGCGCTGCCGCTTTTGCGCCAAGCCAATGCCAGGAGCGAGATACCAGCCGTCCTTCACAACCTGGCCAATGTGCTGTTGTCACAGGGCGAAACCGCCACCGCGTACGCTACCTTTGTCGAAGCATTGGAATTGCACCGTGAAATCGGCAACCGGATGGGCATGACCGAATGTCTGATCGGTTTGGCTTCCACCGCGCTCACCACGCAACAACCACAGGTGGCGGCGACACTCCTTGGTGCGGCAGAGCATCTGCTTGCCCAATCGAGTATGCCGCTACTGGCGGCGGAACAAGTCATCTATGCCCAAACCGCCGCGGCAGTAGAGCAAGCATTAGGCGCAGAAAAATTGACGATCGCCCGCCAGCATGGCCAAGCCATGACGCCGGCAGAGATGATCCAGTTTGTTAGCACGACTTTTTGACGTCGACCCTGTTAAAAAATAGACAGACCCTTACAACCCGATCCGCACCGCACCGGCTGCCATGCCCACCTGCGCCGCCGTTAGCAGATGTTCGACCAGCGATTGTGGGGCCGAGAGAAAGGGAGAATGGCTGGTGTTGAGGGAGAGTACTTGCTGACACATGAGGTTGAAAAGAATGATGAGGACAAACAAGATGTGGAACGCATCCTCTTCGCAAAACCGCCGGCGGCATGGTATAATCGAGCCACCAAGGAGCAGCCGTTGGCAACGGTCAGTGGGGTAAGAG
>JAPKMW010000179.1 GCA_026645575.1 Caldilineaceae bacterium
GCGTCGACATCCTTTTCAATATGGCGACTGCCAACTAACCTTTTTTCCCCAGAAATAATTCCTGGATGGATACTTAGTTATACGTGCAACATGCAATGCCTCCTGTAGTAATTCATCTGGTAGAAGTGGCGCAATTGTAACAAAGAGGGAAGATTCCTGCTGATTTAAGGTGAAATAAAAGAACTTACCCTCAGAAATTGCACGAATGGCGCGCAAGCCCTCTTCCAATGCCTTCCTCCGGTTGGACCCATTTAGGTGCGGTGCCAGTACACTTAGTGCATGGGCACGAACAGCGGCATCCTTAATCGTAATCGCTGTAGCCAATGCCTCATTTAGTGCTTTCACCTGTTCACTTTCTGGCAAATGTAGCGCAAGGTCACATAGAGCATGAGTGCGTAACTCCTCCTGTTCAATCGTACGTACGATGTGTAACACCTCGTCCAACGTCTGCCCTCGCTTACCGTCAGGTAAATGTGGTGCTATTGCACTCAATGCAGTAGCACCACAATATGGGTCCGAAATTGTAAGAGCAATAATCAGTGCTTCTCCTATGAATTCAGCAGGTAAGTGTAGTGCCAGCTGACCTAGTGCATTTGCGCGGAAATACTCATTCTCAACTGTGCTGGTTACATTCAATGCGTTCCCTAACAATTCAAATGGCAGATGTGCTGCTACTGCTTCTATCATCTCTACACGCTGTTTTTCGTCTGGTACCAGTTTAAGAATCATTAGTGCTTGTACTGGTGTGTACAGCTCTGCCTTTACCACTTGTTCTAGCAGTTCCGGCGGCATGTTGCTGCTTAGTGTAGCAACACTGGATCGACACAAGGCAGCGCGTACTTGTTGCACTAACGCCTCTGACCGCCCCAATTGGTTGGCAGCATGCTCTGATCTTGCCTGTTCCCAGGCTCGGTCTACATCATTCAAAAAGCCGCCATAACTGATATCCAACTTCTCCCACGCCATGCGCCAGCCGTTGCTGATCATCGCATAGAACGCCTCTGCCGGTGCAAGGTTTCGTTCCAGGTGATTGGCATAGTTTCTCAGCAGATATTCAGGTGCCTGTTTCGGATCAAGCAACTCTGCATTGAGTTCATCCAAGACTTGCGCGCCCCAATCGGTGAAACGCTTGTCCAGTTCCTGCTGTTGATGTGGGAACATCTTCTCCCAAAAATAGTAACCAAACTTGGGGTGACTAAAGGTATAGCCCTGTTCTACACCATCACCGATAACCCATCGGTTAATGTCGGTCAACCACTCGTCGAGGAGAATGCCATCGGTAAATTGTTCAGGAGCCAATTCGCCTAAATCGGCTTTTTTCAGTGGGCCAAGTGCAGCCGATAAAAGGTTGAGCAGGTGTAATACACTTTGTTCAGTGCGTAGCGGATTGCGCCCTTCTGCCTGCCACTGTGTTTTTTGACCCTTCCACCACTGTTCGAAATATTCGTGTAGACCAGGGTTTAGCTGCGCCAACTCTTCAGCACGTAGAAACGCTGCCTGTGCGCCTTTGGCAACGAGCGCATTAACATAGAGTTTTACCAAAAGTGGATCACCCTCTTCGCTCAGGCGATATAGTTGGTCAATGACCGCTTGTTGGTTCGCTAACTTATCCAGTGGGTTGCCCATCGAGACCAGCGCTTCTTCCACCCCGGAACGGGATAATGGAAGCAGGGTTTGCAGGCGCGCCAGCCGTGCCGGCCAGCCCAAGGTGGCTGCCCATGCTTGTGGGGTGGTCTCGCTCGCACGCAACCGCGCCGTCACCAGTACACGCAACCCAGGGGGCGGCTCATCGCTAAAGAAACCGGCACCAAGTTGCCAATCGGTCGCTTCATCCAACCCATCCAAAATGACGACCAATTGTTTGCCCACAGGTGCTGGGCGATCCAAATAGCTTTCACAAACAGTGCGCCACTGTTCCGGCGAAAGCACGGCGCGGGTTGCCTCACTGCGATGCGCTTCCTGATGAATTTTCGCTAAACGTGCCGCCAGCGCCTCGAAAACCTCTTTTTGCGAAGCCATCTCAAAACGGATGCTGATCGGAATAAACACAACTTCAACATCACCACGTTGCATCAACTGCGCCATCCACCGACAGACTAAAGCCGACTTACCACGTCCCGCTTCGGCTGCCAGCAGATAATAGGGCTGGGCGGTTGGATCATCGATCCAGCCATTGAGTTCGTCTAGTTGTGCTTGACGGCCACCAAAAGGAACTGGGTTTTCTGCAGAGCCAAGATACTCGTTGAGAAATCTACGAATGCGTCGGACCGGGTTATAGGAAGCAACGTGAACAAGACCATCAACAATATAATTGTTGATGGTTAAATCACGCCCAGCAAAATTCTGGGCGTTAATTGTGCCGGCATTGTAAGCCCCGCCCCCGGTTGTCACAGTCGAACTGCTACTTGTTTGTAACATGGTCGCCAGCGTAGCCATTAGGCGGGCGATCTCTTGGCCCAACGCCTCAATGTTGGTTGCGCTTTGTTCCGCTACGTCCGCCATGCGGCGGATGGCTTCTTCGCTGCTCCGTTGGCGGCGCGCTTGGACAATCCACTGTAACGGTTGCTGATTTTCCAAATGGAACTGGAGCCGGTCGAGAAAGTGGGTGGCGAATTGGGTAAACTCACCTTGGTAGTGGATCAGGCTATCAACCGTGAGGTGGTTGAGCCAGACAGTCGTCAACTCATCCGCAGTGGGTAAGGGCGCGGCGGGTTGCAGGGTGCGTGCTAGCAGCGGGCCGCCAATGTCTCGCAGAATTTCGGCAAAGTACCGCAGGTCGCGACCAGGGTAGTGAGTGGTGCTATCGGTCAGGGCTTGGGTCAGGGCTTGGTGGAAGGCCAGCTTTTCCGGGTCGCGACCCAAGCGTTGGCGCAACCAATCGCTTAGACCAACCGCTTCGGTCAGCGCGCCAAAGACATTCTCAACAATGGCCGGAATCAGGATAGAGACAACAGCTTCCATCGGGGACTCAACTTTGATGTCAGGTAGATGAACAATAAAACAGGTAAGCGCAATGTGAATCGATCATACGTTCTTCGTTGACTTATGTCAAACTGGCAATCACCACGCATTTGTCTACCTACACAACAGCTTCATTTCCCCTGAAAGTAGTTCACACAACTATCAACCAGCACCTGTGTCACCGGCAGCAGCGAATCGATCTCGACATACTCATTGCACTCGTGGGCGCCGTTGCCGGTCGGGCCGAAGACAATGGTGGGGATCTGGCCTTCGGCTACATAGATGTTACCGTCGGTGATGCCCTTCATAAAAGCCCAGGGCGGTTCATGGGCAAACTGTTGGCGGTAGGCGTGGGTGAAGCTTTGGGCAAAGGGGGCGGCGGTTTCGATGAGATAGGGTTCATAGAAGGGCGGCGGTGTATCGATCTGGACAGTACAGGCCAGGTGGAGCGAGGCAATCAACGCTTCCATATCGGCAATGGCGGTTTGTCGGTTTTCGCCCGGCACGGTCAAGCGGGTGATGATCACTTCACACTGTTCCGGCACGACAATGGCATACTCTTGGTAGCCGCCGTCGATTTTGAGCGTTGAATAGTTGCCTCTGCCATAGGTCGGATGGGCGTGAAGATGGAGTCGATCCAGCGCCGCTACAATTTTGGCGGCATCTTCCACGGCATTGACGCCCCGTTCCGGGTAGAAACCATGCGCCATTTTGCCGGTCACGGTCAAGCGGTAGAGAACTTTACCAGTCACCCCCAGCGGCAGGGGCGAACGGCCATCGCCGCCAAATGGTTCGGTCAGCAAAATGCCTTTGGCGTCGGCATACTTGGTCTTGAGTAAGGCCTTGGCCCCGGCGCCTAACCCCTCTTCATCAACCGTGGCGGCAAAGGCAATGCGTCCCAGGTTGCCGTGTAGCGTCCGATCCTCCACCAGCGTCTTCAAGGCGGTCAATGCGCAGACCACCCCTGCCTTCATATCAAAAGAACCCAACCCATAAAGCCGTCCATCCTTGATTACGGGGTCAAAGGGGTCAGTTTGCCAGTTGGCGGCAATGCCCACCGTGTCCGTGTGACCGGTCAAGAGAAGCAGATCGTCTGCCGGGCCAAGTTCCGCCGTGACATAAACATTGGGCCGGCCGGGCGCCACCACCGCCCATTCCGGCTCTAAGCCAAAGCGCCGAATCTCATCAGCCAGAAAGGCCGCATAAGGCTCTTCATGGGGAATGATCGAATTGATCCCGATCGACCGTTTCAGGGTCTCCAGCAAATAATCGCCATCAATTGCCATTGCATAAACTCCTGACTAAGCACGTTCGCCGCCGGTTACAGGCCGGCGGCGAACGTGTATGGGTTGACTGATTCGCTAATCCCATGATTCGCGGTGATATGGGCGCCCAGGACAGGCTACTCGTAGCGGAAGACCTTTTCCGGGTAGGGCGGCGGGGATGGGATGATGATGGGTTGTGTCTGAATCAACGTTTGCAAATGGGCAATGGCGGCGTCGAGTTGGGCATCCTGGCCCAGGAAGGTGGCATGAGGGAGATTATCGACCACCAGATCCGGGTCAACGCCGTGGCCTTCGATCAACCATTGGCCCTCGGCGGTGTACATGCCGATTTGGGGCGCGGCGGCGTAGCCATAATCCACCAGCCGGTTGCCATAGGAGAGCCAGATGCCACCGCCCCAGGTGCGCACGCCAATGAGCTTACCCAACCCCAGACGACGGAAGCCTTCGGCAAAAGTTTCACCATCGGACGCAGTGTACTCATCGCAAAGCACAACCATGTGACCATGAAAGGCATATTGCATATTCCAATAGGGTTCGCCGACGCGCGGCTGCCAGTAGACCCACGGCTTGCGCAGCAGTTTACTCAGCAGCCAACTGTCAATATTGCCGCCCCGGTTGTGGCGCATATCGATGATCAAGCCCTGACGGTTGAAAACCGGGAAATAGTCGCGCGCCCATTCGGAATAGTTTTCACCCCCCATGGCGCGCAGATGAATATAGCCGATGGCGCCCTGGCCGCGCTCCTCCACATAGAGCCGGCTTTTGTACTCCCAGGCATCATAGCGTAGATTGTCCGCCTGGCGTGAGTTGATGGGCCGCACAATGACATCGCGCACGTTCTGCCCGTCCGCCGTTTGCACCCGCACCAATACCTGTTGGTTCATCTTGTTTTTCAAGAGCAGCGCCAGGTGTTCGACCTCCAAGGTTGGAATGCCGTTGATGGCCTGGATCACATCGCCCTCTTGCAGGTTGACCTCCGGCATTGCCAATGGTGACAAACGCTCCGGGTAGTCGGGGTCAGTGCGGTAGATGCGTTGCACGGTGTACCCGCCGGCAGCCTCATTGCGCACCAGTTCCGCGCCCAGCGAGGCCAGATCAACGCGGTCTTGCCCGCGACGGACATCGCCCGTCCAGACGCGGGTGTGGAGGGCGCTCAGTTCGCTCATCAGTTGGGCGATCAGGTCGTTGAGTTCATCGCGATCGGTCACCCGGTCGACCAGTGGCATAAAGCGACTGAGCAACTCTTGCCAGGGGACGCCGTGCATGTTACGGTCGTAGAAATAATCACGTTGGAGACGCCAGGCGTCGAGCAACATCTGCCGCCATTCTTCACGGGGGTCGATGGCAAAGCTCCACTGGTGGAGCGGCACGCGCATCTTTTCTAGATCCTTGGGTGGTTCGGCAGTGGCATCGATGAGATAGAGGGCGGCGCCTTTCTGCACCATCAACTTTTTGCCATCCAGCGTCAATTCATAACGCGTGACGCCGTTCATGAGGACGACCGGCATGAGATCCTGATTGCGGATCTCCATTGCCAGCAGCCGCGTTTCGCTATCGGTGTCCCGCTCGGTCCAGAAAAGAAATTTACCGTTCACGGTGAGCGACACATAATTAGCCGCAGGGAGTGGCGTCTCTTGCAGCCGAGCGAGCAGGCCGTCCGGGTCAATGGTAATGGCGGGCCGGCCATTGCCGGGCTTGGGCGGTTCGCCGCCGGTTTTGGGCGCTTCCCCTGCCGGCGCTGGTGATTCCGGTGGCTTGGCGCCGTTGTTCTGCTTGGCCGCTTGCTGTTGGGCGACAAAGAGTTCATCCAGCGGTAGGAAGGGCGACCGCTCCCCTTTATTCAGCGCCAGCATGTAAACTTTGGTTGTTTTGTCAAGGTACGGATCGGGTTGGCGTGCGCCCCACGGGCTTTCGACCAGTGAGCGGAATTGGCGATCCGAGAGGAAATAAAGCCACTTGCCATCAGCGCTCCAGGCTGGGGCAAAGCTATCGAGACGGTCGCTGGTTGCCATCAAGCGCCGCCCATCTTCGACTTGGTAGAGCCAAATCTGCTCGTGTAAATTATCCGCCGGTTGGACATAGGCCAGCCAACGACTATCAGGCGACCAGGCCAGCTTGCCAAAGTTACCACGGGTCGAGACGGCAATTTGTTTGGTCTCCCGCGTCGCCAGATTGAGCAGCCAGAGGTGGTGATTCTTGTCGCTAAAGGCCACCCATTGTCCATTCGGTGACGAGGCGCCCATGTAGCGCAACACCTGTCCCTCGGTCGTCAACTGGGTAAAGGGGCCGATGCCATTGGGCGGCGCCGTCCAAAATTCCACTTCGCCGGATTCATCGGAGAGCAACAGGAGCCGTTGCCCATCGGGCAGGAAACGGGCATCGCTATAACGCACCCCTTGCCGACGGGTCACTTCTACCAAGCGCCCTTGCCGGGCCGGGGCGACAAAGACGCGCCCCCGCGACGTAAGCACCACGCGATCCCCTTCCGGTGCGGCATGAATGGAGGAGACATAGCCCCACGGGTTGGTGATCCAGCGTTCGCGTGTATGTTCAAAATCCGAGGCCAGGGTGATCGGAATGGATTGGTCGGTGGTGGCGGCAATGTCATAGAGACGTAGGTCGGCCCCTAGTTGGTAGACAATGCGCCCTTGGTGCAGGGTGGGCGATTGCATATCCCACCCTTTGTGAAAGGTGTGCTGCACCAATTGTCGTCCCGCTTCCGTCATCGACCAAAGGTTCATGGTGCCGTCACGGTCGCTTAAGAAGTAGAGCCGTTTGTTCCACAACATGGGCGCTTTGCTCGTACCGGGATAGTCGGCGGTCAGCGGCGTCGCTTCCGGCGGCGTTTTGCGGTTGCGTTTGGGAAAGGTGAATTTCCAGAGCTTCTGCACGCTGCCCCCTTGATAGCGTTTGGCATTACTGCTGGGCGGCGGCGGCAGGCGGGTGAAAAAAAGGGTACTCATATCCGGCGTATAGACGCCGTCACTGGCCTGGCTCAATGGTACAATGGTTTGAGCCAGCGTCTGGGGATCGATCAGCACCAATTGACGATTGGGCAGAGTGGAAAAGTGTTCGGTGCTATAGATCACGCGACCATCGGGCGTCCACCCCACCACCAGTGAATCTTCATCCAAGCCTTCATAGGTCAGGCGGCGCGGTCGGCCCCCTTGCAAGCGCATGACATACACTTCAGTTGGACCTTCATACTCGGCGGAGAAGGCCACCCATTCGCCATCGGGCGAGATGGCGGCGTGAGCTTCCAAACCATGATGGGTGGTCAAGCGTTGGGCCTGGCCGCCACCAATGGGAACCCGCCAGAGATCCCCTTCGGCGGTAAAAACAATCGTTTCGTTGTATAAAGCGGGAAAACGGTAATAACCTTGAACCGCGTCAACCGGACGCGCAGCCAAGGGTTGATCGGTCGTTGCCATATTCACTTCTAATCGCTGCTAAACTCATCATTTCGATACGCATAGCATATCACTTTCTGCGCACATTGAAAAGAACGATACGCGGTTACTGGAAATAGTGTTGTCAGACTAAAGTTGTTACTTATTAGGTCGCCAGGAATGCTTTCAGATAAGTAGTACCTGGATGATGGGTACAGTTGCTATTGGTCGAGTGCAGAACCTGTCCATGTGACCAGGAACAGTACTGACTTGCTTACTGTTGTTAGTCACTGCTATCGCGAATAGTGTAGCGTTTAGGATGGAAATGCCTATCTGCCAGGTGATTCATTTTGCATAACACTACTCATGAACAAATTTTGGCTTTTTTGTTTACTATTCTTGATTTGTACTGCGTGTGGATCCGCACAGGCGGCGCCGCTGCCTTATGTTGACCTGACACAACGCTCCCCCTTGCCGGCGGTTGCTGACACCGAAATTGTTCCGCTGCGCATTGCCGTGGCCGCGATCATCTCGCCGCAAGGCACGACAGAAAGTTACACAGAGTTCGCCAATTACCTGGGCAACCTGTTGGGCCGTCCGGTTGAACTTGTGCAACGGCGCACCTACGCTGAAGTCAATGCGCTTGTCGCCGCCAACGCGGTAGATCTCGCCTTTGTCTGCACCAACGCCTATGTCGATGGTCATGATCGCTTTGGCATGGAACTGTTGGCGGCGCCCCAGATTCAGGGCGAAGCGGTCTACTATTCAGACTTGATTGTGCCGGCGACCAGCACAGACCAAACGCTGGTCGATCTCCGGGGCAAAACCTTTGCCTTCACTGATCCCATGAGCTTTAGCGGGCGCGTCTACCCGACCTATTTGGTGCAGCAACTGGGTGCGACGCCGGAAAACTTCTTTCGGCGCACCTTTTTTACCTACAGCCATGATCGGGCCATTGAAGCCGTGGCGGCTGGGGTGGCCGACGGCGCCGCCGTCGATAGCCTGGTCTTGGACTATGCCCTGACGCGCCAGCCCGTCTTGCGCAATCAACTACGGGTGATTCACCGTTCCCCAGCTTTTGGCATTCCGCCCGTGGTGACGCCGCCAGGGTTGCCGCCACGCCAAAAGCGGCAACTGCAAGATCTACTGCTCACCATGGAGCAAGATCCAGCCGGCCGGGTGGTTTTGGCGCACCTGGGTATCGACCGCTTTCAACCCATTGAGGACCAAGCCTATACCACCGTCCGCCAGTTGGTACAACAGAGCGAGCAGAAACCATGAGTACCCTTGCCCGCCATTGGCCCGGACAGCCGGCCCTGCTGTCCAACGGGCTAGAACGGCTCACTACGTTGGTCGGCAGTGTGAGCGTGCGCACCAAAATTTTGGGCATTGTGCTGGCGCTCACGATTGTGTTGGGGCTTGGTGTCACCTGGCAGGTGCGCATTGTCATGCAACGGGTCTTTATGAGCGAGTTGGAAAATCGCGGCGTTTCGGTGGCCGGTGATCTGGCGGCGCGCAGTGTTGATCCAATTTTACTCAACGACAGCTACGCGCTCTATCAATTGCTGATCGAGACAGTAGCGAATCATCCTGATACACTCTATGCGTTTGTGGTCGATACGAGCGGCCATGTGTTGGCCCATACCTTCGGCAATGGTGGTTTTCCTGTTGGGCTGCTTGACACAACACTGACCAGCCGGGCCAGCCCTCATGCTGGTAGTGAAGTGACGTACTTGCTCTATACCAGTCAGGAAGGCACTGTCCATGAATTTACTGCTCCGATCTTTGAAGGCCGCGTCGGGGTGGTGCGCGTTGGCTTAACAGAAACACGCCTGAACAGTATTATCAACCTCGTGACCGGTCAGATGCTCTTCACCACCCTGGCCGTAGCCATCGTTGGCATCATTGCCGCCATCGCGCTTACTTGGGTGCTAACCCGCCCTATTCTGGATCTGGTTGAGACAACGCGCCAGATTGGACAGGGCAACCTGGCCGCACGCGCCCCCCACTGGGCCGATGATGAAATCGGCGCACTAGCCATTGCGTTTAATCAGATGGTCAGCGATCTGGACGCCAGTCAACAAGTTGTGGTAGAGAAAGAAGCCGCGCGGGCGCGCTTGCTCAAAAAATTGATCAACGCCCAAGAAGATGAACGCAAACGCATTGCGCGTGAACTGCATGACGGTGTCGGCCAAGTGCTGACTTCGTTCATCGTCGCCACCCAGACAGTGGCGCAAAGCGCGGATCTGCCACTCATTCACGCCAAAAATGAAGAGATGGGGAAAGTTGCCGCCGAAACGCTCACCCAGGTGCGCACCCTAAGCCGCCAGTTACGCCCCAGCATCCTCGACGATCTGGGTTTGCCGGCCGCCTTGGAGCGCTATTGCACCGACTTTGCCGCCCTCTACCCGGCGCTTCAGGTTCAATACCATTGTGATTTGTCCCAACGGCTGCCGGCAACGGTTGAGGTCGCCCTTTACCGGATTATCCAGGAATCGTTGACCAATGCTGCGCGCCACGGTCAGGCTGACCAGATCGGTGTGTTGCTCTTGAAACGGGAGGGACGGGTGCAGGCGATCATTGAAGATAATGGCCGTGGTTTTGACCCGGAAGAAGCGCGGCGCGCCGAACGCAGTGTCGGCATTCATGGCATGGCGGAACGGGCTGAACTGTTAGGCGGACAACTTAATATTGAAAGCAATGCCGAAGGAACAACCATTTATGTGGAGCTGCCGCTATGAAAAAGATTCGGATTTTAATCGCAGATGATCATGCCGTTCTCCAAGCCGGGTTGGAGTCGATGCTTAATGCACAGCCGGACATGTTGGTGATCGGCGCGGCGGCGGATGGCTTTGCCTGTATTCGCCAGGCCGCCGCTCTGCAGCCCGAGGTGATCCTACTGGACATCAATATGCCCAACTGCAATGGTCTGGAAGCGCTGGCCCAGTTGCGTAGCCAGGCGACGCACAGCAAAGTGCTGGTGTTGACCATGCACGACGATCCGCTCTATCTACGCCAGGTTATGAGTAGCGGTGCGGCCGGCTATGTGCTGAAACAAGCCGCCGGCCCCGAACTGCTGGCGGCCATTCGCGCCGTCCACGAAGGGGGCGTCTATTTGCATCCGGCCCATGCCAAGCTGCTGCTATCACCCTCATCCCCGCAAGAACCGACAGCCATCCCTGCCCCGCGCAGTGCCGCCCAACAACGTTTTGACCTGCTCAGTGAACGCGAAACCCAACTTTTTCGGTTGGTTGCGTTGGGCTATCGCAACCAAGAGATCGCCGATGAATTGCTGTTGAGCGTCAAAACCGTGGAAACCTACAAATCGCGCATGATGGACAAACTGGGGATCACCAACCGCATCGCCCTCATGCGGCTGGCGCTGGAATTGGGGATGTTGGATAGCGCAGTGAAGTAATATTGCAACAATAACAGATAAATTGAGCTTTTCACCGCGAAGGGCGCGAAGAGCGCGAAGGTAACGCGAAGAAAACACAAAGAGCCTTCTTCGCGTTACCTTCGCGCTCTTCGCGCCCTTCGCGGTAGAAGCCTCTACAACCCATTGGCAAAGCGGTTGATGCCGTCTTTCATGAGCCGGACGTTCCAGTTGAGGAGGAAGCCCAGTTTGATGCCGGAAAGTTTGAGGTAGGTGAGTAATTGGGCTTCGTGGATGGGCAGTAGTTCTTGGACTGCTTTGTTTTCAATGATAATTACGTCTTCGATCAACATGTCAATGCGGTAACCGGCATCAATGGTGATGCGATCATACTGTACAGGCAGTAGGACTTCACATTGCACACGAAGACCACGTTTTTTCAACTCATAGGCCAAACAGACCTGATAAGTAGATTCCAGTAGCCCTGGACCTAAG
>JAPKMW010000180.1 GCA_026645575.1 Caldilineaceae bacterium
CGGTGAAACTCCCCGTCCCGTCAGGGTTGCCACCAGTGACACTAATCGTAGCTTGCGTCGCCACGCCGGAGAGCGCATCGCTGGTGCTACAACCGGCAACCGGTGCGCTGCCCAGGGTGTAGCTAGCCCCGTTGCTCACACCCGTGACGGTGACGACCGGGGCGGTCTTGTCGATCTGTACTGTAACCACGTTGCTGGCGGCGCTGCTGTTGCCGGCCAGGTCGGTGGCGGTTTGCGCTGTCGAAGCCACCGTCGCGCCTTCGCTGCTCAAGGTTTCGTCGGCCGGGCAGCTTGCCACCCCGGACAAGCCATCGGCGCAAGTGAAACGCACGGTGACATCGCTGTTGTACCAGCCATTGGCATTCGGTGCGCCCGTTGTCGCGGCGCTAATCGTCGGCGCCGTTTTGTCGATCTTAACCGTGACGACATTGCTGGCGGCGCTGCTGTTGCCCGCCTGATCCACCACCGTTTGCGCCGTCGAAGCCACGGCTGCACCTTCGCTGCTCAACGTTGCGTCCGCCGGGCAGCTTGTCACGCCCGACAAGTTGTCGTTACAGGTGAACTGCACCGTGACATTGCTGTTGTACCAGCCGTTGGCATTCGGTTGGGTGGTCGCCGCCGCACTAATCGTCGGCGCCGTTTTATCGATCTTGACCGTGACGACATTGCTGGCGGCGCTGCTGTTGCCCGCCAGGTCGATGATGGTTTGGGCCGTCGAAGCCACGGCTGCACCTTCACTGCTCAACACTAGGTCGGTCAGGCAGCTTGCCACGCCCGACAACCCATCGGCGCAGGTGAACTGTACCGTGACATTGCTGTTATACCAGCCATTAGCATTCGGTGTACCCGTTGCCGCCGCACTGATGGTCGGGGCGGTTTTGTCGATCTTAACGGTGACAACGTTGCTGGCGACGCTGCTGTTGCCCGCCTGATCCACCACCGTTTGCGCCGTAGAAGCCACCGCTGCGCCTTCGCTGCTCAACACCTGGTCGGCGGGGCAGCTTGCCACGCCCGACAACCCATCAACGCAGGTGAAACGCACGGTGACATTGCTGTTGTACCAGCCGTTGGCATTCGATGCGCCCGTTGCCGCCGCACTGATCGTCGGGGCGGTTTTGTCGATCTTAACGGTGACGACGTTGCTGGCGACGCTGCTGTTGCCCGCCTGATCCACCACCGTTTGCGCCGTCGAAGCCACCACTGCGCCTTCACTGCTCAACACCTGGTCGGCGGGACAGCTTGTCACTCCGGACAGCGTATCGGCGCAGGTGAAGCGGACAGTGACATTGCTGTTGTACCAACCGTTGCTGTTGGGCTGGGTGGTCACTACTGCACTGATCGTCGGCGCGGTCTTGTCCACCTTTACGATGTAGCTGGCTGTGCCGACATTACCGGCGTGATCCTGGCAGGTGGCACTGAGGGTCAACTGGCCTTCGCCGCTGCTGACGCTGCTGGTGGTGCAGAGGGCGGTATCAAGGCCACTCCCTCCAATGTTGTCGCTCCAATTCCAGGTCACCGTCACATCCGTGTTGTTCCAGCCACTATTATTCGCCATTGGAGACTGGCTGGGGCTGGCCTTCGGCGGACATTTGTCAATAGGCGAATTGCCGGTCAGTGTGCCGGTGTTATTCAGGATGCCACAGGCGCGAGTGAAACCGTTCACAATATGAGACAGGACACCCGTATTCGCAGTGCCGCCGGCATTGTTGATTGTGCCACTGTTGAGGAGTTCACCTGCATTATTAATCGTGCCTGTGGTGGCATTGTTGATAGTACCACCATTAAAAAAGTCAGATGAAGTGGCAATATAGATAGTGCCAGCGTTGTTGATGGTATTAAAATTCTGGCCCCCACCCAACCTTGACCCAGTCGAAACGATATTGAGCGTTCCTTCATTATTGAACGTGCCAGCGCCATAGTAGGTAGCAGACGCAGTGATATTGATCGTCCCCCGGTTGGTAAAAGCCTCAGTCTGCGGTCGCAGCATCTGATCGCTACCCACCGTCAACGTATCCCCTGCGGGTAGGGTGCCAGAAAAAACGTAGCAGGTGTCGCCAGCTTCCTGTCCAGTGGCGCCGATCGCTGCCAGAAAGGCAGTGCATGATCCTGGTGAACTGATCGTGTAGTTGTTGCCAGCGGCGCGCACGGGCAAAGGCCAAACGGTAGGCGCCAGCGCCAACAGTAGCGCGGTGAATAACGTGTAGAAAATCGTATTCGGTTTCATCTTTTGCGTTCCTTTCCTTTTTACTGCTTCTTGGCTTGTCATACGTCTTTGTTCCTTGCCTGCTTGGTGAGCAGGTAGTCATGTTCCTTGAGATGGCTCAGGCCGAATTTGCGCACCCTGCCCTGTTCAGGCAAGATGCGCGCTTCCAGGGATTGGATCTGATGGATCAGTTGGGGTAAGAGAAAATACGTCGCTGATGGGTCATGCCCATTTGCTCCTTGTGCTTGCTGAATGCTTGTCGATGAAACGCCGGTCAATCGCATCAGTGCGGCAGGGAGGTGCGCAGGGCTGGGCGTGTGGGCGCCAGGCGTAGCCCCGCCAGCCACAGCCGAACTGCCGTCCACCCTTGCCACAGGGTTTGCCCAATGGCTGGCTGTTGACGCCGCCGCGCCTGACGCAGCACCCGTTCCAGATCCAGGGCTTGATCCAGTTGCCCGCGTCCTGTCGTCCAATGGTTGTTCATCAGGTTCCCCCTTTTGCTCCGTTTGCGATTTCTTCCCGTTGTCCCCGTGGGACGCATACCATTAGTATACACAGCTACCGTTACAAAAAATGGCTGCTATCGTTATAAAAACCGGGATCTATCGTTATAAAAAGGGGCTGCTACCGTTATAAAGGCGCTTTTAGCGTTAAAAATGGGGCTTGACTTTACGAAATAGTTTGTTATCCATGTGGGTACGCACCCTGCGTTGGGATTGTGGCGGGTGGGATAGCGTCACGTTACAAAAGACCCAGATAGGCCCGTTGGATGCGATCATCGGCGGCGAATTCGGCAGGGGTTCCTGTTTGGACAATCTGCCCATCGGCCAGAATATAGGCTTGATCGGCGACCGCCAATGCTCTTTGCGCGTTCTGCTCCACCAGCAGGATCGTCAGGCCGGTTTCTTGCCGGATGGTTTTGATGACCTGAAAGATCTGCTGCACGATGATGGGCGCCAACCCCAGCGACGGTTCGTCGAGCAGCAACAGCTTGGGCTGGGCCAGGAGCGCACGACTGATGGCGACCATCTGCTGTTCGCCGCCACTCAAGGTCCCGGCCAATTGTTTTCGCCGTTGGGCGAGAATGGGAAAGAGGGTAAAGACGAGGTCGAGCGTCGCCGCGGCGTTGGCCCGCGCATGAGGGGCATAATGGCCCATGTGCAGATTGTCAAGGACCGTTAGATTGGTAAAGAGCCGGCGCCCCTCTGGCGCCAGGGCGACGCCGTGGCTGCACACCTGATGGGCCGGCACGGTGGTCAAATCAATGTCGCCCAGGCGAATATGCCCGTGGCGCGGTCGCAGCAGACCGGCAATGGTGTTCACCAGTGTTGTCTTCCCCGCACCATTGGCGCCGATCAGGGTGACAATGCGCCCCGTTTCCACCGTGATACTCACCTCGCGCAGGGCAACGGCTTCCCCATAGGCGACGGTGAGCTTATCAACTTGTAACATCATGCGCGGCACTCCTCTCATCGCCCAGATAGGCCGCAATCACTTGCGGATCATTCATCACGTCAATTGGAACGCCCGTGGCGATTGGCTGGCCGTAGTTGAGGACCACCAGCCGGTCGCAAAGGGCCAGGACGGCGCGCAGGTTGTGTTCGACAAAGAGCAAGGTAATGCCCCGTTCGCGAATGCGCCGCAGGAGGTCAATGCCCAATTCAATCTCGGTTGGATTAAGACCAGCCAGCACTTCGTCCAGCAGCAGCACCTTGGGTTGTACGGCGAGGGCGCGCGCCAATTCCAGAAATTTGCGTTCATGTAGGTTAAGTTGCCCGGCCAGGGCGTGCGCCTTGGCGCGTAACCCGACAAAATCGAGAATGGCCTCACTTTGGCGGATGGCGGCGGCGCGGCTATGGGCTTGGCGACCAAACATTAGCCCCAACGCCACATTATCCAGCACCGTGGCCGAACGGAACGGGCGGGGAATTTGGTAGGTGCGGGCAATACCAAGCCGGGCGAGTTGATGGGGCGGCAACCCTTGAATGGCGCGCGCTTCCAAGAAAAGCTGCCCACTTGTCGGGCGAAGCTGGCCGCTGATCACATTGAGCAAGGTTGTTTTGCCGGAGCCATTTGGCCCAACCAGCCCCAAAATCTCCCCCTGGTAGAGTTGGAGGGTCGCCCCATTCAGCGCCAGCAGGCCGCCAAAGGCCAGGTAAATCTGTTGCACATCAAGCAGGATCGCTGCGCGCATCTCAGTCTCCTTCCGCGGTAAGGGCAGCCGGCGTCGGCGCCAATGACAAACGCCGTTGGCGCCGACGTTCTTCGATCAAGCCGCCAATCCCTTGCGGCACAAAGAGGATCACCAACACCAGCACCAGGCCGATCGCCATTTGGTTCAGCGCCGCCGTATCGCCGCCGGTGAGCCACTGGCGCAACAGCGTGATCAGCACCGCGCCCAGAATCGGGCCATACCAGACCGTTGCGCCGCCCAGAATCGCCATCATCAAGGCCAGCAGCGGGGTGATCACGGCAAAGACATGGCCGGCTTCCAAGTAACCCAGAAAGAGCGCTTGCGCGCCGCCAATCAGCCCGGCAAACAGGGCGCTCAGGCCAAAGGTCGCCACTTTGTAACGCAAGGTCGGCACCCCCAGGCCGTCGGCAACATCTTCGTCGTCGCGAATGGCAAAGAGCGCCTGCCCCCACCGTCCGTGAAAGATGCCATAGGCCACCCCCACCGCGGCCAGGGCAATGCCCAGGCTCACATAGTAGAGTCCGCGGTTGTCCTCAACGCCAAATTGGTCGGCCGTGGCAGCCCGCAAGAAGACGCCGCTGCCGCCATCGATCCAGGCCACATTGTTGACAATGGTGGCGATGATAAAGGTGAGCGCCAGGGTGAGCAGCGAGAAAAGCTCACCGCGCAACTGGGGCAGCCGAAAGACGATCACGCCGACCAGCAACGCCACCAACGCCGCAACCAAACCCGCCAGCGGCAAAGCGGCGAGAAAGGGCAGCTTGGCTTGCACCATCAAGGTCGCGGTAGTATACATGCCAATGCCATAAAAGGCGCCGTGCCCAAAGCTGGAGTAGCCGCTGTAGCCGGAGAAAAAATTCCAACTGACGGCCAGGGTGATCCAGACAAAGATCTGAAAGAACAACGTGACCCAAAAATCCCCCGCCCCCAGCGCGCTGATAAGGGGCGGGTAGAGGCCAAGGGCGAGCGCGACGAGCGCAAACCTTACCCCCACAAACGTTGCCGTAGTAAAGACTTTAGTCTTTCCCCGCCCCAGAGAAAGACTAAAGTCTTTACTACGATGGGATTGCCGATCCTCTGGTTGGCTCATAAGACCCCCTTGCGGCGGCGGCGCGCTTGCCACCGTTGCCACAGTGTATCGGGCATAACGATCAGATACAGCACAAAGACGCTAAAGGCGATGAGCGGCGCCCAGCTTGGCTGCTGCTGCACCGACCAGAGATTCTGGATCACCACCAGCGCACAGGCCGCGCCAATGGCGCCCAGCGGGTTGCCCAGGCCGCCGAGAATCACCGCGGCGACAATTACGCCGAGCCAACTCATGGTGATGGAGGGAAACAAGGGGGTCTTGATGGCGAGAATGGCCCCCGCCACCCCCGCCGTTGCCGTGGCCAGACCCGCCAGCAGGAGGGCGGAGCGCTGATAGTTCACGCCATACGCCTGGGCCATGAGCGGGTCGGCGGCCATGGCGCGCACCCCACGGCCCCACTGTGTATAGTGCAACAGCAGGTAGATGCCGCCGCCCAAGAGAAGGGCCGCCCCAAAGGCGATCAGATCCGGCGGCAGGACAAAGAAGTTATCGAGCGGCGGCGGCAGACGCAGCGCTTTGCGGTAAAGATCCGGCAAGGCAGCGCGGGTGGAAATGGTGTCGGCACTCCAGAGGTAGGTAATGCCATTTTCCAGCACCATAAAGAGGCCAAAGGTGAGCAGCAACGAGGTAAAGGTGGTCACCCGGAAACGCACAAAGAGCCACTGTACCGCCATGCCGATGAAAAAATGGAGCGGCGCAATCAGCAGCAACGTGACCGGCGGCGCCACCCCATAATCGACAATCAGCGTATAGGCCAGATAGGCAGCCAGGAGCGTAAAGGAGAGATGGGCAAAGTTAGCGATCTTGAGCATCCCCCAAGTCAGCGACAACCCCATCGCCACCACGCCAAAGAGGCTGCCGATGAGGATGCCATTCACCGCGGATTGGATCAGAACAATTTGGTCAGGTGTCATAGATGGAGTTCGTCTTATTTACGTATAAGCATTTTTACCACAAAGGCGCAAAGGCGCGAAGCACGCAAAGTTTCGCGAAGCTTTCTCTCTGGTTTTCCTTTGCGAATCCTTTGCGTGCTTCGCGTCCTTAGCGGTAGAATGCGCGTTTCGTAAAGAACACCCTAAGGGTTCGGGTAGCTGATCGTGGCGGCGCTCCATTCGGGCGGCCAAACCACCACGCGCTGTCCCTCTTGAATCTGGACGATCCGTGACAAATCGGCGCCGTAGCCGTTGAACCCGTCAAATTTTAATGGACCGGCGATGGTCTCGACTTCATTGGCCAGGAGCCAGGCTTTGAGCGCTTGATGGTCAGTCGAATTGGTCTTGGCCACGGCTGTCAGCAAAATTTGCCATGCACCCAAGCTGGCGGCGGCTTGGGTCTCCACCAGATCCAGCAACCCGTCTGCTGCCGCTGCCGCTTGGAAACGGCGGGTAAACTCGGCGGCAATCGGATTGTCGGTAAAGGGCGGATGATTCTCGTAGATCGAGAAAACCAGCAGCCCATTGGCTTGCGCCCCTAATTTCTGCACCGGCCCCGGCGCAGGCACCGCAACCAATAACCCTTTGGGCGTATAACCAATGGTGGCAAAGGCATCATAGAAGTTGACGGCATCAAGGCCAAGGCCGCCGACATAGACAAAGTCCGGGTCGGCCGCGCTAATGCGCAAGGCAATGGCGCTGAAATCGGTTGTCCCCAGATCATACTCCACCGCATCAACTGTGGTGGCGCCCTTTTCTTCGGCCAGGGCGCGAAAAGAGTTGGTCAGGGCCAGGGTGGTGGGGAATTTGGCGGCGGCATAGAAAATCGTGGCCGGTGGCTTGCCGGTCGAAGCGAGGGCATCCCACAGCGCTGTGGCGGAAGGGCGGAAGATCGCTGCCGCCTCGGCGCTGCCATTGCCGAATTGCCACGCCGGGAAGTGGAAATCGCCAATCTCCTGTTGGGGCGTGCCATTGGTATGGGTCGGGTAGATGTAACCGGCGCGCCCAACCGGCCCTGCCCCCGCCAGAATATTCGCCGCAGCATACGGCCCCATGACAAAATCGACTTTATCCACCGTGGTCAAGCGCTCGTAATTGGCCGCGGCCTGGTCGGCAGCGGATTGGTCATCCAACACTTGCCAGGTGACCGGGCGCCCGAGCAGACCGCCACATTCATTCAGCCACTGCACCACCACTTCGCCCACCACCCGATGAATATTGGCCGTGGGCGCCAGCACCCCGGTCAACGAGAGCGAGCCGCCAACCACCAGCGGATCGCCCGTAGGGGCCGTGGCCGTGCAGACGCCGCCGGGAATCGGCGAGACGAGGGCGGCGGCCTCGGCTGCGTTCGCCGCAGTTTCGGCCACCGCGGCTGCCGTTGGCGCCGGCGCACCGGCTTGTCCGGCTTCCCCAACCTGATTGGCACAGGCCGCCAGCAAGATCAACAACAACACATTCCAGAACAAGGACGGTAACGCTTTTCGCTTTGTCATTTCACTCTCTCCAGTTTGATTTATGCTTCCTCGATCATCGCCACAGGACGCACCCAACTCGCCCCCGCGTTGAGGACTTTGATGGGAAAACAGGCGATGGTAAATCCATAGGGCGGCAACTGGTCGAGATTGGTCAGCTTTTCCAGTTGGCAATATTCGCGTTCGCGCCCGGCATAATGACCTTCCCAGATCACGCTGCGGTTGCCGGTTTGGCGAAACTCGGCGGCGGCATAGTTGAAGGGGCGATCCCAGCCCGGCGCATCGGTGCCGACGATCTTGACCCCTTGATCAGCCAGCCAGATCGTGGCGTCGCGCCCGGCGCCGGCATAGTTCGTCCAATACGCAGCCGTATCCCATAGCTTATCGGCGCCGGTCATCACCAGCACAATGTCAAAGGGCTTGAGCGTATAGTCGATCTTGGCGAGCGCGGCCTGGAGATCAGCCACCCCAATCACTGCGCCCGGCTCTTTGTGACGCATGTCGAGGACGACGCCATCGCTGTAACACCATGCCAGCGGAATCTGGTCGATGGTGCGCGCCGGCTCGCCGCCGGTTGTGGGTGCATAATGATAAGGGGCATCAAAGTGGGTGCCGGCATGGGTATTGGCCGTCACCGTCTCTTCAGACCAGCCAAGACCATCGGGCAGATCGGCTTGGGTAATGCCGGGAAACGATTGCAGCATCTGCGGCACACTGGCACGGTGATCGGTATAGTTGATTTTGGGGGATAAGAATTCCAGCAATTTGACCAATGCCGGGTCGGGGTTCAGTGGTAATTGCCCCAGCCCTTGTTTCAGTTCCAGGCTCAAATCGATAAATCTGCGTTTCATGATGCTTCACCTCCGCTTGCTCCGTTTGCGATTTCTTCCCGTTATCCTCGTAGGGCGCATACCGTTAGTATACACAGCTACCGTTACAAAAAGGGGCTGCTATCGTTATAAAAAGGGGTTGCTACCGTTACAAAGGTGTTTTTAGCGTTAAAAACAAGGGTTGACTTTACGAAATAGTTAGGAAACAAAAAGCAGAAGGCGCTGTGACAAGGCTTGCCCTCGCAGGATGACAAGGTGAGGGGTGAATCACCTTGTCATCCGCTTCAACCTAAGGCGCTATTGATTATTCACCAGCGGCAAGAAGATCTGCTGTTGCGCCGCGGTAACGTCGCTTTCCGCATCACTGGCCCCGGCGCTGCGACCGTTGCCGTTAAACTGGAAGAGCGCGATATGCTCCGTGCCGTCGATCAATTTGACAATCAACTGGCGGCAGGTGCCGGCCCAGGCTTTGTCGGTTTTCCAGACGTAGGTGTAGCGCTGGGTGGCGGGGTCATATTGCAGGCTGCTGTTGCCGGCTGTCACCGTCTCTTCTATCGGGCTGGTACTGCCGCCACCGTTGCCGCCGCAACTGACCTGTTGGGAGGCGGGGTAGCCGGTGGCGAAGATGTTCAGCCCATAGTTACCGCCCAGGCTGAACTTAACCGGGATGGCCTGGCCGGCGTTGACCGTGTTGACCGTCGGCAGGTTGTCCACCGGCTGGAAGAAGCCCGTCCAGTTGTAGACCACACGGTAGGTGACACTGGCGCTGCCGTTGTTGCCGGCGTTGTCGGTTGCCCCGTTACAAGTGGCAGTGAAACTGCCCGTCCCGTCAGGATTACCGCCGGTGACGCTGACGGTGGCTTGTGTCGTCACACCGGAGAGCGCATCCGTGGTGCTGCATCCAGCGGTGGGGACGTTGCCCAACGGGTAACTGGTGTTGCTCACACCCGTGACCGTGACGACTGGAGCGGTTTTGTCGATCTTGACGGTAACCACGTTGCTGGCCGCGCTGCTGTTCCCGGCCAGATCCGTAATGGTCTGGGCGGTGGAAGCAACCGCGTTGCCTTCACTGCTCAAGAGTTCGTCCGCTGGGCAGCTTGTCACACCCGACAAACCATCGGCGCAGGTGAAATCAACGGTAACATCACTGTTGTACCAACCGGCGGCATTGGGCTGGGTTGTCGCCGCCGCACTGATGGTCGGGGCGGTCTTGTCGATCTTGACCGTGACCACATTGCTAGCGGCGCTGCTGTTGCCCGCCTGATCCACCACCGTTTGCGCCGTAGAAGCCACGGCTGCACCTTCACTGCTCAAGGTTTCGTCGGCCGGGCAGCTTACCACGCCCGACAAGTTGTCGTTACAGGTGAACTGCACCGTGACATTGCTGTTGTACCAGCCGTTGGCATTCGGTGCGCCCGTTGTCGCTGCGCTGATCGTCGGGGCCGTCTTGTCGATCTTGACGGTGACCACGTTGCTGGCCGCGCTACTGTTGCCCGCCAGGTCGGTGATGGTCTGGGCGGTGGAGGCAACGGCTGCACCTTCGCTGCTCAAGGTTTCGTCCGCTGGGCAACTGGTCACACCTGACAAGCCATCAGCACAGGTGAAATCAACGGTGACATCACTGTTGTACCAACCGGCGGCATTGGGCTGCGTGGTCGCTGCCGCGCTGATGGTTGGGGCGCTCTTGTCGATGTTGATGCCATTCTGCGTATCACTGGCACTGTTGCCGGCATTGTCGGTGCAGCTCCCGGTAGCGCTTTGATTCGCCCCTTCGCTGCTCACGGTTTGGCTGGCGCTGGCGGCGACTGCACCAGAGGTGGTATCGCTGCAACTCCAGTTGACGGTGA
>JAPKMW010000181.1 GCA_026645575.1 Caldilineaceae bacterium
TCCACCGTAATCGGCGTCTCTTTGCCGTCGATCTGGGTGACAATATAGCGCCCGGCGTTGGTCACATGCACTTCAAAGCCCACCACTTCGATCACATCATGGGTGACATAGGGAATGCCGCCTGGATCACGGAGGGGCGGCGGGTCGTCCGTGCCGGCGTTGCCGTCGCGCGTTGCCCCGCCAAACGACTTGGTGAGAAAAGCTTGCCCGAAAAGCTGCGTCGCATTGGTATAGTCATACACCCGGAAAACCAGCTTATCATCCGGCGGATAGAGGCGCGTGCCGCGGCCAACCATCTGATAAAAGGCAATCGGTGATTGCACATAGCGAAAGAAGACAATGTTGGCAATGCGCGGGACATCGACGCCCGTCGAGAGTAGATCAACCGTGGTGGCAACAAAATAGCTATTGGCGCTGCTGCGAAAATCGGGTAACAGATCATTGCCGGAGCTGTTGGCTGTGCATTTAAAAGCATAATGGGGCTTGGGTGGACGATTCTGCTGCCGGCACCAGCGTTGATAGAGATTATTCAACAGGGCTGCAATCTGATCGGCATGATTGTCCGTTGCACAGAAAATGACTGTCTTCTGCTCCGGCCCGCCGGTCTCCAGCAGATAGCGAAAGAGATCCTCGCTCATCGCTAACTGGCGATCGGGCAGAATGATCTGCCGCTCAAAGCTGGGTTTGTCGTAAAGTTCACGGATCGTTTCGGGCGACGCCGGTTGACCGGTGAGCGGATTGATCGGATGACGGGCAATGACCTCCTCAATGCTGATGCCGGTACGATCCAAGTTAACGCGCCCCAGTTGAATTTCACAGGCGGCCAGATAGCCGTCGCTAATGCCCTGCGCCAACCTGTATTCATAAACCGGCTCGCCGAAGTAAGCGATGTTGTCGGCTGTAATTTGGGCATCAAGCGCGGTTGCCGGCGTAGTGGTTTTCACCTCAATCTGGCGGGGCGTGGCGGTTAAGCCAATGTGAACGGCTTCGGTATTGCGCTTGAGAATGATCGACCATTTGCCCCAGGCCGAGCGGTGGCATTCATCAATGATGACATGGCTAAAGTAGTTTTCAGGATAATGTTGCAGGAAAAAGTTGGCATAGTGCTCATCTTGTTGATCAGTGTCACCCGTTTCGACATCCAATGTCTGGTAGGTCGCAATTAAGATCCGGGCATTTTTCTGGGGGTTCTTCGCCGAGACCTCCTGGGCGTCGTTGCCAAAGATATTTTGGAAGGTGCTGATCGCCTGTTCACGCAATTCGGTGCGATCACAAACGAACAGCACCCGACCGAGCTGACCGGCATCGGCAATCCGTTTCAGTAGATAGGCGGCAATTCTGGTCTTGCCGGAACCCGTGGCCAGACTCAACAGCATGCGCTTTTCGCCGGCAGCAATCTTTTCCAACACCGCGCGAATGGCGGCATCCTGATAGTAGCGCCGCACCGAATCACCGCCCGTGTAGGGCATCAGCAGTGGCTTGGCGGCCTCATCCTCTAATGTGAAGCCTTTGTGACGTTCATACCGCTGGCGCAATTCGGTCGGTGTGGGGAATTCACTCATCGGTTTGGGGGGCGTGGTTTCGCCGGTACTATGATTGTATTCCACATAGCGGTAGCCATTTGAGGTAAAGACAAAGGGCACATTGAGCCGTTCGGCATCGGCATACTGTTTGGCTTGTTCTAAGCCATGATGGGGCGGCAGGGTATTCTTTTTAGCTTCAATCAGCGCCACGGCCACTGGTTCAGCATGACCGGCAACCTGAATGCGCAACAGATAATCGGCAAATTTTTGCTCGCGTTTCCAGCGCCCGCGCACCTTGTAGATGCCGCCGGCATTGACTTCACGGCTAATGTTATATTCTTTCCAGCCGCGCGCATAAAGCGCCGGATCAATCAGCTTGGCGCGTGTGTCAGCTTCGCTATAATCAGGAATTGCTTGATTTTGGTTGCTCATCGGCAGTGATAATCGACTTTATCCATACCTATGTCGTAGTCGATAGGTAATTTGTTCATTTCAGATCTGGGACGAATGTTTTCTATTATCATTAATCGCTAAAATCTTACAAATCCTTCAATTCCTGAAAATATTTTGTAGAATTACTTACCTGGACAAATTGTCCTGCTGGAAATTCAGCGAACCACTTGCGTGGACAGCAAAATGGTAGTGCAATTCTCCTGTGGCGACTGCTTGCAAGATCTGTTCTACTGCTATCAAGTCACCATTAGGAACTTCGGCGGTCTCCCTGGTTATGGCACCGTGCGAAAACAGGGATAAAAAATGCAAATTGATAACAACTAGAACAAATGTCCTGATTAATGTATAATTGAGCTAATCTTATGACAAAGTGCGACTGCCGTTATACAGAAGAGGAGCAAGGCATGGCTGATACAGACAAAGCCCTTCCTGCTAAACAGTTTTATTCCCAGTTTACGTATGTCTTGTTAGAGCGAGTAGATAATATAGCCAATGTCAATCGCTTCTACTACCTAGCTTGGCAGCCGACGCTCTTGGAAAGTGGCGCCGTTATTCGTTGTTACGGGCGTAGAGATGGGGCGCGTCGTGTTTTGGCGCCGTTGCCTTTTGCTTCCTTCGCCGAAGCATGGCCGTTGATCGGCGCCATCCTGCGCTTGCGATTCAAGCACGGGTACCGACTTGTGGCACCGAACGATGCACAGGCTATACCAGAGTACCAATTGTCGCAACAAAACGAGCGTTTTCTTCCTTTGATATAACTGATGTTAATCCTATGTAACCTTTGTTATAATGGATGAATTTACTATCGATTTTGTGTTATCTTAGGACAGTTAGAAAATGACCAAGACCTTAGCCTATTTGCGTGCCTCAACCGATAAACAGGATCTACGGAATCAGAAACTCGAAATTCTGGAATACGCGCGCGAAAAGCGTCTCCATGTCGATGAGTTTATCCAACTCACCATTTCTTCCCGAAAAGACCGTCGTCAGCGACGGATCGAAGAAGTGATGGAAATTTTGACGGCTGGGGACATTTTGATCGTCACCGAACTTTCCCGCCTCGGACGCAGCACGGGTGAGGTGATCACGTTGATCAATGAGTTGCTCACGTTTCAGATTCGCGTAATTGTTATCAAACAGAATCTAGACCTGCATCATCAACAGGACATGACCGCCAAAGTCATGATCACCCTCTTTTCCCTCTTTGCCGAGCTAGAGCGGGATTTGATCAGCCTGCGCACCAAAGAAGCGTTGGCCGCCAAAAAAGCGCAGGGCATCCAACTCGGCAAACCAAAGGGGACCGTGCAAGCCAGTGTGTATGATAAAGACCGCAGTCGTATTGTGGAGCTATTGCGCTTGGGCCTATCTGCCCGCAAGATCGCCGAACAACACTTGACCTACGGCCACCCTTCCAGCCTGAGTTATTACATCAATACACGCAAGCTGCGTGCGGAAGCGCAGAAGAATAAGACAAAGCAGTAAATTTTTCGTAGACGCCCTGTTCGGCATCACTATGTATGGTACAATGTATTCCACCATTACTTCTTTTTTGAATTGGTTTGACACTACGTGAAGCTTGTAAGTAAGCTGGCGTCATCGCAAAAAGGTGGCGTAGGAGATAAACCATGGCGCGGGCCGATTTAATTCTCAATCTGGTACAGGCAGGTGCAGAAAGAGATGATGCGCTCTTTAAGCGAACCGTTGAAGCAATAATTGCCGAAGAGCGCGCCAAACAACATCACGTACTGGCCAACAATCTTGAAAAACATCTGCAAAAGAATGGTTCAGCTTCTTCCCATCGTCTGAAGGTCGTGAATGAGCGAGTCGGGGATCTGTTGGTAGAAGTTACACCGCGCCTGACTTTCCAGGATCTCATTTTGTCAGAAGCAGTTAGAGAAATTTGTCTCGATCTGGTGGAAGAGCAACACCGAAAAGAACTTTTACGTTCGTATAACCTGGAGCCGCGCCATCGTCTTCTTTTGGTCGGCCCGCCGGGCAATGGGAAAACGTCTCTAGCCGAAGCCCTGGCGGAGGCGCTTATGGTTCCCTTATTTGTTGTTCGTTATGAAGGGATCATCGGCGCTTATCTTGGCGAAACGGCAGTGCGTCTCAAGCGGCTGTTTGAATTTGTTCGCACACTGCATTGCGTTCTGTTTTTTGACGAATTCGATACTTTGGGCAAAGAGCGCAGCGACAATCATGAAACAGGTGAGATCAAGCGCGTTGTCAGTTCGCTTCTGTTGCAAATTGATACGCTGCCTAGTCATGTCATTGTGACGACGGCTACCAACCATCCAGAATTACTGGATCGTGCTGTTTGGCGAAGATTTCAGGTGAGACTTGCGTTGCCGCGGCCATCCGTAGAACAACGAATTGAGTGGTTTGAGCGCTTTTGTACCAGGCTGAGTCAACCCCATGACTATTCACCTTGTCTATTGGCCGAAAAGTTAGAAGGGGCCAGTTTTTCTGAAATGGAAGAATTTGGCGCTACAATTCTCCGCCAGTATATCCTCGCCTTACCAAATGCAAAACTCAATCAAATTATCAGCCACTCTCTAGACCAGTGGCAAGCACAGGTACAAATTCCGCGTGAAGACTAATATTGGAAGAAGATGAACAACAGACCATTACTATTATTCCCACAACCGCAATTGGTAGGTCGCTCAAAACCCGGCGGCAAACCGCGCAATCCACACGTACCTTCACACCAAAGGCAGGTTCAACGGCTAGCGCCGCAATTCCGTGAATTACAACTGGCCGTGGCCAGTATCAGTGGCAGTGCCAGTGGTTTGCCTTCTGAACAAGTGATCGTGTTGGAAACTGTTGGTGGAATAGAGGAATTTGTAGGCGCTGTTCAGCGCCTGGGTCTTGAATGGTTAGGGGAGGTGGATCAATCCGATATTCCGCCGGATGATGATTTCTTTCAAGATGAAGCGCATCGCGAAAAATCGCTTGGCGGGCGGCTTTACCTCACGATGGCGAGTCAAGCAGCTATCAACCAACTCTTGTCTCTATGGGCCAATTATAGTCAGAATGAGCAATACGAATTTGATTATGGTTTGAGTAAATGGCGAGATGTCTTTAAACAATTGAGGACAATTCGTCGCTGGGGTGTACAAGATCGTTTGCTAGAAACCGGCATTTTGGCGGATTGGCAGGAGCGTATTCGTGAGAATCAAGAGCGCGTCCGTTGTGAGGTAGAACTTTGGTATCATGACACTGAAACAGGAGCAAGAGCAAGTCAAAGAGAGATTGCACAACTAGTTGCTGAAGAGGGCGGTGAGGTAATCGATGTTTGTCGTTTACCTTCAATTGCCTACCATGCGCTGCTTGTAGAACTTCCGCTCAGCGCTGTTTCCAAGGTTATGGCAAATACCTCGACCAGTTTGGTTAGTTGTAATCAGGTGATGTTCTTTAAACCAGTCGGACAGCTTGCCATCCCCTTGCCGGACGATGAACCTTTCACAGAAACTGACGCTTTAGGTGTTTTTACGGAAGCTGTCACACAAGAGCCAGTAGTAGCGCTTCTCGATGGTTTGCCACTGGCTAATCACCAATACCTGGCAAATCGAATTGTTATCGATGATCCCGATGAATGGGGTAATGAATATCCGTTTGAATATCGGAATCACGGAACAGCAATGGCGTCCCTGATCATTCACGGGGAATTGGATGCCAATGAACAGCCGCTTGCTCGGCCTTTGTATGTGCGGCCTATTTTGAAGCCTGATCTATCGGATTGGCGTGCGGAAAAACGCGAAGTCATGCCTGATGATTTATTGCCTGTCAATTTAGTGTACCGAGCTGTTCGGCGCATGTTTGAAGGTGAAAATGGGCACCCACCATCTGCTCCCTATGTACGTATTATCAATTTCTCTGTGGGTGATCCGAATCGGTTGTTCTACCAATTGATGACCCCGCTGGCTCGTCTACTAGACTGGCTAAGTTTCCAATACAACGTACTCTTTGTTGTCAGTGCAGGCAATCATTCTTCCGAAATTGTACTCGATGTGGAACGGTCTCTGTTTAGTAGTCTGTCACCAGAGGCATGTCAAGCGGCAGTCATCAAGGCGATTGTGGCTGATCTGCGCAATCGAAGGCTGCTGGCGCCGGGTGAAGCGCTCAACGTTCTCACCATCGGTGCAACCCATCACGACCAAGCCCCAAGTATACCGATCGGTCACCTGATCGATCCGTTTATCTCTAATAATCTGCCCAGTCCCTTTAGTGCCTTTGGCTTTGGCTATCGCCGAGCGGTAAAACCGGATGTACTGCTGCCGGGCGGACGGCAACTTTATAGTGAGAAACTGGGTAACGCCCATCCACAGGCAACCTTAAAGATAAACACTTCAACTACGCGACCACCAGGACAGCGCGTAGCGGCAACAAGCCCAACGCCTGGTACAGTAAATGCCTTTCGTTATATACGCGGTACCAGTAATGCGGCTGCGCTCGCAACGCGCACCCTGGCTCAATTGTACGAAACAGTTAGCTTACTCCAATCCGATGACTACGAGGGTAAAGGTTTATCGGAACACTATTACTCTGTCTTACTTAAAACGCTCATTGTGCATGGCGCGCGTTGGGGTGAAACCTATAATCTACTTGAGTCGGTTCTAAAAAAGCAGACGAAGCGCGCCAGATTCAAAGAATATTGGCCGCCCTGATCGGTTATGGCGTTGTTGACCCCAAGCGCGTGCTGAATTGCACTGATCAAAGGGCTACCCTGATTGGATGTGGTCAATTAAGGGATGGCGACGCCCACCTTTTTACTTTACCCTTACCGCCAAGTCTTAGCAGTCGAACCGACTGGCGCAATCTTACCGTTACTCTGGGTTGGCATTCACCCATTCAGCCAAAGAATCGTAGACACCGCAGTGCTTCGTTGTGGTTCGAAGCGCCCCACAAGACCCTTGGCGTGGCACGATGTAATGTTGATTGGCAAGCCGTAAAACGGAGTACCATTCAGCACGAAGTTTTTGAAGGCAAGCAAGCAACGGCTTTTGTTGACGGCACTACGTTGAAGATTAAAGTCAACTGCCGTAGGGATGCCGCCCCCTTTACAGGTTCTGTTCCTTATGCAGTTGTGGCTACTTTAGAAGTTGAAGAAAGTTCGGCTATCCCTATTTATGAAGAGATTCAAGTACGCATCAGAACGGCAGTACGGGTAGTGGCAAGCCGAGTTTAAACCTTTCAATCTGAGCTTAACCCCAATGGAAGCCAGGCTACGCCTGACCATCTAGCCAATTAATCAATAGCCGCTTTGGGAGACAACCTACCAAAGCGGGCCATGATCAGGTACACCATTGCGCACCAACCAATAGCCATGCCCAGTAGTTGAGGCAAGGCAAGCATCATCTCTATATACCAAGATTGATCAGTCTGAATCGATGCTGAAAGCAAGATGGCATACAACAGGCTGCCCAGCCAAAGCCAAACTATCGTTGGTAGATGAGCATTCCTGTGGCCGCCTAGTCGTAGCAGCAAAAAGGTCAACCCAAGGAGGAAACCAGTTATCGCCAAGCTGGCAGGGGCAACGGCAGCGACTAATGTCGCGACTTTCCCATCCGCGGCGCCTACCCCTTTCATTAGCCAAGCGACATAACAACCCACAAAAATGCTTGCAGTCAAAGCGACGCTATTCAGGTAGAATGCCGCCATCCACCCAACCACAAACGCCGGCAGGGTCAACCAATTGGTTACCTGATGGTACCGCCAGTCTTGAATTGCGCAAGGCAGCAAAAAGAGGATCAAGGCGGTTGTGTAGTGAAATTCAACTATCATGGATTCTTCTCATTATAAAACCTTCAGCAGCGGTACAATCAACGGCGCCAGCAGCAAAAAGAGGAAGGGTAGAAAGAAAAAGACCACCGCCGGCACGGCCAGTCGGTTGTCAAGCGCTTCGGCTTCGCGCAGGGCGCGTTCCTTGTATTCAATAATCAGCGTGCGCGCCAGACTCTCCATCAGTTCAGGGCCGGCAGCACCCTTGCGCGCCGCCAGATCAATCTGGGAAGCAAAAGCGCGCAGGGCCGGTAAGTCATAGCGCGTGATCACCTCCAATAACATCCCTGGCCGTTCGCCCCGGCCAAAGACGGGTCGGTTGTGGGTGCGTGAGGCTTCCAGCACTTCGCGAATTAGTTGCGATAAGGCGCCACCCCACTCAGCCGCACGCTCTACCGCTTTATCCGGTGGATTACCGGCGGCCATTTCGGCCGCCATGAGCGCGGTCAATTCGGGCAGGGCGCGCAATACCTTGCGCCGAATCCCATTGGCTTGACGGCGTAGGCGCACAAAGGGGTAAGCGAAACCCAACACGGCCAGCAGCCCCGTCGCCGGCACTGCCGTCAGCGCTGTCAAGCCAAGGCCGCCCAGCGCCAGGAGGGCGGCCAACCCCAATACCGCCGCTGGCGAAGGAGGCATTCCCTCCAGCGCCAGCCAGCGACGGTTACGGCCTATGGTGGCGACTGTGGTCAGTGCCGGTAAGCGCCGCAACAACCACGCGCCAAAGCGCTCAACCAGGTCGGGAGGCGGTTGTGCGGCGACATACCCGGCGAGTAATTGCCCTGGTGAGGTGGAAAGGGTCACATTCACCCGCTTGACTACACTGTAGGCCGTTACCCCAGCCACAAACGCAGTTGCCAATATTATTAATTCTTGTGTCATCTTATCCCTCCAATGCTTCGTCAATCATCCCATTGAGAAAGGCATAGCCCAGGGCCATGACCGTCAGCGCCAACGCCGCCACCACCTGCACCACCGGATTCTGAAAACCCTGGCGAATGTTGGGCGAGGAAAGCATGAGCAACATGATGACCCCCATAATACCCAGCATCATAAAGACGGCCCCGCGCGCACTTTCGGCCTTGGCGCCGGCCACCGCGCGTGCTTCCAGAATCGCCGACAACTCTTCCGCTGTGGTGGTAAAGGCGCGGGTAAAACCGGCGCCGCCGGTCTCCAGCAAGCGTCCTAACTGGAAGACCACCAATGCCAGTGAGGGAGAGATGAGGGCAGCCTCGGCCCGCGCTCCCTCCAGAAAGCGTCGTCCTTCCAATCGCGTGCCGGCGAGCAAGCGTTGCAACCAGGCGTGCAGCGGACTTTCCTCGCTGAGGGTATCCGCGACTTCGGCAATGGCCTTGAGGGGCGCATTCGTGACTAGTAAAGCGCCGGCCAGGCGGCTGACAAAGGTGGGTAACTCCTGCTCCAACTTGACCCGCAACTTGTGCCATTGCCCATGGAGAAAGGCATTGGTGAGCATATAAACCAGTCCACCGCCAGCCACCGCCGGCACAATGGGAAACCCCAGGATCAGGAGCAACAGGGCCGGAATGCCGCCGGCGCCGAGCCGAATTAGGGTGAGCAAGCCTTTGCGCACCGGCAGGCCCAAGGCCAGCAGAATGACAGCCTCCTTATCCACCAGGGAGTTGTTACGCTGCGCACTGCCCTCTTCCACATAGGCCATATAGTCAGCCAACGCACGGCTGGGGGATTGGGACAACGAAAGCCGTATGCGGCTGGCTATCGTCATCACGGTGAGCCCCGTCAGCAGGGCTGCCGCGAGGCTGAGCAGTTGACGATCCATCCCGCTTGGCCCGCTGCGCAGCCAGCCGTAAAGCAGATCCAGCGTCCGATAAATCCGGTCAAAATCAAGGGTCCAGTCACCCATCGGTTGCTCCTATTTGTACCTGTCCTGTGCCATTACTCAATTGCGATGCAGCGTGACCGGCTTCATGCGTTCTTCACCGGGCTGCCACAGCGTGTTGAACTTGATATTGCTGCCGGCTTGTCCCGCCACTTCCCAAACGCCCAGTGCCTTGCGTTGGCCATCCCGCCATCCTACATGCACGACAAGATCGATGGCTTGGGCAAATAACCCCTTGGCCGCCTCAAATTTAACTTGGGCATCCGCAAACATAATCACTCCCAGACGAAAGACCGCTTCGTCCGGCCCTTCAGCATGAAAGGTGGTGAGACCAGCGTGGTCGCTCATGAGGGCGCGAAAGAGGGAAAGGGCCGCCGTGCCGGTGCGCACCTCGCCGACAATGACATGGGTGGGTGCGAGACGCATGGCGTCATCCACCCCATCACTGACGGTATAGGGTGGTACATCCGAACCCGGTGGCGCTGGTCGCGCTTCCAACGTAGTCACATTATTATGCGGTAGCCAGATCTCCTCCGGGTCTTCCACCTTGACAATGCGGGCATTGGTGGGGATACCATGACAGAGTGCCGCCAGCAGCGTTGTCTTGCCGGTGGACGTGCCGCCGACAATGAGCAGGCGTAACCGGTTGGCAACTGCTTCCAGCAAGCCATCCATCACGGGTTGCGGAAAGACACCCCACTGCACGATATGGGCCGGCGGCACCGGCTTGGGTTCAAAGAGGCGAATGGCCATGACCGGATAACCGTCACCAGCGGCAATGGCGGGATGCACCACCTTGAGCCGCGCACCGCCAAAGCCCAATTCGCGGTCGCGTGGCAGTTTGGCATCAACGGTCGGCGTCGCTTCGGTGCAAGCGCGACCTTGTGGCGCCAATAAGGCTTCGGCGGTG
>JAPKMW010000182.1 GCA_026645575.1 Caldilineaceae bacterium
GCCTACGATTACCGGATTTGGTTATGCAAACTCCTTAGGGGTGCTAATACCCTAACGACTGATGTACTTTACTTGCGCACCAGCGGCAGATAGAAAGGCTTCGGCGCCCACATCATCACCGGCGTTAACGGATCGCCAAGCAGAAGATAGGTATAGCGTGTCTCCTGACAACAGGGGGTTGAGGCAAAGAGGCTCGCGTAGCCGGTGGTGACTAGATCGCCAAGATGCGCCTGAAAGGGGGGGGATTGCCAGAGCTTGCGGTGAAACCCTTGTTGCATCCAGTCTTGACCGACAGCCACGGTAAGGCCAGACGAACCCCAAACGGCTACAGCGCCACCGTTGCTATGTCGCAAGAAGCGTTCGTCAATGGTATGACCGCTGGGGGAGATAAAGACGAACTGAGCGGTAAAACAGGTCATCTCCAATAGGATCGATGGTTGGTCACGATTGGTTAACTCAAAGACATCATTGGCGTTAAAGAGATAAGGCGGATCAAGCGACGGGTGAGTGGTGGCCCAAAGTAGGTGATTGGCATGTCCACTGTAGGTGATCAGACCAGGGCCGCGATTGATCTCTGCAATGGTGCGCAGACGTGCTGTTGGGCCATCCGGCTCGCGCCAGGGCCGCGACACGCCGTCGGATGTAGGGTCATAGTAGAGGCGACGGGTCTGGACTTGTGGGGGCTGTACAGCGCCAATCCCCACTGCCGGATCTCCCCCAATGATCAGATCCGAGAGGTAGGCGAAATCGCCGGCCGGGTCTTTGGCCCCATTGCTCTGGATATAATTGTCGGCCACATAGAGCGCGGTCTGTGCCGTCGGCGTATGCGTTTCATAATACAAAATTTTGTCAATGACAATGCGCAACTGCTCTTCATTCTGTACCGAGAGCCGACCGAGCGTAATGTCATTCAAAAAGCTGGGGTCGGCGGTCGTGTCGAGCGGGTCGGCGCCATCCAACTGGGCAAAGCAATTTTCACAGGCGGTCTCTTTGATCCAGGGGTCAATCGGCGCCAGATAGGCCGGCAGTACATTGACGTTGGCATCACCGTTGCGCACCTTTGTATAATTGCGCGGATCGAGCGTCGAATCACCCACCAGAATGGCGGCAATCGGCGCCGGTTGCCAGTTGCTTACCGCATAACGCAAGAAGTCGCGAATGGCCTGTGGGGAAACTTGACCAAAACTCCACGCATCATAAATGGCCTGGGGATCGACCACCTGCACTTGATAACCCTGTTGGCGGCGATGGGCAACCAACGGCGCCAATTCATCTTGGAGCCAGCCTGGTGCAATGTAAACGGCATCCGCCCCACCTGCGGCAATAACATCCACCGGTGTGTAGCGCACAACCGTCGGCTGGTGCAGCGTGCCGGGACCGG
Organism: Caldilineaceae bacterium; assembly: GCA_026645575.1. The sequence continues at coordinate 1,382 of JAPKMW010000182.1, forward strand.
TGAGCAGATAGCGCCGTGGGGTTGGGCCGTCTTCAAATTGCGCTCTGGGGCCGCCGGGAATTTGTAGAACCACCGGCGCTGTCGGGTCGGTGATGTCATAGAGTGTGCGGTCTGTTGGGGTGTTTTGCAATTGGTAGCGCCATTGTCCGGCTACTCCCGTGAAGGTCGCCCCTTTCCCGCCAAAATCCAGGTTAACCGGCTGGCGCCAGAAGAGCTTATCGACCCGAATCATGCTGGGGTCTTGGACGGCGATCAACACCAGATCGAGCCGATCAGCCTGGACCGTGCGCGTAAAGGTCTGCTGCCAATCTTCATAGAAGTGGTGGTTGGCCCAGGTGAGTGGCTGAATCAGATTGCCCAAATTGACATGAAGTGTATGGGTCGCGACCGAGCGCGCACTACCGGTCAAGGTAAAGGCCGAAGGCAGCGCACTCCCTGTCTCTAGGGGCAACGCATGGGTCAAGGTGATACTTTTGAGCGGATAACTGGCGGGGTTATCGGGTTGGACAATTTCGATCTCCAGACTGGCGCCAAACCAATGATCGCCATCAATGCCACTCATGGTCGATTCGTAAATTTGGTTTTTTTCCCAAATGCCCTCTTCATAGGCGCTTTGCCGGAGGGGAGCAAGGTTGGGAAAGGCGTTGTGTACACTCATACGTGGATGGCCTTGCGGCATTGCCGCCGGTTCGCTGGTCAACCAGTAGGTATCGGTGATGTTCCAGCGGTCGCCCACTTGCAGACTGGATGGCGCTGGTTCGGCATAGAAACGGATCTCGGTGTTGGCATCGAGTAAGCCATCATCGTCGCGAATTTCCAAGGGACGGGGTGCGCCCTGCCCGGTTAATAGCAATTGTCCCAAGGGGGCGCCGCCCACTAAACCGGCCGCCAGCAAGGTTGGTCCCGTCAACCGTTGAATGCCGGCAGCGCTGACGCCGATTTTGAGGGCATTCTTGGTCAGGGCCGGATTGGTGGGACCAACCGCTGGCGGTGACAAGGTCACTGGTTGATTGGTAAAGGTGCTAAGATCCAGCAACGAAAGCGGCGCCGTGCCTTGGTTGGCCGCCGCAGTCGTACCGGTTGGCGTCTCGTCCGTGGTCAATACACGCGTACCGGGAATGGTGGCACGGCCGGCTAGGGCGATTTTGGTCACACCTCCTTCGAGATAGAGCGGGCTGAGGGCAATCACCCCTAACCGAAAGCCGCGCATCCGCCCTTCGCGCAATAGAAAAACGGGGCTGGTGGGCAGCGTGTGCTGTTCGCGAAAGGTGGGAGGCGCCGAACTTACCCAATCCGCCGCCGGTGGTGTCAACGCTTCTGCTGCCGGCAGCGCGCCGGACCAGACCGCCGCTTCCAACTCTGCTATCACAGGCATCACTGGGCCGTTATCCGGCAATAAAACGGCTTCCAGACGGATAGGCAACTGGAAGCCCCCCAGCGGCGCTTGCGGCCATCTCTGCAAAGTCGCCCACAGCCGTTCAATGCTTGCAGCGCTGGCGTCGGTGTTCGGGGTCTGGTCAAGGCGCCATTGTAAAGCGACACCGGTTGCGGTTGTGGTTGTTTCGTAGTGACTCGACGATGGGGTGATCGCTTGTTCCGGGGCGCCGTCTTTGGGTAAGGCTGACGCTTGGGCTGCTTGCGCCGCCGGCAAAAACAAGCTGCAACAGAACAAAAAGAGCCATAAAATACGCATAAACCATCCTCAATTTAACAGGGATTGTAACGATTCAGCCACCCCGCTCCTGGCTAGTCCATGACCGGCCAGGAGCGGCCTGAATCGTTACCAGAGATTAAACGCAAAAATGGATAGCGCTCGTTGGTGTTGCTGCCGAGCGCTATCCACAACTAAATTGCCAGGAAAGGTTGAACCGTAGAAAGACTTTAGTCTTTGTCCAGGAGTAGAAAGACTAAAGTCTTTACTGCCGTACTAGCGCAACACCAAGGGTAGGTAGAGAGCAGGCGTCACGATACGGAACGGACCATATTGGTTTTCCTTGTTATCCACCTCCACTTCGACTAGCCAGAAGTGCAGTTGTTCGAGCGGCGGGTCATAGAGCGGATCATAGGGCATTGTCACCTCATAGACGCCGCCACGGCTGCCCTGACTCAAGACCAAATGGGTGGTCAAGCGGGTGGCATTGGCCAAGGCCGATGTCGCGCCGGTGTGTACATGGAAACCGCGCGTATTCTCCTCTGCTGCCGTCACCCAGCGAATCAAAATGACACCTTCTTTGGGCGTTGCCGTAAAGCTGACCAGATCAATCGCCTTCGGATCCGTCGGCACGGTGGATCCCCGTTGCGCAATGCTCAGATCCTGGGTCAGGCTACCACCCGGATCAAGCGGCGGCAGGGTAAACGTATCACTGCTGAGTGTTTCAAAGCCGGTGGGGGGGATGATCTTGAGCGTATACTGATCCGGCGTCAGATCGACAAAGCTAAAGAGACCATCGGCATCGGCCACCACGCGCGCCACCTCTCTGCCACTGGAATCATAGAGAATGATCGTGGCGCCGGGAACAGGCAATTCGCCATCATCGCGCACCCCATCGCGATCCCGGTCATTAAAGACCGTCGCCGTGATGGATGCCGGGAGAATAAAGCCGGCATCCCGCGCAAAGAGCGCATTATCAAAACTTGCTCTAATAACGTTGGTGCGGCTGGTGCGTTCCAACCCGGTGCGGATACCGTCACTATCAATGGTATCATCATTCCCTTGATCCGCCTTGGCCGGCACCATGTCGCCGGGCGCTGGGTATTCGACATAATAGCGTCCGTGAATGAGCGCCGGGGTCAGGAAGCCGCCGCTGCTGTCCGTGGTTATCGTCATCAGCCGCCGGCTATTGGCCCCCTCCAGCCGGTAGAGATAGACCGCCGTGTTGGGCAGCCGACTCTCATTGGCCTGTTGCAAGCCATCGCCATTGCTATCGTGCCAGATCACACCGCCAATCTTATCATTAGGGTCGAGATAATCGGGAATGCCGTCGCGGTCATTGTCATCGTTGGTTGGGTTGCCATCGCGGCTGACATCTTCTTGGGTAGTGGCAATGCCATCGCCATCATCGTCCGGATCAAGATAGTTCGGCACGCCATCCCTGTCGGTGTCCGGCCCCGGATTGCTCTCCGGGTTGTTGTCACCGTCCAGGTTGGCGTCTTCTAAAGGGTCAACCACCCCATCCTGATCACTATCCTGAATCGTACAATCAGCCGTTGCTTCGCCATAGTTACGAATGTAGGCGTTGTTGCGCTCAATGCCCAGCACATCGATCTGGTTGCCCGGATTGGTGCCGACCGAGTTGGGTAGCTTGTTGAATGGATCAGTGTCGTTTTCAAGCAGTCGAACTACCCCCCGACAATCACCACTATTGCGGAAGGTAAAGACCTTCACCTCCTTGCCGGCGCTCCATTCATAGACGCCGTGATCGCCGCCGCTGAAGGAGACGACAAAAGAGAGATAGTCGGATGCCGGATCTTCGGTTGGGCTATCAATACGCGAGGTCAGCGACCATTGCGTCCCCGGCACTGTACTGACCAGATTACTGACCGTAAAGCGATTCAGCCCCTTGGCGTGCGGCGCCTTGAGCGTCACCTGCGCCGTCAAAGTCAGATTGGGCGCCTTCGGGTTGGCATTGGGGCGCATATAGACTTCGTATGTCCCACGGCGATAGAAGACGCCAAACTCAATGCCAAGTGCATTGTCGTTGTCGAGATAGTCCGGCGTGCCATCGCGATCGGTGTCGTCGTTGCGTGGGTTGCCATCCTTGTTGGCATCTTCGTCAATCGTCTTCAGGCCATCGCCATCATCATCCGGATCGAGGTAATCCGGTCGGCCATCGCCATCGGAGTCGCGACAGGGAATGCCCGTGGGGCATTCGGCGCCATCCGGCACATTGTCCTTGTCGCTGTCGCCATCGCCAGGGGGGAAGTCGTCCGGGTCGAGATAATCAGGGATTTTGTCGCCGTCGCTGTCATCATCGCGCGGGTCGTTATTGCTGTTGGGGTCTTCGTCAATGGTCAATGCCCCATCGCCATCGTCATCCAGGTCGATCATATTCCAGATCGAGTCACTGTCGGTGTCGTCATTGGTCGGATCGCCGTCGCCATTCACATCTTCGTGAATGGTCAGCACCGAATCGTTGTCATCATCGTTGTCGAGATAGTTGGGCTTACTGTCGCCGTCAATGTCATCATTAAGCCAGTTCCCATCATTGTTGTAATCTTCATAGCGAGTCAAGATGCTGTCACCGTCGTCGTCCGTGTCAAGATAGTTAGGCTTGCCGTCGCCATCCGTATCAGGACCGGGGTTGGTGGCCGGGTTGTTGTCGCCATCGCTATTGGCATCTTCGATCTGGTTGGGGACGCCATCACCGTCGCTGTCGTTGTTGGCCGCTGGTGTACAGTTGGCCTTGCCGGTGTCGTAGTTGCCGATATAGGCGTTATCCTTAGCAATGCCCAGCACCGTAATCTGATTGCCGGGATTAGTACCGACCGAGTTGGGCAATTTGTTAAAAGGATCGGTGTCGTTGTCGATCAACTCCAGCGCGCCCAGACAAGCGCCGCTGTTCTTAAAACTAAAGAGCTTGATCTCCTGGTTGGCGCTCCATTTGAAGATCGAGCGGTCGCCGCCGGGAAAATCGACGACAAAGGAAAGGTAGTCGAAACCGGGCGCTTCGGTGGGGGCATCGACGCGTGAACTGGCGGCCCAGATCGTGCCGGGGACAGCGCTCTGCAAATTGGCAATAACAAAGCGATCCAGACCGGCGCCATGGGGCGCCTTGATTGTGACCTGCGCTGTCAAGGTGAGATTGGGTGCACTGGGCGTGGTGTCCGGGCGCATGTAGACTTCATAGGTATTGCCCGTGAGAATCAATTTGTAGGCAATGCCCTGGGTAGCTGCCACGGCTGTGGTCGGCGCGGCCTGTAGCTGGGGGGTGATCGAGCGGGCAACGCTCAACCACAAGGCCAGGATGCTGAGGATCAGCCCTAGCTTACGAGAGAAACGGTTCATGAGTACCTCCAACAGAAGACGAACTGGTTGACGCACAAGTGTGCGTTTCCATCAATTTCATCAAAGCTTGCGCAGATTGGCTATAATGGTCGGTAATTTTGATTTTCTATGCTGCGGACTATAAAGCCCTTGGTAAATTAGGAAGTCAGCGGGTTGTTTTGTTTCACATTTGACAGGTGTTGATGAACATTCATGGTGACATTCGTTATTGATAGGTGCAGGCTGCAAACCGTTGATATAACGCTAAGGTTTGGAGATCCCTAGAGCTTCACTTGTCACCCTGAAAGGGTCTCTAGGCCATACTACCCTGGAGACCCTTTCAGGGTGACAAGCGAGCCTACACGGTTGCCGGCAAACTCAGGCGGTTACAAACCGCACCTACCACTGACTATTGCTGAACGGCAAGCGGTAAATAGAGCTTCTTGGCTGCTGCTTCCTCTTCGCGTGGCGTATTGCCGTCGCTGCTGCAAGCGGCCGCGTCGCCATAGTTGCCCACATAAGCGTTGTTGCGGTCAATGCCCAACACATCGATCTGATTGCCAGGGTTGGTATTGGCCGAATTGCCGCTACGGGCAAAGCTATCGGCATTGTCCAGCAAGCTCACTGCGCCGAGACAGGCGCCGCCGTTGGTGAAGGTGAAGAGCTTGATCTCCTGTCCTTCCGCCCACGGATAGACACGATGGTTGCCGTCGGTGAAGTTGACCGTGAACGAGAGATAGTCGGCGTTGCCATCTTCGGCGGGGGCATCCACGCGTGATGTTTGCGCCCATTCCGTCCCTGCAACGGCGCTCTGCAAATTGCTCACGGCAAAGCGGTTCGCATCCACACCATGGGGCACTTTGATCGTTACTTGGGAGGTCAAGGTCAAGTTATGACCTTCCGGCGTCACATTCGGGCGCATATAGACGGCATAGGCGCCATTCTCATAGGCCACCTTGAACTCGATTCCGGCACGATCCGGCGACACCGGCTCCAACTTGCGCTTGATGGCGGGGCCGGCAAAGGCTGCTTGTGCATTCAGCGTCAATGCCAACAGCCCCGTTAACAGCATCGAAGAGATCTTGAGTCGATTCATGCAAAAACTCCTTTTGTGATTTGGATTGGGTGATTCGGTGATTGGGCGATTGAGTCGTGCATTTACGACCAACCATCCAATCACCGAATCACCTAATCAACTACTTACTTCATCTGCTCGTTGATGATGTAATTACCGGCCAGCGTCGTGTTACCCGGATGGATAAAGACATTGGCGACAATTGTGTTGACATCGTTGCCGGGGCCGGCGGCAATCGTCTTGCCGTCCATGTTCACATCAGTGACCGCATAGCCAGGCACAATGAAGTTGGCATTGAGGCTGGTATTCTGCGGGTTGCCCAGGACCCGGATCAACACCGGATTGACATCATTGCTCGGCCCAGCCTGGATCACCTTGTTGTCGCCGCTGGTGTTGCCGGCCCACATGGCATGTTTGCCGCTGATGACAACCTGCGGGTTTGTGTCATGGACATTAGCACCGCCGGTGAAGTCGGCCACGCCCGCCACAGCGCCCAGGGTCACAGGATTCGCCGTCACCACGGCCAAGTGGTTGCGATGACGCACAGCAACCAGGAATTGGGCGCCGGTCAACTCATTGAAGTTGAGCGTACCCGTGCCGGTGGTATCGACCACATCGCCATCGCGCTGCACCAGGGCGGCGCGAGTGGAGAGAACCGTGGCCGGGTTGGCCGGGTCGCGCAATTCGACAAAGACCCAGTCGACAATGGCATCGTTGCCGGTGGCGCTAAAGACGCTGGCTGCTGCGGTTTCGCCGCCGCCGTTGCCCTTGGTCGTGTAACCCAGGGCACGGTATGGTTCAGCCGTCGGCAGCAGGTTGGCGGCGCGCAGGTCGTCGCGCATGAGGCCGGCGTCCTTGTTATAGGCGCCTTGCAGGATGACCTTGATCGCCACCAGTTTAGCCGGGTTGCCTTCCATATAGTCGGGCGTGCCGTCGCCATCCTGATCCGGGCAGCCGGCGGCAAAGTTCGGACATTCGATAGTGTCGGTGATGCCGTCATTGTCGGAGTCGTTGCCGTCGCCGTCGGTGGTGCTTTCGTCCTTGTCCAAGTAGCTGGGGATGCCGTCACCGTCACCATCGGTGGCGTCTTCGTCATTGTCGTTATTGTTCGGGTCATTACCTTCGCTGCTAGACGGGACGCCGTCGCCATCATCGTCGTTGTCGAGATAGTTCGGGGTGCCGTCGCCATCGGTGTCATCGTTGCGCGGGCCGCCGCCGTTGACGTCTTCGTTCTTCGTCAACACGCCATCATTGTCGTCGTCGGCGTCCATGTAGTCCGGCGTGCCATCACCGTCGGTGTCGCGGCAGGGCAGGGCCGGACATTCATCCTTGTCAGGAATCGTGTCGCCGTCTGCATCGCCGCCATCAACGCCACCGCCGCTGTCATTGGGGTCGAGATAGGCGGGAATGCCATCGCCGTCAGCGTCGGGACCGGGATTGGTGGCCGGGTTGCCGTCGCCGTCGCTGTTGGCATCTTCGGTCTTGGTCGGTGTACCGTCGCCATCGTCGTCCGCATCCAGGTAGTTCGGGATACCGTCGCCATCGCTGTCATCGTTGGTCGGGTTGCCGTCGTTGCTCACTGGCTGCTCGTTGGCGGTCGGGATGCCATCGCCGTCATCGTCGACATCCATGTAGTTCGGGATGCCATCACCGTCGGTGTCGCGACAGGGCAGGCTGGGACATTCGGTGGCATCGGGGACGCCGTCGCCATCGCTGTCGCCGCCATTGGGATCAACCGGGCCGGGGTTGCCATCGACTGGATCGAGGTAATCTGGGATCTTGTCGCCGTCGGTGTCAACTGCGTCTTCGTCATCTTTGTTGCCGTTGGGGTCGTTGCCTTCACTGGCGGACGGTGTGCCATCGTTGTCATCGTCGTTGTCGAGATAGTTCGGGGTGCCGTCGCCGTTGGTGTCGTCGTTAGCTGGACCGCCGCCGTTGACATCTTCGTTCTTGGTTAACACGCCATCGCCGTCGTCGTCGGCATCCATGTAATCGGGAATGCCGTCGCCGTCAGTGTCCTGACAGGGCAGGGTCGGACATTCGGTGGCATCGGGGACGCCATCGCCGTCGCTGTCACCGCCGTTGGGATCAACCGGGCCAGGGTTGCCATCAACCGGGTCGAGGTAATCGACAATGCCGTCGCCGTCGGTGTCAATGGCGTCTTCGTCATCCTTGTTACCGTTGGGGTCGTTGCCCTCGGCGCTGGACGGGGCGCCGTCGTTATCGTCGTCATTATCGAGATAGTTGGGCTTGCCGTCGCCATCGGTGTCATCGTTGACCGGGCCGCCGCCGTTGACATCTTCGTTCTTGGTCAGTACGCCGTCGCCGTCGTCGTCCCCATCCATATAATCGGGAATGCCGTCGCCATCGGTGTCGCGACAGGGCAGGGTCGGACATTCGGTGGCATCCGGGATGCCGTCGCCATCGCTGTCGCCGCCATTGGGATCAACGGGGCCAGGGTTGCCATCAACCGGGTCGAGGTAATCGACAATGCCGTCGCCGTCGGTGTCAATGGCGTCTTCGTCATC
>JAPKMW010000183.1 GCA_026645575.1 Caldilineaceae bacterium
ATTTAGGGAGGAGAACATGATTATACCCTGCCCTAAACTCAAGCGTCCCTACGGGACGGGTCAATCGATCAAGACTTCTTTGACAAAACAATAGTCCCCTAAATCGTGGTTGCCACTACACGACTCTAAACTCAGGACGCTGGACTACAGACCCTGGACTACGGACTCAGGACTTTGGACTCTAGACTACGGACTCTGGACTACCGCGACAACCGTCACATCATCATTGCCGCGGGTAAAATCGCGATAGAGAACGCCGGCGATCAGGCTGGGGTGGCGGTGGTGGAGACCGGGGTAGCTCTCCAGCGTCCAGCGCGTGCCCAGGCCGTCGGAATGGAGCAGAAGCAACCCGCCTTTGCCCCACCGTTGGGGGAAGGCTTGCAGCTTGCGCGTCTGATGACCAGCAATGCCATGTTGGGATAAGAGATGACGGGCCTCGTCATCCAACCAGACGCGTCCGCTAATGTTGCCGATGCCGACAAAGTCCACACTCGCCCCCCCCACCGTGGCGACGGCGACAGCCGCGCCGCGCGTGCCTTGCAGCGCCTGATGAATGGCTTCGACCTGCCCCATCGCCGAACGCACCGGCTCGGCGGCAAAAACGGCTAGGGCGCGCCGGGTGACGGCGTTGGCGTCCGGCCCATGGCCCAGACCATCACAGAGCAGCAGTTGACACTGTTCACGGGTGGTGTGCAGATGCCAGCCGTCGCCATTGGCCTGCTCGCCGGGCTTAGGGCGACAGATGGCGCCATAGACAAAGGGGGGGAGTACAGTAGCGGGGGGCGCGGGGGCGCCGGTCGCCGTTGCCCAAAGCTGCGCCAACAGCGCCGTCCCCTGCCCCGGCGCCGAGTAGAGATCAAAGGCGTGAGATTGGCGCTGGATTGCCCCCAAGCCCTGGCCCAGACTGCCGGTGGTGGAGTAGCCGTCACGCAGACAGGCGGCGACATTGACCATGCCCGGCCCCCGATCGAGCGCCAGGATCTCGACGCCGGCGCCCCCGCCCGGCGTTTCGCCCGGCGCCAGGCCGCACACCACCAACTCACCGCCGCCGCCATGTTTGAGCAAGTTGGTCGCCAACTCGGTGACGACAATCGCCGCCCGTTCGCGCAGCGTACTGTCAAAGCCCAGTTGTTCGGTCAGATCGCCTACCCGCCGCCGCGCCTCGCCCACCTGGCTCTTTTCGGTTACAGCGTAAAATTGTTGTTGATTCATGATAACTGCCGCTTCCACTCCCGTCCCGTAGGGACGCCTGAGATTACTTTCCCCAATATATCTTGCCCCGTAACTACTAACCCCCTCCTAACCTCCCCCTGGTAAGGGGAGGAACTGTCCCTCCCCAGTTTGGGGAGCGCGCCTGACAGGCAACCGCCATTGGGCGCGGGAGGGGTTAGTCGTTACCTTGCCCCTAAACTCAAGCGTCCCTACAGGACGAACAACCGGTAATCATAAGAATTTATTTCCACCGCGTAATCATGACGCGCGTCCCCGCCCCCACGTTGGACTCAATGTCAAATTCGTTCGACAAGCGTTTGGCGCCGCTGAGACCCAGCCCCATACCATTGCCAGTGGTGTAGCCGTCTTTGAGCGCCAGATCGATGTCGGCAATGCCTGGCCCCTGGTCAGTGAAGGTGAGGCGCAAGCCGCTGCGCCCGCGCTCCTGTAAGATCTCCAGCCGCACTTGGCCGCCGCCGCCATGAAAGACGGTGTTGCGCGCCAGTTCGCTGGCGGCGGTGACAAACTTGGTCTGATCAACCAAAGTGAACTTTAGTTCAACCGTCCACGCGCGCACAACCTGGCGGACCTTGACCACATCCTGATCAGTGCGAATGGGTAAGCTTTCACTCTTCAAAATCGCCATGGGCCGCCTCCTGCTGCGCCAAGGCTTTTTGCAGCAAGGCCATGCCCTTTTCCACATTGAGGGCAGTACGGATATTCGGCAGCGCCAGCCCCAGCTCCACCAGCGTGATCGCCACCGCCGGTTGCATCCCCACCACCACCGTTTCGGCGTCGAGAACACGCGACATGGCGGCAATGTGGTTGAGCATCCGCCCAATAAAGGAATCGACAATCTCCAAGGACGAAATGTCGATCAAGACCCCACGGGCGCGATGTTTGACAATGGCATTGGTCAAGTCATCTTGCAGCGCCATCGCTAACTGGTCGTGCATGTCGATCTGGATGCTGACCAGCAGAAATGGCCCCATCTTCAAAATTGGAATGCTCTCCATTGCACTTACTCCTTGCCGCGGCGCGAGATGCTGTGGCCCAGCCGCTGCAAGGCAACGGTAAAGGCGGCAGCCAGCGTCGCCTTGGTGGTGATTTCGCGCAGGTCGATGCCCAAGTGGACAATGGTCTGGGCGATCTGCGGACGAATGCCGCTGATGATGCAATCGGCGCCCATGAGGCGCGCCGCGGCTACGGTCTTGAGCAGATGCTGCGCCACCAGCGTATCGACCGTGGGGACGCCAGTAATGTCGATGATGGCGATGGTCGAGCCGGTTTCGACCAGGCGTTGCAGTAGATTTTCCATGACGATCTGGGTGCGCATACTGTCGAGTGTGCCGATCAGCGGCAGCGCCAGCACGCCATCCCACAATTCAACCACCGGCGTCGAGAGTTCAAGCATCTCTTCCTGCTGGCGTTGGATGACCTCCTCGCGGCTCTGCTGGTAGAGTTCGGTGGTGTGGAGGCCCAGTTTGTCGAGCAGTTGGGTGGTAGCCCACAACTCGTCGCTCAGGCCGACGGGATCGCCGTTGTAGAGGGTGCGCAGGTGGCTAAAAAGCGGCTGCTTTAGGGAAAAGACAAAGGTGGCCGTCTCGCTGGGGGTGAAGCCCTGGCGCGCCCGGGAACGGCTCAGGTCGCTAAGCAGGTCACGCACTTCCTCCCAGGCGTCGCTGTGAATATCGTTCAGGTTGTCGGCGTCGAGCGCCGTGCGAAAGGCGGCGAGAAACTTACGCGATTGGGTGCGTAGCTCACTCTCGCTGATCAAGTTGGGACGCATGGTTCCGCTGTTGAGTTGCTGGCTCATCCAGTCACTTAACAGGGCGCTCTCATGTTCACTGAGCAACTGGGACAAACGACTTTGGGTGATGGCTGTTTTCATCATGACTCCTTGTAATTGATTGATGGTAGCGGCGATGTTTGTTTGTTTGTTCGTTGGTTTCGACAAGCTCAACCAACGAACAAACCAATGATTATCAGTAGACCGCAATGCAGCCGAGGTAGCCATAAACCGACTCTGGACTACGCAACTGAGTTCTCGCTAGGACCAACTGCGGACTAATGGTTATGACAGTAACTCCCAATTCCCCGGCAACTGAGCCACGTTGAGCCAGAAATCGGTCAGGACGCTGATTTGTTGTCGGAATTTAACAAAATTTACGGATTTCACCAAATAACTGTTAGCGCCATTTTGATAACAGGCTGCGACATCCTTGGGATTGGCCGAGCTGGTTACAATGATCACCAGGATCTGCATAAGCTGCGGGTCGCCCTTGATCGTGCTGAGAACATAGCGGCCATCGGCGCCCGGCAGATTGAGATCAAGCAAGATCAGCGCCGGCAGCGGGTGATCCCTGGCGACATAGCGCCCGCGCCGGTAAAGGTAGTCGAGCGCCTCATCGCCTTTGGTGCAACGCTGGAGCGGATAGCTCAGGTTGGCGTACTTGAAGGCGCGCTGAAAGACGAGAAAATCTTCATCGCTATCTTCCACAAGCAGGATTGAAAGGGTCATAGATCCGCCTCAACTTGCCGGCAGGGATGCCGGCGCTCCCGATAACTCAGCATCGGTTAAGGTAAAATAAAAAGTAGACCCCACCCCCGGCGTCGATTCAACCCAAATGCGGCCCCCGTGCCGTTCCACAATGCGCTTGACAATCGTCAACCCGGCCCCCACGCCACCGCCATACTCGTCGCGCCCGTGCAAGCGCTGAAAGATGCCAAAGACCGCCTCCTGCTGCGCCGGCGCGATGCCGATACCGTTGTCGCGCACGTAGAAGATGACAAGGTGAGGGGGTGACAGGGTGACAAGGTGAGGGGGTGAGGGGGTGACAGGGACATCCGTCGTCACCGTGTCACTGGTCACCGTGTCACTGGTCACCTTGTCACCTTGTCCCGCCACACACCCAATCTCCACCCACCGCTCCTCCTTGTCGTTATACTTGATCGCGTTGGTGATCAGGTTGGTGAAGAGTTCGCCGATGAGAACGGCGTCGGCCTGGGTGGTGGGCAGGGGGGTGGGGCGGCGGACAGCAACCTGGGACGCGTGCAGGCGGGGGGCCAGGAGATCGAGTTGCATCTGAAGGAGTTGTTCGAGATCGACGGGCCGGCGTTTGAGCGCCTGGCGCCCCAGATGGGCATATTGCAGCAACGAGTCGATGAGCGTTCCCATGCGGTCGGCCAGGCCGCTTAGGGCGTGGAGCATGGCGGCGCCGTCGCCGGCGAGTTGCGGGGCGTAATCTTCCAGCAGGAAATGGGCATAGTTGTGAATGCCGCGCAACGGCTCTTTGAGATCATGCGAGACGACATAGGCAAAGGCGTCCAACTCGGCGTTGCTCTGCGCCAGTTCACTGTTGCGTTGGGTCAATTCGACCGCCTGTTGGCGCAACTGCGCATCCTGCGCTTTGCGCTGGGTGGCGTCAAACTGGGTGGCGACAAAGTGGGTGATGACGCCGCTCTCGTCGCGCACCGGCGCAATGCTCCATTCCAGATAAAACTCCTGCCCATCTTTGCGATAGTTGATCGCCTCGCCATGAAAGATTTCGCCATGCAGACATTGGTGGCGCAGGCGCTCCAGCACGGCGCGGTCAGTCTTGGGACCTTGTAGGATGCGCGGGTTTTTGCCTAGCACCTCGGCCGGCGTGTAACCGGTGATACGGGTAAAGGCCGGGTTGACATAGACAATGGTCGGTCCCGGCTCTTCCATGTCGGCTCGTGTGATCAGAATGGATTCATTGCTGTGGAGGACGGCGGTTTCCAACAAGCGCAGACTCTCCTCTGTCTGCCGCCGATCGGTGATCTCCATGTGCGAGACAATGGCGCCGCCGGCCGGGGCCGGCAACTGGGTGACACTCAGGAGATACCAGTGCATGGCCGTCGGCGATGGGCAGGGATATTCCAGGGTAAAGACCGATTGGGCGCCGGTGAGAACCGCTTCAATCCCGGCCAGCGCCTCGCGCGCGCCAGCCGTATAGTCGCCGGCGGCGCGCCGACAGACCGCCAAGTAGTTGACGCCAACGCCGATCTGGTCGAGGGCGGTGGCGCCATTTTCCAGCGCATAGCGCGTCCAGGCGTCATTGACGGCGATGATGACCCCCTGCGGGTCGAGCAGGGCAACCTGGGTGGTCAGCGCTTGCATGACAGCCTGGGTCATCGCTTCGCTTTCGGTGCGCGCCTGTTCGGCGCGCACCTGCTCGTGTTGGGCTTGCTGGATGGTCGCCAACTGGGCGGTCAGCAGACGGTTCTGTTCGGCCAGTTCCTGGCGCTGGGCGGCCAATTGGCGGCGCAAGGTGACTTTTTCCACCGCATTGTTGAGGGCTTGGGCGAGTCGTGCGCGCGAAATTGTCCCCTTTTCCAGATAGTCATGGGCGCCGCTCTTGAGCGCCGTCACCGCCACCGGCAATTCACCGGCGCCGGAGAGCATGACAATCGCCGGCCCCGTCTCGCTTGTATCGAGGGCGTGGAGGACGCTAATGCCATTTTGGTCGGGCAGGTTGTAATCGAGCAGCAGACAATCGGGCGCCCATTCCCGCCAGCGCGCCAGCCCAACGTTCCCCGTCGCGGCGCACAGCACCGTATAGTGATAGTCGGGGTCCTGCGCCAGATAGCGTTGATAGGTGGCGCAATCCTCCGGTGAATCATCAATGATCAGAAGGGTGCGCGTGGGTTTGACTTTCATTAGGTCATCCTGTGATAAGCACTTATTTGATTTGTAATCCACAGCCTTGAACTAAAGTTCAGGCTGATAGCCTGAACTTTAGTTCAAGGCTACCCACGTATGCTTGACACAACATCACATCGCCAACGCCTTCGGCCACGTAAACCGAAAGGTTGCGCCTTCGCCCGGCGTCGATTCGACGGTAATTTGTCCGCTGTGACTTTCGACAATTTTTTTGACAATCGCCAACCCCATGCCGCTGCCTTCGACCTGGTCGCGCGGTTTGAGCGTCTGGAAGAGGTCAAAGATGCGGCGATGAAATTCAGGGGGTATGCCGGGACCGTCATCACGCACGGCCAATTCAAGCATGGCGCCCAGGTCGCGCCCGGTAATTTGGATCCGCCCCTGGCTACGATCATGATGTTTGACGGCATTGTTGATCAAATTGCGCAACACCGTTTCCAGCGGCACCCGCACCGTTCGCAGCGTGGGCAGGGGCGTCGGCGTTTGCAGGGTAAAGCCCTGCTCCGGCAGCACCAGGCCGCCGATCTCCTCCACCAGCCGGTTGAGATCCACCAGCTCCACCTGGCGCTCATCGCGGTCGGCGCGCAGATAGAGCTGGAGGTCGTCGAGCAACTTGTCCATGCGCTGGACGCGGCCCTGCAATTTGTCCAAATGCGCCTGCGATGCACGGGGCAACACAGCGGCGGCATCGGTGGCGATCCAGGTTGCCAGATGCTGAATGGCGCGCAAGGGCGCTTTGAGATCATGGGCGGCAACGTGGGAGAGGTTGTCCATCTCGCGGATGCGCCGGGTCAACTCTGCCGTGCGCTGAGCGACCTGCCGCTCCAGGGTGGCGTTCCACTGTTGGATGGCGCCCTCATGGCGGCGGCGTTCGGTAATATCACGAAAGACCAGCACCACCCCCAGCAACCGCCCGTCGGCATGGCGAATGGGCGCGCCATTATATTCAATATTGTATGCAATCACCGGCGTACCGCCCGTATATGCCAGCAAGAGCGCCGGCGCCGCCACCCCTTGCCCGATGCCGCTCTGCCAGAGCTGCGTCAACACTCGGTCAAGCGGTTGCCGGCTTTCCTCATCGACTACCCGGAAAATTTCCAACAGTGGGCGGCCGTGCGCCGCGCTCGCCGCCCAACCGGTCAGCGCTTCGGCCACCGGGTTCATAAAGGTGACGCAGCCAGCCTGGTCGGCGGCGATCACCCCATCGCCAATGCTGGTGAGGATCAGGCGCGACCACTCGCGCTGTTGTTCCAGTTCACGCAACAGGGCGACCTTCTCCAGGGCGTTGTTGATGGCGCGCTGCAACTGCTCCGGCGTAGCGCGATCTTTGGCAAGATAGTCATGGGCGCCGCGCTGCATCGCCTGCACGGCCAGCGTTGTGTTGCCGGCGCCGGTCAACATGACAATCGGGTAGAGATGGGGGTGGGCTGCCATCACCAGCGCCTGTAAGAGTTCCAACCCATTCATATCGGGCAACTGATAGTCGAGCAGGATGCAATCGGGCGTTGTCGTTCGGCAGAGCGCCAGCGCCGCGTCACCCCGGTCGGCCTCCAACACCGTATAGTGGATCGCCGGATCGCGCGTCAAAAAGCGCCGAAAGATCAAGCGATCCTCCAGGGAGTCATCCACGAGCAAGACGGTCCGTTTGGCCATCGTCATCGTTCACCTGCCAGTGTAAAATAAAAAGTTGTCCCCACGCCGGGGATAGATTCCAGCCAAATGCGCCCACCATGGCGCGCCACAATCTGTTGGGCAATGGTTAACCCCGCACCCACCCCGCCGCCATAGGCCCCCCGCTCATGCAAGCGCCGGAAGATCTGGAAGACCTCTGCCTGACGCGCCGGCGGGATGCCGATGCCGTTGTCGCGCACGTAGAAGGTGACACGGTGAGGGTGTGACAAGGTGACAGGGTGAAGGGGTGACAAGGTGACAGGGTGAAGGGGTGACAAGGTGAATGAGTGGGGACACGCTGGGTGCGAAGTCGCCTTGTCACTTGTCACCGTGTTACCTGTCGCCGTGTCACCTGTCGCCGTGTCACCTTGCCCTGCCACCCCAACCTCCACCCACTTCTCTCCCTTGTCGTTATACTTAATGGCGTTGGTGAGCAGGTTCATGAGCAGTTCACCCAACAGCAGCGGGTCGCTCTGTACGGTGGGCAGGGGGTGGGGGACGCGGACTGTGGCGCCGGTTTCAGTCAGGCGCAGGTGCAACAGTTGTACCTGCTGTTCCAGCACCTGTTGGACGTTGACTGGTTGCAGATCGAGCGCCTGCCGGCCCAAGCGGGCATAGTAGAGCAGGGCGTCCAGTAATTGGCGCAGATGGGCGCTCATCCGCGGTAACGCTTGCAACATTAGCAAACTTTCCCCCGTAAAGTGGTCGGCATAATCTTCGTAGAGGAACTGGCTATAGTGTTCGATGCCGCGCAACGGCTCTTTGAGATCGTGGGACGCGCTGTAGACAAAGGCATCTAACTCGGCATTGCGTAAGGCCAGATCGCGATTGCGCGTCGCCAACTCGGCGCTCTGGCGACGGAGTTCCTGTTCGGCGCGTTTGGCCGCGCTAATATCGCGCAAAATGGCCGAGATGCTGACCAGTTCATGCGGCGCTTCGATGTGGGGCGTCAGGCTGATCGAGACTGCCACCAGATGACCATCTTTGCGCCGCCGCACACTTTCAAAGTGCATGGGTTGCCCGGCGACCATCGCCCCAAACATCTGCGCGAACTCATGGCGGCGGTCGGGGGGGACGATCAGCGCTTCAATGGTCTGGCCGATGGCTTCGTCGGCACGGTAGCCAAAGAGCTGCTCGGCGCCCCGGTTCCAGCTTTGCACCACCCCAGCCGGCGTCACGCTCAGAATGGCATCGACTGAACTCTGCACAATGGCGGCCAGGTGTTCGACCTGACGGCGGGCCAGCAACAACTCGCGCTCGTATTGGCGGCGCGCGGTCGCGTTAAAGATCGTGGTGCGAATCAACATAGGCGCGCCGGCTTCATCTTTGACCAGTCGCGAATTGAGCAGCACCGGCAAGGGCGTCCGGGCCGGGCAGCGCACATCAAAGGCGATCTCATTGACCACCCCCTGCATCTGCAACAGCGGCGCATAGTGGGTGTCATGATAGATACGCCCCGGCGTTGTCAACAACTCCTGGAAGCGTTTGCCCGCCAACAACATGGCGCGCGGATAACCGGTCCACTCCAAAAAGGTCTGGTTGACCCGCACAATCGTGCCGTTGGGCAAAGTCGAGAGATAGCCGCAGGGCGCGTTTTCGTACAACTCTTCGGCGCTCTCGGTAAAAAAAGTCATGGTCATCACGCGCAACTTACCTGTTCGTTGCTACTGTTTTGTCAACAAAGTCTTGATCGATTGACCCGTCCCGTAGGGACGCTTGAGTTTAGGGCAGGGTATCATCATGTTCTCCTCCTAAATTCAACCGTCCCTACGGGACAAAAGCACAGGTCGTTCGGTGTGATCAACCTATCAAGACTTTGTTGACAAAACAGTAGTGTTTTGTCAACAAAGTCTTGATCGATTGACCCGTCCCGTAGGGACGCTTGAGTTTAGGGCAGGGTATAATCATGTTCTCCTCCCTAAATTCAACCGTCCCTACGGGACAAAAGCACAGGTCGTTCGGTGTGATCAACCTATCAAGACTTTGTTGACAAAACAGTAGTGTTTTGTCAACAAAGTCTTGATCGATTGACCCGTCCCGTAGGGACGCTTGAGTTTAGGGCAGGGTATAATCATGTTCTCCTCCCTAAAT
>JAPKMW010000184.1 GCA_026645575.1 Caldilineaceae bacterium
GCATGAAGGGTGGCACGACCAATGGGTTTCGGTGTGACCAATTTGTTTGCCACCCTTCGTGCCCGACGCCAAAATCCTAAAAGACTTAATGAACAATGTAGTTATTTTGTCACCAACGGCAAATAGACCCTGGCATCGCCACTGACTGGCGGTTCCGGTGTCCGGGTGCCGGTGGGGGTGGCGGTAGGGATTAGCGTGGGCGTGGCTTGGGGCGTGCTGGCGCCGCTGGGGAAGGGGGTCATGGTGGGAGTGACGGTGGGGGTATGGGTTGCCGTGGGAATCGGTGTGGCTGGCGGCGTGGGCGGCATGGCGCCCAGTGGCTGGAAGTTGACGCGACCTAGCGTCGGCAGATCGACCTGGTGCCAGATGCCCAACTCCACGGCAGCCGGATCGACTGTGTCCCAAACATTATTGATCGCCTGAATATCGGGACTGCCGGCCAGGTTGCCATTTTGCAAGTTGGCCGCATCGCCATTGATGGTGCGATTGTTGGCAAACCAGTTGCCGCTCACTTGGGCCAGACAGCCGTCCCCCAAGTTAATGCCCGCCCCATACCCTTTGTTGTTGCTGGTGAGATTATCAGCAATAATATTGTTGGTAAAGGTATGAGTGACCGGCGCCCCCGGCGTACAGATGGTGTTGACGCCAGCGCCATTCCCGGCGCGATTGCGCCGAATTTCATTACTATCAACCATCGTAGCGCCGGTCGTTCGCAACAAGATGCCACCCAGGGCATTATCGAAGATCAGATTACCAGCGCCCAGTGAACCAATGCGATTATTACCGCCATTGATCACATCAATCCCCCGTTCGCCACTGCGTTCAATGCGATTGGCAAGGAGCTGATTCTGTACACCGGGCTGGCCTAAAGGTGGCTTAGAGGGGCCGCCTGGATTGGTCCCGGCGGTGTACGGCTTGTTGTCGATCAGCAGCCCATCTTTCCCGCTACCGATCACGGTGTTACCCTGGATAATGTTCAACCCGGCATTGATCCAAATACCGACTTCGGCGCTGGACACGACTTGGTTGGCAATGATCGTATTCCGATCCGCCCGATCAATCAGATAGATGCCATGCTTCCCACTGCCGGTGATGAGGTTGTTGCGAATGACATTGTCACTGGCAACATCATCGAAAATATCCGCATCGTCAAATTCAGCAGAGATACGCATCCCATAACGACCATTGTTGCGGATCTCATTATCGTAGATCTCATTATAACCGGATTGGTAGATGGCAAAGCCATCATATTTATTGTTGTAGATCACATTGTTATAGACCAAGTTGCGGTTGACGCCGCGATCCAGCATCAACCCATGTGAGGCATTGTTGTAGATGTGGTTGCCATAGATCAGATTATCAGTGCAGCCGCGTGAAAGCACCAGACCCGTGTAGCCGTTGTCAAAGATCTTGTTATTGGCAATCGTCATGCCGTAAGAATAGTCGTGGGGATCGATGCCATAGAAATAGTGATCGTGAAAGTCATTGCCGATGATCTGTAAGCCCACCGCCTCGTAACTATACATACCAAAATAGAGATGATGTATCTTGCTATTGATAATGCTACCTTTGGGACCGGTGGCCGGGTCGCTGACCCCTTGCGGGCGCAAGCGCCAGGAAATGCCGCTGGGTTCGCCTTTGCCATAGCCAACGCGCTGATTTAGCTCTTCATAGCCCAGATACATAATCTCGGCATTTTTGATGTCCATGCGTCCGCCATAGAGCGCTGCCAGGTAGGAACGGGTTTGCATGACATCGTTGACCGTCAGGAAGCTCTGATCGTAGCCATTGACACCGGGCGAATTGTCCCACGAGTAGACCTTGATGCCATCAATGTTAATCCAGCCGCCTCGGGAGACAATGTTAAACGACGCATCGGGGCGACTAATGAGGCGCAATTCTTTGACACCGCTGGCGGCGGTTAGATCTAAGCGTGCATTGTCCAGAATCACGAGGTTGACATCCAATTGCCAGACGCCATTGCCCAATGATTGGAGAGTGGGCGTGAAGTTTTTACTCTGCACCCAGTCCAAAAGTTGGGGCAGGGTGATCGACAACTTGGGTGCATTTGGATTCGACGGATCGCCCACATAAGGCGCTTCCTCCGGGTAGGCGCGATTGTAAACCCAGCCAATGGTGATAGTCGGGCCGCTGCTACCCGTGGTTGTATAGCGTAACGCTGGCAAATTATTCTGCGCATACAAATAGTTGATTGGTTGCCCGAATTGCCCAAGGAAGAGCGCGATGATGGCGAACACTGGCAGAACAACAGCGAGAAGACGGGTAAAGCGCGGGTGGCTGGATAACAAAGAAGTCGGCTTCATGCGTGGGTGTATACCTTTCAGAAACGTAACTAGCTACTGCGAAAAGAAGAACTATGTTTACCTGTTATAACAGATCAACACGTTTTATAACAGATTAGCACATTGGCTACAGATGACACAGCCCTATTTCTAAGCTGCGTACACTGTTCAACTGTTGACTGGCTACTTTACCAGAAAAATTCAATGACGGCAATTTGATCTATAGAAACAATACAATTGTTTTATTGTATAAGAAAAAGGGTATATTGATTTTTGCGATTTCTTGACAATTTCTAATGGTAGCATTATCACACCGGCTTTTAACCAATGGTGCTATGCTAGACAGACGGGTGTTGCTCTGATTGTACGTTACAGAGAAACAGAAGACAGAGACGAGGGTGCGGCGATGAATGAACAACTTCCCACGACTACCATTGTCATTTTTGGGGCATCGGGCGATTTGACAAGGCGCAAGCTGATACCGGCCCTGTACAACTCCTTTTGTAAACAACGGTTGCCGGAGAAATTGTGGATTGTGGGCTTTGCGCGCCGTCCGTGGGATGATGCCGCCTTTCGTGAGCCGTTACAAAGCGGAGTCCAGGAATTTAGCGGGGGCTACGAAGAAGCTTCCTGGTGCGCTTTTGCTGAACGGCTTCGTTATTTTCAGGGCAATTTGGACGCGGCGGAAGATTATGTACGCTTGGGAACCTTTTTGCAAGAGATTGAGGATGGCCCGGCCAATCGTCTCTACTACCTGGCGACCGCGCCCGAATATTACGGCCCGGCGGCCACCTTTTTGGGTGAGGCCGGTTTGGCCGATGAAAACGAGGGCAAGCGCAATCTGGTCATTGAAAAACCTTTTGGTCATGACCTAGCCAGCGCCCTCGCCTTAGATGAAACCATATGCGCTCACTGGGTCGAACGCCAGATTTACCGCATCGACCACTATTTGGGCAAAGAGACAGCGCAAAACATCCTTTTTATGCGCTTTGCCAATGCCATCTTTGAACCGCTTTGGAATCGCAATTATATCGATCACGTCCAGATTACCGTGGCCGAAACGGTCGATGTCGGCAGTCGCTCCGGTTATTATGATGAAGCCGGCGTTCTGCGCGATATGTTCCAGAATCACCTATTGCAACTCTTGACCCTGGTGACCATGGAGCCGCCGGCGCCCTACAATGCCGACACCTTGCGCAATGAAAAAGTCAAGGTTCTTTCTGCTATTCGCTCCATCGAGTTGACAAACACGGTGCGCGCCCAATACGAAGGCTATCGAGAGGCCAAAGGGGTAGCCCCTGACTCCCAGACGCCGACCTATGCCGCGCTCAAACTCTATATCGATAGCTGGCGCTGGCAACGAGTGCCCTTCTACCTGCGTTCCGGTAAAGCGTTAGCCAAAAAACAGTCTGAGATCGCTATTGTCTTCAAACGCCCGCCGCTGGTCATGTTTGGCTTGGTCAACAATCTTTTCTCCAACGTCCTGTCCATTCTGGTGCAGCCCGATGAAGGCATTCACCTAACTTTTGAAGCCAAAGTCCCCGACTCCAGCCAGGAGATGCGCACGGTTGATTTGGAATTTCACTACCGCGATGCCTTTGCCGATCGCACCATACCCGATGCCTATGAACGCTTATTGCTCGACGCCCTCCATAGCGACGCCCTGCTCTTTGCCCGCAATGATGAAATCATCCAAGCCTGGCGGCTCATCGATCCCATTTTGCAAGGCTGGAACACCCCGACTGCCCCACCGCTTGTGGCCTATGCCAAAGGGAGTTGGGGGCCGAAAGACGCAGATCGTCTACTGGCGCGCGAAGGCCACCGTTGGCTGGTAACAGATCATGGACGTAAATAGCGATGGGGCTTCAATCCCTGGATAACAGGGTAATTTGTGACAGTCCAGTGAGGGTATAACCGTAATCGTTTTCAAGATAGAGGTGTGGTTCGTTCTTGCTCCCTTTCTCCCAGGATAACGAAAGGAACCAAATGCCATTGACGCCAATGCAAAACATAGCAGGCGACCAACGATCTTCGGTAACCGTGTGGACAATGCCGTTTTCGTCATACTCCTCGCAAACGGCATTCTTTTCATCAATTTCCGGTGTATCCTAATGCCGTGCCTTCCCACGCTTTCCCGGCAACGTGAAGCGCTTTCGCCAACTGAATCACATCCTCAAACGCAGGAATTGCTATAGGTGGTGAAACTTTCATCCCGACTGATCCCGCGTGGCTAACACGCGTTCTGCGGCTGCTAACAAAACGTTTTGCTCTACCTCGGCAATATGTTCCAGAACCTGTAACGCTGACCAGCCGCCGTCATCCGGTTGGCGGTTGGCGGTTTCATCATCTAGACCAACCGTCGCCGCCAGTAACTGACCCCACGCCCGTTCGGCCTCGGCTAACATCCGCTGTGGCATGGTCGGTCCCGTACCAGTTTTCTGGCGCGCATCTTCCAATTGGTTGCTGTGTTCGCGCATATGGTCGGCAAAGCGTAGGAGGACGCGTCGCAGATCATCCCACCGTTGCAGGTCGGTGCGGAGCGCAAACTCCGCTTCGGTTACATCTTGCAAGGTGCGTAGCGTCTCGGCGCGAGTGGCGCGGATCTGGGTTAGCAGGGCGTCGATCTTTTCCCGTTGCATGGTTGGCTCTCCTCTTGTTGTTTGTGCTTGTTGTTTGTAAAGCTATGCGAGTAATCATTCTATCGTAACAACCCCCAATCGCTACCGTAGTTGCGCATGATCCAGCCGGCGCGGGTAGATTACAGGGTAGTAGGCAACCGATCATTGTTTGCGCGCCCAGCGTTAGTCAGCAACTTTTGCTACACTTACCAAGCTAGGAAATATGTCATTCCTTGAATGAATAACCAGACCCTAAGATGAGAAACAGATGATGGTACAAAAATCGCAAACTCTATCACTTCGACAGCGTCGGCTATGGTTGATGCTGCTCGTCCTGCTCCTTTCCCTCGTTGTAGGGCAGCATGGGCCTTTAGCGCCTGTTGCTGCTGTTGGCGCTGATCCGCTGCCGCCGTTGATCTTTGTCGCCCGTAGTCATCTGGCGACGCAGGATCGCATCTTCAAAAGTGAACGTGGCCCCGCCGGTCAATTTGGCACTGGCTTGGCAAAGTTTGCGCCGGGCAGCAAGTTGGTGCGGCGCAATGCTGATGGTTCGCTCTTTGTCTATAATACACCGGAGTTGGTTGATGTGCAGTCGCCCGATGTGAGTTTTGACGGCACAAAGCTGGTCTTTGCCGGCGCCACCACCCTGGCGCCCGACACCACCAACTCCGGCTGGCGGCTCTACGAAATCAACGTCGATGGCAGTGGCTTCCGCCAGTTGACCTTTTCCGATCGCACCTTTGCCATTCCCAATGCCGCCCATTTTCTCAACCAGCAGGAATATGGCACTTATGACGACCTCTTTCCCGCCTATCTGGCCGATGGACGGATTGTCTTTGTCTCATCACGCTATCCTTCGCGTAGCCACTATGATGACCGGCGCACCCTCAACCTCTACGTGATGAATGCCGATGGCGGCAATCTCCATCGTGTCACTTCCGAGCGGGGGAGCATCTGGCATCCAACGCCCTTGCCCGATGGGCGCATCTTGGTGGCGCGTTGGTGGAATCAATTTAACCAACCAACCGAAACCGGCATCTACAACCGTATCGACAATGCTGACACGGATCAGACCTTACCTGATGGTACGGTGATTTCGGCCAATCCAAACGAACAGTTCAACCCGGCCACGGGGCGCCTGGCTGATGGCTTTCCTATTCGCGACGCACCCAACACCTGGCATCTGATGACCATCAACCCTGACGGTACAGACTTCCAACGCTTTGCCTGGACGCCGGCCTTTCGCTGGTCGCTGGCCGAAGATGATGGCGTCTCGGACACCTATCACGCTGCCCAGCCCGCCGTGATTCAACGGGGCGATGCGCTCTTTGTCGCCTTTACCGCTCAGCCTGACGCCACCATGTTCCATTCGACCTTGAACACCGGCATTCGTGTCGCCCAGCCGGGCGTTGCTATGACCTATGCCAATGCCCGTGATGCGTTGGTCGGCCTGAGCTTCCAGAAAGCGTGGACGAATGACGATGAGTCGCCGCCCTACGCCCTGCACCCGTGGGGCTTGCCTGATGGTCGCATTCTCTATTCGCAAACACGCGAAGAGACCGGGTTGCCCACCACTGGTCAACATGTGGAAGGGGGACAACTCTTCAAATTATACGGCTCCAATCTGCGTTATGAACTTTATGTCATGGATCTCGATGGCGCCAACCAAACGCCTGTCACCATTGACCTCGCTGGCATTGGCCTGGCCACGGCTGACATCATGGACGCCAAACCCATTGTCGCTCGTACTGGTTGGACGGCCAAGCCGGATTTGATCACGGCCATCGCCAATGATGACCCGGCATTGGGGAATTTGCCCAACACGCTCAAAGAGTATAGGTTTAGTCAGCGCGGCCCTAACGACATTCAGATGGCGATGTTGCACAATGCCAATATCTACGCCAATCCGCCCCTGACCCTGCCCTATGTTGGCAACTCGCCGCCACCAGGCAGTGTGGCGACGGTCGAGGTGTGGGTGGATGCTAATCAATTTACCGGCGCTGGTTGCTATGATGATTGGCCCGAACCGTGCGCCACCTTCCGTAAAGACAGTGAGGTGCGCGCCGTCTTGTGGACCACCGCGCCGGTGACGCCGTTGGGCGCCTTCACGGTGACGGTTCCGGCAGACACGCCCTCTTTCTTTGTCCTGCGCGATGTCAATGGCCGGGTGGTGCGCGATTGGAACCGGGGCTATATTTCGATTGCCCAAGGCAACGCCTGGGCGCGACCAGGGGAAACCGTCACCTGCACTGGCTGTCACATGGGCCATGTCAGCGGCTCGCTGGAAGCAGTGTTGGATGAAGCCAACCAAGGGTGGACGAACGTTGCGCCCTATGCCGAGGTGAACGCCAGTAGCTTTTTCGATCACAACGATCCTAGTTCACCAGAGTATCAGCCCTTCCGTCCCCATTTCCTCAACGACCGACGGGGTTGGGTGCCGATTCCGGCTGGCGGCCCGGCTGCCCCCTTTGTCGCCAGCGATGGCCTGCGTGATGCCACCGGGGCGCGCTTTGTTTACCCGTCCCAAGTGCGCGCGGCGTTGAACGCCAACTATCAAGATGATGAATCGAGCTGGCTCTCGGCCAAAGGACAAGCGGTGGGCGAGTGGGTCGAGTTGCGTTGGGCAAAACCGTTGCTCATTAAAACGGTGCGGCTGGTTGGTGTTCCGTCGATAGGTGGCGACTGGGAGGGCTTTGGTCAACCGGAAAAAGATGGTCCCTACGCCATTACCGCTGGCGAAGTGCAACTTTTCCGCAATGACAATCCGGTCGGCAGTGCGCTGGCCGTTGGCCGTGTAGAGCCACTGGAGAACGGCGGCACGTTGCTCACCCTGGCGCAGCCGACCGAGATTGACCGCCTGCGCTTTACCATTGGCGCCGTCACGGGTCGCTGGCACTGGGAAACCATCGCCGCCCTCAACGAGATCGAGGTCATGGGGATGGCGACGAGTGTCTCCGCACCGCCGGTGCAGGAGTTGAATGAACGGCTCTATCTACCGGCGGTGCGACGATAACGTAACCGTAGTAAAGACTTTAGTCTTTCTGTCAGCGGAACAAAGACTAAAGTCTTTACTACGATTTTACTTATTCACCAGCCAACAACCCATCCGCTTCCTCGGCAATTTCCGCCATCGCATCAGCGGGCTGCGTTTGACCGAAGATGATGTTCTGGTATTGGGTGTGGAAGAGGCGGGTAAATTGGCCCCAGTCCGGCACCAGCGGGGTGATCCACATATCGGGCAACATGGGCAGGAATTTGTCCAGCGGCGGGTTTACCGTCACCGACTGGCGTGCGCCCGGCGCCAGGTAGAAACCGGTGGCGACATTGCTGCCCGGCGGCACATCTTCCTGCACTTCGCTGCTGGTCAGGTAGCGAGCCAGATCCATCGCGGCCTGCCGTTTCACTTCGTCATCGGTGGCAGCGACGGCGATCAGACCCACGGCGCCTACGGTCAATTTGTTGCCGTTGAAGGTGGGGATCGGATAGATTTCAAAGTTGATCTGATCGGCCACCAACTGCGGTGAAAAGCCGGTAGCATCGACAACCATGGCAAATTGACCGGCCTTAAAGCCACCCTTGACATCGCTATCCTTCATCGTGCCAAAGTCCGGCGGCGTTACTTTGTGAACCAAGGTCAGGTCGGCAAAGCGTTGGAGGGCGGCGGCGGCTTCGGGCGTGTTGAAGCCAAATTTGCCATCTTCCGTGCGGGGACGTACACTCGGCGCTTCATTCATCCAGAGTGCCCAACTGTTGATCACACCCGGATCGACAAAGGCGGAGAAGCCGTAGACCTGTTCGCCGCTGGCGCGCTTAAAGGTCAACTGCTTGGCCGTCTCGACAAACTCTTCGTAGGTCCACTCCTTGGAGGGCAGCTCGACGCCGGCTTCCTCGAAGAGATCGACATTCAAATACATCCCCATCGGCACCACCCAAAGCGGCCAGGCGTAGGCTTGCCCATCCTGCAAGCGCACGACATCCAGCACATTGGGCAGAATGTCGGCCTTGTCAGCATCGCTCAGGAATGGGTCGATTGGCTCAATCAGTTCATCGCGCACATAACCCGGCAAGCGATCCGAGGGTAAGCGCAGCAGGTCGATGCCCTGGCCGCTCTGCAACGCCGTGGTCAACTTGGTAAAGCCTTCATCGTTGGGCGGGTAGCCGGTGATGGCGACTTCAATCTCCGGGTTGTCGGCCATAAACTGGGCGACGGCATTGTCGAAGGGATTAGCGAATTGGTTGCCCGGCGTATAGCCCAACACCCACAGGTTGAGCACCCCCTGATAGCCGCTCTCACTCTTGCGGATGCCGCCTTTGGCTTCACGCGGCGGGGGTGGCGGTGCAGGAGTGGCGGTCGGCTCAGCGGGCGCCTGTTCGGCGGCCGGGGCCGGCGCCACAGCGGTACAGCCGACGACGGCTAACACCACCAGCGCCAGCAAGAGGTAGCGCGCTTTGGTAAACCATAAACGTTTCATGTGTGAACCTCCTTAGTTAATCGGTAACAATGAAATAGACGAATAGGATTTGGGTATTCGATATTGAGTATTGGATATTAGGTATTTGTCCCTGCGCGTACTACGTCCTTAGCAACCAATATCTGCTAACCTGAGTTCGGGGTTAGCCAAAGACCTCCGCGCCCGATGGGCACCCGTGGGCAGAGAATACGCGTTAGCCG
>JAPKMW010000017.1 GCA_026645575.1 Caldilineaceae bacterium
ATAAAATAGCCATCCCGTAGGCGCCTAGAACGCAACCGACCCTTGCGGTCGCCCTAGCCAGGGCGACCGCAAGGGTCGGTTGCGTTCTAGGCGCCTGATTACGACTTGAGCAGAAACGCCGGCAACGCCTCCGTCGGCGCATGATCACGCTTGTAGACCAGGATGGTGCGGGTAAATTCGATTACCACCACGCCATCCTGGTTGTAGCCGGTGGTCTTGAATTTGACAATGCCCTGCTGTGGGCGCGACTTGGATTCACGCATTTCCAGCACTTCACTGCGGGCATAGATCGTGTCCCCTTCGTAGACCGGATTGGGCAGGCGGATCTGATCCCAGCCCAGGTTGACGGCATTTTGCGAAATGTCGGCCACCGAGAGGCCCGTGACCAGGGCCAGGGTAAAGGTCGAATCGACCAATGGCTTGCCAAATTCAGTTTTGGCGGCGTAATGGGCGTCAAAGTGAATCGGGTTGGGGTTGACGGTCAGCAGGGTAAACCAGATATTGTCGGTCTGCGTCACCGTGCGCCCCAGCCGGTGGGGGTAGAGGTCACCGATGGTGAAATCTTCATAGTAGCGGCCCTGCCAGCCGGTGCGAATTGTCATGGGTGCTCCTTTCGTCTTGTGGCAGAGCGGTTGACCTAAGCCGCATCGTAGTGGCACGAACTATCGTGCCACTACGATGCGGCTTAGGTAAGTCCTGTTTAGCCCTGCGTTTGTAATGCTGCCAAGTCGGCATCAACCATCAACCGCACCAGCCCGCGAAAATCGACATTCGGTTCCCACCCAAGGACACGACCAGCCTTGCTCGGATCCCCCACCAGCAGATCAACCTCGGCGGGGCGGTAGAACTTGGGATCTTGCACCACATATTGGCGCCAGTCGAGATCGAGATAGCTAAAGGTCTCTTCGACAAACTCTTCTACGCTATGGGTCTCGCCCGTCGCTACAACATAATCGTCAGGGGCGTCCTGTTGCAACATAAGCCACATGGCGCGCACATAGTCGCCGGCGTAGCCCCAGTCGCGGCGCGCTTCCAAGTTGCCCAGGCGCAATTCGTTGGCTAACCCCAGTTTGATCCGCGCGGCGGCATGGGTGATCTTGTGGGTGACAAATTCCAGACCACGGCGGGGGCTTTCATGATTAAAGAGAATCCCTGAACAGCCAAAGAGATTGTAGCTTTCCCGGTAGTTGACTGTGATCCAGTGGCCATAGACCTTCGCCACGCCATAGGGGCTGCGCGGGTAAAGCGGGGTTGATTCGCGCTGCGGCACCTCCACCATCTTGCCAAACATTTCGCTGCTGCTCGCCTGATAGAAGCGGATCTTGGGATCGACCAGCCGAATCGCTTCCAACATGCGCGTCACCCCAAGCGCCGTAAACTCGCCCGTTAACACCGGCTGGTTGAAGCTGGTGGGGACAAAGCTCTGCGCCGCCAGATTGTAAATTTCGGTGGGCCGGTATTGATGCAAAATTTCGATTAGACTCATCTGGTCGAGCAGATCGCCTTGCACAATTTCGATTTTGTCCTGAATGTGGGCAATCCGTTCAAAATTGATTGTACTCGTGCGGCGCACCATACCGATGACGGTATAGCCTTTTTCTAACAAAAATTCAGCCAGATAGCTGCCATCTTGGCCGGTAACGCCGGTAACTAGTGCTGTTGGCATTTTCTTTCCTCCATTTTTACCATTTCATTAAATTTTTATATAGACCGGAAGACCAGAAGAACGAAAGAGTGGACAAAGGCAAAATAATCTTCTTGTCTTCTTGTCTTCACGTCATTTTCGATGCTGCAATTGTCGTCGCCAATGATTGAGCAAGTCAGCCAGTGACGTGCGCAAGTCAATCTGCGGCTGCCAGCCGGTGGCCGCTTGCAGCCGTTGATTATCACAGACGCTGGTCGGTACATCGCTGGGGCGTAGGCGGGTGGGGTCGATGACGACAGTGACGGCGGTGGTGGACAGATCGAGTAATGTATCCAAAAGAAAACGCACGGGGTAAGCGCGTCCGCTGCCCACATTATAAACGCCGCCCGGCTCACCGCGCTCGGCCAGAAGCCAATAGGCGCGTACCACATCGCGCACATCGGTGAAATCGCGCGCCGCCTCCAGATTACCGACCGACACCGTTGGTTCCCGCAGCCCTGCTTCGATCTCAGCCACTTGACGGGCAAAGGCGCTGGCGACAAAATCATCGGCCTGGTTGGGTCCAATGTGATTGAAACTGCGGGCGCGGATCGTCGGCAGTCGGTGGCTGTGCCAATATTGCAGCGCCATCATATCCTGGGCGATTTTGCTCACCCCATAGGGATTGTTGGGACGGAAGGGGGTCGTTTCCGCAATCGGCAAATCTTCCTCCTGCACCAAGCCGTAGACTTCATTGGAGGTAATGATCAAGGTGCGGCAGGTCGGCGCCCAGCGCTGTAATGCTTCCAGCAGGTGCAACTGGCACTGAATATTCAACTCATAGGTGGTCCACGGTTGCCGCCAACTGCCTCCCACGTCGCTCCACGCCGCCAGATGTAGGGTCACATCCGGGCGGATCGCCTGAATGGTGTCACTGACCCATAAGGCATTGCGCAAGTCGCCACGATGCAGATGCAGGTGGGATAGCAGGTGTTGAATCCGATGCTCGTGGCGATGGACGATGCCGTGCAATTCAACCTGTTGATTGCGCACCAGGTATTCCGCCAAATGACTACCGGCAAAGCCTGCAATGCCCGTCAATAAAACACGCAAAATGATCTACTCCTTTATGACGCACAGACACTACAGCGGATTCAGGTGGTAACGGATTTAGTAAGTGATGTACCGATGAACAAAATCCGTTCCTACCTACATCCGCTGTAGTGTTCGCGTCAAGTTGCTTTCCCATAAAGCCGCGTGTAATGATACAGCCCGGTGGTAATCGACTGCACATAGATACGCGGCTCGTTGATGCTCAAAAATTCGACAAAGAGGGTGTCGTCGGCGCCGATGGCGTTGCGCCAATACTCGGCATTTCCCGGTCCAGCATTATACCCTACTAATGCCGAAACTAAGTTTTCCGCAAGATAGCTGCGCGTCCAATCCAGGTAGTAGGCGCCAAACTTGAGATTGATATAAGGGCGGTAGATCATCTCATTGGTGTAATCCGGGTGGCCCAGCCGTTCCGCCACCCAGTGACCAGTATCGGGAATAATCTGCGCCAACCCTTGGGCCGCGGCGTGCGAACGCGCCCCTTCTTCAAAGAGACTCTCCTGGCGAATCAGGCTGAAGTAGAGCAGCGGGTTGATGCCGTGCGCCAGCGCTTCCTGGGTGATGAGATCGCCGAAAGGACGTGGGTAGACGCGCTGTTGCAGAAAGATCGGTGCATTCTCCACCAGACCAGCCGGACTGAATTGCAACAACCGTTCCATTGCCAACAAACTTAGACTGTAGGCGCCCATCTGTTCATAGGCCAGACTAAGCGGGTAGAGCGCACGCGGGTTGTCCTTGTTGCGTTGGTAGACCCGATTGAGCGCAGCAACCCCTTCGCCCCGCTGATCGACCGCTAGCAGAAAGCGCCCCATCCGCAGATCCTGATCCGCCGCCAGCGTTGCCGGTAGGTCACTCAGCGGCAACACCGGCGCTTTGAGCCAATGTTGCAACCACTGCTCGGCAAAGGCTTGACCGCCATCATCGCCCGTCAGTGTGGTCGGCGGGCCGGCAATGGTGGGCATGGCATTGAGAAAGTTCCCTGCCACCAGCGGTGTTTCGCGCAAGGACTGGGCGGCGAGAATACCATAGTAGATGTCGGGCGCCTTGTCAACGAGCGCTTGCCAAGCGGCGCGTGCTTCGCTTTTCTGGCCGTGGGCTTGATGCGCACGCCCTATCCAGTAGGCAACCGCCGGCCAGTTGTGATCGGGATAGTTTTCTTGCAACCGCTTTAACAACGTGACCGCCTGAGCATAGGATCCTTGTTTGAACGCACCCAAACTAACGGCATAAAGTGCCGCAGGCGTGCGGGTGCTATCCGGGAAGGTATCGGCCAGGGTAAGAAAATCAGCAGCGGCTTCGCTTTGGTTGTCATCACGTAGGGCGCGCCGGCCGCTCAACCAGAGCGCTTCGGGCGCCAGGGGATCGGCGGGGTAGTCGCGGGCAAAGGTGCGATAGATGCGCTGCGCCCCAACCACATCCCCTTTACCCAACAAGGCTGCGGCTTTATCAAGCCAGGCCTGCCCAAAACAGGAGCAGGTGCGATGGTTGGCAATCACCTGATCCAGCGTAGCAATGGCCGCATTGTAATCCTCGGCGGCCAATTGCGCCTGCCCGATGCCATGCCACGCTTGTCCGACGCGACTATCGGTGGGGCTGACCGCTTTTAGATAGGCGCCATAGGCGTTGATGGCTGGGATCAGCGCACCGGCTTTGAGGTCGATGTAGCCGCGCTGGTAGAGGTCAAAATCAACATTGCGGTTGACCAACTCCACCAGAGCAAGATAAGCAGAACCGCTTTCGGGCGCTTCCTCGGTGGCGGCGCGCCAACGCGCAATGGCGCCGGGGGTGTCACCGGCGCCGGCTAAGGCTTTACCGGCTTCATGCTGGATTGCGGCGCGATAGCCGCCATTTTTCGCCACCGCCAGAATTTCATCATAAACTTTAACGGCATCGGCATAGCGCCCGGCGCCAGAATAAGTTGTGGCCAGCGTTTCGAGCAGCCGGGTGCGGACAACCGTCTCAGTGGCGGCATCGGCGGCGCGACGATAGGCTCCTGCCGCGCCTTCCCGGTCGCCAGTCGCGAGATAAGCGGTGGCAATGCGGGTTTGAACAAACTCAGTTGCCCAGGGCGCTGATTCTAAAAAGCGCCAGTAGGCCGCAATGGCCTGGGTGTAGGCGCCCGTGGCCAAGAGCGCTTCCCCGCGCAAAAATTCTGCTTTGGCGGCTAGATCGTCGCTGGGCGCAGGCGGCGCACCAGCAGCCGTCACGGCAGGGGGCGCGGGCAGTAGCGTGAGTGCTTCGTTGTAAGCCCCTTCGGCCATATGGACGCGCACCAATTCATCACGGGCGGCCTGTTGTAACGCTGAATCAAGGTTCGGAATGGCAAGCAACTGTTGTAAGGTCGTGCGCGCCTTTTCATAGTCGCCCACCCGATGCAGTTGACGACCATTGGCCAGTTGATCTGCCGGCAAGGGCGTCGCCGATGGTGTTGGTGAAATGGTGGGGGTGGGGGCAATCGTCGCCGTGGCGGTCGAACTGGGGGTTGACAAAATGCTTGCCGTTGGCGTGAAGGTCGGTTGTAAGACTGCGGACGCTTCGACCGGGGTGGCCGGTGCTGCCGCTACGGTGTTTGCGTTGCTCTCCTCACCCTGATTGCGACAACCACCGGTAAGGAAGAGGAGACAGAGTAATAACAGTGTACTGCTACGGTAGATGCGGTTTCGGTTGCCTCTCAGGCGCACACGAATTTCGTGATAGCTTGTGCGGTTACAAACCGCACTTACGATCCTATCTATGGTTGTATGATGCAGCAACACGCTACATCGTAGGTTAGTCTTCTTCATAATTTGCTAATAGTACGCGAGGAACGGCGATCCAACAAAAAAGGGACGCACCCGTGTGCGCCCCTCACTGATAAGAAGATGACGGTGTTTGGCTGAAATTAGTTCCCTTGCCAATCACGATTCCTCTGACAAAACGCTAGGCGTGGGGCGATGTGGTCGTGACAAAATCAACAAAATTTTCTTGGGAAATCGTCTTGATCTCAGCTTGCGGATAGGCGGCGAGAAACTCCTGGGCCGTTGCCTTTTTGATGGCGCCGCTCCACTTAAATTCAAAGCCCAGCAATTGGCCGCCCTGCTCTTCAATCAGGTCAATCTCTTTCTGGTCGTAGGTGCGCCAGAAGTAGCGATTGACCAGACGCCCCGCATAGTCATGCGCTTTCTGTCGCTCGATCATGAGGAAATTTTCCCATAACTCCCCCACATCGTTGCGCAACGATAGCGGATTGAAGTTTTGGATCAGGCTATTGCGCACACCGTTGTCATAAAAATAGTAGCGCGCGTTTTTGGTGATCTCCTTGCGCAAGTTGCGTGAGAAGCCCCCCACCCGGTAGATCACAAAGACCTTCTCCAACAGATCTAGATAGCGCTCTACGGTTTGCCGATTGATGCTAAGGTTGGTGGCAAGTTCACTCAGCGAAACCTCGCGACCGATCTGGAACGCCAGGAGCCGCAACAGATCGACCAGTTTATCTGCGCGGCGTACTCCTTCAAGTTCCAACAGATCGCGAAAAAGATAAGAGCCGACTAACTCACCGAGCAATCGTTCGCGCAAATGGGCCGAGCTGGTTACAATTTCCGGGTAGCCGCCCCAGATCAGCCACTGTTCCAACGCCGCCTGCGCTTCAAATCCCCCTAAGGCGCGTCCCAGTTCAGGGTAGCTCAACGGGTAGAGGGTAAAGGTCAGCTTGCGACCCGTTAGCGGTTCATTGATCTTGTTTGCCAGGTCAAACGATACCGACCCGGCGGCAAGAATGGTGACTGTTGGGTTATTGTCGATCAGGATTTTCAGGTTGAGGCCAATATCCGGTACTCGTTGCGCCTCGTCAATGATCAGAACCTCGGCATCGGCCAGCACACTGTCCAGGGTTTGGCGGTTTTGCGAGGCCAGTGCTTCGCGGTAGATCAACTCGTCGGCGTTGATGTACCGTGTGCGCCGGTTGATCGTTTGCAAGAGTTGTTTCGCCAACGTCGTTTTGCCAACTTGACGTGGGCCATAGAGGACAATCACCTTGCCGGGAAGTAGGCTGTTTTGGAGTGAAGATTGGAGTTGTCGTTCAATTTTCATAAATATATTTTGACAAACCATCGGTATTTGTACAAATTGTGATGGATTGATGATCATGTAATACACTGTCGTGCTGCCTCGTAGGCTGGTCTTCTTCGTAATGTTCTGGTAGCACCCTGTAAATGTTGAGCCAATAAAAGAGAGGCGCACACATGCGCCTCTTAATGGTGTTACCACTACTATTTTATTCCGATTTCTCACCAACTTCGCCTCAACGGGCGCCCGCGGAGGGTGCTTCCATCTAGCACCTCAATTGCTTTGTTTGCTTCTTGAGTTGAATAGCGGACAAATGCAAACCGCGACCGCGTTGATTGACAAAGTCAAAAGGAATGGTAACAGAGATGACTGTTCCACATTCACTAAACATAGACTTTTCCTGATGTTGGGGTTATAGTGGTCCTGGTCAAGCAATGCCATCAGCGTTAAGTTCAGCGGCGTTTCCGGGGCCGGTTCATAGTCTTACCATATGGTCTAGTTTCTGGGGACCATTATAGGTTTGTAATCGATTTAGCGTAACGAGGGCAACCCTGCCGGGATGAATAATTCATCCCCCGGCTTCAGAATAAAACCGGGCCGCATAATATCGGGATTGATGATCTGTAATAATTGTAGCGGTAGTTCAAACTCAGTGGCGATCTTCATCCACGAATCGCCGTCCCGCACTGTGTAGAAACGACCCCGGTCGCCGATCTCCACATTGATCCCGCCCGGCACCATCAACCGGTCGCCAACCAGGAGGACGCCGCCGTCACGCATGGCATGGGGATTGGCAGCCTGCAATTCAGCCAGTGTCAGGCTATAGCGGCTGGCGAGGCGCGTCCAGTAGTCGCCGGGCTGGACTTCATAGAATTGTAGTGAATCGCACGAGCCAACGCTGACCGCCAGTCCATAGTGGCGCCCCCAACGCAGCTTGCGCAGCCGTTCCAGTTCATTTTCGGGGTAGAAGGTCACTTTGAAATGGTTATCTGCCGTGCGCACCGCTGAAAGAGAGTTGATCAACGGCAACGTTTCCCCGTCGGCGCTATCAGCCGTCTCGACATTGGCGGCATCAACCGAGGGGCGACGGACGCCGGGTAACCCAATGTGGTTGGAGAGACGGATGGCGTTGCGCACTTCGCCTTGGGCACTGGTGCAAAAGATCGGCCAGTGACCGCCATAGCGATTGGTTTGCACGGGAACAACCGGCTGCCGTTCAAAGCTGTCTGCCAACGGGCCGTTGTCACCGGCCAGCGTCAACCACTCGTTGCTAAAATACTCCTTACCGTCGGGGCGACAGGTCAGCCGCAACGGGCATTCGGGCAGCAGGGTGACATCGGCCGGCGGTTGAAATTCCCAATCTTTGGCCTCGCTGGGCGCTTCAATGATCTGGGCGAGGACCGGGTCGGCCATCACCGCTTCCATAAACTCGTGCCAAATGGGCGCGGCGCCGGTGAGGCCCGTGACATCGCGCATGATGGTTCCATCGGCGTTGCCGGCCCAGACGCCCACGACCAGTTGACGGGTAAAGCCAATCGTCCAGTTGTCGCGAAAATCGGTGGTGGTGCCGGTTTTCGCCGCCGCAGGGCGACTTAATTTGAGCATACTGTTGGCGCCAAACATGGGGGTGCGGGCATTGTTGTCGCTGAGAATATCGGTGGTCAGAAAGGCCGCCGCAGAAGAGATGGCCTGCACCGGTTCGACTGGCGGTAAGGGCTTGATCAACTGGCTCTGGCTGTCGAGAACAGTCGAGACCACTTCGGGGGGGAGATACTGACCGCCGTTGGCAATGGTGTGGTAGCCGGTCACCATGTCCACCAGGGAAACTTCGTTGCTGCCCAGCGCCAGCCCCAAACCATACCAGGTGCCGCGTTGCAGGCTGTGCAAGCCCATCTGGTCGGCGCTTGCCAACATACGGTCGATGCCCACTGCCGCCAACAGGCGCACCATCGGCACATTATAGCTGTTGGCGAGGGCGCTGCGGGCTGTCACCAAGCCGTGGAAGCGCAGGTCATAGTTCATAGGACGGTAATATTGGTTGGCGCCCAAATCATAAGTGACCGGCACATCCCAGACAAGTGAGGCCGGACTGATCAGGTTGTCGTTAAAAGCCGTGGCAAAGAGAATTGGCTTGATGGTACTCCCCGGTTGGCGCGGACTCATCGCCATGTTGACCTGGCCGTCAATCGCTTCATCGTAAAAGTCGGCGCTGCCGACGAAGGCTAATACTTCGCTGGTGCCGGCGCGCAACGCGACCAGGGCGGCATTGCCCAGATCATGTTTGTTCTTCAGTTTGCTAATCTGCTCACGGATAATCTTTTCAGCCAGATCCTGCATCCGCAAGTCAAGGGTTGTAAAGAGATTGAAGCCAGAGCGGCGGGTATACCCTTCACCCATGCGGCCATCAATGGACGAAATCACATATTGTACAAAGTGGGGCGCCAGCGTCTTGGCCGGGCTAATGTCGGTGCGCAATTTGACGGGTTGACGGTACACCCAATCGGCTTCCATTTGGGTTAAACTCTCATGACGCACCATCAAATCGAGGACGACCCGTTGGCGCGCTTTGACCGCGGCAAAATCGCGGAAAGGGTTGAGCGTACCAGGTGACTGGGGGATGCCGGCCAGCAAGGTCGCTTCGGGCAAATCCAGTTCGGCGGCGGATTTGTTAAAGTAAGTTTGGGCCGCCGCTTCCGGGCCGTAGGCCAAATTGCCATAGTTGAGGAGATTGAGATACATCTCCAAGATTTCGGCCTTCGTGTAGCTATTGGTCAACTCCTGGGCCAGACCTACTTCCAATAATTTACGATCCATCGTTGGATCATAGCGATCTTCCGGCCCGAGAAAGAGATTGCGCGCCAGTTGCATGGTAATGGTGCTGGCGCCGGAGATAATGCGACCGCCTTGCTGATTTTGCCAGGCGGCGGCAGCCATACGCAATGGGTCGATGCCGAAGTTGTTGTAAAAGCTGTCATCTTCGGTGGCGATGGTGGCGTCGATCAGATGGGGGGAGACGCGGCTCAGACCAACCCAGGTGCGGCGTCCTTCTTCAAAAAGCTCGGCCAGTTGAATGCCGTTGCGGTCATAAAGATAGGTAGTTTGGAAGAGGCGGGGCAAGGGGCCGGGTTGATATTTTTGCAGATAGGTTTCGACCACCGCCGGCAGGCGCGACGCCGGTCGATCCCCAACCATGGTCTGCGCTTTACTGGAACAGCTATTGAGCAAGATCACCGACGCCAGTATGTACAATAAGATGCAGCGATGCGTGCGAGGTTGCAGTTTCATAAATGACAGATTATCCTATGGGCTATCAGTGCGTGATACAACTCATTTTACAACCGAATGGGGTGATGGTCAAAGAATGGAGCTTAAAATCAATAACAATTGCTTATATTTACTGCACCAAACCTTGCACAAGCAATAATTTCACGGATTATCAATAACCTGATAAAGGAACTTACCTAATGGCAAATTTACCGGAACTGAACGAAGTAAATTATCAACTAGTTAACGAAAAAGTTGAGCAGGTCGTTCAAATTCTGCAAGAACAGGGCGTTGATCTCTGGATGACGCTGGTACGTGAAACATCAGCCGGCGGCGACCCGGTATTGCCCTTTGTGCTAGGGCATGATGTCACGTGGCAGAGCGCTTTTATTATCACGAGCAATGGCGAACGGATTGCGATTATGGGTCATTACGACGCCGAAAACGCCCGTAAGAGCGGCGCTTACAGTGAAGTTGTTGGCTACCACCACGCCTTTAGCGAACCGTTGCGCGCCACGCTCCAACGGCTGAACCCTCGGCAAATTGCTCTCAACTACTCAACCAATGACGCCCATGCCGACGGGCTGAGTTTTGGTCTCTACCGCTTGTTGCAGGAATATCTGCAAGGAACTCCCTTTGCCGAGCGCTTTATCTCAGCGGAGCGTGTCATCGGCGCCTTGCGCGGGCGCAAAACGGAGGGCGAAGTGGAACGCATTGAAACCGCGATTGGATCAACCCTTGCTATTTTCGCACGCACCTTCGACTTTGTGCAAGCCGGCATGACGGAGCAACAGGTTGGCCGCTTTATGCATCAATGTGTAAGTAATGCAGGATTGACCACCTCGTGGGAGTGGGCCAACTGTCCGTCGGTCAACAGCGGCCCCCATAGTGTTATCGGCCACACGGGGCCAGGGACCATTGTCATCGAGCCGGGACACCTGCTGCGCTTTGACTTTGGCGTGCGCCAGAATGAGTACTGCTCCGATCTACAGCGGGTGATCTATTTCTTGCGCCCCGGTGAAACGCAGGCGCCGGAACCGGTGCAACGCGCCTTTGCCACTGTGCGCGCTGCCATCGAAGCCGCCAGGGCGATGATGAAGCCGGGCGTCTTGGGCCATGAAGTGGACGCGGTGGCGCGCCAGATCATCACCGATGCCGGCTACCCGGAATTCTTGTATGCCACTGGTCATCAACTGGGCCGCGCCTGCCACGATGGCGGTGGGATTCTCGGTCCACGCTGGGAGCGCTATGGCGCAACGCCCTATCAACCGCTCGAAGCCGGCCAGGTCTACACCATTGAACCAGGCGTCTTTCTACCGGAATATGGCATGATGCAACTGGAAGAGGATGTCCTGGTGACAGAAAGTGGCGCTATCTATCTGGGCGCGCCGCAGACGGAGTTGTCTTTAAAGTAACACCTATGCCATAACGAAGTTAGGCGCCCGCGCTGTTTATGCTTTTGTCCCGTAGGGACGGTTGAGTTTAGGAGCAAAAATGATGAAATGATCGCCTAAACTCAATCGTCCCTACGGGACGGGTCAACCTACGAGAACTTCTCTAACAAAACATCTTTACGCATCAGCAAGGCGAAGGTGTGCGGCAGCCGGTCATGGTCGGCGGCGGGGATGTTGTCGAATTCGGGCCAGAAGTGGGTGGGGTATTCCTCGAAGCGACGGAGGGTTAAGCCGGCGTCGATGAGCGCAGTGATCACCTGGGCCAGCGTCCATTGGTGTTCGACGGGCTGGGGGGCGGTGGCGTCATCGGGGTGGACGCGGTGGACAACAGCGGCCGGAAAGGTGCGGTTGACCCGCGGATCGTTGGCAAAATAGTCGCCGCCATCGGTGCGCAGGCGGAAGTCGCTGGCCTCCGGTTCCCAGACCCAGTTGAGTGGATGGCCTTCTAACACATAGAACCAGCCGTCTGGTTTGAGCAAGCGCGCCACCACCTGCGCCCAGGCATCCAGATCCATCATCCACGGTAAAGCCCCTTTGCCAGTGTAGACCAAGTCCGCCGTACCATCTAGATCGTGGGGTGTGGCAAGAATATCGGCATGAACCCAATGGGCCGGCGCGCCCAACTGTTCACTTTTTTGTTGCGCTAACGCCAACATTTCGGCGCTAATGTCCACCCCAATCACCTCGCCCGCGCCCATCTGCCAGAGCGACAGCGCATCCAACCCATGTGAACATTGCAGATGAATCACCCGGCGACAGGTGGGGACAATGGGTTGTAAGAGCGTAACTTCTATCGACAACAAACTGGTCTGTCCGGCCCGTAGGAAGGCGACATCATCGGCCACATCGGCGGCATATTTATGGCGGGCCGTGAGATCCCACGCTTGTTGGTTTTGTTGATGAACCGGGTTGGACATGAGCAACTATCTCCATTGAACAGGCAGGTGGTGTAAGCCACGGAGGATTGGTATGGTGCGCCATTTGAGTTGGTCGGGCGGCGTGGTCAGATGTAAAGTCGGGTAGCGCTGGAGCAGTGTGTTGATAGCAATTTCTCCTTCGCTGCGCGCCAACGCCGAGCCAAGACAGTAGTGAATGCCCAGGCCAAAACCCAAGTGACGATTGTTTTCGCGCGTGATGTCAAAGGCATCGGGGTTGGGGAAGTGGGCCGGATCGCGATCGGCGCCAGCCAGCACCAGGCTAATGGCGTCGCCGCGTCGGATCACCTGATCACCCAATGGTACATCCTCCGTGGCAAAGCGCATGGTGGCGCGTTCAACGGGGCCGTCATAGCGGATCATCTCTTCGATGGCGGCGGGGAGATAGGCCGGTTGCGCTTGCAGGAGCGCCCGTTGCTCGGGGTGTTGGAGCAGCGCCAACATACCGTTGCCGATGAGATTGACGGTCGTCTCATGGCCGGCGACGATGAGCAGGATCATCATGCTGAAGAGTTCTTCTTCGCTCAGTGTGTCGCCATTTTCTTCGGCTTGCAAGAGGCGGGAGATGAGATCATTGCGCGGTTCCTGGCGGCGGTCAGCAAAGACCTGGCGCATATAACGGGTAAAGTCCGCCATCACCTGGCCGGCTTTGGCGAGCTTTTTGGCGCTCCGTTGCAGGTTGGCTGACGGTGTGACAAAGGCCGTTGACCAGTTGCGAAAGCGCAGCCGGTCACGGGGTGGAATGCCCAGCAACTCGGCAATGACAATCATCGGCAGGGGAAACGCAAAATCCTCGATCAGATCCATGCCCCCCTTGGCGTGAACCCGATCCAGCAAGCCATCGGCGATGGTCTGAATGCGCGCTTCCAGTTGGGTGACGACCTGGCCG
This sequence comes from Caldilineaceae bacterium, assembly GCA_026645575.1. Next base: position 13,324 of record JAPKMW010000017.1, read on the forward strand.
GTAAACGCCTTGTTGACCAGGGCGCGCAATCGCGTATGATCCGGCGGATCGAGATTGAGCATGTGGTTGCTCAACAGGCGTAGCAAGGGTGGTGTCGGCGCTTGCCGGTCACGCTGCTCTGGCGACAGCGTGTTATTGACCTCTTTGCAAAAGCGCTTGTGGTCGCGCAGGAGGGCTGCGACCTCATCATAGCTGGTGAGAAACCAGATGGCCGTCTGCCCATCCGCTGCCACCCGCCGGTAGATGGGACAGTCGGCGCGCATGGTGGCATAGGTGGGGTAGGGGTTGGCTTTAAAGGCAGGGCCGAAGAGGTCGTATTTCATGATGGATGTGTATTAAGATAATTCATCTCCGGTCGCAGATCCCAGCGATGTTGATCGGGCGGATTGGTCTGGCGCGCCCAGGCGCGGAGGACGGCATTGTCGGTGCGTTTGGCGGCCATCGTGGCGGCGATCACTTCGGGGTTCCAGTCGGCCAGCAGGCGGGCCAGCAGGTCATTGCGCACTGCTTGGCAAGCCGGGTCTTGCGCTCGATCTACCAATTCGCCGGGGTCTTCGGCCAGGTTGAAGAGTTGCGGTTCCAGGCCGTGGTAGTAGATCAGTTTCCACTCATCCTGGCGGATCATGCGTTGATAGGTTTTGCCGTTGTCGATTTTGAAGGGGACATATTCATCGGCGCAATATTCGGAGAAAGCGACATCTTCCCAATCGGGCGTGGCGCGCGCGTCCGAGATCAGCCCCAGGAAACTGCGCCCCGGTGAATTGGGCAACGGCGGCGCACCCAGCGCATCAAGCATGGTGGCATTGACATCCAGCGCACTCACCACCCGTTCACTGCGTTGACCGCCGGAAATGACGCCGGGCCAGGCCACAATCAACGGCACCTTGACCGACTCTTCGTAGAAAACATGCTTCCACCACAGCCCATGTTCGCCTTGCATGTCGCCATGATCGGAAGTGTAGACAATCAGCGTGTTGTCGGCCAAGCCATTGGCTTCGAGCGCCTGCAAAATCTGTCCAACCATGATGTCTACGCGTTGCACCAACCCCCAGTAGGCGGCGCGGGAACGCAAGATCTCGGCGTCGCTCGCCTCGACAATGCCGGTATGCTCACGCCAGGCGCGCAAGAAGGGGTGCTTGACCTGGTCAAAGGACGCCGGCTTTTGGGGCATGGTCATTTGGTCGGCATAAGCGGCGTAGTCCTCCTGGCGGGCGACATAGGGTGGGTGGGGCAGCATAAAGCCCACGGTGAGGCTGAAGGGGTCGAGTTTGCCGTCGCTCTTCTTTTTAACGCCCAAGCGATTGAGGTAATCCACCGTCGCCGCCGTCACATACTCGTCATGCACCTGATAGGCCGATTGACCGGGGCCTGATTTGACCAGACTGACCCGCTCTGGGCCGGCGGTGCCATCCAGCACCCCCCGATCCGGCCCGCGCCCGCCGATATGATTGCCGCTGTGGTCGCCGACTAACCGTTCACTATAGCCACGCAACTGATCCGGCCCCACCGAGTGCATCCGGCCAATGATCACGGGGCGATAGCCGGCGGCGCCCATGCTGTGCGCTAGCGTCGGGATGCCAGAGTCGAGAACATGGCTGTTTGTCCAGACTTCGTTCTGGTAGGGATGACGCCCCGTGAGCATCGACATACGCGACGGGACGCAGATGGGCGAATTGCAATAGGTATTTTGGAAGACGACGCCACTGGCCGCCAGCCGATCCAGGTTGGGCGTCTGCACCAGCGAGTCGCCATAGCAGCCGGTGACGTAGGGGTTGTGTTGGTCAGTGTGAATGTAGAGCAGATTCGGGTGTTGTTGCGTTGTCATGGTTCACCATCCGTATTTGAGCCAGTAGTAGGCGAGTTTGGTATATTCGTCAAAGATCATCTTGGGGTGGTTCTCGTCGAGCCACCAGTTATCCAGATTGAAGCGATAAGGTTCGGGGTAGTAGCGTTGCGGCGTTGGCGCCAGGCGAAAAGCGGGGGGCGCTCCCTGCAAGATATGACGCGCACTCAAGCCCACGCGCCGGGAATGGGTTGGGCTGGTAACGATAATCATGGTGCGTTGGTCGTTGGCTTGGGCGGTGCGAATTAAGCTGACGACACGAGCATAGGTGCTGTTGTCAAAAGCATCGGAAAAAAGCAGCGCGTCTGCCGGTACGCCGGCCTGAATTGCCATGTGCGCGGCAATCTCATCCCACGGTTTTTCCATCACTTCAAAGGGTTCCTTGCTGATCACCGCCAGTTCGACCGGAAAGTGGCCGAGGAAGAGGAGTTTCTTCGCATAGCCTTGATGATAGAGATCCAGGCCATAGTGAATTTCGGGGAGCGTACCGGAGATAATGACCAGCAAGTCCGCCGCTGCTAATGGCTCTTCCACAATGAGGTAAGCGCCAAGCTGGTATAACAGGGGACGGCGATAGCTGTACAAGAGCAGGGCGCCAATGACCAGTAACGCCAATACAAGTACAAAACGGCGACGGCGAAGAAGCGAACGCACGATGGCAGGTTCTCACATTGCTTGGTTTGGCTTAACGGTAGACACCATGCTGTTACCGATTGGTTGACACCTTAGCATAAGGGGATGGGCTTTGTCAAAGTGCGTAGAAAGTTCAACTGACTGTATGCAACATGCCTACCACCGCCCACTTTTTATTCAACGCCAAGAACGCGCCAACGCCACAAGTGGTTAACAACTAAGAAACGACAGGAAATCGTCAACTCTAACCGGCACAGAATCTGGTAAAGTGTATATATCTTTATCAAACTATTCAATTTACTCAACTAGCTTACAGGATAACCTATGCGCCGACAACCATTGTTTTTTAGCGTTTTCTTTTTCTTGATGGTAGGGCTGAGTTGGCCGCAACTGTCGCTTTATGCGCAAAGTTCACAAGATCCCGGCAATACGATCCCGCCGGGGGGCACCATCGCCGGGCCGGCAGCCCTCTATTTGCCCCTGGTCACCCAAGCCGGCCCCACACCAGTACCAACTCCCGTCGCCACCTTTACGGCCCTCCCTGTGCAAGGCCCGCCAGTAGACCGTCCGCCGGCAACTAATCCGGATCTCAACCTTGCCATTCGCTCCTACGTAACGACGACGGGGGCGCTAACGTTGGTGGATGTGGATGGCGACACCGACCCCGATGCGCCCCAGTTGGCCGGCCTTTTCAACCCCCCTCGCCTACCCAGTTTTACGGCGGTTCACCAAGTCTACGACTGGAACTGGGCTTGTAGCGCCGACGGCTGTCGTGGCGCTCCGATTGGTTTTCCCGCCGTGACGCTGCTGACCATGGCCGTGACGCCGGGGGAGCCACTCTTTCTGCCAACGCGCAACCAGCAGATTCATGCCGGCGGTTATAAGGCGTTGGTGTTGTACGCCGAAGAGACACGCATTACCCTGACCTACACGCGTGAAGACACGCCGGCGCGCGGCTATTTAGTGCATATTGAAGAGATTCAGGTAGACCCCGCGCTGCTTGCCCTCTACCGGGCCAAAGATGCGGCTGGTCGCAGCGAGTTGCCAGCGTTACGCAACAATGAAAGTTTTGCTAATACCAGCGGCAGCAGCCTCAAAGTTGCCATCCGCGACACTGGCTCTTTTATGGATCCGCGGGCTCGCAAGGATTGGTGGATCGGGTATTAGCACTATTAACAAGGCTTACCGCGCGTAGCCGGTCCGTGACCGGTGAACCAAGCGCCGGGCACGGACCGGCTACGCGCGATACCTAGTCGTCATGCAAATTTACTCTCCGGCCACGCCTAATTCCGGCGCGATGGTCTGCATGGCGCTGAGGACGCGTTGGACGTGTTCATCAAAGGGGACACCGAGCGCTTCGATAAAATGCATGTTTTCCTGGCGGTCGATGGCGGCGGTGAAGGCTTTGTCCTTCCACTTCTTTTTGACCGACTTGAGTTCGACATTGCGCAGGTCACGATCCGGGCGGACATAGGCGCAGGCGAGGAGGAGGCCGGTCAACTCGTCACAGGCCAACAACGCTTTGTCCAGCAAGGATTCGCACGGTACACCGAGAAAAGTAGCGTGCGCTTCGACGGCATGAATTAACTCTGCCGGGTAGCCGCGTTCCCGAAACAGGCGCAATTCAGTGCGGGGATGGCCGTTTTCGGTGTCATCCATGTTGGGGAAGCGTTCGTAGTCGAGATCATGCAAGAGGCCGGTGATCCCCCACAAATCCTCATCCTCGCCAAAGTGACGGGCATAGGCGCGCAACGCCACTTCCACGGCGATCATGTGGCGGCGCAAACTTTCTGACTCTACCCAATCACACAGCAGAGTATAGGCTTCTTCACGGGTTGGTAACGACATGGTTTTGTCTTTCTAGAATCAATAATCCTGACCGCAGTCTCCCTTACCCGCGTCCCACAAACGGCATCTTGGTCGCCATAACGGTGATGAATTGCACGTTGGCGTCCAGCGGCAGGCTATCCATATAGACCAGCGCTTGGGCCACATGCTCGACATTCATGCGCGGTTCCATCATGGTGCTGCCATTGGCTTGCGGCATGGGCGCGGTCATCCGTTCAGTCATGGGGGTGACCGCGTTGCCGATGTCGATCTGGCCGCAGGCAATGTTATATTTGCGGCCATCCAGCGACGTGGATTTGGTGAGACCGGTGATGGCGTGCTTGGTGGCCGTATAGGGCGCTGAGTTAGGGCGTGGGGCATGGGCCGAGATCGAGCCGTTGTTGATAATGCGGCCCCCCTGTGGCGTCTGGTTTTTCATGAGCTTGATCGCTTCCTGGGTGCAGAGAAATGAGCCGGTCAGGTTGACGCTCACCACGGCTTGCCACTGCTCAAAGCTCAGATCCTCCATCGGTATGCCCGGCGCGCCCATGCCGGCGTTGTTGAATAGCAAATCAAGCCGCCCAAAGCGTTCCACAGTTTGGGCAAAGAGCGCTTTGACCTGATCGGGGTTGCCGACATCGGTCGGCACGGCCAGGGTGCGGGCGCCGGCCTCGCCGGCTTCAGCAATGACTTCCTGCAATGGTTCCGGTCGGCGACCAGCCAGGACGACGGAGTAGCCTTCGCGTAATAATGCTAATGTGCAAGCTTTGCCGATGCCCGTGCCGGCGCCGGTAATAAGGGCGACCTTGCCTTGTCCACTCATTGGTTGTTTTCTCCTTCTCGTTTATGGCATATGTGCGCGACACGACTCGTGTCTTGCCCTGAGCTATTGTGCTTTGCCATGATTGCTTGTTGCGCCGCCAACATGCTATGCCTGGCGGCTTAGGGAGTATGATACGATTTGCACACCATCATACTATTATTCTTGGCGTAGAAAGTCAAGGTTGGCTTGCAGGGTTGACCTGTAGTCACTGCCCAAGCCGTCCATATCGAAAGTGATCCCCCACATGCTTTGTGGCGTCACCACTGGCGACAAGTGTAGCAGTTCATCTGGCAGGCGTGCTTTGAGGGCGGTAAGGATCCGATCCCAATCAAAATTGATGAGATGCAAGTGCATATGAGATGGGGGTGCATCGGCCGGGTTCAGGGTCAACTCATGAACCATAAGATCGCTGAGAAAAGTCAAAACATTGTTGACTCCTGTATGCGTTGCTGGCAGATCGACCGTGGTCAACATCGCTTGGAGCAGTTGATGCAATCGGCGGCCATCATCACCCAACGTTTGGAGACTGCGTCCCATCCACTTACGGTAGGGACAGTAGCGGCGTCGATAGAGATGAAGGACTTTGATGGCAAAATAGACAAAAAACGCCCGGTAAAGCTCCGTTGCGATCACATCACTACGTTGAATTGTGCGTTCAATCGCACCAACCTCGGAGAGGCGGGTAAAACCCTGGTAGAGGAGAAAATAACGCACATTGTCGGGGTAAAAGTAGAGTAAGGCGCGACGTTGTTCAAGCCGCCCTTGCGGGTCAAAAAAAACTTTACCGCTGGTTAACTCTAACAATTTCTGTTCATCGAGCTTGAGCCAGTCCTGGGCTGTGCGCGGCCAGTGATCAATGGTTAGATAGCTTTGAAAGAAAGCATCGAGCGGGGCCACTTCGATAAAGGAAAGCCACTGATCGTGTTGCAGGTGAAAGCCCAAATATTGGGCCGGCGCTGCGGCAAGGATGGTCTGGCGAATGGCGTCGATCTGTGGCTCAATGACCGGCTCGGTGACAAAGATCTGCACACGCGGACTGAAATTGTGATCCTGAGAGATGGCGTCATCAAAGCCAAGAACCTCCGAGCCGCTACCAACCAAACCGGCTGCCAAGAATGGCAGCAGCGGCTGATAGTGTGTCTGGAGGACAGGGTGAATCACGTCATGAAAAAAGGCTTGCGATAGTTCTAGTCCACGCATGAGTACCCTCTATAGTTGATCAACTGCTTACATTAAAGCTTCAGTCTTCAAACTGAACCAAAGTCTTTGGTTGGTTAGCCCATCCTGCATAATCTGGAATGTGAAAAATATCGTGTGTGGTATCCTCAGAGCGATCAAACCTATTTATCATTGGCGCTACATTATTAAATCGATTTCTCAGAAAGAGATTATTGTTGTCGATATATTCTAGACGAAAATGATAGCTCTCTTTACTGAGTTTAATCGGTGCATATAGTTCGTTAAAACCTCCTGAAGTTAGCATATAAAGAAGGCTGGGTGGCAAGACTACGGCTAATGGGTTCTTTACATCAAACCAAAATACAACGATCAGATTGACCCTTACGGATAAAATCCGATTAAAAGCATCTTGTGAGATAGAGAATTTAGCCTGTTTTTTTTCTGTCGTCTTGACTTGGTGTTGATATATCAAGCTATCACCATAGTCTGTGAACTTGTGTGCTACTATATCAACACCTGAATCAACGGATATTGCCATTGCATTTAATCCAAGGCGCAGCAGCATACTTAAAACGTAATATTCCCCAGCCTTGCCAACATGGGTTCTTGACATATCAGGATGATTTACCCCATCTGCTGATGTGATTTTCACTGACTGTTTCCTTATTTAACTTTTTGCTTTTCTTCTAGTGTGTTATCTACTGATAAGCAATAGCCACAGTTTTTCTAGCACCAACCGATGTTTGGTTACAGTACGCTTAATCTTGGCGTAGATATGCAATATCAGCGTTACATTGGTTGCAGCTACAGGTCCCTATATATTTGGCAAAGTTGCGTCCACCGATGGGTGCGAGCAAGTGATCGATCATGTGCGACCATGCAGTAAATTTTTCTGTAACACTCCCTGCTGTGAGAAACGACCGTAAGTGATCGTACATGATTGGGTCCCAGCTTTGGAGGTCGCCCAAAAGCTTCTTATTGCTTACCCACCAGCGCCCCTGTAGTTTGTAGTGGCGACGGAGAAGATCATTCAGATCCGTTTGCATCACAAGAAGCGTCACTTCCGGTTCGGTTTTCACGAATTTTTGTGCTTTGGTCAACGCATAATAGCAAGTGAGTTGTAAGTCTTCATCATCGTCTGCTGTGTGGAGCGCCGGCTTTGCGTTTTGCTGCACCCAACGCGCTAATTCATGCAAACGTCCCTGTTTGTCAAAGAGAATTTGCGAATCATAAAGCCAGGGTTTACGCGGTAGAGCGGTTGATAAGGTTTTGTGGATATAGCGTTCGATACTTTCAAACGAGTTGAATGAAATATCTAGAGGAATTCCATGTAACCTGGGGTGGCTGACGCTAGGACACGAGTCATGAGCGGTGACTAACACCACAACATCCAAGTCACTTTGGGGGTGTAATTCACCTGTTACATAAGAACCGAAAATGAAAGCACCTTCATAGCGTGCATGACATTGTAGGGCCATAATCTGTTGAACGACTATATCAACTTTGGCTTTCAGCGTCTGGTCACTCATGATGATATGCCCTGTTTGTAGGTAAGGTGGTCAATATTTTATAGAAGGGGTCGCCCGCCATCCACAGGAATGATACAACCGGTGGAGAAGACCAGGTTGGTTGCCACGGCAAGAACTGCCTCTGCCACATCCTCCGGTTGCGCAATGCGACCCAGTGGCGTCTTGTTGATCTGCTCTTGAATGTAGGCCGGCTCCATACGGCTGGCATACTCGCCCCAGACCCACCCCGGCGCCACCGACACGACCCGAATCTTGGGCGCTAACGCACGGGCCAGCGACCGCGTCATCGAATCCATCGCTGCTTTGGAGGCGCAATAGGCCACGTTGCTGCCGATTCCGGTGATCGCCGCTACGGAGGAAATGTTGACAACCGTCCCGCCCTCGCCGGCCATGAGCAACTCCTTGAAAGCGCGCACACAAGCAAAAGCGCCACGAAAGTTCGTCTGTAAAATCCGGTCGATCCACTCATCCTCTAACCCATCAAGGTCCGCATGGGGGACAGGGCGGGTGATGCCGGCATTGTTGACTAGCAGGTCGAGCTTGTCGTACCGTTCACGCACCTGGGCGGCCATTTGTTGTAGGGCGGCGCTGTCGGTGACAGAAGCTTGAATTGCTAGATGATTTTCACCCGCCAATGAGGCGACGACAGCTTCCGCCTTTTGGGCGTTGCTGTTGTAGTTGACGATTACCTGCGCGCCGGCGGCGGCCAATCGACGACAGATGGCTGACCCAATGCCGCCGCCACCGCCGGTAACAAGGGCGACTTTACTTGTGAGTGGTTGTGAGTTCATCTTAATCTTCCTGCACGATTCTCAGCACTGTGAAAGTTAACACAGATAGGGAAGAACACTGTTTTGCTTTGTATATCTGTGTTCTTCCCTATCTGTGTTAACCAAAATTCTGGACTCCCCTTCAAGATTGGTTCGTCAGATATTGATAGCATTTAGCAATTGTAACGCCTCTTCCCCCATTGTCAAGAGGTGATGCGCCCGCGCCGCGGCTTGGGGATAGCCGCCGGGACTCAACAGCCGGGGCGGTTCGGCATCGGGCGGCAGGGCGGCGGCACGACGAGCGACCTGCGGAATTTTGGTGGCCGGACCGGCGACACCCGCTTTGAGGGCGGCCAGGGCGGTGAAGCCAAAGCGCACCAATCGTTCATCCCCTTGCCAGCCGGCCTCACGGAGACCGGCGATGTAACCGGCAAAAATCAACGCATCCAGTTCCGCAATGCGCTCCAGCGGCACAGCAACGAAGCTCAGGGTTGTGGCAAAGAGCGGAACCAATTCCTCCCCCAGCGCCCCTGGCCCGGTCGTCGCCCAGTCCAACACCACCGTTTGCTCCCGTCCATCGGCGCCTTGTCGAGCCAGTAAATTACGGCGAAAGACATCGCGGTGGCAGAGGGTTTGCGGCAATCGTTCCAGCCCAGTCAGCAGGCGCTCCCGTTCAGACCACAAATGCAAGATGCGTTCGACGCGATCCCCTATCAGCAACTCGGCAAACAGCGGGTGGTAACGTAAGTGCGGTAATTCGTGGATACCTGGTTCAGCCAATGCCAGCCGCTGCCGCAGATCTGGCCCGCCCCACCAAGTCTCTGGCGGCAAGGGGCGACCAGTCAGATAAACACCGTTGAAGTGGCCCAAATGTCGCGCCGCCAACCCATACCGTTCGAGGGGCCATTCATCATCCTCTGTTGCGCCCATATCTTCCAGCCAGAGCCACCATTCTTCGCCTGGTTGCGCCGTGATGGAAAAACAACGGGGCGCAACCAGATCTGCCGGTAGATCAGCCAGCACGCCCGATTGATAGACCAGTGCTTCCCGCTGCCAGTAATCCCAAGCAGTCGGCTGGGCGCTGCCGGTCTGCGGGCTGATGACTTTGCGGATGAGCGACCAGGATTGAACACCTGTCGCGGTCTGGGCTTGCCCCTGCCAGCGTTGTACCGTTGACCCGCTAAAGCCGCCATCCAGCACCTGCACCAACCAGTTCAGCACAGTCGCTGTCTCATCGGCCAGCGCTTGTTGAATCGCCGGTTGAAGGATCACCGGGTTCACGGTTAGTTGTGCTTGTTCTGCTGCTTTTGTCATCTTGTTACCTTCCTACTGATGTTAGTGGAGATGTTGCAGGTAAGCCTTAATCAAGTTCGTTTCAATGGTCGTGTGCAGAGCGGTTTGCTTGCCAGGATTGACTTGCCCGGCCTGGATCACTTGTTTGCCGCATTGGCTACAGAGGACATAACCGATCAAAATGCCCTGTTCCCGATAGATAAACGCGTTGAGCGACAGTGACCGCTGCCCTTTGTATTTCATTGCATCAATGGCGCGACCCCAACCAGGGCAGGGATCAGGTTCATAAAACCAAAAGCCTTTGATCGCCTTGCCAAACTGCTTCTGGGCTTGGGCAAAGAGTTGCTCCAAGGCAAGATTCGCTTCTGCTGACTTCATCGTGATGCTCCTTTCTAATTCGCCTCTTTGTTTATGGAAAGTTAATTTAAATTAAACTGTAGAGGAATCAAGAACACAAAATCGATAAAGCCTACCACTGTTTTATGATAAGAGCGCGGGCAAGAAGTCACCCACAAAGGATGGAGATGGCCTTGCATAGCCTTGCCCGCGTGCAATCGCTGTAGCGCATAGTTCCGCAGGGAGCGCGCCTTCAATTTCTGCTTGCAACTGGGCGGCTTTGTCCTTAAAGATCCGCCAAGCGGAGGTCTGACCGCGCACACAACTGAGCAATGTAACGGCCAGGGCTTGACCCTCAAGCGCTAACCGCGCATCGGCAGTGCGGCTTTCCAGTACCAGCAACTCGGCAAAAAAATAGAGTGTATTCAGCAAGAAAGCGCTGTGCTGGGTTGGCAACGCATGGCGCATGGCTTCACTGAGTGCAGCGCGTGCATCGGCGCAATTGCCTGATCCGATCAACGCCGCACCGAGATAGTTGAGGCATAGAACTAGCATCATTTGATCGCCTGTGTCACGAACGAGAGCAATAGCCCGACGGGCTGACTGGACTGCCTGTCCCACATCACCAGCAGAACGTAGGATCAGGGCCAACTCTGCCTGACACATGGCGACGCCCGAGGACATACCCATAGTGTGATACAGCGCTTCAGCCTCCTGTAGATAGGTTTGCGCTGTCGCCAAGTCACCCTGACACCATGCCATCCACCCTTGGCAGTCGAGCGTCCAGGCAATATTGTACTGCATTCCAAGCACGCTGGAGACAATCATGCTCTCTTGCCAGTAGGCATTGGCGAGTTCATAATCACCGCGACAGCACAGATGCCAGGCGAGTTGGCTTAATACTTCGGCGATGCGATCCGGTCGCCCCACGGCCCGCCAGAGCGCAAGGCTCGCTTCACAATGCTGAATTGCTTCGGTGAAATCTGGGAAATACCAAATGCGCACATGCCGGGCGCGGGCTTCACCCAGCAAGTCACCGCGTTGCTGACTGAGCGCCAGGCTTTCATTCACTTTTTCCACACCAAGTGCGATTTCGCCGCGCCGGATCTCAGCATGGCCTAAGTATGCCAGCACAAAAGCCCTTTCTTGATCAGTCGTGGCATAACGAAGGCCCTGGTGCAGCGCATGGATCGCGTCCTCACCGTTATTGACCATGACTTTGCACGCGCCTAGTCGCCCCCACACCTGCGCTAAGAGTGGTTGAAGTTCCTGGCGGCTGGGTAGCACAGCCGTGAGTTGCCCAACGGCCGCCGTGAAGAGAGCAATGCCTTCACGATAACTGCCGCGCACTTCGCAGTAGAGAAAGAGGGTATGAACGGCCGGTGCGAGCAGCGTAAACGCCTGAGCGCCAATTGCCCACTGCCAGGCCGCGCTGATATTGGCAAAGTCATTGCCGATGATCGCCAAGGCCGTTTGTTGCTGTTGACTCTGGATCTGCGCCTCCTGTTCACCAAGGAGACCCAAGTAGTAGCAACTATGCCGCTGCTGCACCTGGTGCTGCGCCTTCCCATCCAGCACAAGCTGTTCCGCCGCAAATTGACGCACCGTTTCCAACAAGCGATAGCGGGTTCGCCCAGCCTGTTGATCGGCAATTACCAGCGATTTGTTGACCAATTGCGCCAGCAGGTCGAGGGTAGCGCCGGCGATGTCTTCCAAGGCTGCCGCCGTCCAGCCGCCGCTGAAGACAGAGAGGTGCGCCAGCAAGCGTTGTTCCACCGGCGTCAGCAGGGCATAGCTCCATTCCAGCGTCGCCCGCAAGGTTTGCTGGCGTGAGGGCGCCGTGCGCACCCCACTGGTCAACAGGTGAAACCGTGCATCAAACGCCCCGCCAAGCCGGGCGGCCAACTCTTCCGCCGTAAAGACATTGACGCGCGCGGCGGCCATCTCCAACGCCAGCGGGATGCCATCCAACTGGCTGCAAATCTGTGCCACGGCAGGGGCGTTGGCCGTTGTCAGGGCAAAGTCTGTCTGATGCCGACGCGCTCGTTCGACGAATAAAACTACGGCTTCAAACTCGCCTAAGGTTGCTGGTGTAAGCGGCTTGTTTGCCCATGTAGCCGCAGGGTTCCAGCCCACCTTGCTTGGCGGACGCGTCAACGATGGCACGCGCCAGGGCAATTCATCTTGGACATTTAGCACCTCGCGACTGGTTGCCAGCAGCGAAAGCTGAGAACAATGCTGAAGCAATGTCTCGACCAACACGGCGCAAGCGCCGATTAGGTGTTCACAGTTATCCAAAATCAACAAGGCTTGTTTGGCGCTCAGATAGGCGGTTAACGCCGCTAGGGGCGAGGCTTCTGCTTGTTCCGGCACACGCCACAGATCGAGGATGCGCTGCGGTAGCGCACTTGGGTCGGTGAGTGGCGCCAGATCGACAAACCAGACGCCATCGCCAAAGTCAGCTAACAGACGAGTTGCCACTTCCAGCGCCAGGCGTGTTTTGCCCACGCCACCCGAACCGGTCAAGGTGAGCAGGCGGCGCACTTGCAGGTGCTGCACCAGTTGCGCAATCTGCTCCGCCCGGCCGATAAACGGGGTGAGTTGGACCGGCAGGTTGTGGCGGGGGGAAAGCAGCGTTGTGAATTGAGCGTTAGCTGATGCCGACTTTGGCGGTTTCTCCTGCTGACCAGGAGAAGGCATCAACGGCCGGATAAGGATCGCTTTGGTTGCATCCGTTTGCTGCAACGGGGCCATGCCGGCGGCGTTGAGCAAGGCGTTGGCTTCATCCAGGGTGGTTACGGCGCCCTGTTGTTGCAACCATTCGATTATGGCGACCACCCGTTCGCGCGCCTGTCGCCCTTGCAAGCGCTTGCCCTGACACATGTCAGAGATGATCGACGGCGGCTGCAAGATGCCCGCGGCCAATTTGGCCTGACTCAGGCCGTGCTTGCGGTGCAGGTGTTGGGTGAGGAGATCGCCAAAGGGGTGACTCACGTTGGTTCCTTGTCCTTGCGCAAAAATCAACAAACTGCGAACGATCTTCGCAGAAACTGGAGTTGCTATTCGCAGCGCAATGGCACTATGCTGGTGGCGGTATGGTTCAACCAACTGGCGGGTCGTTTATGTAAAAGAGCGCATCTGCGATAAAAGCAGATCGGCGCTCCGTGTTCAAACGATCAACCAGCTTGCCGCCAGGCAATGAACCATTCCTATTGAACCACAATTCATTGAAAAATTCAAGAGTGTTAAACATGTGCAAGCAAGCGGCAACCATCGAATGGCGGATCGCAGAGGATGGCACAAAGGGTTCGTTGCACCTGGACGCGCCTTTCTTCCCACAGACAATCCAGCATTTCGCACTCAGGGGGAATCCAGCCTAGCAGCGTTGGCAAGAGATGCAGATTCCCGACGAAATTAACCGCCTGCTCGCCTGGACTGAGGACCCCGTGCAGAGCGCCTGGCATCAACTCGTCCGTGAATTTGTAGCCGATGTGCGCAGGGAAGGGTACAGCGGTTATCCCACCTTTCACGATGGCTGGGTGACCAACACCATCATCGACATTGTGCGCCGTGACCAGGGTTGGGTGACTCTGTTCCAGTAGTCGATTGAATGAGTTAGGTAGTGTATGCCTGTTGCAATATGTCATTGTTATGACCATTACGAAAACAATCCGATAATCGTAGGTGCGGTTACAAACCGCACAGGTTCACCGCAGATCGTGCGGTTACAAACCGCACCTACGATGGCAACGTAACGAGCGTGTAGCGTCATTTTTATCTTTTACAGGAGAAACCAACATGAAACAGAAACTCTGGACCTTTGGGTTTGCCCTGGCGCTTCTGATCGGACTAGCAGTGCTGCTCACCAGCGGTGGCGTCATGGTGCAGGCGGACGAGGAGCAGACACCTCTCCTCGACAATCTGGGCGACTTTCACCGCACCATCACAACGGAGAGCGAGGAGGCGCAGGCTTACTTTGACCAAGGGCTGGTGCTGGCCTATGGCTTCAACCATGCGTTAGCCATCCAGTCGTTCCAGGAAGCGCTCACCCATGATCCCAACTGCACCATGTGCTACTGGGGCATTGCTTGGGCGTTGGGGCCGAACATCAACCTGCCCATAGACCCGGCGCTAAATGGCGATGCCTAGGCTGCGCTGGAACAGGCGCAGACGCTGGCGGAGGAGGCCAGCCCAGTGGAGCAGGCATTCATCGAAGCATTGGCCGCCCGCTACAGCGAAGAAGCGCCGGAAAGCCGGGCGGACCTCGATCTGGCCTTTGCCGAGGCGATGGGCGCGGTGGCGGCGCAATATCCCGACGATGCCGACGCGCTCACCATCTATGCCGAGGCGCTGATGGACTTGACGCCGTGGAATTTCTGGACGGCGGAGGGCGAGCCGACTGAATACACAGAGCGCATCCTGACGACGCTGGAAGCGGCGCTCGCCATCGATCCCAACCACCCGGCGGCCAACCACTACTACATCCATGCCACCGAAGCTTCCCAAGATCCGGGCCGCGCCCTGGACAGCGCCCACCGGCTGGAAACCCTGGTGCCTGGCGCCGGTCATCTGGTTCACATGCCGGCGCACACCTACTGGCGCGTGGGCCGCTATGCTGACGCTGTGCGTGCCAATCAACACGCTGCGCACAGCGACGAAACCGCTGTGGCTGGTATGCCTGATGCGGGGACTTATAACTTCTATTCGGTCGCCTACTACCCGCACAACATCCACTTTGAATCGGTGGCGGCGGCGATGATGGGCGACAGCGCGACGGCCATCGACGCAGCGCACCGTTTGGTCGATGCCATTCCAGAGCAGGCGTATCAGGATCTGCCCTTCTTCGAGGACTTCCGCCCCATGCCCTACCAGGCGTTGGTGCGCTTTGGCCGCTGGCAAGAAATGATAGACGAACCGGCGCCCGGCGAGCAATTGCCCTTCGCAACCGCCTTCTGGCACTATGCCCGCGGCGTGGCGTTAGCAAAACTGGGTCGCGTGGATGAGGCGCGGGAGGAACTGGCTGCCGTCGAAGAAGCCAAGAGCAACCCAGTCTTTGAGGGGCTGATCATGGCCTCCTTCGCCAGCGCCCAGCAAAACCTCGACATGGCCGCGGGCATTCTGGCCGCCACCATTGCCAGCGCCGAAGGCGACGCAGATGAGGCCATCAGCCAGTTGGCAGCGGCCGTCGCCATCCAGGACAGCCTGCCCTACATCGAGCCGCCGGCCTGGTACTTCCCGATCCGCCAACTGCTGGGCGCCGAACTGCTGGCCGCTGGTCGGGCCGCAGAGGCCGAGGCGGTCTATCGCAAGGATCTGGAGCAATATCCGGCCAACGGCTGGTCACTCTTCGGGTTACACCAGGCGCTGGAAGCCCAGGTCGCGACCCTCCAAGAAGAGATCGCGACCGCGTGGAGCGGCAGCGACATCATGCTGACCTCCTCCGCCAGCGCCATGACGGCGACGGCGTCCGCTGGGACAGTCTCGCCCGACGACCCGGTTGAGGCCCAGATCGCCAACGCCATGAGCGCGGGGTCGGACGTTGTCGGCCGTGACGCCACGATCTTGGGGTGGGACGAAAGCGGCATGCCCACCGTCGTGCTGCGAGAGGGCGCCAATGAGTGGACCTGTCTGGCCGATTGGCCGGTGTCGCCGGGCAACGATCCGCAGTGCTTCGACCCGGTCTGGACCGCTTGGAACGACGCCTACCTGGCCGGGGAGGAGCCGAAGGTTGAGCGGTTAGGTGTGGCGTATATGCTGGTCGGTGGCAGCGATCCGAGCAACACCGATCCCATGGCCATGGAACCGCTGCCGGGCGAGGATTGGGTGACTACGCCGCCGCATATGATGATCCTCGTGCCCGGCGATCTGGATCCCGCCGATTTCACCACCGACCACACGTCGGGCGAACCCTACATCATGTGGGAAGGGACGCCCTATGAACACTTAATGGTGCCGGTCGCTGATATGGCGCATCAGCATTAGTACACCGTTACCGAAGTTTTAATCGGTAGTAAAGACTTTAGCCTTTGGCCCGTCCAGAGAAAGACTAATGAAGGTTATTGATTGATTGCGGCAACGGTACGGGCATGAGGTTGGCGGGAAGATGCTCACGGGTAAAACCGCTAGCTCAAGCTGATCGTGGAGGCAAAAATGGCCCAATAACCTAGTGTTTTATCAAATTTGGCCCATCAGGAACCTAGTGAGTTGACACGTAAATCTTCCCGGAAGGTCGGCCTGGTTAACAGGATCGTCCGGTCAAACCTTCCGGGAAGATGTTTGTCAAGCCCCTGCGTTCCAGTTGAGTCTCAAATTTCATACACCAAGCCGAGGGAACAAAATTGATAACAGACACCACTCAATTCTTGCTCGATCACATGGAACTCTTGATCAACGTATCGTTTTGCTGTGATCCAGATGGCCGGCTGCGCGCGGTCAACGAACCCGAAAAGCCGCCGGCCCCCCGCTTTTACATGGTGCGCACGCCGGCGGGCAATCACTGGCGCTTCCGCTATGATCTGCCGGATGAGACGGTCCAGCAACTCGACCGGCTCTGTCAGGCCGAGCCGCCCAGTGCTGATTTTGCGCACCCGCCCCAGCAATCTACGGCGATCAAAGCGGTGCTGGCAGCCCAAGCGCCGCTGCAAGATGAATACCGAGGGCCAGCCTACTGGATTCCTCCCGGCCTGGAAAGACCGGCCAATGTTGTGCCGATCACGGCCACGAACGCCCATCTCCTGCAACCGCTCTTTCCCTGGGTCTTGCCACTCCCGCAACCGCCAAGGCGCGGGGTACTAGTGGCGACCGTCGTGCAAGAGATGGCGGTGGCGCTCTGCTACTGTGCGCGTATCCCTGACCAGGTAACGCACGCCGGCGTCGAAACGGCTGAAACCTTTCGCGGTCATGGCTACGCCACCGCCGCGGTCGTCGGCTGGGCTGCCGAAGTGCGCCGCCAGGGTCTGATCCCCCTCTACGGTACGACTTGGGAGAATCTGGCTTCCCAGCGCATTGCCCAAAAACTGGGGATGGTCTTGTATGGGGAGGATTGGTCGATTGCCTGAACTGATAATCGAAATCATTGAAATAAAGTGCGGTCATATGCAATTCGCGATAGGTCCCGTTCTCTCGAATTGTCCAGGCAATTTGATTTTGGCGGACATGGTCAGCAACAGTTGGCAAGGAGTGGGCAATTTGTAAACACTCGCCATAGATTGCATCGGCGCATTCCAGGTTGCCTTGTTGATTTTCCTCTTCGTCCAGGAGATGATAAAGCGAGGTCGTTATATCATTGGGGTTAAGTAGTCCGTATACTGGGGCCAATGTTGATCCGCCAACGTTATTGTTTGGCGCACCCAGTAGCGCAGCGTATGATCCTCGTCCCGCCAATTCCCCCCAAAACAGCGTATGGTCACAGAAAACGCAAGCTCAGTTCTACCTCACCTTGCTGTTCACGCGCCTGCGCGCCAGTCAGCCGATTGCCCTTACACATTTCCGAGATGATCGAAGGCGTTTGCAGAATGCCAGCAGCGAGCATGGCTTGACTCAAGCCATGTTTGCGGTGTAAATGTTGTGCGAGCAGATCGCCAAAGGGGTGACTCATGGCTGTCTCCACAGAAAGGGTAAATGTTCTTCGCCAAAATCAGGGTTGCTTTTGGGCAGAAGTTAGCGCAACCAGCCCGTTCGTTCGCGTCGCCAGCCTAAGCGATCGAGATGGTTCACCCGGATCGCCTCGATATGGCGTTGGTGGCGTGCGTATTGCTCTTCTGTCCAGCGGTACGCTTCCAGTCGCTCCGGATCTAGCTCGACACCCAGACCCGGGCCTTCCGGTACACGCAAACAGCCTTGTTCATAGGGCAGTTTGCCGCCGCGGATCACATCCCCTTCCCACTGATTATAGTGCGCGTCAAGGCCGTGGAGGGCAAAGGGCGCAATGCCATTGCCCCAGACAATATGATAGCGAATGGTGTAGGGAAAGGCAAAGGCGGCAATATGCAGCCGGATCGCCGTGCCGGGGCCAAGTTCATAGGCGCTGTGCATGGCAATCTCCATCCCCATAAAGCGGGCGGTGTCGTAATAGCGTTTGAGCGCCAATGGGCCATCATAGGCGTCGGGCGCCGAAACGTCGGCGGGTTGATAGCGACTGAGGGCATCCAGGTCCAAGGGGCGATCCAACGTTTCGTCGCTGTAGCGGCCGGTGGGGCGACTGGTTGCGCGCAATGCCTGCAAGTCGCGCCGAAGCGGTGGCAACCAGGCATGGGAAGAAATCGGAATGGTACTCATCTGGCGCAGGCGATGACCGGCTTTCCAGATATTTTCAAAGGAGCCACCCACCGGCTCTTCAATCCATTCCAGGCGACAATCTTCCACCCCTTTCATAAAGCGCAACGCCTCGCTTTCGCTCCACGAGGCATGGGGATCGACCCGTAGCTCCACATCCGGCCCTACGGCGGCGCGAATGTTGTGGATCAGTTCGATATAGCGGTGTGGCTCAAAATCGCACATGGATAGTTTCAGAATGCGAAAGCCATCTTGTCGGATCACTTCTTGTAGGTGCTGGGGATAGGAGTCAAAGGTCACTGCATGGTTGCCCTGGAGATCCGGGAAGCGCGCCCAGGTGTAAGCCGCCATTGGAATGCGTGTCACCTCCGGTGTATCCAGATCAAAAAGCTCGCGTAGATAGCGATAGAGCGGTTTACCGGCCAGTTTGCCGACAAAATCCCAGTAGGCCAGCCCCAGATCGGCGCGCACTTGCGGGTCAAAGGGGTTTTTGCCCAGCACACGCTCCTTTAGCGCCGGATCATCCGGTACGCCTTCGGCAATGGCGGTCAGCCCCTGGTCGGTGACAAACTCGGCAAAGGTAAACGTTTCCGCTGAGCCGTCCCACCGTTTGGTGCCAGTCCACGGCATGAGGACGCGCCAGGTGCGCACGTCGCGAATGTGTAAACCGGCAGCTCGGCCCGTTTCATTGATATACGCTTGTTTGGCTTTGAGATCCGCCACCACTTGTTGATCATAAGCGGCGATATGATCGGTTTTATACATGGGGCCTATCTTTCTGAACGGGTTGGTTATCGTAATGGCTTGGTTGTAGCCCAGCGGGAACAGAGAATTTTCGGCTGAATTCTTAACCAGTAGAAGCAGGCGTGCTTTCGTGCAACTTTTTGCCTAAAATCGCCAGGATGGGGGCAAAGTGGCGCACATTAGTGGTATATAAAGGCACATCCGCCGGTAATTCAAGGGCAATCACCAAATCACCCAAATACCAGGTGCAATTGCGCCCACGTGAGACAACCGGATTTTCGCTAATTTGCTGCGCCAATTGGCCCATGCGGACTAAGACCGGATCACTTTCGTGCGCCAGCCCATCCGCCAGCATTGCTAATTCAGGACGCCAGGCTTCCATACGTTCTGCCAGATCGCACTCACGCACATACCGTGTACATTGGCTACGCAATTGGTAGGACAAAACATTGTCATTCATTAGAGAAAGCAGTTGAGGTCGCTCACGCGCTAGTCCACATTGTGTGCTATCCATGATTTCACTGATGCCAAGCATAAAGTGTTTTAGCAACCCAAACTCAATGTAGCGAGATAGACGCTCCTGGAACTCACTGCGAGTTTGGAGTTGAAACGATGGTGTAATGATTCGGCTACTACGCAATAAACCGCCTAAAATCATCATCATTCGGCTTGACTCGCGCTTGTTGGGATGACGCCCCAAATCCGTGAGTACCTCATCAAGATAGGTGCATTGGTCAACAAGACCATAAAGATAGATCGCATCTTTAACAATCGTTCGCAGGTACTCGCCAAGCACATATGTTGAGGTGATCAGCCGGTAATTGGCTAACTCTTTCTCTAATTGCACCTGTCGTTTCATACTACCACCGACTCGATCAATCTGGATCGTCGTATCCAAGAAAAGCGTCGGCTTGTTCACAGCGGTTCCTCGGCAGCAGGATGATATTGTTTAGCCAACGCGTCATCAATGGGCAGCATCGAACTCAGACCGATTTCCGCTAACGCCAGATCGACATCGCCAACGATCTCAGTGGTTAAATCATCTTGTCGTAACAAGGGGATCACTTGCACCAGTTGACCTAGTTGCTTCTCCGTCAATTGAGTCTTGCGTTCGATAACGTTGATCAGCACATCGGTCAACAAAGAGGCCAAATGGCGACGTGGTTTATCCAGCCACCGACAAATGTTCCATGCTTCACGCGCCAATCGCAGCAAATCTTGCGTGCCAAACTCTAAATCAAAGCTGTCGGGCCGGTATGCCTCTACCAAGCCGCCAGCGGTTTGTTCCATGATGGTTACGCAATGGGCCAGACGATAGTGCGCCCCTTCGCTTTGTGCCTGCTGTTGCGCTTGATAGGTTTCCCAACGCATCAGCACAGCTTTCGGCTGGTTATGGCTGGTCACGACAATCGGTTCATCACGTTCTGCGACACGACGAACCAGCGCCGGGAAATTATCACGCGCCTCAGTCACACTCATGGTGGTTTGTACCATTGTTCCCTCACCGTTTTTTGAACAACAAACGAATTCTGCCCATTTTGTTGGGCAGAATTAAGTGTAATGGAGATCGTACGCTTTGTCAATGATGTAATCGATCGTCATTGATCGTCGATCATTGGGTAGGCAAACCAAAGCGCAAGCACGAACTTGCCACCTCACCGAAACCTGACCCCTTGCCGTGTCAACTCTGTCTGTACATCCTGCACCTTGACCGCCGCGGTCGTCACTCCCTGTTTGATGGAAACCGCTGCCGCCACGCCCGCCCCTTGGCCGGCAACGGTGCAACACATCATGTTGCGCACTGAGGCATGGGAGATTTTGTCGCCGGCAATCGCCCGTCCGGCCACCAACAAATTGTCAACGCCTTGGGGAACGAGTGCGCCATAGGGCAGATGGAAATAGCGCCCGGTAGTGGGGAGAATGAGCAAGCCGTAGCCGTCGATAAACTCTGGAAAGATACCAATCGCGTCCTCAAAGCGCGCCTGGTTGCGCACATCTTGTTCGGTCAGGTTATAGCGACCGATGATTTTGCGTGTGTCGCGGATGCCGAGCGTCATGCCAAAGTTACGCAGACCAGCGTTTTCAAAACCGGGGGCGAAGTGTTGCAATGCTTTGATCGCCAGCATCGCCTGCCGCCGCCCTTCGATCTCGCCGCGTGTCAGATCCCAGAGATCGGTGCCATCGTAGCCGCCCATGTGCACCATGTTGAGATAGGTGGCATCGCCGGCATCGCTAATACCGCTCCAGGTGCCGCCGATGCTCTTGAGACCGGGCGGAATGATGCCCTGTTGGCGCGCCTTTTCAAAGGGTGTATCGAGATAGGGGCTGAACAGATCATCCTCTTTGCCGTCGGTCTGGATCGCCCACTCTTTGCCCCAATCCATGTAGCGCATGGGATTTTCTCGCACATAGTCCAGGAAGCGTGCCTTGTTGACGCCGGAGCAGGAGAACATCACTGTCACGGCCATCATCTCTTCTTTGGGCGTCTTGCGCACCGGCGCACCGGCCAGGGTGGCAATGTCGGCGTCGCCGGTGGCGTCGATAATGCGTTTGGCGAGAATGGCATGGCGACCAGATTTGCTCTGGATCACCAAGCCCGTCACGGCGTTGCCATCGCGCAGCACATCGACCGCCGTGGCGTGGAGCAACGGCTTGATGCCCGCCTCTTGCACCCAGTTGTCGGCCAGCACTTTGAAAAGTTCGGCTTGAATGCCCTGGCTGATCGACTGCGGTTCGTCGTAGCTGGCCTGGTGCGCTTTGGCGCGCTGTTCAAATTCAATGCCGATGCCTTCCACATCCACCGTCTCCGGGCGGCGATACCAGCCAATGCCCTCGACGCCAACATGGGTCAAGTTGCCGCCAAAACAGCCATAGCGTTCAATCAACATGGTTTCGACGCCAGCGCGCGCCGAACTAATCGCCGCAGAGAGACCACCCGGTCCACTGCCGACGACCAGCACGTCGGTTTCGGCAATGACCGGGATGCTCTGCGCGGGGAGTGAGATGCTTTTCATGGATTCCTTCATTCGTTATTTGGTTGTTGTCGTAACCAATCCCAGATGCTTTGCCAGGTCACGGAATGGCAAAAGCAGGCTTGATTGGTGCAATGGGTTATAGCGTTTTCTCAAGCCGCAAGTGGGCATGGGTTTCAGCGCTGTGGGTACGATCTCCCGCTATGTCGTCAATTTTGGTAAAGCCTTGTTTGATCCAAAAGCGCAGAGCCGGCCAATTCTTGAGATAAACATCGAGTTGAATGGCCGGATAGCCGAGTACGCGCAGATGGTCGCTGATGCCCTGCACCACCTCGCTACCGTACTGCTGCTGTTGCTGGTCGGGGTGTAGCACAAACATGGAGATATAAGCCAGTTCAGGACGTGGGCGCACACCGTGGTGCAGATGAAAATAACCCACCAATACGCCATCGCTCTTGCGACGGATAGTTTGTAACTTGAAGCGCCGATGCGCCGGTTCGTTGCTTAGGCTTTCATTGACTAACTCGGCCAACTCGCTTTCGGGGACCGTGTGGAAAGTGGGGTCCCACGGCTCGGCGTAACTACAGGTGTTATAAAGCACCGTCAGCGGTGCAACTTCATCTAGGGTGACATCATTAATCGATAACCGAACCGTCTCCCAGGTGGCAGGGAGCAGGGCCAAGTCAGTACTCATTGTAGCTCCTTATTCGCATCGTTTCCGCCCAATTGGGGCAGGTAAAGGCTGTTTTTCTGGTAGTTTTGCCTATGGTATCATACTACAGCCAAACTTTGCGCTACACAAAAGGAGAAGGTATACACCATGAATGAGCAAGAACGCTATCTCTTCGATCTACAAGGGTACCTGGTCGTGCCGAATGCCCTGAGCCAGGCGGAGGTCAACGCCCTGAATGCGATCATGGATGAAAAGATCGCCCAGGAAGTGCCGCCAACCGCCACCACGCACCGTTTCTTTGGCGATTTGCTTGCTTGGGGGGCAGCTTATCAAAGCCTGATCGATCACCCTCGCCTCTTGCCCTATTTGGAAGCGTTACTTGGCCCCAACTTTCGCATGGATCACGACTATGCCGACATCATTCGGGCCGGCAAGGGGCCGATTGGCACCCGTTTGCACGGCGGTGCCGTTCCCCAGCACCCGGCCTTTTACTATCACTGTCACAATGGCGAAATCCGCAATGGCCTCATGGTGGTGGCCTATAATCTCAAAGATGTGAATCCCGGCGACGGCGGCTTTGGTTGCGTCCCCGGCAGTCACAAAAGCAATTTTGCCTTCCCCGATGAATGGCGTGAGTTGGAAACCATACACCCCTTTATCCAGGCCGTCACCGGCCCGGCCGGCACGGCCATTATCTTTACCGAAGCCTTAACCCACGGGACCTTGCCCT
Source organism: Caldilineaceae bacterium (assembly GCA_026645575.1). The sequence goes on from JAPKMW010000017.1 coordinate 36,950, forward strand.
GGCGTGGGGCAGAACGGCGCACCCTGTTCTACAAATATAGCCCCTGCACCTTGTCCTGGGCGCGCGACTACTATGACGCCAGTCGCTATCCTGGTCTTACGCCGCGCCAGCAAGCCATCCTGGAAGCACCCAACGCCCGCTATACCCCCAGCGCAACGACGCAGAAAAAATAGAGGCGCGGATTCAGGTGGCGCGGATTTTTCATACAAGAGAAAATCCGCGCCACCTAAATCCGCGTCTGTTCCCCTACCGGCATGGCTTGGGCGGCGATGAATACAGTTTTCATAAATTTCTTTCCACTAGTAATTCAATGGTATAATGAGCTATTGTTACCTAAGGTGGCCGCTTTGTCCCGCCAAATGCAGATCGGGTGTAACGCTTGGCAAGACATGACTTTGAGTATCTGAGTGATCTTTATGACATCGAAACTATCGCCAAAGGCAAGGGTGTCAAAATCCGTCACTACCTACAGCAAAAGTATGGCCCCGGTCGTTGGCGGAAGCTAAAGGGCAAAGCGATTATCCAGTATCTTGACGGTAAAGTCGTTGAGGCCGAGATCCACTGGTTTGAAGCTGCCGGGATTGGTCGTGTCGAAGATAAAGCCATTCGCGATCTGGAAAAACGAAAATGAATTACGTAAAATGTATTAACAATGAAGGGTACGAGGCTTCCCTCGCCAGAGGGAAAGTCTACCGTACGCTCGCTGGCGAACCCTCGGTGTCGCCCACTATGATCCGCGTGATTGACGAAACCTATGGAGAACCAGGCAGTGAAAGCGGTTATTTGTTTGCTGCAGATCGTTTTGAGCCAGTTGATCTAAGCAAAATGGATGAGGAAGCTGATGATACGCTAACCATTCATTTGCCGGCCACGCTCAAAGGAATTCTTTATGCCGAAGCGCTGGTTGCACAGAAATCAATGTCTGCGCTGGCTCGCGAATGGCTCGCCGACCACCTTGATTTACCCTCTGCTGCCACATAATGATAGTTGCATCCGGCTCGATTAACATCAAGCCGGATGCGATTTGCGCGTTCCCTGCTATCAGTTAATTCTATGCCGGCATAACCTGCACCGCGTGCGTCCCGACGCGACCTTCCTCACAGAGTAGGGCGATCCCGCCGCTGCTCAAGGTTGGCTCATCCTCAGTCAGATCAAAGAGCGTCTTGCGGTTGATCGCGCCCTGGAAGCGCTGACCGTCCACTTGCAAGCTCAATTCATAACCTGTGCCAAAATTCCAGTCGAAAGCGGTTTCGGCCAGAACCGTTTCGTCGTGCAACACCTTGACTAGTTGGGCGACGGGCTGACCGTTGCGGCGGGTCAATAGCAACGCGTAGTAACGGCGCAACCCTTGCACCCGCACCGCCACTCCCGTCGCCGTTACCAGATGGGGCGTTAAGGTGCTGGTGACGCGATAGTTGCGCCAGTCGCGTGTGCCGGTCATCAACAGACCACGCCCACTGTTTTGGCAGAGGCGATAGGGTTCGGCCCAGCGGAAATCAAATTGATCAATGCCGTTGACCCACGAACGTCGCCACATCTGCCCGCCATTTTCAGGGTCAGTAAAAGTGCAGTTGGGTTCGCCACCCCAGGTGAGGTAATCGAGATAGATCGTGCCGTCGGCGCGCTGCTCACTGCGGGTTTCTAGACCAATTTCCGCAATGGGTTGACCACCGGTGTCAGGAATCAGCCATTCAACCGTCTGCTCGGTTCCTGCTGACAACGTTGTTTGCGGGCCATAGATGCGTGTTAGTTGGTCTTTGGCGCCATACACCCGCAGATAAAGCTGGACAGTGACGCGCTGCTTGTTGGCGGCATCAGCGCTGAGACGGGTACGCACCGTTTGCCCCGGATAGAGCGTGGGGGCGGCGTGGAGTTCGTAGCCCTTCATGTTGACCGCTTCCGGTGGGGTAAAGGTGGCCGTGGCGACGCGGCTGTACCGCCCGGAGGCAAGCTGTTGATAGCGAATTGCCAAACTGCGCTCACCGTTGGCGCTATGGCCAGTGACATTTTCTACTGTGGTCGTGGCGCTATCATGTCCCTGCTCGGCCATGAATCCTTGTACCGCCCCAGGCAGGTCAAAGTGAAAACGGGCGCCTTGCTTGGGGGCAACCGGCGCTTCGCCGGCCAGTGACCGTCCCAGGTTTGTCACCCACTGCGCCACCTGCACGCCATCGCTGATCGCCCGACCACCCTCAGCGGTAGCCAAGTAGAGCCGATCCGCCACCGGCCCGCGCCAGTCAGGACCGGCGTCGATACCAGCGAGACCATTTTTGATGCCCAGCAGACAGCCGACATTGCCCGAATTGCAGTCAGTGTCCCAACCGGCGGTGTTGGCAATCATGAGCGACTTCTGGAAATCATTGTCGCCGTGCAGCAAGGCCATAATAATGACGCCATGGTTGGGCACCATGTGACAGTTGCCGCCGTATTTGTCGTAGCCGTAATATTTTTCTAGTTGTTCGCGACTGTTGCGCCAGTTGTCGCCAAATTCTTCGCGCCATTCGCGGACATCGTTGATCATGCGGTAGATGACGCTCTCTTTGGGAATAAAACTGGTACCGATGTCGAGCAGCTTGTTGAAATCCTGCTCGACAAAGGCCGCAGCTTCCATCGCCGCCATCACTTGGGCGCCGTAGATCGCCTCGCCGTCATGGCTGACCGAAGCGGCCCGTTTCGCAAAGTCAGCAGCCTGGGCTGGGTCGCCGGGCGAGACTAACGCCCAGCCGTCGATAAAAATCTGCGACCCGATCTGCTCGGCCACGACTTGACCATTAAGCGCGATCGATCCACTGGCCGGCGCCGGGATGCCATTTTTCAAGCGCAAAAAGGCCGTGTGTTCGGTCGAGTTGCCCATGCCGCCCCACCAGAGAATGGTGCGCCGTTCGATGATATAGTTAAGCCAGCTTTGCCCAATCTGCGCCGGGGTGAGGTCACGGGAGAGACCATAATCTTCCAGAGAGCGCAAAAAGGTGAAGGTGCCGCTAATGTCATCATCGGTGACGATGAGGATGTTGTCACGCAGCCCCTTGTCGCGGCGTTCATGCTGGTAGTACCAGACTTCGCCCAGGTCGGCCATGATCTTGTCATACCACCAGCCCTCAAAGGGGCGACCGAGGTAGACGCCAATAATTTTGCCCAGCACGCCGGCATAGACGCGCTCAAAGTAGTCGTTGGGTAGGCTTATAGACACAGTGACTCCTGTTTCTTTTGGTAGATTCGATCCGCATCCATCGGTTGATGGTTAACTGGCATCCTCTTGGAAGAGGGTAACGCCCATCTCCAAATATTTTCCCCGCTCCTCCGGTTTGGTCGCCGTTCCCATTGCCAGGCGAATGCCGGTGCCTTGCAACTGAGCAGCGACGTTGCGCATACACGCATCGACCGTGCGCAGCGGATATTCCGGGTGGCCTTCCAGGCTAAAGGTGAGATCGTTGGGGCCAAAGGTTACGACGGTGACGCCCGGTTTCGCCAGTTGGCGGATATTGGTCACGGCCTCGACTGATTCGACTTGAATGCTCAAGACCACGTAGTTATTCCACCAGGCAGCGTAGCGCAAGCGATCCATGCCACGGGCCACGCTGCGCAACCCGCGCCGGGCCACCCCACCCCAACTGCGTCGCCCCTGTTGCGGGTAATAGGTGTAGGCAATGGCATCGTCCACCGTCGCCTCCTCCATCACCTCCGGCACCAGGATCGCACTGGGGCCGAGGTCGAGATAACGCCCCGCCAGGTAGGCGTGACGGGTATGGGGCAACCGCAATTGCACATCAATCCCCAACGCTTCCGCCGCGCCACAGAAGGCGACCAACTCTTGATCGGTAAAGGCAGTATGTTGCCCGTCGATCCAAATGTAATCATATTTGCCCTTGCGCCACACCGCCGCCAACTGCTCCTGGCTCATGGTGACGGAACCACGAAGGGCCACCAATACTTCACCATCCTGAATACGCTGTCTGAGGGTTCTTGTCTCGCTCATACCTTTACTCCTTGCGTTTGTGTGATAATTGATCCAATACCTACATCATAACGCGGTATGGAAAAATAGGGAAACGACTGGCGCGCCAGCCCCGACCGGTTGAGAACGTAATTCTGTTTTCCTGATTCCATCTCTGGTTGCTGCTTGCTGGTTGTGCTATAATAAAGCCGTTCGTTCGTCGCTTTTGACTGTCCTATTGTGCGGAGGAATTATGGCATATCGTTTTCCCGGCATGGACCCCTATCTGGAAGACCCGGCCATTTGGCGCGGCTTTCATCATGGCTTGGCTGAAGAGATTCGCGCACGGTTGAATATGAGTTTGGAACCAAAGTATTATGCCGATGTTGATGTCCATACCCTCTTTGAAGAAGTTCACGTCGGCAAAGCCAAGCCGATCATCCCTGATGTGGCGATTGTTGCCCAGCCCTTCGCCTTTGCCGGGGGAGCAGCGACAGCGGTCGCTGTTGCTGAACCCACCGAAGCGGTTGCGCCCGTGCGGCGTATGGTCAAGGTGACGCCGGTAACGTTGCGCGCCGTTCACATTTTTATTACCGAAACTAATGAATTGATCACCTCTATTGAACTCCTGTCGCCCTACAACAAACGCAGCCCAGGCTTGGCGGAATACCGGAACAAACGGTCAAGATTGTTAGCCTCTAACGTCCATCTGGTTGAGATCGATCTGCTGCGCGGTGGGCAACGGGTGGGCAGTGAAATTGCCGGCGAACCGCTGGAGGAAGCCGATTACATTTTGCTGGTCAACCGCGGCTATGAGATCAACCCCGGCGTCTGGTCGGACATTTGGCCGGTAGCGCTGAATCAACCGCTGCCCCTCTTGCCCATCCCGCTTGATCCACCCGATGCCGATGTGCTGCTCGACCTGAATGCGGTCGTGCGTACTGTCTATGAACGGGCGGCGTATGCTCGGCGCATCGACTATCGCCAGCCGGTGCCACCGCCGGAACTGCGCCCAGAGATGGCGAACTGGCTCCAGGCGCATCTGGCGACTGTTTAGGTGTTACGCAACCACACCTAAAAATCCACCTACTGATCGCAGCCCTAATCAACGCCGTAATTCACCCGGCCCCCACGGCGCGAGGCCAACAGTGCCGTAGGGGTTGAAGATAATATCCGCTTCATCGGCGGCAAATTGCCATAGTTTGCGCACCAATGCGTGCTTAATGGCTCCATACTCCGCCACCTCGGCCACGTTGATCATCTCCAGGGGATCGGTGCGTAGATCATAGAGTTCATCAAAGTCGAAGCCATTGTAGACATACTTGAATTCGTGGGTCATCACACTGCGTTGGGAGTAGTAGAGTTCGACGCCATTGAGTTGGGTGTGGATCGCATCGCGCCACTGGGTGGGGGCTTGTCCTTGAAGGAAAGGCACAAGGCTCTGCCCCGTCATCCGTTGCGGCGACTGGACGCCGGCCAGTTCCAAAAAGGTGGGTGCCAAATCGGCCAGCGAGACAAGTGCGTCAACCGTACGGCCAGGCTGGTCGATACCCGCTGGCCAACGGATGATGCAAGGCACATGGTAGGCTTGCCGAAAGGCCGGCACCCCTTTGAGATACAGCCCATGATCGCCGCAGTAATCGCCGTGGTCGGAGAGAAAGATGACTACGGTGTTCTCGGCTTGCCCCGTGGCGTCCAGCGCATCCAGCACTTCCCCAAGCAGGGCATCTTCCATCGTGCAGTAGGCATAATAGTGGGCGATGGATTCACGCACTTCGTCTTCACTCAGTTGATCCCACAACTGACGCCGTTGCCGTTGGTAGATGCGCGGCTTGTCGGTTAACGTGTCACCATAGGTGGCCGGCAGGGGAATCTGCGCGGGATCATACATCTCCACAAACTTCTTGGGTACGCGAAACGGATCGTGCGGCCCAATCGGCCCCACATAGAGACACCAGGGTTCGGTGCGGTTGGCATATTCTTGGAGGCTTTCAACGGCGGCTTGGATCACCGGGTAGTCGGGATCGTGTTCATAGCCCTTGTCGCCGCCATTCGGCAGCGTCTCATAGACCACAAAATCACCCCAGCCGGGGCGTTGGATCCGGCCGCGCGGGCGTTCACTGCCGCTGGTATCGGGGATCGGCGCACCCTGTCGCCACTGGTCAATCGATACACCATGATGCACCCCTTTGGCCGCGGTGACAGCACGTTCCCGCCAGCCCCGGTCGCTCGGCTCTTCATCGGCGGAGACATGCCACTTGCCACAGAGCGTGAGATCGTATCCGGCTTCAGCCAGCAGTTCCGCAAAGGTGACTACGCCAGGATTCAACCCGGTATGGATCGCCGTTGCATTGCGCACATTGTTAAACACGCCATGACGGCTGGGATAGAGACCGGTCATAAAGGTCGCTCGTGAGGGGCAGCAGTGGGGCGAGGGGCAATAGGTTTGGGTAAAGCGGACGCCCGCTTGCGCCAGCCGCTCGGCATTAGGGGTATGGCAAGGGTGACCCGGCAGCGTCACATCCGCACGCTCCTGGTCGGTCATAAAAATCAGGATGTTGGGTTTGGTCTGGTTCATGGCCTGTTTCTCTGCTGTTTCTAGTGCATGATGGCGATTAGAAGGTTGTTAACGATGTAATGCCGGCAAGAAGAGTTGATTCTTTACGACCAAAATGGTCAACGATGTGGACGTTGTTGTATTGCCGGCTGCATCGCGCGCTGTTGCCCTGATGGTGTGTGATCCCGCCGTCAGGGTCGTTGTATCCAAGTCGATGCTGTAGGGGGAGGTAGTGTCAGGCTCCCCGAAGTTGGCGCCATCGACCAGGAATTGGACGCTGGCAACGCCGATATTGTCGGTTGCCGTCGCCACCAGCGTGATGAGACCAGCGACCGGCGACCGCTCGGTTGGGCTGATGATGGCGACCGTGGGCGGCGTGGTATCCAGCGGCGGCGCAGCGCCTTCGACATCGACATGCCACGTTTCCACCAGACGGAACGGCTCTTCATTGGCGTTGATGCCAATCTGATCCCAGGCTTCAAAACTAACGCGGTTGTCGCGTACCGTCACCAGCACATAGAGCGCACCGGCGGAGTTATGGGCCTGCGCGCTGTCCACCTCCCAGATGCCGGCCGTGTTGGCAAAAACCTCGCCACTCTTACCATAGGCGCGGCGGTTGCGTTCGGCTTGGGTCAGGGGTGCATCATTGCGGGGGCCATCGGCATCCACCAGGCGACTGGAATAGGTGTGCGTGTGACCGACCATGTGGGCCACGACTTTATGCGTGGCAAGCATCTGCCAGAAGGCGCCACGCCCCTCCTGGCCGTTAATGGCTGGACATTTGGCGTCTTCCAGTGAATCACCCCAGTGTTTACCATAGTCTTCCAACCAAGCCTGCCCAGAGGTAGAATGGGGGCGTGGGCGTTCGCTGGGGACGAGCAGGTCTTCGGGAAAGTCGGTAGCACAGCCATTAAAGCCGGGCGCATTGCTGCAATAGGACCAGGCCGGTTCATGGCCGATGACAATTTTGATGGGGCGGGTCGTGGCGGTCAAATCCTGGTCAAGCCAGTTATACAGTGTTGGGCGTACACAACCGGTCGGATTCCCGGTCGGGTAGTCGGGGTCGCCATGGTATTGGTTGTAGACCACAAAGTGGGTGTTTTTGTAGTCAAAGGAATAGGTTGTACGTGCATCATAGCCATTGTCTGGGCCAAAGCGGAAGTTCTGGATACCCACCAGCGTCTTATCGACCTGTGGGCCGATTTGGTTACTCCAATAGGCCAGTTTCGTAGCAATCTGGTTGGCATCGCCGTCTACATCATGATTACCCAGCGCGACAAACATTGGAAACTTCCGGTTGCTGGCGGCACAGGTAAAGGGATAGTTGTCGCCGCTGATTTCCTGATTGATATCCTCAACGCTAACCTGCTCGATGCCGGGTACGTAGGGAATATCACCAGGCGAGATCCAAAGGCGGGGCAGCACTCGATTGGGGTAAAGGGTGCGATTGACTGCATCCCGAAGGACGCGTGTCGCACCCGCATCCCCAGCAGCGCCATAGCTGTCCGACCAGGTGAAGAAGGAGAAGGTGTTGCCCGGATCATAGCAGCTTTGCTCAATGGCACATTGGTCGGTACAACCGTCGCCGCTGACCGTATTGTTATCGTCACAGGCTTCGGCGGCTTCAATGATACCATTGCCGCAGGTGGCTGCCTGGATTGGTGGTGGCGTGCGAGTCGGGGTGACGGTCGGGGTGGTGGTGGCAAGCCGCGTGCCGGTTGCCGTAGGCGTGACAGATGCGATGGGCGTTGCGCTAGGTGTAGCGGTGGTAGCCAGCGTGTTGCCTTCATAAGCGCCCAGATCCCAACCCTGCCTCTGCGGGCGCGGCTGGTTGCGGTAATCCACCCGAATATCCAGCCCGTATAAGTCAAAAAAGCGTTGATAAACTTCATGGGCAATGCCGGCATCCAGGGCCGGTGAGCCGTTTTGCAAGCGGAAATCACCCTGGGCGGCATTCACAAATAGGGGATCGCCCACCCGACAATTGGCGCATTGCCCGCTGCCAGCCTGGTAGGTCGCCAAGGATGGAAAGCCATTGAGGCGGATGGGCTGCCCATCGGTCTGGGCAAAGAGATTGCGGTCGATGGTCACGCTGGTGACCGCATTGGTGGCGAGGTGTTCCACTTTACCCGGCGCCACCGTAAAGTCGCCACAAGTTGGGCTGTCGTTCACATAGTCCATGCCGTTGAGATTGGCAATAATGTTATCGCTGATGAAGGTCGGCGCACTGTTCCCGCCGTTGATCAGTTCGATCCCGCCACGGGTGTTGTAGATCGTGTTGTTGACAATGTACTTGGTGCTGCCATACCACAACGAAATGGCCCAGCCATTGGGGCTGCTCCAATGACCACAAGGGTCTAAATTTTGTTCATTATCGCGAATGACATTGCCGATGATATAGACAGTGTGGCTCGAGTCGCCATCGGTATCGGCTTGGATGATGCCAAAGTTATTGTCATAGAGTTCGTTGTAGAGTATCCAGAGATTGTTGGGGTTGTACTGATAGCCGATCCCGCCACCGCCGCTGTCACCATGTTGACGGCCACCGTAGGCGACATTTTGGGACATAATGACATCGCGTGCTTGTTTGCTCCAAAAACCAGTCTGGCGATTCTGGTAGGAGATGTTTTTGCCGATATAGATGTGATGGAGGTAATTGCCGGCGCCCTGCCCCCAACCGGCGTTCACTTGCACGCAATCGCCGCTGATGTGGTAACAGGTGTTTTCCAGAATCCAGTAGTTGTAGAGTTCAGAACCGGAAGTTTCGTCCAGCCCCCACAGACCAGGCGCCACTGCATGAAAATCTTGATCCGTCGTGGCCTGCCAGTCGCCCAAATCGTGAAACAGGTTTTTGTAGACCACCACATCATGGACCGTAGTTCCCACGGTTGGCCCAATGCCGACGCCGGCGTTGTTGCCGTTCCAGCTTTTGTTGTGAACAACGGAGTGGCGCAGCACAATATGGTTGCCGGCCACGGCGGCAATCGATGTGTCGCTGCCACCTTCAAAGTCCAAATATTCAAAAATAACATAGGTCAGATTAACGGTAGAGACAAAGGTGCCGGAGATTTTGGGCATATTGCCGGGCGTGCCGCGCATCCAACAGGGTTGGGTGCGCGTGCAATTGAAATCAATACTTATATTCACATCATTATAATCACCGCCATGAATTTCCACATAGGAGCCGGCGGGGTAGGTGATTTCGGGAATACTTTGGCGCGGGCGATTGGGGTAGCCATAGTCGTTATTGGTGTCGGTGGCGTTGGGATGGCTGTTATCAATGTAGTAGTAACCAGGAGCGTCGGCGCTAGGCCAAGCTGCCGGCGGCGCCGGTGCGACCTCTACTATGCCAAACGAAGGCGCCGGGATGCCGATGGGGGGCTGGTAGGTCGCCGCCTGCCAGGGTGGGGCCGCGCCAAGCAAGAACAATCCGAGGAATAGACAACCCATACAGCGCAGCAAGGTTCGCATAACTTCTCCTAAATAAATTGGCCCACCTACGAAAAGCGTGAACACCTATCAGGTTTCCCAAACCTCATAAGTGTGGTCGGTCAAGACCTCACACTTTCCGTACATGAATGAAAAATTTTTGTTCTTGCTCTTTGCCATACCCTCTGCTGAACGTCGCCTTCGTCCCGTAGGGACGCTAGAGTTTAGGGTGGGAAATGATGATAATCGCTAAACTCAGGCGTCCTTACGGGACGAGTGATCCTGTCCCAACTGTATCGCTGGTCATATTTGTTTATACCGCCGCACGCGTAGATCGGCCTGCTCTTTGTGGCCCCAGAAATTTTCAATGGCGCAGAGGCGTGAACAGTATTCACCGATCAGCGCTGTCGCTTCTGGTTTGACTTTCTGGTAGGTAACCGTCTTTAGAAACTTACCGACCCACAGGCCACCGGTGTAGCGCGCCGCCGTTTTGGTCGGCAGGGTGTGGTTGGTGCCGATGACCTTGTCGCCATAGGCCACGTTGGTCTCCGGCCCTAGGAAGAGGGCGCCGTAGTTACACATGTTTTCTAGGAAGTAGCGCGGGTTTTTCGTCAACACTTCCACATGTTCACAGGCGATCTTGTCGGCCACCTGCACCATCTCGGCGTCACTTTCGGCCAGGATGATCTGCCCATAGTCGCGCCAGGCCACGCCGGCCACGTCGGCGGTCGGTAAGACCTCCAATTGGCGACCGATCTCGTGTTCGATGGTGGCGGCCAAGGTTTCGCTGGTGGTCAACAGGATGGCCGGCGAGGTGGGGCCATGTTCCGCCTGCCCCAGCAGATCGGTGGCGACCATTTCGGCGTCGGCGCTGTCATCGGCGATGACCAGAATTTCGGTCGGCCCGGCCAGCAGATCAATGCCGACGCGGCCAAAGAGTTGGCGCTTGGCCTCGGCCACATAGGCATTGCCCGGCCCCACCAGCATGTCTACCGGCTGGATCGTTTCGGTGCCCAACGCCATCGCTGCCACAGCCTGAACGCCGCCCAAAATGTAAATCTCATCAGCACCGCCCAGGTGCATGGCCGTGATCGTCGCCGCCGGCAACTGGCCGTTGATTGGCGGCGTGCAGGCGATGACCCGCTTGACCCCCGCCACTCTGGCCGTAATCACACTCATGTGCGCCGAGGCGACCATCGGGTAGCGCCCGCCGGGGACATAACAGCCCACGCTGTTGACCGGGATGTTCTTGTGGCCCAAGGTGACGCCGGGGAGTGTTTCGACTTCAATATCTTGCAACGCCGCCCGTTGCGCCTGGGCAAAGTTGCGCACCTGGGCTTGGGCAAATTGGATGTCGTCAATCGTCTGCGCCGGCAGGCTGGCCATGATCGCTTCGATCTGCTCCGTTGAAAGGCGAAAGCTTGCCGGCAACCATTTATCCAGCCGTTCGGATAACTCGCGCACGGCGACGTCACCGCGCGCTTCAACATCCGCCAAAATCCCTTCGACAACTTGGCGAACCTTGGCGTCAGCGGCTTTGATTTCGGTTTGGCCTAGACCTGTTTTTAGATATTGTGCCATGTATTAAAATCCTTCATTTTTATCCTCTTACGGAATCATCACGCGTAATACGGATGTAACTGTGCAGCAGCCACTGAGTAATGCTGTTGTTATCATACCACAAAAGTAAGGGTTGTTACCACAAGCGCGTTGACGCAATGGCCGCCCCCTGAACCAGCGACCGCAACTTGCCAAAGGCGATCTGTGGGTGGACGGCGCCAAAGCCGGCAAAGGTGCCAAAGCCGCAGTCGCTGCCGGCCAGCACCCGTTCGCGCCCGACAATGGCGGCGAAGCGTTCAATGCGTTGCGCGACCAATTCGGGATGTTCAACAAAATTGTTGGTGCTTTCGATCACCCCCGGAATCAACACCTTGTCCTCGGGAATCTTGGTTGCGGCCCAGACTTTCCACTCGTGCGCATGGCGTGGATTGGCGGCTTCAAAGAGGATCGCTTGCGGCTTGGCTTTGAGGACAAGGTGGATGATCTTGTCCAGGTCAATGTCGTGGGTGTGCGGGCCATCGTAATTGCCCCAACAGAGATGCATCCGCACGCGCTCCGCCGGCACGCCACTCAGCGCATAGTTGAGCGCCTCAACTTGCAATGTGGCGTTGCGCAAAAACTCGGCGTCATCGACATCACGAAAGCGAATGTGGCGCCCCATTGCAAGGTCGGGGCAATCGACCTGCAACAATAACCCGCTGTTGACAATCATCTCATATTCGATCTTCATCACTGTGGCCAGCGCGCCCAAATAGTCTTCGTTGGTAGGATAATATTCGTTTGGTTGAAAGACGGCAATGACACCAGGCGATGCTGCGTTCATAAAGGCTTCGTCCACCCTGTGGACCGCCGCAGCAGCCTGGAGATGCGCAATATCTTTCTGCAACGGGGTCAAATCTTTGATCGCAATCGGCCCGCGACAAATGGGGCGCTGATATTTGGGTGACGCCCCGGATTGCACCAACTTCCGCCGGTAATCAGGAAAATCATCCAGGTCTTTGGGGGTAGCGCGCGGGGCATCACCAATTTCAAAGCCGGTCAAGCGGTGGCGAATGTAGGTTGCATAGGAAATTTTGCTCATCTCCCCATCGCTGACAATATCAATGCCGACCTCCCGCTGTTGCTGAACAAGCTCATGAACAGCCTGTTGCATAGTGTCATCGTAACGCTGCCGATCAACAGCTTCTCCGCGATCTTCCGCAAACAACAGATCAACTACTGCCTGAGACCGCGGCAATGATCCCACATGGGTGGTCAGAATATGTTCGGTGCTGCTTCTCATCGCACTTCCTTATTAGGATTAGGCTTTGCGCTTTTGGCTGGTTGGGGCGTTATACAACATTTATACCAGCTATCATAATAGACAGCACTACCCTTGTCAATCGAGCCTTGTCAATCGAGTTGGCCGTGGTGTGTTTGTAACCTTTTGTGCTGAACTTGGTTCTGATCTAGCGGAGGGTAGCCGGCAAATTGATGCATTGGGACAAGCGTCTGGAAGCCATCCGTGATATTCTCTTCACAGTCGTTTTCTGATTTTCCATGAATCTGTAGTATCATCAGCTTGTAGAACAGTCGTTCTTTTTTTATGATCAAAGGAGCATCGCTTGATTGCATCGAATTATTCTGTCAACGGTTCGCTCAATGCTTCCGGCACAGCGGACAAGCGCGAATTTAGTGTAGCCGGGGAATATCATTACAACCGTCGTGGCCCCTTTCGTTGGGTGCTTTCCCACTTGTTACGCTACAAAGGGTTGCTGGCGCTCTTTCTCCTAGCAGCATCCTTAACCAATATCTTTTTTGCCGCCATTCCGCGCCTGACAGGTCTGGCCTTTGATGAAGTACTGCAACCGGAGCCAAATCCGCAGCGCTTGCTTTGGTTGGGGCTGGGGGTATTGGCGCTGGTCTTGGTGCGTGGCGTTATCGATCTGACCAACTCGACATCGATTGAGACTTTAGGCCAGCGGCTGGAACGGGACGCACGCGAAGAGCTATACATCAGCCTGCTGGGCAAGAGCCAGACTTTTCACAATCGCCAGCGGGTTGGTGACATTATGGCGCGCGCCAGCAACGATGTACGCCAACTCAACCCAATGATGAATCCGGGGGTCTCGCTCATCACCGAGTCGGTGATCGGCTTGATCTCGCCATTGGTCTTTATCGCCTTTATTGACCTGCGACTGTTGGTGGCACCAGTCCTTTTTGAAATTGTCTTTGTCTTTGCCTTGCGCCGCTACATGAACCAACTCAACCCGGTGGCTGGGATGCAGCGCGCGTCGTTTGGTGATCTTAACGCCGGCCTGAATGAGACGATCACCGGCATTGAGGTGGTCAAAGCGATGGCGCAAGAGCAGCAGGAACAACGCAAATTTATCCATAACGCCACCAGTTACCGCGACTATTTTGTCAAGGAAGGCGACATTCAAGCCCGTTATCTGCCATTGCTGCTGCTAGGTTTTGCTTTCACCGGCGCTGTTGCCCACGGCTTGTATTTGCTCTCTTTGGGGGAAATCACAGTCGGCCAGTTGGTGGCCTATATGGGGTTGATGGGCATTCTGCGCTTTCCGGCCTTTATCTCCATCTTCACCTTTTCGCTGGTGCAGATGGGCATGGCCGGCGCCGAACGGATTCTGGAACTGATGCGCGCCGAGAGCGAGTTGGATGAAAACCTAGCGGGTCATGTCGCTACCATGCGCGGCGAGATTCGCTTTGAAAATGTCACCTTCTACCTGGAAAATTCAAAGGAGGGGTCGCCAGTGTTGCGCAACATCTCCTTTACCGCAGCCCCGGGGGAGACGATTGCCGTTGTTGGCCAGACCGGCTCCGGGAAGAGTACGCTGACCAAGCTGGTCAACCGCATTTACGATGTCGATGAAGGACGCATTCTGATCGATGGCGTCGATGTGCGGGCATGGAATCTGGAATCCCTGCGTTCGCAAATTTCCACGATTGAGCAGGATGTCTTTCTCTTCTCCCGCTCCATTGCCGAAAATATCGCCTTTGGCATGGCGCAACAGTCCGACCAGAGTGCAATTGAAGTGGCGGCCAGATCTGCTCAAGCCCATGAGTTTATCACTAGCTTTCGCGATGGCTATCAGACCGAGATTGGCGAACGGGGCGTCACCCTCTCTGGCGGGCAACGTCAGCGCATTGCCATTGCGCGCGCCCTGCTCACCGACCCGCGTATTCTCATGATCGACGACTCGACCAGCGCCATTGATAGCGCTACCGAAGATCATATTCAGCGCGCGATCAACAAAGTGATGGAAGGGCGCACGACGTTGTTGATTACACATCGGCTCTCGCAAATTCGGCGCGCCGACAAGATTCTTGTCCTACATCAAGGTGAAATCCTGGATCAAGGGTCTCACGAAGAACTAATGGCGCGCTGTTCACTCTATCAACGCATTTTCGCTCGGTACGTCTGACACAATTGACCTCGGTGTAGCGGAAACGCGAGTGGCCCGCCTAACATCTTCCGAGAAGGTCGGTTCGGTCGACAGGATCGTCCGGTCAAACCTTCCCGGAAGATTGCCTTCGCATTCCCTGGATTTTCCGATGAACCTTTCATCAACCAATAGGAGCTTCTTATGGGTTTTATCATGGACGGGTTGGACGCTGAAGCGTATGACCGCACCTATACAGACCGTGAATTGTTGAAACGCATCAGCGGCTATTTCTGGCCGCACCGGCAAAAAATGGGCGTGGTCGCTGGAATGATTGTTCTCAATTCTGTCATGGACGCTGCGCTGCCGCTATTAATCGCCTATGGGCTGGACATTGTGATCGCCAGCGAGAACTTGCGGGACGAAGTCTGGCAGCATAGTTGGTGGCTGATTCTGGCCGTTTTGCTGACGGGTGCGCTTTCATGGACCTTCAACTTTATTCGGCAACGCTACACCGCCAGGACAGTTGGCAATGTGGTTCTAGACTTGCGACGGGATGCCTTTAATGCGGTGCTGGATCGCGATATGTCTTTCTACGATGAATTTTCGTCGGGCAAGATCGTTAGTCGCGTCACATCGGATACGCAAGATTTTTCCAACGTGGTCACGCTCACGCTCAACCTGATGAGTCAGGTGTTGGTGGTGACGCTGGTGGTGGCGCTGCTCTTCTTTATCAACGTGCGGTTGGCCTTGATTGCCCTGGCGATTGCGCCGGTGATCATCTTGACGGCATTGGCCTTTCGGCGCATTGCGCGCCACACCACACAACAGGCGCGCCGAGTGATCGCCCAGGTCAATGCCAACGTGCAGGAGTCGATTGCCGGCATTGCCATTGCCAAAAACTTTCGCCAGGAGCAGACCATCTATCAGGAGTTTACCAAAGTTAATGAACAATCCTATCGCCTGAGTTGGCGACAGGGCATTGTCTTTAGCGCCATCTTCCCGGTGTTGGGAACGATTGCCGGCATTGGCACAGCACTGGTGTTGTACTTTGGCGGCAACAGCGTGCTGGCCGGGACAGTGACAGCGGGGGCCTGGTTTCTCTTCCTGGAAAGTATCAACCTCTTCTGGTTTCCGCTCACCGGCATCGCTTCCTTTTGGAGTCAATTTCAATTGGGCATGTCAGCCAGCGAACGGGTCTTTGCCCTGATCGACGCCGAGGCGCGGGTGGTGCAGACTGATAACCAGCCTGTTTCGTCGATTCGCGGACAGATCGAATTTAGCAATGTAGACTTTAGCTACAACGACAAAGAAACGGTGCTGCTCGATTTCAACCTGCTGATTCCCGCCGGTCAGACCATTGCGTTGGTCGGTCACACCGGCGCCGGGAAGTCGAGTCTGGGCAAGTTGGTAGCCCGTTTCTATGAGTTCCAAGGTGGTCAATTGCTGATTGATGGTCGCGATATTCGTACTTTTAACTTACAGGCGTACCGCCGCTGCCTGGGTATTGTACCGCAAACGCCCTTTCTCTTCTCCGGCACCGTGGCCGAGAACATCCGCTATGGCAACCCTCACGCTACGGATGCCGAAGTTGAAGCGGTGGCGCGCCAGGTGGGCGGTGGCGACTGGTTGCAAGCGTTGCCCAATGGTCTCGCCACCGAAATCAGTGAACAGGGCCGCGGCATCTCGATGGGGCAGCGGCAGTTGGTGGCGTTGGCGCGCGTGCTGTTGCAAAACCCCGCCATCGTGATTCTCGACGAAGCGACGGCCAGCATTGATCCACTGACCGAGGCGCAAATTCAAGAAGGGCTGGATGTGGTGTTGCAGGAACGCACCGCCATTGTCATTGCTCATCGCCTTTCAACCATTCGGGCTGCCGACCGCATTATTGTTTTGCGCAAAGGGGAGATTATCGAAGCAGGCAACCATGATGACTTGATGGCGCAGGCCGGTCATTACGCCGAGTTATACAACACCTACTTCCGCCACCAATCGGCGGCATATATCAATTCCTGGGCGAAGGAGCCGCTGAGCAGCGTAGAAGTTTGATTGGCCCTTTTCCGCTTTGCCAATTTGCGATAACAAAACCTCCTGGCTATAATACAAATCAAATTGATTCGATTTGATTTGTATTATTGGCGGACTGCCATGCTCGTCGCCAGTTCATGACTGGCGCCAGTTACGAACCGGCGACGAGCGTACCGTAGCGGTCTACTAATGATAGTCAGGGAAATGGTATGACATCTACAGCTCTCGACCACGAACTGCCCACTGTCTTGAAATTGCTGGCCCATGAAGTGCGCTGGCTGTTATTGCGGGAACTCGTGCATAGCGATCAGCGGGTACACGAGTTAGTTGAACGGGTCAATCGACCCATGAACCTCGTTTCCTATCATTTGAAGCAGTTGCGCGCGCATGAGTTGGTCACGGAGCGGCGTAGCAGCGCCGATGGCCGTGATGTCTATTATCATCTCGATTTGCCCCGTTTGACCCAACTCTACCAGGAAAGCGGCAGCCAACTCCATCCATCTTTGGCAAATCCGGCAGCCATTCAGCAGGACGTAGCCCTTGCAACAACAAACCCGCCGTTGCGTGTCCTCTTTCTTTGCACCCATAACAGTGCGCGGTCACAGATGGCCGAAGGGCTGATGCGCGCATTGGGTGGCAGCGCCGTGGAAGTGTTTAGCGCTGGCAATGAACCTGCGGTTGTTCACCCGTCGGCCATTCGCGCCATGGCCGACATGGGCATCGATATTCGTCAGCAGCAGTCGAAGCACCTTGATGAATTTCAAGGCCAGGCGTTTGACTTGATCATTACCGTTTGTGATCGTGTACGGGAGAACTGTCCTATTTTTCCGGGCGACCCGACCCAAATTCACTGGAGTATCCCGGATCCTCTGGCGACGGATCAGGACGACGATTCCCTAGCCTTTGCGACCATTGCACGGGAGATCCGCACGCGCATTACCTATCTTCTCCTCACGCTGCAAAACAGTGCAAAAAAACAACAACACGCCAGTGCGAGAGGCCAAACGAGCTAGTTTTGGGATGCAACGCGCCTTCTACCGCCAAGGACGCCAAGAGCGCAAAGGAATCGCGAAGAAATTTCGGAGAAAAGCCTTTGCGAAACTTGGCGCACTTTGCGCTCTTGGCGGTGATCCAGCGTTTTTGCGACAAAAGTAGCTCAAGTTTGTACGCTGTGGAATTGACGGCTTAACAGTGACGAAATTGTATTCATCTACTTCGGGTGTTATTCAACATAAATGAGTGGAGAACCATAACGATGACAATTCGAGTAGGCATTAATGGCTTTGGACGTATCGGGCGGCTTGTTTTGCGGGCCGGGTGGGGCCGACGGGATCTTGACTTTGTCCATATCAACGAGCCAGCAGGCGGATTGGATGCGGCGGCGCATTTGTTGACCTTTGATTCGGTGCATGGGCGCTGGCCGCATCCGGTGCGCGCTGAGGATGGACAACTGTGGATTGAGGATCGTGCCCTCACCTTTAGTGAAAAAAGCACGCCGGGCGCTGTCCCCTGGCAGGCGATGGGCGTTGATATTGTCTTGGAGTGCAGCGGCAAGTTTCGGACGCCGGCGTTGCTGGAACCCTATTTTGCCGGAGGAGTGCGCAAGGTGATTGTCGCCGCGCCGGTCAAAGAGGGCGGCTTTAATGTGGTCATGGGCTGTAATGATCATCTCTACGAGCCGGCGCAGCACCATATCATCACGGCGGCCTCTTGTACGACCAATTGTCTGGCGCCGGTGGTCAAGGTGATCCATGAGCATCTGGGCATCCATCATGGCATGATCACCACCGTTCATGACGCCACGAACACCCAGGTTATCGTTGATGCCCCGCACAAAGATTTGCGGCGGGCGCGCTCAACGTTGCTAAATCTGATTCCAACCTCAACTGGTTCAGCGACGGCGATTACCCTCATTTATCCCGAACTGGCCGGCAAGTTGAATGGAATTGCCGTGCGGGTGCCGCTGTTGAATGCCTCGCTGACTGATGCCGTTTTTGAGGTGAAGCGGGCGACAACGGTGGCGGAGGTCAATCAGCTTTTCAAGGACGCTGCGGCTGGCGCGTTGGCCGGCATTTTAGGCTATGAAGAACGGCCTTTGGTCTCGTCCGATTATGTCAATGATCCCCGTTCGGCCATTGTGGATGCCGGTTCGACCATGGTCGTGGATGGAACGCTGGTCAAGGTCTTTGCCTGGTATGACAACGAATGGGGCTATGCCAACCGGATGGCGGAACTGGCCGGCAAAGTGGCGTACTTTTTGCAATGAAAACCCCCACTGTTCGGCTGAGCTCACGTCGAAGCCGCAAAGGACGCGAAGAGCGCAAAGACTCGCTTAAGATTTTTCTTTGCACTCTTTGCGTCCTTCGCAGTGGCTTACGTGCTACTTTTGCAACTGTCCGGCTGGGGGACAGGCCGCGGCGGCAGCATTGACCATGCTGGCCGGCACGGGTTGCAGTTCGGCATGGAAATAGCGGCGCTGGAAGAGAAAGGCCACATTAACCAGGGCAATCATCACCGGTACTTCGATCAACGGGCCAATAACGGCGGCAAAGGCGGCGCCCGAATTGAGACCAAAGACCGCCACGGCGACGGCAATCGCCAGCTCAAAGTTGTTGCTGGCGGCGATGAAGGCCAATGTGGTGATCTTGGAGTAATCGGCGCCAATGTTGCGCCCCATCCAGAAGCTGACCAGAAACATGATCACGAAGTAGAGGATCAGCGGAATGGCAATGCGCACCACATCCAGCGGAATCTGCACGATCAAGTTGCCCTTGAGGCTGAACATCACTACAATCGTGAAGAGCAGGGCGATCAAGGTCAAGGGGCTGACCCGTGGCACAAATTGGCTTTCGTACCAGGTGCGCCCTTTGGCCCGCAACAAGACAAAGCGGGTCAAAAAGCCGGCCAGCATCGGGATGCCCAGGTAAAGTCACGATCTTTGCACTTTTGAACGCTACCTCTGGAAGCTATCTAGAAGTGGACCCATTGTTACCAGTGGTAGACATCAAAAAGTGCAAAGATCGTAGCTGGATGTTCGCCGGTGACAGGGCCAAGCATCTGATCAAGCCAGCGGATCACCTCGGTGTCAACGAGCCGGTAATAGACATTCTGCCCCTCCTTTTCATCGACAATGAAGCCGGCCTGGCGCAAAAAGCGCAACTGTTGTGATACATAGGGCTGGGGTTTCCCCAAGAGCGCTTCCAAATGACAGACACATTCCGCATCACGGCGTAGCACATCCAGGATCCGCAAGCGTTCGGGATGCGCCAGTAGCTTTAACCGGCTGCTGACCGTTTCATAGTCGGGAATGGGTGAATCATTGATCGGTATCATTGCTTTTTTTGCTAATCTGCCCGAAGACACATATCATTCTTGATATATATAATTTTTTGCATATACTTTACCTTCACCGCGGAGCTTTGTCAAGACCTAATTTTCTGTTGTCCCAGAGCAATAGCGAACTCACACTGCTCTCAGCCCACAACAACCGTTCATAACTCCTTCACAATTTATTCACATCTCCGGCTTATACTGCACTTCATTGTATTATTACCTACTTGTATTACCATCTACAGCGGCGCTGCTGCACAAAGTAAGGAAACAAAATCGTTATGCTTCGCAAGAAATTTTTGACGGTTGGACTGTCTGTTGTTGCCGTCCTTCTGTTGCTGATTCTATTGCTGCCCATTCTGGGGCCACGCTATCTCATGCCTCTGATGATGCGCTTCAATCCACCCCCGGCTGATTTGAACACGGCGACAACCCGCACCACCGAGCAGGCGCGCTACACTGTCTCCTTTGCCAGCGCCGCCGATCCGATCGTAATCAACCAGATGCATAGTTGGACCTTGCATGTGGAAACCGCCGACGGGAAACCCGTCGAGGATGCCGTGATCACGGTGGATGGTGGGATGCCCCAACATGGTCATGGTCTCCCTACCCAGCCCCAGGTGACGCAGAATTTGGGTGGCGGCGACTATCTGGTCGAAGGGCTAAAATTTCACATGGTCGGCTGGTGGGAAGTACGCTATGAAATCACCGCCGACGGGCAAACCGACGGCATCACCTTCAATCTGGTGCTCCAATGAAAAGAACAATCCTCTTTGGGGCGTTCGCCCTACTTTTCCTTGTCAGCGCCGGGCTGTTGCTCCTGCGCCAACAACGCAACCCGTGGACCGCAGACGAGCAACAACTTATCCGTGGCCTTTGGCTGGGGACGCTGCCCCCCTTGTCGCCTGATCCATCCAATCGCTATGCCGATGATGCGCAGGCCGCCGCCTTCGGCCAAAAGCTCTTTTTCGATACGCGCTTTAGCGCCAACGGGCAAGTGGCCTGTGCCACCTGCCATCAACCGGCGCTCGGTTTTCAGGATGGGTTGCCCCTTTCCCAAGGCGTCGGCACCACCGATCGCCGCGCCATGCCGATTGTCGGCACCGCCTACAGCCCCTGGTTCTTCTGGGATGGCCGCAAGGACAGCCAGTGGGCGCAGGCATTGGGACCGCTGGAAAATCCGGTAGAACATGGGGGCAACCGCACCTTCTACGCCCAGTTGGTGGCGCAGCACTACCGGACCGACTATGAAGCGCTCTTTGGGCCTTTGCCCGATCTCAGCGCCTATCCCGCCCAAGCCGCCCCCGTGACCGCGCCCGAAACCCAGGCCGCTTGGACGGCGCTCCCGCCGGAAGCGCAGGCGCAGATCACGCAGATCTTTGTCAACTTGGGGAAGGCGATTGCGGCCTATGAGCGGACGTTGCTCTTCACCCCTACTCGCTTTGACCACTATGCCGAAGCGGTCCTCAATGGCAATGGCGCGTCCGCTCAGGCCATATTCACCGCCGACGAAATCGCCGGATTGCGCCTTTTTATCGGTAAGGCGGAATGCATCAGGTGCCATAACGGGCCGCTCTTGACTAACAATGATTTTCACAACACCGGTGTGCCGGCCGTGGCGACCTTGCCGGAGGATACGGGGCGTGCACGCGGTGCGCAACAGGTGCTGGCCGACGAGTTTAACTGTTTGAGCCAATACAGCGACGCCGACCCCAGCCAATGTGCCGAGTTGCGCTTCATGGTGGCCGAGGGGCACGAATTGGTACGCCAATTCAAACCGCCCTCGCTGCGTGATGTGGCTGCGCGTCCACCCTATATGCACGCCGGCCAATTTGCTACTTTAGTGGCGGTACTCGATCACTACAACCGCGCCCCGGCCGCACCCGCCGGCCACAGCGAGTTGGAACCGCTTAACCTTACTGAACGCGAGCAGCAGCAGATCATTGCCTTCTTGCAGACATTAAACAGTGAGGTAGAGTAGGGTAGAGTAGGGTAGTACCTAATTTGGCTATTCTTACAAGTGGTGCTACATTGGCGCAGTCTACACACGTTTTGCTCACGATGATGGGCGCAAAAGTCAAAACAGATAGAAATTTATGTTTGATCGAACCATTGCCATCAGCAAGCGTAAACATGGCTTTGTGCTTGCACTCTACACCATCCTAACCATTGCCCTGAGTTGGCCCCTTGTCACCCATCTCACCACCCATGTCCCCGGCGTGGCGCAGTGGGCCTTTGACGAGTCCACCTTTCTGTGGAATGTCTGGTATCTCAAGCACAGCCTGGTCGATCAATTGCAAAGTCCTCTACATAGCGACCTGATCTGGTATCCGCTGGGCATTGATCTGATCCTCTATACGTACAACTTCTTCCATGCCCTGATCGCCCAACCGCTCATGCTGGCGGTTAACCTGCCCTTTGCCAGCAACATTGCCCTGTACTTAAGCACCATCCTCAGCGGTTACGGCACCTTTCTGTTGGTCAACTATTTACTGACGCGATACGAATCACGAATCACGAATCACGAATTACAAATTACAAATTACGCCGCCTTCATCGCCGGTGCGCTCTACGCCTTTGCCAGCAATCGCGCCATCTACGCCACTCTGGGCCACTATGATATGGTGACAACCCAGTGGATTGGGTTTTACGCCTTGATGTTGCTGCGCGCCTTGGATAACAACCTGGCGCAGCGCACACGCCGCAAAGCCGCCCTCTTGGCCGGTTTGTTCCTCGCCTTTAACGGCCTGGCAGAGATGATCACAGCCCTCTTTCTGGCGATTTTTACGTTGCTTGTGCTGGCTGTCCAGCTACGCACGACGTCCCTATCACTTGGCACGCTAAAAGCCAAAATTCAAAATCTCTTCATCCTTGCGCTCGTTACAGCGTTGGTCTGGGGACCGGTGCTATGGCCGATCTTGTATCAGTTTTTGACCGACGATTTTGCCTTAAAAGGATGGGGCGAAGCCATTCCGCTGAGTACGGATCTACTGGGTTGGTTCACGCCAACGGTGCTTCACCCGCTGTGGGGCAGCGACTTGGTAACGGAGTTGCGGCGTGTTCAGTTGCGTGCGTTAGATCCAAATGGCGCCGGTCTCCGCGACATTAACACCGTTTTTCTCGGCTGGTTGACCTTGCTGTTGGCGCTGTTCGGCGCGATCCGCTACCGCCGCCGAGTCTATATCTGGCTGTGGACCAGTCTCATCTTCGGCATCTTTACGCTGGGGCCATTCCTCCAGATCAACGGGCGCTATCGCTTTGATTTGGATGGCATCGAGGCCACCTTCCCGCTGCCTTTTGCCCTGCTTCACTACCTGCCCATTATCAAAGCCAACCGTGCGCCCAATCGCAATAGCGTACTGTTGATGCTGGGGGTGGCGGTGTTAGTGGGCTATGGCGTCTATTGGTTATTGGGAAAATTAGCGAGTGAGCGAGTACACATTGGCAACGCAAAACGACCGCTCACTCTCGCAATCACGATTTTGTTAACTGCCGTCATCCTCTTTGAGCATCTGGCCCTGCCGGCGCCGCTTTCCGACGCCCGGATTCCGGCTGTCTATGCCCAGATTGCCGCGGATCCGCGCCCTATCAGTGTGTTGCAAACGCCGTTGGGCTGGCGCAATAGCTTTGGCACTTGGGGACCGGAGCGGACGCAGCTTCAATATTTCCAAACCGGCCACGGCAAGCCCATGCTGGGGGGCAACATCAGTCGCGCCCCGGATTTCAAGATGGGCTATTTTCAGCGCATTCCATTCTTTCAGGCCATACGCAATGTACAGGTGGGTGAACCAGTCACGCCGGAGTTACTGGCGGCTGCACAGGCGCAAGCAAGCGAGTTACTGTACCTCTACAATACCGGCTATCTCTTGCTCTATCCGCCGATCGAGCAACGGTTTCCCTATGCCGACCACTGGCAGGCGACCTGGGATTTTGCCAAGGCGACGCTCCCCCTGGAGCCGGAACCTTTCTGGGCCGGTGACGGCATTGAGGCGTATCGTGTGGTGCAACCGGCGGGCAGCGACAACTTCACCCTTGATCTCGGAACGGCGGGTACGTACCCCTATCGCGGTGAAGGGTGGGATGAACAAGAAACCGATACGCCCTATGAAGCAACTGCGATCTGGGCAACCGCCCAAGGGAGTCGGCTCTTTCTCCCACTGCGGCAAGTTGAGCCGACCGCCGGCTACGCACTACGCTTGCGCGTCCATCCTTTCACCTACCCCGGCGGCCCGCAACAGCGCTTGCAAGTGCGGGTCAATGACTGGCAAGGTGAGCTACACCCACTCACCGATGGCTGGCAGGAAATCCGCTGGTCGGTCCCCGGCAGCGCACTCCGCAACACGCTAAATGAGATTGACTTGCAGTGGCATTGGACGGCCCGTCCGCGCGATGTTCTGGCGGGCGACCGTCAGATCGGCAGCACGGGTGTCACCTTGCCCCTTGATGTTGATCTGACTGCTTTTGCCGATGGCGGCTATATCGCTTTATTTGATGAAAGTGGTGAACAACAGGACGGATCGGCGGGTCGGCGCGGGGTGAATGTCACGGTTCTGGATGAACAGGGGAATGTCCTGGAGAAGGTCGGCTTTGACACGGCGGCCAATCCCTATGAAAGTGAGGCGCTGGCCGCCTATCTTGGCCGGATCGAGCAGGGGCGGATAGTGCTGGTGGTCAGTCATGGCGACGCCACCGCCCACTTGACCGCCGCCGCCATCGATTCGCTACGCGCACTGGGCGCTGAGGTGACGGCGGAGAGCTTGCCAGGTCAACATTTTGCCATCGTTGGCGTCCAAGGCGCACCGGTGGGCAGCGCCGCCCTTGCGCTTCATCCCGATACCGCCTTTTTGCGGATTAGTCTACACCCGGATCGACGACCACTCGCCGCCGCTGTCGACTGGGTAAGTATTGGCCCGGAATAAAGTTTAATAAATTTCGCGTAAATACCATAATTTTTGTTAACGACGCATTAACGCTGTGCCAAGTCATCACCCGCCAACTCAGGCAAATTACCTCGCCAACGATCGATTTTTCCCCGATTTCCTGCCTTTGTCATAGCATCGCTTTGGCATAACCATTGACCACAATCACCATAACGGCTTTTAACAATTCATTCATCATTCTTTAAAAATGTTATCAATCTGTAACAAATTGCTGTTTATTACACCATGACTTCTGATTATAATGATTTTTGGTAACGACGAAGGCTCCCTGTCAGTCACAGACTAAGTAGGAGCAGGCTGAAAATCGTTACATAAATTTCGCCCATAAAAAAGCGCCTACGCGTTCCAGGTCAAGGTGTACGTAGGCGCTACTGTTCGCACAACACGAATGCGTAATGCGCCTTCGCGTGCACTTTTTTATTCTCGCGCGAATTGCCTCATTCGTCAAGTATCTTCTCGACCACATGAGTCTGTTTCGCCAACTGGGCTATGGGATCTATAAGGAAATCTTTTGTGAACGACTTCATTGAACTCCGCACAATTTTGCCAGCGCTCCGCCGCCGTTGGTGGCTGTTGCTTGCGCTTCCGCTGCTCCTTGGCGGCTTGGCCTATGGGGTAAGTCGCCTGCAACAACCCATCTATCGCGCCACGACTAGCCTAGCGATTGACCAGGCGATTGAAGCGAATGCCTTGAAATTCTCCGAGATTGAGGCGATTACCCAGCTTATCCGCACCAATGCGGATCTCGCCATTCGCCAACCGATCCTCGAACAGGTGGTGCAAACGTTGGCGCTCCCGCAATCCTGGCAACAATTGCAAGCGCGCGTGCGGGCAACCCCAATGGAAAACAGCCAGGTTTTAGAAATTTCCGCCGAAGCCGCCACCGGGGAAGAGGCGGCCATCATTGCCAATCACGTCGCCCAACAATTGGTGCTTTTCAATGTTGCTAACAGCGACCAGCGCAACCGCGAGGCGCAAAGCGCCCTGGCGCAATCCCGTCTCATAGAGCTTGAAGAACAACTTTACGCCGGCCAGCAGCAACTGGACATGCTAAAAAATCTCCAGGCCAATACAATGGCGGGCGATGCCGAGATTGCGCTCTGGCGTTTGTGGTTAAATCCCATCGGCGGCGTAAATCCGCTGGACCCCACCGGTGAGCGCACGCGCCAATTAAATGAGGAGATCAGTCGGCTCGAACGCCTCATGATCGACTGGGAGAGAAACTACGACCGCTGGAAATTGACGTTACAAGAAAATCGGTCCTTTAAGAGCTTAACCATCGTTGAGCCGGCGGAAGCCAGCGCCACACCGATCTGGCCGCGCCCCTTCATCAATCTGATCCTGGCGAGCGGTATGGGGTTGGCGCTGGCGCTGGGGATCATCAGCTTGCTGGAACATTTTGACAACACCCTCAAATTGAGTGATACACTAGCGCCGTTGGTGCAAGCGCCGGTGCTGGGCGCCATCCGCCGCCTAAAAAATGGCAACAACCCCAAACTGCTCCTCTACCAGGATGACCCTTCCCCCATTTTTGAAGATTACCGCGTCCTCCACAGCAAAATGCAATTGATGTGTACCAAACTGCCCAAAACCATTCTGATCACCAGCCCCAGCTATGGGGAAGGTCGCAGTTTGACAACCGCCAATCTAGGGATTGTAGCGGCGCAATTTGGCTACCGCACCATTATCGTCGATGCCGATTGGGCACGCTCCAGCCAACACCGCCTTTTTCAAATTCCTGGCAACAAGGGCCTACAGCAACTGCTCTTTACGCCCGGCGAACCAACGATTCCACTCTGGACAATTGACCGACTGCCCAATCTCACCGTCCTCACCAGCGGGCAGAGCAACGACTCAGGCGAAAGCAGCAACGGCGCGGCGACCGAGTGGTGGCGCGCCAAGCGCTTAAGCCAGGTGCTGGCCCAGCTAACCGCCCATGCCGATCTGATCCTCATTGATGGTCCGGCGCTGTTAACCAGTGCTGAGGGCGCGTTGCTGGCCGGTCAGGTAGATGGCGTTATTTTACTGGTCGAAGCCAATCACACGAGACAGGCCGCGTTGAAAGAGAGCTGTTTCGCCCTCGATCAGGCGCAGGCAAATCTGCTGGGGATCGTTTGGAATCAGGCCGAACGCCAGATAAGCAATGCGCTCATCCAGCGCCTACCAGAACCGGCACCCGCCACCATCGCGCCCCGTCACTTACTGGCCGTGACCGCAGCCCCCCTAGCAACAACCGACCCGGCGCATGGTTCACTGGCGTTGCAAACCGGCACAGCAGAAAGAGCCATCCCGGCGTCGCCGGTGCAGGACGTTGTCAAGCCGGAAGGTGTCAAACAGGAAACGGCAACCGAACGGCGTAGTCGCGTTGCGCTGCCATTTCGCTACGGCAAAAATCGCACCGAAGGCGACAAGAACTTCAGCACCAATGGCGCCCACCCCACAGCACCGCTGCCGGTGAAGATCCTGACCTTTGAGGACGTGGGGCTAGCGCCGTTGACGCTTCAGCGCAAGCAGAACAAGGTCAATATCCCGTTGGCATTGGGTGATGCGTCGCTGATGGCCGGCGATCAGGTGCAGTTGGACTTGACGGTCTGGCTGGATGACGCAACCCCAGCGGTCACCAACGGCGGCCGCCACCAAACGTTTCTCGATGTGGCGCTTAATGGCGTCACCTTAGGCGCTATCCCGCTGGCACAGAACGGCGCCCAAAACGCCACCCTGACCATACCGGCCCTCCCCCTCATGCCGACCGGCAGTGCGTATCGCTTACAGTTGACGCTGCGTAGCAATGGTCTTCAGACGTTAGCGCCGGAAATGACGGTAATCGTTCACTCGACTTCCCGGCTGTTGCTCAACGCCCATCAACCACTGTTGGCTGTAGGAGGGTGAGATGTACAGCTACGCAATCCAGCCGGCCACGCCTCAGCCCCCCCCGGTGCTACCCCTGTTGCCCGCAACAGCAGCCGGACAGCCACCGATACTCGCCCTTGTCGCCACGTTATGCAAACGGTTGAAGGACGCCGGGATCAACTACTGCCACTGGAAGAGCAATGATGTGCTGGAACGTTCGGCTTCTGGTGAAAATGATCTGGATCTATTGGTAAGCCGGGCCGATGCCGAACGCGTCACCGCCATCCTACATGACTTGGACTTCAAGGCCGCGCAGGAAACGCACCCGTGGGCAATGCCGGGCATTCTCGACTATTACGGCTATGATGCAGCGACGGGACGGCTGGTTCATGCCCATGTTCACTATCAACTGATTCTGGGCGAGGATATGACCAAAAACTATCATCTGCCGCTGGAAGCGCCCTATTTGGCCTCCGCTACACAGGGGCCGCTCTTTAAGACGCCGGCGCCCGCCTTTGAACTGATCATCTTTGTCATTCGCATGATCCTCAAACACGCCACCTGGGACACGATTCTGGGCCGGTGGGGCAAGCTTTCGGCCGGGGAGCGGCGAGAACTGGCTTATTTGCAGAAGCAAGCTGATCCGCGCGCCGTAGCCACGTTGTTGGCTGTCCACCTACCCACCATTGACGCCACCTTTTTTGACCAGTGTCTACGAGCGCTCCAGCCCCATAGCGCTCTCCGGCAACGCTTACAGGTGGGGCGGCAACTGCAGCGACGGCTCCGGGCTTATACGCGCCAGGGCGAGGGTAAGGATGTGGGGTTGCGTTTTTGGCGCCGCGCCATCCTGGCCTATCGCCGCCGCTTTGCCACATTGCCACGCCGCCGCTTGCAGCGCGGGGGCGCCATGATTGCCATTGTGGGCGGCGACGGCGCCGGCAAGACCACAGTGGTTGAGAGCGTCTACCGCTGGCTGGGGACAGATCTGGATGTAGTCAAAGTACACCTGGGCAAACCCCGTTGGTCGTTGACCACCCGCCTGGTGCGCACCCTGCTGAAAGCGGCCCGCACCGTGACCGGAACGCCCTATATCGATTGGGCCAGCGTTCTCTACGAGGGGTACAACCAGGTGAACGGTCTGGTTGGTATCTGTTTGGCCTTGCGCGCCCTCTGTCTCGCCCGCGACCTCTACTGGAATTACCGCGCTGCCCGTCGGATGGCGACCAATGGCGTGCTGGTGGTCTGTGATCGCTTTCCGCTGGCCGCCGTGCGCTGGATGGATGCGCCGCACATTGACCAACTTTTGCGCTTACAGGAGCGTCCCAGTCGCTTATTGCGCTGGCTGGCGCAACAGGAAAAGCGTTACTTCCAGGCGATTCTGCCCCCCGAACTGTTGCTTGTCTTGCGCATCGACCCGACCATCGCCGCCTTACGCCGGTCGGATGAAAGCCAACAACCGGTACTGGCGCGCAATCAGGGCATTTGGGAAGTGGATTGGGCGCAGACGAACGCGCAAGTTGTGGATGCGAGTCAAGCAGCGGCACAAGTTCACGCCGAACTCAAAGCCGGTGTCTGGGCCAAGCTTTAGAGTGATTATGCAGCAACAAGAAGCTTGTCTAGTGGAAATCATTGGCCCGGCAGGTGCGGGTAAGAGTTCATTGTTACGGGAGTTGGGGCGTCGGGATGCCAACTTGGCGCTTTTTGCCGACCGCCTACGGGCGCGGTCGGTGCAAAACCTGCCCTTCTATGTCGGCAGTGGGCTGGCCGCGTTGCCCACCCTGCTCCAGCCGCCGTGGCGGGGTCGTTGGTACACGAGAGAAGAGGTCAGCCGGCTTCTCTACCTGGTTGGAATGCGCCATGTTTTCCGGCGACGCAGCCAAACAGCCGGCGTCACGGTGGTGGATCAGGGACCGATCTTTGAACTAACCCATTTGCGGGCCTTTGGCCCAGTGCGCCTGACCCATACCACGGCGGCTCCTTGGTGGCGCGCCATGTTCCGGCGGTGGGCGCCGCTCTTTCGCCTGGTGGTCTGGCTCGATGCGCCGGATCCGGTTTTGCTGCCGCGCATTCGTGAACGGGCGCAAGCGCATGTAATCAAACAGAGCGTCGATGCCGAAGCTGTCGCCTTGCTGGCGCACTACCGCACTTCGTTCAATGCCGTCATGCAGGGGTTGCAAGGTCACGCCCCAATCCCAGTGCTGACCTTTGCCACCCACGAGGCATCCGTCAGTGAAATTGCCGAAGCAATGATAGCGAAAATCGAACAGATTACTACGTTACAAACAGTCCAGGCTGCGGACTCTGGACTGCGGACTCCGGACGCTGGACGCTGGACTAATGGAAATGTTCATGTTAACCGCACTTAGAAAAGTACCGACAACCCAATTCTGGGCCAGGTTGAAGGCCGATCATAACCTGACGCGTAAAGCGTACCTGAATGCTCTCTCCTCGGCGCTGGACTACGGGGCGCGCCTGCTCATCGGCTTCCTGTTGACGCCATTGCTGGTGGCCGGACTGGGCGATTATGGCTATGGTATCTGGAAGGTCTTGAGCAGCCTCACCGGTTATTTGACGGCGGCCAGCGGTCGCCCCACACAAACGCTCAAGTTTACCCTGGCGACGCTGCAAGGCTCGGCTGATTATCAGGAAAAACGGCGCCAGGTGGGCAGCGCCGTGTTGGTCTGGCTGCTCTTTTGCCCGCTGTTGCTGTTGATTGGCGGGCTGCTGGTCTGGTTGCTCCCCGGTTGGCTCAATGTAGCACCGGAATATGTCTGGCTGACCCGGGTTGCGACCGCCCTGTTGGTGGTGCAAATGACACTGCTCACCCTGGCCGATCTGCCACAGGCGGTCATGGAGGGCGAAAATATTGGCTATAAACGCATGGGCTTGTCGGCATTGCTGGTGCTGGTTGGCGGTCTCTTTACCGCCGGCGCCATTGCCCTGAATGCCGGCATGGTCGGCGTCGCTCTGGCCAGCGTGATCACGACGTTGCTGACTGGTCTCTTTTTCCTGAAGGTGACACAAGCCTATGTCCCCTGGTTCGGGGTGGCCAGACCGGCGCGCCAGGCATTGGGCAAATTTGTCGGTTTGAGTTGGTGGTTCCTGCTCTGGCGGCTGGTGATGCAATTTATGCTGGCCAGTGACAGTGCGCTGCTGGGCATCTTTGCCGCCGTGCAACTGGTGACCACTTATTCGCTGATGAAGTATCTGCCGGAGACGCTGGTCAACCTGGTGGCGATTGTCGCCTTTGGTATTGCGCCGGGATTGGGGGGCATCATCGGCGCCGGCGACCTGGCGAAGGCCGGCAAGGTACGGGGCGAGATCCAGTTGTTCACCTGGTTTACGGCTACGGTGATTGGTTCTTTGACGCTGTTGTGGAATGACGATTTTCTGCGCCTGTGGGTTGGCGCCGGCTACCATGCCGGCGCGCTGGAAAATCTCCTGCTCATGGTCATGATGCTGCAATTGGTCGTGATCCGCAATGACGGCAACTTTATTGATGTCATGCTCAAACCCAAACAGAAGGTGCTGTTGGGGTTGGTGGCGGTCGGCTTGTCCACCGGCGCCGCGATCTTCCTGATGAGAACTTTGGCTTCCCCAATTGTGGGGTTGTGTCTGGGCATTATTCTGGGGCGGCTGTTGCTCACGGTAGGCTACCCCTTGTTGATTGGACAATTTTTACAGCTATCAATCGGGCACCAGATACGTAGCGCCGTCCGCCCCGCCTTGGTGACGGCGCTCTTCTACAGCGTCGCCGTCAAACCGGAATTGCTGCTGCCGTCTTGGGCTTTCTTGGGGGTCAACGGTTGGTTCGGGTTGCTGATCAACACGGCACTCTCTTTGATCATCATTGCCGTCGCCGCCTTCTACTGCGGGTTGACAGGAGGCCAACGCGCACAACTTTTGAGCCGTCTGCAACGGGTTATCGCTCTGCCGGGCTAGGCTGTCATTAGAAAGTCACTATGCGCAAAGCAAATTATTGGCTGTCGTTACTCATGATCTGGTTGATGCCGTGGATGGATATGATCCATATTGGTGGCCTGGGGACACTAAGTCGCGTCGTTGGTCTGGTGGTGGCGGCGGTTTGGCTTTGGCTTGTGCTGTTGGCCGGACGCGCCCGTAAGCCGGTGTTTTTTCACCTGGCGGCGCTGCTCTTTGTCCTCTGGGTGGCGGCAACGGTCTGGTGGAGTTGGGATGTCGGGCGGAGTTGGGCGCGCCTCTTTATCTATGTCCGCATGTTGGGCTTGGCGCTGGTGATTTGGGATCTCTACGAAACGCCAAGCATGATCAAAAGCGCACTTCAAGCTTACGTGTTGGGCGCCTATGTCCATGCCGGCGGCGTGGTCTACAACTATTGGGTGGGGGCGGAATCGGTCTATGGGCGCTTTGCCGGTGTGGGCAATATTGCCAATACGACGGCCTATGTGCTGGGAATGGCAATGCCGCTGGCCTGGTATCTGGCCACCACAACCGAAGCGCCGTGGTCGCGCCAACGGTTACTGCAGGTGGTCAATCTCGCCTATATCCCGGTTGCCCTCCTGGCCATTGCGCTGACCGCCACCCGCTTTGGCATCATCATGGCTGTCCCGGCCACGCTCTACGGCCTGGTCATGTTGCTGCGCACGCAAGGCAAACGCGCCTTCCTGATTGTGCCGCTCCTGATCGTCGCCTTATGGGCTTTCTCCACTGTTGTCCCGGCGTCATCGCTTGCCCGCCTGGCCGCGATTGATGAGTCGATTGCCAATAGCGGTATGACCGGGCGATTTGATCTGTGGAAGACAGCCTGGACGACCTGGGAGGCACACACCATGCGCGGCATTGGCATCGATGCCTTTCCCAGCGTCAATCGCACCGGGCAGGTGGTCCACAACACCACGCTGGTGGTGCTGGTCGAGACGGGGCTGATCGGGCTGGCGCTTTACTGGCTGATGCTCGTTACTGTTCTGGTCACCGCCTGGCGGTTGCCGCGCTGGGAGAGTCTCTTCTGGGTGGCGCTCCTCATCGTCTGGGGAACAGCCAGCCTGGTCTTGAATCTGGCCGAGGATAAGAATATCTGGCTCTTCTTTAGCCTGTTGATCACCCATGCCCGCATCCTACAAAGCGAGCAGCAAAGCACCGTCAGGGTGAATAGCATCATCAGGAGCAGTGTACCCGCCCTACGCAATGGGCCGGCGCTGCCCCTGGCCAGTACGTAAGTCAGTGAAAGAGGTTTGCAATGAATGGACAACTGTTACCACGCCTGTTGGCGATTGGCCCCTTGCCGCCGCCGATTGCCGGCACCAGTGTGAGCTTTCAGGTTTTTTGCAATTTGGTGAATAACCACCCGGAGCGCTTGAAACTGGACATTATTAATTCCGCCCCCAAACATTTGGGACAATACCCCCTGTTTACCCGTTCCCATTTTGAAACGGCGCAACGCATTGTGCGCCAGATGATCGAGAAGGTGCGCCAGATCGACCAGGTCTTGATCTTTGGGCAGGATCAATTTTTTCTTTCCATGGCGTCGATCTGTCTACGCGTCGCCAAAACAGCCGGTAAACCGTGCTATCTGCGCTCGATCGGTGGCTCGCTTGACAACTATTACATGGGACTGCGCCCGCTGTTACGCCGCATCTTTCGCGCCACGCTCAATCAGGTGGATGGCTTGATTATTGAGACCGAGCTAAATCACCAATATTTCACACAAATGCTGGGCAATAAGGTTCACTATGTGCCGGCCTATCGCCCGGTGAGTGACAGTGAAGCGGCGCCGACGACAATGCCGCCAACCGGTGGGCCATTACGGGCGGCCTATGTGGGTCATATTCGGGAAGAGAAGGGGGTCTTTCTCCTTCTGGAAAGTCTACGGGCATTGGCTGCCGGCGGCGCTACCCCAGTTTCCTGTGATTTCTTCGGCCCGATCTATGCATCGGCGGCGCAACGCTTTCCGCAAGAGCTGGCGCAGACACCGAATGCGGTCTATCGGGGCGTTCTCAATCCGGATCAGGTCGTCCCCACGCTACGCCAATACGATGTCATGGTCTTCCCAACTCACTATGCGGGCGAAGGGCATCCAGGGGTGGTGGTAGAGGCAATGATCGCCGGCATTCCGGTGATCACCACCCGCTTCCGCTCGATCCCGGAGCTGATCAAACATGAGGTGAATGGACTGTTGATTGCGCCACGCGATGGACAACAGTTAAGCCAAGCGATCCAGACGCTGCACCAGGATCGCGCTTTACTCACAACCCTGGGGCAAAACAACTGGGCGGCGCGTACCCAGTTTTCGGCCACGGCGCAGGTGCCGCGCATCCTGCAACCTTTAGGTATTCAACTTTTTTAGTAACTACTTAGCGCCTAGTCGTACCTCTGCGGGATGCGGCTAGGCGCTGAGTAGTTACCTTTTTAATGTATTTGTTACCGAGGTCAATCATCATGAAACAAGCACAACGTAGAGAACTATTGACCGTTACACCGGTCGCTGCCAGTGGAGATAGCTGCCGGCACACACAGCGCATGACACAGCGCATCAATAACAGGGCGACCAACAGCCAGGGGGGCAACAGTGCTTAGACGATACAGTTGGTATTGGACACAAATCTTTCAGGGGGCCGATGTGGCGATTATTGTCGTCGCCTGGTTTTTCACAAAAGGGATGGTGTTGCCGAACTATCAAGTGGTGTTAGCCCAGAATCTCCCGACCATTGCGCTGCTGCTGATTGGCTGGGTCTTGCTGGCCCGGCTCTTTTCTCTCTACCAATCCAAGCGCTTGTTTTCGCTTTGGGAAGAGATGAAGGTGGTCACACTGGTGGTGATCCTCTATGTCCTCCTGATCGATACTTTGGCCTCTTTCCGGCTCCTGGCGGCGCCCCAGCCGCTCCTCTTTGGTATGCTGGTCTGGCTGGGGGTCAGCACCTTTCATACCCTTCTGCGCGTAGGGTTGCGTTACATCCGGGTACGCGGACTCAATCAACGGCGGGTGCTGATCTATGGCGTCAACGCCACCGGTATACAGATGGCCGAAAACCTGTTGACGCGACCCCAGATCGGCATGAAGTTGGTCGGCTTTCTGGATGACCAATTGCAGCCGGAGACGCCGGGGACCGAACTAAACGCAACGAACTGCGCACCCCACCTGACCTGTGAAGGCAACCAGATTCCGCTCCTGGGCACAAGCAAGGATATGCGCCGGTTGGTGCAAGAACAGAACATTCACGAGGTGATTGTGACGTTGCCCTCCAACCAATATGAGCGGGTGAAGGCGTTTGTCCTGGCGATCAGCGATCTGCCGGTCAATGTGCGAGTAGTGCCCGATCTCTTTGATCTGATCTCGGTGCAGGCGCACAGCGAAGATGTGGGCGACATCCCGGTAATCGGCGTCCGCCAGCCCTGTATCAGTGGCGTTGATGCTATTGTCAAACGGCTGATCGACCTGACAGTTTCCACAGTCGCGCTGATCGTCGCCGCACCGTTGATGGCGGTGATTGCCCTCTTGATCAAACTCGATTCCGGCGCCCCCATCCTCTTTCGCCAGGAGCGGATTGGTCTCAACGGCAAGCCCTTTACTATGTACAAATTCCGCACCATGGTGGTCGATGCCGAGCAGCGGCTGGATGAATTGATCAAGGTCGATGCCCTCAGCCAGCCCATGTTCAAAATCCGCAACGACCCACGCGTGACACGAATCGGCCGGTTGTTACGCAAGACCAGTCTCGACGAGCTACCCCAGTTGTTCAATGTCCTGCTGGGCGATATGAGTCTGGTGGGGCCGCGACCGGAAGAGATGCGGATTGTGCGCATGTACTCCTATGCCCAGCGCCAACGGCTGGCCGTGAAACCAGGGCTGACCGGGCCAATGCAGGTCAATGGCCGGGGTGATCTGAGCTTCGAAGATCGCCTGCGTCTGGAGATCAACTACATCAAGAACTATTCGCTCTACCACGATCTGGAATTGTTAGTCCAGACCGTACCGGTCGTCCTGCTAGGCAAGGGCGCCCATTAGATAGTTTATTAGGTGGTGTGATGGTTGTCACGTTGGTTTCGACAAGCTCAACCAACGTGACAACCATCACACCACCCGACCACATGACAAGGAAAGCGTATGCGAAATAGACAACAACGGGTTGCCATCTTTTTACCGGCGCTCGAAGGGGGCGGGGCGGAACGGAGCATGTTGAACCTGGCGCAGGGCATGGTGACGCGCGGCTATGCCGTCGATCTGGTGGTGGCGCAGGCGGAGGGCGCCTATCTGAACCAAATTCCGGCTGGGGTGCAGCTTGTCGATCTGGGCAATGGTCGCCTGGTCAAGGGCAAACGCACGCTGCAACGCTTGCCGGCGCTGGTGCGCTATCTGCGGCGGCAACAGCCGGACGCCATGATCGCGGCCATGAGCCACACCAATCTGGTTGCCATTTGGGCGCGTCTGCTGGCCGGCGGCAAGACCCGCCTGGCGGTCAACGAACAGGTGGTCATTTCCAGCGACGCGCCCAATGCGCCCGATCGCTTTTTCCGCTTCACCCCGCGCCTGGCCCGCTACTGCTACCGCTGGGCCGATTGTGTCGTCGGCGTCTCGCAGAGTGTGATTGATGATCTGGTGCAGGTGGTGGGTGTGCCGGCGCGGCTGACAAAGGTGATCTACAACCCTGGCGTCACCTCCCAATTGCGAGAAAAGGTGCAGGCGCCGCTCGACCACCCCTGGTTTCAGCCCGGCCAACCGCCGGTTTTTCTGGGCGTGGGGCGCTTAGCCAAACAGAAAGATTTCCCCACCCTGATCGAAGCCTTTGCTCGTGTGCGCAAGGAGCAAGTCGCACGCCTGGTCATTTTGGGCGAAGGGCCGGATCGACCGGCGCTGGAAGCGCTGGTGCGCAAGCTGGGCTTGACGGAAGATGTCAGCCTGCCCGGCTTTGTGGTCAATCCCTATGCCTACATGGCGCGGGCGTCGGCCTTTGTGTTGTCGTCGCTTTGGGAAGGTTTGCCGACGGTGGTGGTGGAGGCGCTCTACTGTGGTGCGCCGGTGATCTCCACCGATTGTCCCGGTGGTTCGCGCGAGATTTTGCAGGATGGGCGCATTGGGCCACTGACGCCCCCTGGCGACCCTGACGCCCTGGCGGCAGCGATGGTGCAAGCCATCCAAGGCCGGATCGCCCGCCCGCCCAAGGAGAGCTGGCAACCCTATGCCCTCGAAACCATTGTCGATCAATATGTTGACCTCCTCCTCAACAAGCCCAACCAGAACAAGCCTACCCAGAAGTCCCAGCCGGGGGAAGTCCGCTTCTCCCGCGCCCATTCCGCTTGAGAGACACAATGCAAGCCATTACCCGTTATCTGGCCGCCGTGCGCTATCTGCGGCCCATCCAAGTGCAGGGGCGTCTGCGTCTGCTGCTCCAACGCAAAGGGCTGCACCGCTCACGGCTCTATCGCGCCGCCTATCAACGGTGCGCCACCGGCAAGGAAGCAGCGACGCCTTTGCCGCTGCTGCCGGCGACGCACCCGGTGGGCAATGTGATGGATGACAATCGCCCCGAAGAATTAGCGCACAATCGCTTCACCTTCCTCAACCGTACGGTTGACTTGGGGTCGCCTATCCGGTGGCTGCCGGCTGGGGAAGCGCCGTTGTGGCAGTACAACCTGCACTACTTTCATTACGCCGTGACATTGGGCAATGCTTATGCCTACGGCAACAACTTGGACGCCTATCCGCTCTTCCGCCGGCTGGTGCAAGAGTGGATGGCCGGCTGCCCGGTTGCCACGCCCGTCGCTTGGGATGCCTACCCCACATCGCTGCGCATGACCAACTGGATCAAAGCGTACACCTTATTTGCGCCGCTCTTACGCAAGGATGACGCCTTTGCCGCCCAGTTGCGCCAGAGCCTCTTTGTCCAGGCCAGCTTCTTGGAGCATCACATTGAGTATCACCTGATGGGCAACCATTTGCTGGAAAATGGGCGTGCGTTACTGCTGGCCGGTCTCTTCTTCACCGATAGCCGCACCCAACAGACAACCCGGCGCTGGCAGGCCAAAGGCAAGGCGATTCTCTGGGGCGAATTGGCGGAACAATTTCTGGCAGACGGCGGTCATTTTGAACGCAGCCCCATGTACCACCACCTCTATCTACACCTCTACCAGGAAGTGATCGCGCTCTTGCAAGCGCAAGGGCAGCTTGTGCCGGCAACCGTGGAACAGCGGGTGGCGGCCATGGCCGACTGGTTGGGCGCCGTCCTCCACCCGGACGGCAACATTCCGCTGCTCAACGATGCCGTCTTTGGCATGGTCAAGCAGCCACCGCGGTTGCCGGCTGCGCAGATCACTCCGGTCCATGGATTGAAGGCGCTGGCCGACAGTGGCTATTTTGTCTTTCGCGACCGGGACGCGCAACATTTCCTGATCTTTGATTGCGGCCCCCTTGGCCCGGACTATTTCCCCAGCCACGGCCATTGCGACGCCTTGAGCTATGAGTTGTCGCTGGCCGGTCAACGCTTCATTGTCGATGCCGGCGTGGAGAACTATGACGGCGACCAGGAGCGGCGCCTCTACTATCGCAGCACCCGCGCCCATAACACCGTGGTCGTCGATGAAGCCGAACAATCGGAAATTTGGGATCGCTATCGGGTCGCCCGGCGCGCCCATCCGTTGGCGGTTGGTTGGAGCGACGATGGCGCCGACCTGGCCTATGTGGTGGGCGCGCATACCGGCTACCAACGCCTACCGGGCAAAGTAACCCATCGGCGCTGGCTCTGCTGGGTGGATCGCCGCTTCTGGTTGGTCTGTGACTTGTTGACTGGCCAAGGGCGCCACCGGATCGAGAGCCTGATCCACTTTCACCCGGCGGTGGCGGTCATGCGCACGCCTGATCCTCAGGCCGGTCAACCGGGGGGCGCGGTCTGCTGTGCAGGCATCACCTTGCAACTTGTGACGTGGGGTGCGCAAACGGTGACGAGTTATTACGGCAACAGCAACCCGTTGCAGGGGTGGGTCGCCCCGGATTTTGGCTTGGAGATGAAGAACATCGTTTGGGGGCTGGGACAGGAGATCGCACTGCCGGCTTGGAGCGGCTATGTACTCTGGCCGGGCCAAGAGGCATTGACCGTTGCCTATGCGCCAACCTTGGCCGCCAACGGCGATCAGCAGTGCCGCATCACGGTGACAACGGCTGATCGCACTTATCAGCTTGTATGCACCAACGAGGGTGCAAGAGTGGAGTAGGGTTGTGAATATTGCAGTTACATCGTTACAGGAGCTCAAGCCATGAATATTACCATTGTCGCCCAACGCTTTCCGTTTCCGCTTGATCGCGGCGACCGCTTGACAATTTACCATTTGGTCAAGTATCTCTCACAGCGCCACCGGATCACGCTAATCACCTTTACCGAACCTTACCATGAGCGCGCCTGGGAAGCCGAACTCCAACCCTATTGTGTGCGCATAGAGAACATCCCCATGCGTAAATGGCGCTGTTATGCCAACTGCATCACTGGCGCCATCAGCACCCTGCCGTTGCAACTGCATTACAACTATGATCCGGCCATGGCGCGCTTGGTAGATCAGGTCATCAGCGAAAGTAAACCGGATCTGCTCTATGCCCACTATATTCGCATGGGGCGCTACACCGAAAAATATCGCCAATACCCGCGTGTGCTGGCAATGCAATTGTCAATGACCTTGAATTACCAACGGTTGGCCGAAAACGCTACCGATTGGTTGCACAAGCTGCTCTACACCATCGAGTACCGGAAATTACGCCACTTTGAGGCCAGCTTTGCCCGCCAATTTGATAAGGTGATGTTGATCTCCCCGCGTGATCTGGAAGCCATGGCCGCTGACCCGCCGCTGACCAATGTCTTCTTCAACCCCCACGGCGTTGACTTCGACTATTTCAAGCCCGATCCCACGGTGGCAAAAGAGCCGAACAGCCTGATCTTTACCGGCAACATGAAGTACATGCCCAATGTGGATGCCATCACCTACTTCTGCCGCCAGATCCTGCCGCTGGTGCGCCAACAGATCCCTGATGTGCGCCTCGCCATTGTCGGGACGCGACCACTCCCTGAAGTGATGGCGCTGGCGGAGGATCCGGCCATCACCGTGACCGGGCGAGTGCCCGATCTGCGCGACTATTTGCAGCGCGCCCAAGTGGCGATTGCACCCATGCGCACCGCCGCCGGTCTACTCAACAAGGTGTTGGAAGGCATGGCCATGGGACTGCCGATGGTGGTCAGTCCCATGGCAAATGAAGGGATCCGGGCGGAAGCGGGCGAGCAGATCTTGATCGGCGACACGCCGCAAGCCTTCGCCGATCATGTGGTTGAGTTGCTCAAAAACCCGGCCCGCCGCCAGGCCGTAGGCAGTGCCGCGCGCGACTTTATTCTCCATCAATGGTCGTGGACTGGATATCTCCAAGAGTTGGAGCAGATGTTCTGTGAACTGGTGGAGCGCTTCCCCCACCAGCGGCATGCACCCGCCGTGCCAGCTATGCCGACATGGGCAGGTGTACAGCCGGTGAAGGTGAAGGGGTGACAGGATGACAGGGTGACAGGGCGGCAAAACGATTACGTCACCTTGTCACCCTGTCGCCCCTTCACCTTATCCAAGTGAATCGGTGTAAACGCTATTAAAGGACAGATGACGTATGTGTGGTATTTGTGGCTTTGTACGGACTACCCCCCATGACCCACAGCGCGATGCAGCGGCGCTCAAGCAAATGTGTGATCGCATCCGCCACCGTGGGCCGGACGCGGAAGGGCAGCGCGTCTTTGATGGTCGCATCTTTCTGGGCCATCGCCGCCTCTCGATCATTGACCTCTCGCCGCTGGCCCATCAACCGCTTACCAACGAAGATGGCTCAATCTGGATCGTCTATAACGGCGAGGTCTATAACTATCAGCAATTTCGCACACCCTTGCTGGCCGGTGGTCACCTCATGCGCTCATCGGGGGATACCGAGACTTTGGTGCATCTGTATGAAGATCTGGGCGTTGGGATGCTCAATCAATTGAATGGCATGTTTGCCTTTGCGCTCTGGGACGCCCGTGAGCAACAGCTCTTTTGTGCGCGCGATGCCTTTGGCATCAAACCCTTCTATTACACCCGGATCAACGACGGCATCGCCTTTGCCTCAGAGATCAAGGCGCTGCTGGTTCTGCCAGAGGTGCAGGCGCAGTTGGATCCCGCCGCTTTTTGGCAGAATATGTCCTTCCGCTATGTGCCGGGGGACAAAACGCTCTTTGCCGGTATTCACAAGCTGCTGCCGGGTCACTACCTGCGCTGGCGCCCCGACGGCACGCTGGAGATTGACTGTTGGGTAGATCGGGTGCGTCGCCAGCGGCAGACGAATGGTCATGCGCCCAAGGTGAGTGACTTGCGCGACGCGCTCCAATCGGCGGTGCGTAGTCAATTGGTGGCCGATGTCCCCGTCGGCAGTTTTCTGAGTGGCGGGCTGGATTCGAGCCTGGTGACGGCGTTGATGTGCCGCGCTAGCCAGCCCATGCGCGAAGTGCGCACCTACACCGTTGGCTATGATGACAGCGAATTGCCAAACCGGCATGGCGTAGATCGGACAAGCTACATTGATGAGATGGCGGCGCGCTACCCGATCAGCCGCCAGATCATCCCGCCGGTCATCGACCCCAATCAGGTGTTGAACCATGAGCTGCTCAAGCAGATTGTCTGGCACTTGGAAGAGCCGGTCTTTGATTCGGCGCTGGTCAATGCCATTCGGATCGCCAAAACGGCGCGTCAGGATGGCACCCCGGTGCTGCTGTGTGGTCATGGCGCCGATGAACTCTTTGGCGGCTATCGGCGACACAAGGCGGCGACCTTCCTCGACACCACCCGCAAAATTCCTGCCCCCATCCTCCGGCTGGCTGCCGGGTTGGGCCAGTTGCTGCCGACCGATTCGTACCGTATCAAGCACTTCCTGGAAACCGTCTCGCAACCGACGCCCTATGATCTAATCAACATTTCGTTCTTAAACTCGTTAGACGCCTGCCGCGGCATGTTGCGCCCCGATTTTCTCAACGGCCACCGGGCCGAGGATGCCATGGCCTATCATGTGCAGATTCTCAATTCCTACCAGGCAACCGATCTGGTGGATGCCTCTTTATATCTCGACCAATGGACCTATCTGGTCGATCAGAATCTGCTCTATATGGACAAGATGTCGATGGCCCACTCGATTGAGTCACGCGTACCCTATCTGGACTGGGAGCTTTATGAGCTGGCGAGCCAAATTCCCAGCGATCAGTTGGTGACCAAGCAGAAGTTGAAGGCGATTTTGCATGAAGCTGCCGCGCCCTACTTGCCACCGTCGATTTTGAACCGACCCAAATCGGGCTTTGGCATTCTCTACCTGTATGACTGGTGGCAGACGCAGAAACCGGATTGGTTCGAGGATCTTTTCCAAGCCGCGGTCAAGCGCGGCTGGTATGAACCAAAGTCGGTGATCCAGAGCCGCGCGCAGGCGGAGCGAGGTAACGCGCGTTCGTCGGAATTGCTCCTCAGCATTCTCCTTAGTGAAGTATGGGCGCAATGTTTCCTGGAGCGGGCCTATCTCCCGGCTTGATTGGCAGCTTACCCAGCGCACAAAGCGTAACGACCATTTTTCGAGCAGTTTCAGGCAGCCGCCAACTGATGCTGATCCCCCAGCCCGGCAGCTTTGCTCGTCAAGCGAAAGTTTGATCAATGAATCTTCACATGAATCTATTTTATCAACCCGGAAAATATGCCTCGTTTCTGTGGGTATTGTTCTTTGCGGTTGCGCTGTTCCTGACTGGGGACGCAACCACCCTTGCGCAAGATGCGCCCAGGCCGGTGACGGCAATTCGCACCCTCTATCCGAGCGAAAAGAATGTACGCCATGTCTCTGGCTTGGCGTATGCCAAGTCGTTCAATCAATTTTACTTGATTCAGGAGCAAGGCGAAACGGCGGGGCTAACAGTCATTTCCTTCTCTCCCTATGAAGATCGCTTGGCGACAACAGCGTTGACGGCGGTAACCCATGAGGAGATGAATATTCTTTTTGACGATCAGCGGCAGCAGTTGCTTATCTATAACCGTGACCGTCAGGAATTGGTGCAGATCCCGGTGGATGCCCAAGCAGCCCTGGCGCCGGCAGAACTAGCGCGCACCAGTTTGCGTGCTGTTGCACCGGCGCAAGCTCAAGGGATGGCGCTCGATCCGACCGGCCAACACCTGTTCATTCTGGATAATCAAGCAGACCAACTCCTCCGTATTGACGCTGATGGGGCAGCCGGCTTTGGCGCGCCCCGTTTTGTCCATATTGAGTTGGCTGCGCTGGGCGGGCAAGATCTGCGGGGTCTTGCCATTCATCCGCACAATGGGCACCTTTACCTGTTGAGCTTTGATCAACAGGTATTGCACCAATTGAGCCTCGCCGGCCAACCGGTTGCGACTTATGATCTGGCCGCGCTCCAGTTACAGACGCCCCA
This sequence comes from Caldilineaceae bacterium, assembly GCA_026645575.1. The sequence continues at coordinate 80,383 of JAPKMW010000017.1, forward strand.
AGGGCTGGTCTTTGCCCCAAGCGCCGATCAAACCGATCCGGCGGAGACCATCCATCTCTTCATTGCCGATCAAGGCCGGCCAGACCGCCACCAGCCAGGTCGCATCATTGAAGTCGCACTGGAAGGACCCAAACGTATGCAACCTACCGCCAGGGCGAATGATCTTTCCCTGTTTCTGGTGCGTACAACCGATCTGGCGCAACAGACGCCGCCCAGCCCCGATCCGTCGGGCTTGGCCTATCTGCCCGCCAGCAATCGCTTCTTGATCGCTGACGGTGAAGTGGATGAGATCCCAGCCTTGTTTACCGGCGCCAATCTTTTTGAGGTAACGCTGGCCGGGGCGCTGGTGCGCGCCGGCAGCACCCACCCCTATTCCATTGAAGCTGATGGCGTCGCCTACAATAGCGCCAATGGTCATCTTTTTATTGCCGATGATGATCGCAAAGAGGTTTTTGAACTCACGACTGGGCCGGACGGCCTCTTTGGCACGGGTGACGACATCATCACCTCCTTTAGCACAGCCGCCTTTGGCAGCTTTGACCCCGAAGGCCTTGCCTTTGATGCCGACAAGGGCATTCTCTATCTTGCCGATGGCGTCAATAATGAAGTCTATGTCATCCGTTCCGGCGCTAATGGCCGGTTTGATGGCGCACCGGCCATTAGCGACGATGTGGTGACAAGTTTTGATGTTTTAACGCTGGGAATCCAAGACCTGGAAGGGCTTGATTATAATCCAAGCACCGGGAACTTGATCCTTGTCGGTCGCTCTGACAGAGACATCTACGAAGTGACAACGAGCGGTCTCCTGGTGCGCACTTTCAACATCGCCGATGCCAACCCGGCAAAACTAGCCGGGGTTGCGCTGGCGCCGGCCAGCGGAGATCCCGCCGTTATGCACTACTATGTGATCGACCGCGGGATCGATAATGAGGTCGATCCCACGGAAAACGACGGAAAACTCTATGAGTTTACCCTGACGCCCTCCTTTGGCGACCTATTGATCAGCCCGCGCGATAATGGCATCGTCGGTGACGTTTACTATCGGGATGAGGATATTTTGAGCTATGACAAGAACACGGGCAAATGGTCGCTCTTGTTTGATGGCTCGGATGTCGGCATCACCACCGATGTCGATGCCTTTGACATTGTAGAAGATGGCGCCATCCTCATGAGTTTTGAGATTGAAACGCTGGTCGCCGGCCTTGGCCCGGTTGATGACAGTGATATTGTGCGCTTTATCCCCACAACCTTAGGTACGACGACAAGCGGCGCTTTTGAATGGTATCTCGACGGCTCTGATGTGGAACTGACGACCGATAGTGCAGACATTGACGCCATCTCGTTGGTCAGCGGAACCCTGATCCTAAGTATGTTGGGTGATCCGGTGGTGACAGGGGTAACCGGGGCGCGCGACGAAGATCTATTGCGTTTTACGCCGACTCAACTGGGCGAAGAAAGCGCGGGACGCTGGGAACTCTACTTTGATGGCTCGGATGTGGGGTTAAGTGACACCAAGGAGGAAGACATTCAAGGCGTCTTTGTGGATCCCGCCACCAATCGAATCTACCTATCCGCCAAGGGCGCTTTTACCGTCACCGGCCTCAGCGGCGACGGCGGCGACATCTTCATCTGTACGCCCACGACGTTGGGGCTTGACACCAGTTGTACCTTTACGCCCTTCTGGGATGGGGCAGCCCACGGCTTTGGCAATGCTCGCCTGGATGACCTGGAGGTTGTCAATGCAGAAGTGATGCGCAGCATCATCGAAAAGGTCGGGCCAATCACCACTGACCCCAATCCGTCAGACGGTGGGCCGGATGAAGATCCAGATGAAGAGCCGGATGAGGAGCCGGCGGCAACCGACAACCACCTCTTCCTGCCCATCCTTCGTCTGGCGCCGGAGCTGACGAGATCATCAGAAAATGCAGTTATAAGGAATGGCGATTAAATAAAATCGGACAAACCCTGTCAGGTCTTGGAGACCTGACAGGGTTGAAGTTGGTGAATTTATTTAGTTGCCGATCCTAACGTAACAATGGTGCAACAGTTATGTATCACGTACCGGTAAAGGATAGAATCATGAGGTTACGCCGCCGTCCCCGCCTATGGCTCTTTGTGTTCCTGGTGCTTTGGCTCGATTGGCCCACTGCCCCTATTGCGTACTCGATTGCCGGCGGGGCCGGTGATGGCACCGTGGCAGCAGCGGCCCCCGCGTTTGTCCGTCGCGTGCGCGATCTGGAAACCGAGCGCCTGGGCATTGCCAACCCGACCGGTCTGGCCTTTTCACATAAAGCGAACCACTTTCAGGTCATTCGCGGACGCGCTGCGTCCCAACCGGCGCCGGCCACCGCCGAGGTAATTAGCCTTACCGCTATCGCCCCTAGCCCCAAGACCATGCGCATTGCCGCACAAATTGATGATCCGATCAATGTTACCTTTGACGAGAAACGGCAACGCTTGCTCATCTACCGAACTGGGCCGCAACAACTACTGACCGTAGCCATAGGGGTGAATGGGCAACTCAACCCCCAAAGTATCCGGCGGTACAAGTTGAAGGCGCTAGGGTTACAAAATCCTCAGGGCATGAGCGTTGCACCCCAAAGTGGCGATCTCTTTATTCTGGACGCAACCGGCCCCCGTCTAGCGCGGGTCTCCCCAACAGCCGACGGCGGCTTTGAAAATGTCGGCGCCACAATCATTGATCTCCAGGCCACCGGGATCAGCGCCCCGCGTGGGTTAGCTTGGACGCCGGATGGCGAACTACTCTACACAATCAGTATGACCAGCCAAACCCTCTATAGTCTCAACGCCACTGGCAAGGTCATGGCTACGCACAATATCGCCGACTTTGGCTTGCACACCCCCCAAGCCCTGGTCTTTGCCCCCAGCGGTGATTTGACCGACGATCCGGAAGAGATGAGTCTCTACATCGCCGATGCCGGTCAAATGCCCGACGGACGCAGTAGAGAAGGGGGCGGCGTCACCCCCCCTTGTCCGAGCCCGGATGCCTGCCCCAACCAACTCTACCTACCCCTGATTGCCAGCGACGAGACCGCGATGGTGAGCGATACAGGGATGAGCGAGACGGGGATGAGCGAGACGGGAGAGATTGATACGAAAGAAATTGCTATCGATGTTGAACGTAGCGCGGCATTAATCAGCGCCGACCCGGCCAACCCTGGCGCCATTATCGAATTGAGCCTCTCTCTGCCATCCGGGCCGAGTGCGCCCGTTTTTGTCGCAAGTGTAGTACAGACGGTCAATCTGGCCGCCATCACCCCACCCAGCCCCGACCCGTCTGGGTTGACTTATGTCGCCACCGGCAACAAGTTTGTCATGAGTGACGGCGAGGTCGAAGAGATCGTCGCCGGCATCACCCATTTTCAAGGCGCCAATGTTTGGGAGCTGACATTGGGGGGCAGTGTCATACGCACGGCCAACCTTTCCCTCCTTCCGCCCACTGTCACCCCGATGACCAATGAACCGACCGGTGTGGCCTGGAACCCGAATAACGGTCATTATTTCTTCTCCGATGACGACACCCGGCGGATCTATACGCTGAATCCGGGCGCTGACGGGTTGGTCGGCACGACCGATGATACCTGGACCAGCTTTGCCACCTTACCGGCCGGCAGCGCTGATCCCGAAGGTCTCGCCTTTGACCCTGTGAATAACCACTTGTTTGTGGCCGATGGTCTGAATATGGAAATTTATCAATTCACGACGAGTGGTACGCTACTCAACCATTTCGATGTCGAGCAGTATGGTGTGCTGGACCCCGAAGGCGTCGAATTTATCACCGAAAGCGGCACGCTACTGATCCTCAGCAATCATGTCGCCAACACCATCATCGAGACCACGATTGACGGCCTCTTGCTGCGCACAATGGATCTTTCGGCGGCGGACACCGAAAACCCAGCGGCATTGGTCTATGCCCCGGCCAGTGATGGCTCCGGCGCGCGCCGCTACTATGTGGCGGATCGGGGGGTTGACAACAACAGCGCCCCCACCCTGATCGACGGCAAACTCTATGAGATGACCGCACCCGATCCCCTGCCGCCGGGCTTCAACACGCCGCCGCTGGTCAATGCCGGCGCCGATCAGTCAGTCGTGCTACCCAACACCGTACAACTCGACGGTACGGTCAGTGACGATGGTCAGCCCACCCCGCCGGGAACGGTGCTTACCGAGTGGGTCCAAATCAGCGGGCCAGGCACAGCCGCCTTTGGCGACCCTAGTGCCGTCGATACAGCCGCCAGCTTTACCTTGCCCGGTCTCTATGTGCTACGGCTAAATGCCTTTGATGGCGCTATGTTCAACGGCGACAATGTCACGATCAATGTCACTGGCAGCAGCAACATTATCGCCATCGACCAGCGCATTATCGACGGCAGCAATGACGCCGAAGAGAATATCAACAATACCATGTGGATCACCAGCGCCGATCTTGACATGATGCTGGACCCCGGCAGCACCAGCCCCATCAACAATCTCATGATCGGGCTGCGCTTTCCTAATCTTGCCATTCCGGTTGGCGCCGTCATTGTCAACGCCCATATCCAGTTCGAAGCGGATGAAACCTATGTCGAGCCGACCCAGCTCACCATCCAGGGCGAGGCCGTTGATAGCGCGGCGCCCTTTGTCGCCGTTAAGCGCAATCTCACCGATCGCGCCCGCAGCATAAACACTGTCGCCTGGTCGCCACCGGGCTGGACGATGATAGGGGAGGCCGGCCCCCATCAACGCACCCCCAGCCTGACCAGCATCGTCCAGGAGTTGGTCAGTCGCCCCGGTTGGGCCAGCGGCAATGCCATGGCCTTTCTCATCAGCGGCAGCGGGCAACGTATCGCCCGCAGTTTGGAGGGCAGGGCCGCCGGCGCCGCGCTTCTCCACATTGAGTACACCACAAACCAGACGCCCCAGGTCAACGCCGGGCCGGACCAGACCATTACCCTCTCCACCAATGCTACCCTCGACGCCACGGTCAGCGATGATGGCTTGCCGACGCCGCCGAACTTGATCACCACCTGGAGTCAGATCAGTGGGCCGGGAACCATTACTTTTGGCAATGTCAACGCGGTCGATACGACAGCGGCCTTTCCCGGCGTCGGTGTATACATCTTACGCTTGACGGCCAATGATGGTGCGCTGAGCGCCTTTGATGAGATCACGATCACGGTAAGCGGAAATCAAGCACCGGTAGTCAGCGCTGGGGTCGATCAGGTCATTCCGGTAGCCAACCAAGCCATTCTGGATGGCGCTGTCAGCGACGACGGCTTTCCGACCCCGCCAGCGCTGGTCACGACGTGGAGCCAGGTGAGCGGCCCGCCCGGCGTCGTCTTCGGCAACCCCAACATTGTCGATACCACGGCCACCTTCCCAGGTATCGGCGTTTACCTCCTGCGCCTGACGGCCACCGATGGTCAATTGAACACCTTTGATGAAGTAAGCATCACCGTCAACACGCCGCCGGTGGTCAATGCTGGGCCGGATCAGAGTCTGGGCTTGCCCAACCAGGCCACACTCGATGGCACGGTCAGCGATGATGGCTTGCCCCTGCCACCCAGCTTGACAATCACCTGGGGCCAGGTCAGCGGGCCCGGCGTCGTTACCTTTGGCAATATCAGTGCGGTGGATACCACCGCCGCATTTAGCGCCCCCGGCAGCTACATCCTGCGCCTGAGCGCCAACGACGGGGCATGGAGCAGCAATGACGATGTCCAAATAACCGTAACGGATCTGATCTTTGCCAATGGCTTTGAGTCCGGGGGGCTGAGCGCCTGGTCGAGCAGCGTCACCGGCGGTGGCGATCTGAGTGTCAGCCCGGCTGCCGCACTGGTGGGCGCACAAGGCTTGCAAGCGGTGATCAACGACAACTTTGCGATCTATGTGGTGGATGATGCCCCGACCGCCGAGTCACGTTATCGGGTGCGCTTCTACTTTGATCCCAATACCATTGCGATGGCGGCCAATGATATGCACCAGATCTTTAGCGGGCGCAGCGCAGCCGGCACGGTTGTCCTGCAGATTGAGTTCCGTTTCAGTGGCGGCGCCTATCAAGTGCGGGCGTTGATCCTGGGTGACGGTGCGTCTGCGACCAGCAGCGGCTGGTTCACCATCAGCGATGCGCCCCATGCCGTCGAACTGGACTGGCGCGCTGCCACTGCCGCCGGCGCCAACAATGGTGGGTTGACCTTCTGGATCGACGGCGTGCAGCGGGCCAATGTCACCGGCATCGACAATGACACCCGGCGGATCGATCTCATTCGCCTGGGCGCCGGATCGGGGATCGATACGGGCACCCGGGGAACCTATTATTTCGACGCCTATGAAGCGCGGCGGCAGAGTTATATCGGCCCATAAACCGTACAAAACACTACAACATCAGAAGGAAGTTAAGCCATGAATACCCACAGATGGTTCAAGCATAGTAAACGCAGTTGGGCGACCATGAGTCGCTTCCCCTTCTTATTGGCGTTTTTCTTTTTCCTGGCGCCAACCGGGGCTTGGGCCAACCCTCTGCCACCGGCGCCCACCTCGACCACCACCCAGGAAGTCCGGCGCCTGTATCCGAATGAATGGGGGGTGGATTATGTCGAGGGGGTGGCCTCTGCCACGGCGCTCAATCACCTCTATCTCATCAACAAGCGCCAGGTGACGCCGCTGGCAACTACCATTGTGACGATTACGCCTGATGAAGAGGGGATCGGTCAAACCGAGATTCCCTTCCCGGTGGATGATGCCATCAATGTCACCTTTGACAATCAGGGACGACGGCTGCTCCTGCTCAACAACGCACGTCAGGAAATTGCGCAGATCAGCCTGGGGGGCGATCAGCGGCTGGATGGCAGCACACTGGTGCAAAACAGCATTGCCGTCTGGCGTATCGAGCAGGTTGCCGGCATGGCGCTCGATGTGCGCGGGGAAACGCTCTATCTGTTGGATAGTAAGGCGGAAAAGCTGGTGCAGGTCAGCTTGGCCGGCGGCGACCTCAGCAATGGTGTCGTCAGCAAAATAAATATTGCCCATCTGGGGCGCGCGTTGCGTGGTCTGGCGTTGCACCCCCAAAGCGGGCGCCTTTATGTTGGGGATTGGGCCAATCAACACCTCCTGGAATTGACACCGACCGGGCAATTGATCCAGGCCCATAGCCTCTGGTCATTAGCGCTGGCGGCACCGGGCGGCTTTGTCTTTGCCCCCAGCGCTGATATGACCGATGCCCCGGAGACGGTTCATCTCTTCCTCAGCAACAGTAATCTGGCGACAGCATATGCGACAGCCAGCAATGACCAGCCCAACCGCCCGGACCATGCCGTTTTTCTGCCCCTCGTCGGCACACCGGGAACGCCGGTGCAAGACGCCCAGGTTGCCGGCTTGTTTGGCGAAGTGGTGGAGATCGCCCTCTGTAAACCGGGCTGTAGCAGTGGCATTTGGAGTTTTACCCGCCAGGTCAACAGCAGCGCCGATGATGCCGAAGAGCGCATCTCCAACGGTGATATGAGTGAGATCACCAGCACCGATTTGGAGTTGATCCGCGAAGCCAACACCAACCAGATCGTCGGCCTCCGGTTCCAACAGGTCGCCATTCCACGAGGCGCCACCATTCGCTATGCCGCCATTGAATTTGAGGCTGATGAACCGGAAACAATGGCAACCAATCTAGTCATCTATGGCGAAGCGGCCAGCAATGCCGCGCCCTTTAGCACAAGCAGCTACAACATCTCCAGACGCGCCTTAACCGCCGCCCAGGTGTCGTGGGCGGCGCTTGATCCGTGGTACTGGGTTGATGCCAAGTATCACACCCCCAATCTAGCGCCCATTGTGCAGGAGATCAGCCAACGCGAAAATTGGAAGAACGGCAATGCGCTGGTCTTTATTATCAAGGGAACGGGACGGCGCACCGCCGAATCTTACGATGGCGAACCGGCCGCCGCGGCGCGCTTGTATGTCGAGTACAGTGTAACCGCAACCAGCGCACCGGCAGCAGTAGAAACCGCCCCTGTTCCGAATAGCGGTGATGCCGCCGACGACCCGGCCATCTGGGTTCACCCCACCGATCCGGCATTGAGTACCATTCTCGGCACGGATAAACTCGGCGGGCTGGCCGTTTACGATCTACAGGGGCGCCAACTCCAGTATGTGACGGATCACAAGATCAACAATGTCGATCTGCGCGCTGGTTTCCCTTTGGGCGGCCAACTGATTACCCTGGTGGCCGGCAGCAGCCCCGCCAATCGCAACCTCGCCCTCTATCGCATCAACCCGGCGACCCGCTTGTTGGAACCAGTCGCCGCGCGGCCCATTGTTTCGGCTTTGCCGCTGCAAGCCGGCGCCTGTATGTATCACAGCCCGAACAGCGGCAACTATTATGTCATTGTCAATGACGAGACGCGCGGGGATGTCGAGCAATGGGAACTCTTTGACAATGGCGCCGGCGCCGTTGATGCCCGGTTGGTGCGCGCCTTTCGTGTCGGCTACCAGACGGAAGGGTGTGTAGCCGATGATGAGCTGGGCCACCTCTACATTGCGTCCGAAGATGTGGGCATCTGGAAATATGGCGCCGAACCGGACGCCGGGACCGCGCGCACCTTGATCGACAGTGTAGGCGCCGGCGGTCATCTGACTGCCGATGTTGAAGGGTTGACCATCTACTACGCCGACAATGGCGATGGGTATCTCTTGGCGTCGAGCCAGGGGAGCAATCAATATGTGATCTACGAACGCACCGGCAACAATGCCTATGTCACCACCTTTGCCGTCGAAGCCGGACCAACCGCCGACAAAGTGACCCATACCGATGGTATCGACGTGATCAGCACACCGTTGGGGTCCGCCTTCTCCTTTGGCCTCTTTGTGGCGCAGGATGATTATAACGATGGCGGCAACCAAAACTTCAAGCTTGTGCCGTGGGAGGCGATTGCGTATGCCAGCACCCCGCCCCTGCGCATTTACCATGAGCAAAAATGATTCGTTTCGGCAACGAGGAGTGCGCACGAAGCGTGCGCACGGAGCGTGCGCACTCCTCCGCCATCACAACTTATTTGACAAAACACTATCGCGTTACCACAGGCAAGAAATAGCGTTGCGTTTGCGCCTGGTCTGCCAGGGCTGGATCTTCCCCGACATTGATTGGTATTGGTAAACCTTGGGCATTTAGTTGTTCAGTGACGAAAGTGCTAGCGCCTGTAACCTCTTCATCCCAGTGGTCGCTGTTCCAACTGACTGAGTTCCAACTGACGCTGTTCCAACTGACGCTGTTCCAACTCACGCTGTTCCAACTGACGCTGTTCCAACTGACGCTGCCCCAAGTGGCGGTAGAACCAGCCCAGAGAAGTTGGCTGACGACGAGATTGGTATTGGCATTGGCCGTGGTGTTGCCAGTAACGGCGGCATAAATATCCAGGTAGCCGGCGCCAGCGCGCAGCGGATCATACCCCGGCCAGCTTTTGTTGGCGGTCGCCATCAGACGATACTTGACCTGATCGGGCGTCAAGGTTGGCTCATCTTGCAACAAGAGCGCCACAGCACCGGCGACAATCGGCGCCGCCAATGAGGTGCCGGACATACGGAAGTAATTGTTGTCCACTTTGTGGGTCGGGTGATTTTTGCCCATGGTCAACCTGTAGTTGCGGGGCAAGTACATCACAATATTCTTGCCCGGCGCAACCAGATCCGGTTTGGCATGACCATCTAGCGTCACGCCATAGGCGGAAAAGCTGCCAACCACGTCATCGGTCAGCGTTTGGGTGCCACGATCATCGGTCGCGCCCACGGTGATTACAAAAGGATCATTGGCGGGCGGGAAGAGTTCTGCCGTGCCATTGTTACCAGCGGCCACCACCACCACAATGCCATTGAACCAAAGTAACTCGACAGCAGCGTTCAGCGGGCTGAGGTGATAAGGGGTTGCCACACTGGCATTGAGCGAAAGATTCGCGACGCGAATATTATAGCGGCTCTTATTGGTATAGATCCACTCCAGCGCAGCAACAACATCCGATTCGTAAGCCAAGCCTTGGTCGTCGCTGACACGCACATTGAGAATTTGGCTCTTGGGTGCAATGCCCAAATAGGCGGAACCGGAATATTTGCTGTCACCGGCGATCATAGTGGCGACAAAGGTGCCATGACCATAGCGGTCTTTTGAGTCATGATAACCTTTGTTAAAGTTGACATCTTTGAGATTCCGGCCTAGGAGATCGCCAGATTTGGCAACACCGCTATCAACCACGGCAATCGTCATGGCCTGCCCTTGCAGGTAGGACGGTGCGGCATTCCAAACCGCTGGCGCGCGCACGACAAAGGGAAACGGATTGACCAAACGACTGGTATCTAACGCGGCTTTGCCAGTGATTTCCATTTGGGCCAGCGCATTAATCGTGGTATCTGTGCCAGGTACGCTGGTCACCCGTAGGCCGATGGCATCGTAATAGACCGTGTTGGCACTACTTAAATCATCTACGTCAAGGACGATTTGTAGATCGTTCTGAAAATCACTCCAACGCCACGTATTGGTCTGGGTAATATCAAGGTAAACCAGGCCAGCCTTGGCCGCGCCAACCACATTTCGAAAGATAAAATCTTCGATCTCCACATCACCTTTTTTTGAACCCTTGACATAAGTCTTAATCCGCAGTTCCGGCTCAAAAAGGGTATTGACAAAAGTCGGTAAAACCAGTTCCACTTTGCTGATGGCGTGACCAGGTACGGCTGTTGCGGCAAAACCACCCACGACCGCCCGACCGTCATTCGTATGGTGGGCATAATAGCCATCCGGTCCCAGGCCAACTTCATCGATCAAATAGTGGGCGTTGCTCATCGCCGTACTGGAAACCGTCCCCAGTGTGGTGGCCCAGGTGATAAAAGCTGTACTATTCGTCGCCTGATAGCTTTGGGCAGCATTGGAGGTCATGGTCCAGTTAATGGCGTTGGTGTCAGCATACGCAAACTGATTTGTCCCCGCAAGCTCAGCCATCGGGCGCATGGCGCCGTCGAGCGAAATATATTGCACAGTTGCCGCCTCTGCCAAGGCAGGGATACTGCCGGCCGGTAATACAGCAACCGAGGCATTCAGAAAAGCCAGACGCCGCGTAATCTCGCCCCCCAGCCGATTCACCAGGGTAGACAAGGCAGAAGCTGCTCCTGTTTCGCGGATAATGACCTGCACCCTATCATCAGGCTGCGTTACGGCCAGTTGCAACAGCAACGGCTGCACTTTTCGCATTGGGGGTAGGTTGGCTGTAGTAGATGATGGGACTGCCAATAGTGCGATGAGCAGCAGCAAAGTAAGCCAGTCAAATCTTAATCTATTGGGTTGTTTTCTCACTTCTTCTTCCTTGTGTTATTTTTAAGGCACACAAAATATCAATTGCATAGCTCAGTCGAGCAAATAGTCTCTGATCTTTATCAGCATAAATTCAAATGGCTGATTATTCCATTACAGGAGGGTTACAAACTAAGTCTTTCGTTCAATTTGTACCCAATCAGACTGGGATACGATTAGGGAAGCTTACAATTTCGACACGCCATCGATATTATGTCAAGAAATAGGTATTCGACAGTAAAGGTGAAATAGACCTTTGCCATTATTCCAGTTGGACAAAGATATAGATTTTGGCTACAGTAGGTGATGAAGCATTCCCAAACAATCATCCGGGCTTATGGTTACACCTAGCCAACCAGCACCCATCTGATAGAGCAACTTGACAGAGAGGATCAGAAGTTGATGAGCAAACTACCTTTACAAGACAAAATCGCCTGGGTCACCGGCTCTTCACGAGGCATTGGTCGGGTGATTGCTGATCATTTGGCAAGTCTAGGGGCGCAGGTGGCCATTCATGGCACCACGCCCCATTCAACCCGCGCCTTTAACGAGGCCGATTCGCTCGACGCTGTAGCCCAGGAGATCAGCCAAAAGCATGGTCACACCGTTCTCCCCGTCACTGGCGACTTGAGTGATGACGCCACCGTGCGCGCCTTGGTTCAACAGATTCAACAACAATTAGGGCCAATCGACATTCTGGTCAACTGCGCCGGCGGTGACATTGGCGCGCAAGGGACACTGGGCGAAAATGGCGGCAAGCCCCGTTCCAACGACGCTATTTTCATCGACCTGGCCGACATTCAGAGCGTGCTGGATCGCAACTTGATGACCTGTATTCTCTGCTGTCGCGCCGTCGCGCCGAGTATGATGGAACGCAAAACTGGCTGGATTGTCAACATCGGCAGCGTGGGCGGTACAGCGGGGCGCGATCATGGAGTGATTTATGGAACAGCCAAGGCGGCAGTTCACCACTACTCGCGTTGTCTCGCTGCCCAACTACGCGCTTATAACGTTTATGTTAATGTCGTTGCCCCTGGTTCCACCATGACGCCCCGTTTTCTCGCCAGCCGCGCCATTGACGAAAAACAACGCATTGCCGAAAACACCCTTGACCGCTACGGCCACTCCATCGAAATTGCCCGGGCGGTGGAATTTTTTGTTACAACAGCATCGTCGTATGTCACGGGGCAGGTGCTGCGGGTGGATGGAGGTCGGCAGTTGTGGCCAGCGTGAGCCTGACAAGATGACAAGATGACAAGGTGAAAAGATGCCGGCGTTTCTTGTCACGGCCTAGGATGATCAACCAAGCCGAAAGGGAAAATTTGTGGAAACATTGACTGTGCGAGTCTGTAACCCGCTGTTGCGGACGCCGTTGGCGTTGATTGTCGACGACTCCTGCCCCGTTATTAACTTGAATCACTTTTGGATCAAGCAGCGTCATGCCTGGCTGGCGCGCCATCAACCGGGGGCTGCCCCACGGGCGGGGGATGGCGATCTCAATCGCCTCCACCTTGTTCCCGAAACCATCCCTGCCGCCTTTGCCCAAAAGTGGGGCGAGTGGTGTGGCGAGCAGGGGGTCAAGGGTAAGTTTAGCATGGTGCCCTATCCTGCCGGCGTGGCGCGGCTGGATCAAGGTTTTCCCGACTATCCCCGTCACGAGTTTGACGCCTGGATGAAAGCAACACGCGAAATCATCTGCCCGAACTTTGACATCACCTGTGAGATGCTCACCCATACCCATGTGGTTGACTTAAAAAGCTGGCGATTTACCGAGGCGTGGGAGCAGTTTGAATGGGTCGATCCGCCGGTAGAACCGCTGACCGAGTATGTCACCACGGCCATGCAGATTGTGCGCGACAGTGGCCTGCCCTGTGAAGGCGTTACCAGCCCCGGCGTTTTTGGCGTGAAGCAGGAATCTGCCTATGCGAAGGCAGCGTTGGCGGCGGCTATGCAAGTCAACGGTGACACTCGCCCCTTCTACTTCTTGCATGTCGCCGACGCCCCCGACGCTTGGCCCGATGTGCCGTTGTGGCATGTGGACAAGGCCAAGGGCATTGCCATTGCCAGCATTGTCGGCTGCACCCACGATTGGTTTGGCGGCTGGACTGGCTATGACGCCGGCGATCCCAACCTGATGATCACCGAAGACCTGCAAGGTGGTTGTCTGCCGCTGGTTCTCGCTCGTGAATTACCCTGTGTGCTGGTGAGCCACTGGCCGGGCTTCTACTTTGGTGGTGACGAAGTGGGCTTTGATGTTCTCAAAACGGTCAAGCGCCGGTTGGATGCCTATGACCCCGATGGCGTCAAAACCCGCTGGATGAAAACCTCGGAGATTGGTCGCTATTGGATGGCGCGCCAGTTGAGTGACATTACGGTGCAGGCGCAGGGGGAAGGGAGCTGGCAGATCACCATCGACACCAACTTCCCGACCGCTAACTTCACCTTGTCTTTGGCCGCGCAGATGCAAGGTATGCAGGTCAATGGGCAGGCGTTGCAGGAAGTTTCCACCGTTTCAGCACTAACAACCGGCACATACCTCGCACAACCCAAAGAAACCGTGATAGCGTTTGACCTAGCACAAGGCGTGACTACTGTAACAAGCGCGTGATAGCGACTTGCATTTTCAAAACCATAGGCACCAACGATGGTTTTGAAAATGCAAGTCAGAAACACGGTTTTGTAATTTACGGCAAGCATAGTAGACTGGAATGCTCATCTTTTATTATCCATAAGCAGGAGGAATCATCATGAGTAGCAAAGCATGGCAAACCCTGAATCCCGGCGGCAGCAACCGGGTCATTGTCACCAAAACCCTCCCCGGCAAGCGCTGGGTTGACGTGCTGACCACCGCCGGTTGTCGCATCGAAGTTTGCACCTCGCCCGACATTTTGAGCGTGGATGAGATCAAAGCCGCCATTGGCGAGCGCTGTGACGGCGTCATCGGCCAGTTGACTGAGGATTGGGGCGAAACGCTCTTTGCTGCGCTCAAGGCCGCTGGCGGCAAAGGCTATAGCAATTACGCCGTCGGCTATAACAATGTCAAGGTCGAGGTGGCGACCAAGCATGGCATTCCTGTGGGCAATACACCAGGCGTCCTGACCGAAACTACCGCCGAAATGGCGATTGCCCTCACCTTCTCTGCTGCTCGTCGGGTAGTGGAGGCGGACAGCTTTATGCGTGCCGGCCACTATCATGGCTGGTTGCCAACGCTCTTCCTGGGCAATCTGATGAAAGGTGGCACCGTGGGCGTCGTTGGCGCCGGACGCATTGGCGCGGCTTATGCCCGTATGATGGTGGAAGGCTTTAAGATGAATCTGGTCTACTATGATCTCTACCAGAACAAGGCGCTGGAGAGTTATGTCGCTGATTACAGTGCGTTCCTCCAGGCGCACGGCGAAGCGCCCGTCACCTGCCAGCGGCTCGACACCGTCGAAGATGTCCTCAAAACCGCCGATGTTGTCAGCCTCCATCCGGTGCTGGACAAGACGACCCACCACTTGATGAACAAAGAACGCTTGGGGATGATGAAAGAAAACGCCATTCTGATCAACGCCAGTCGCGGGCCGGTGATCGACGAGGCGGCGCTAGTGGAACATTGTCGCCAACACCCCGATTTCCGCGCCGGGTTGGATGTCTTTGAAGATGAGCCGGCCATGAAACCGGGGCTGAACGAATTGCCCAACGTGGTCATCGTCCCCCACATCGCCTCGGCCACCAGTTGGACGCGCGAAGGGATGGCGACCCTGGCCGCTAGCAACGTCGCCGGCATGATCAGCGGTTACCCGGTCTGGCCCGATCCGAATAACATCCTCCCCTTCCTGAGCGACAATGCGCCGAAGGCTGCGCCCAGCATTGTCAACGCCAAAGAGTTGGGGCTGCCAACCGCCTAGAATCAAGCTAAGTTAACACGGATAGGGAGGAACACGGATAACCATGAAATCATCTGTGTTCCTCCCTATCCGTGTTAACTATCGGAAGCGCCTGTTGATCAGATCGTAGAAGGGAATTGATTATGCTCAAGTTTGTTATGTTGCCACCTCTGAGTGCAGAGCGGCGGGGATGGGCAGCGCGGTTGCAGGCGGCGCTGCCCCAAATGAAGATCGTCGTTGCTAATAGCGAAGAAGATGTGCGCCGAGAGATTGTCGATGCCGATGGCGCTTATGGTTGGGTCGCGCCGGAGGTGCTGCCGCTGGCGCAAAAGCTGCGCTGGGTACAAAGTCCCAATGTCGGCCCGCATATTGGCTATTATTACAAAGAATTGATTGACCATCCCCTGCTGGTCACCAACCCGCGCGGCATCTTTAATGACCATATCGGCCAGCATATCATGATGTTTGTGTTGGCGCTGGCCCGTGGGTTGCCCTACTATATGGACGCGCAACGAGCAGCGCGTTGGGATGACAATGCCCGCCAAAGCCCCTATATCGACCTGACCAACGCCACGGCCTTGATCGCCGGCATTGGCAACATCGGTCAGGAGGCGGCGCGGCTCTGTCATGCCTTTGGGATGCGGGTCATCGGCGTTGATCCGCGCTGGGAGTATGAACAGACCTTTGTGGAGAAGTATCAACCGGCGGCGCTCGATTCCCTCTTGCCGGAGGCGGACTTTGTCATCGTCGCCATGCCCCATACGCCGGAGACGGAAGGGCTATGGAACGCCCAACGCTTTGCCCGCATGAAGCCCACCGCCTATTTTATCAACATCGGGCGCGGCATGACGACCAAGCTCGATGACCTGGCGGCGGCGTTGGAAAATGGCACAATTGCCGGGTGCGGGCTGGATGTCTTTGAGGTGGAGCCATTGCCGCCGGAGCATAAACTGTGGCGCTTGCCCAATGTGCTGCTCACGCCCCATGTCGCGTCGAAGGATGCGGTTAACATTGAAGAGCGGCAATTTCAAATTTTACTGGACAATGTGCGACGCTTTGCGGCCGGCGAGCAGTTGCGGAACGTGGTGAATAAGGCGTTGTGGTATTAATCGCTTTATCTATGCCAGCCTGCTGTTACAAGAACAGCAGGTGCGGGGCGGAAGTGGGTAGGAATTCCAACTCGGCATGAATGCACCAGCCATCCAAACACCAGCCACAGGAACAGGGCCAAAGATCACCGTTCGGCTTTTGGGTGATTTTGCGGTATGTCATGACATGCAACCGATCACCGCCGTCAATACACCGCGTCTCCAAGCCCTACTCACCTACCTCCTGCTCCATCGGCAAGCGCCCCAGAGTCGCCGCCATCTGGCCTTTCTCTTCTGGCCCGATTCGACGGAAGCGCAGGCGTTGACCAACTTGCGCAAACAACTGCTCTACTTGCGCCAAGTGCTACCCGATAGTGATCGCTTGCTCGCCATGGATCGACAGAGTGTCTACTGGTTGCCCAGTACGCTGATTACGCTGGATGTCGAAACGTTTCAAACGGCGCTGGCAGAAGCCGCCACCGCGCCCGAAAGTCAGGCCATTGCTGCGCTGCGCCGGGCGGTGGCCTGTTATGCCGGCGAGTTGCTCCCCGGCTGTTATGATGAATGGATCTTTGCCGAGCGCGAAGCCCTGCATACCCAATATGGTCACGCGCTGGAACGCTTGATCCAGTTGTTGGAAGCGCAACGCGCCTATGCCGACGCGATTGGCTACAGTGAGCTGCGCCTACATCATGACCCGTTACGTGAAGCCACCTATCGCCAACTGATGCGCCTTCACGCCCTCAATGGTGACCGTGCGGCTGCCTTGCGCGTTTATCACACCTGTTTGACTCAACTACGGGAAGAACTGGGTGTTGACCCGGAGGAAGAGACGCAGGCAGCCTATGAACGGTTGTTACACCAACAAACGCAACCCGAAGCCACCCCCACATTAGCGGCGAATGCGCCCTTTGTGGGTCGGGAAACCGAATGGCAGACGCTCCAACGCCTCTGGCGCACGGTGCAACGGGGGACGCCCCACTTTGTGTTGCTGGCCGGCGAAGCAGGGATTGGCAAGAGCCGGCTGGCCGAAGAGCTTTTGCACTGGGCGCACCACCAAGGCATTGCCACGGCGCGCACACGCGCCTATGCCGCCGAGGGGCGGTTGGCCTATGCGCCCGTGATGGAATGGCTGCGGTCGCCGGCGGTGCGTCCGCATCTGCGCAAAATCGCGCCGGCTTGGCTCACCGAATTGGCGCGCCTCTTGCCCGAACTTTTAACCGAATGGCCGACGTTGCCGCCACCCGCGCCATTGACCCAAAGCTGGCAGCGGCGGCATCTCTTTGAAGCGTTGACGCGCGCACTGTTGGCGACGGGCCAACCGCTCGTGTTGCTGCTGGATGACCTACAATGGTGTGATCAAGAAACCTTGGCGTGGTTGCATTTTCTCTTGCGCTTTACCGACAGTGCGCCCCCGGCGGATGCGCCGGTTGCGCGCCTTTTGCTGATTGGCACGGCGCGCTTACCCGATGAAGTGCCGGCTGGTCATCCGTTGCAGACGTTGTTGATCGGGTTACAAAACAGCAGCCAGTTGACCCAACTGGATCTTGCCCGTTTCACAGCAGAGGAAACGGCATTGCTGGCGAGCCGGATGGCGGCCCTGGCCCTACAAACCGGCGCCTTGCGCCAGCTTTATGAAGACACGGCCGGTAATCCCCTCTTTGTGGTGGAGACCATCCGCGCGACGCTGGAACAAGAACCGGTGGTCGAGCCGCCCCATCATCTTACAGCAGAGCGATTGGCAACCTTAGGCAATGGTCATGGCCTGGTCACAGCGATTCCGCCCAAGGTATTGACAGTTATTCAGGGCCGGTTAGGACAATTGTCACCGGCGGCGCGCAATCTGAGCGAATGGGCCGCGGTGATTGGGCGTGAATTTACCCTGGATCTGCTGCAAATGGCGAGTAAGTTGCCCGAAGCTGAAGCCGTGGCTGCGCTCGATGAACTGTGGCAGCGGCGTATCATCCGCGAACAGGGCGCTGACACCTATGATTTTTCCCATGACCGGATTCGCGATGTCGCGGCGGCGGGCATCAGTCGCGTGCGGTGGCGTCATTTTCATCGGTGTGTAGCGGAGGCGCTGCAAAGGCAAAGCCCAGGCCAGGTGGACAGTGTCGCGGCCCAGATCGCCACGCATTATGAAGCAGCAGGGGTGATCGAACAAGCCATCGTTTATTATCAGCAGGCTGCCGAAGTCGCATTGCGGATCTACGCCAATCAAGCTGCGATTACGTACCTGAATCGTGCGCTTGAGTTATTACACACGCAGTCCTCCACTAGGATCGATGTTGAACGTGAATATCAGCTTTTGCTGATGGTAGGTACACCCCTAGTTGCCGTAGAAGGGCATGGCTCGCAAACGTTATGCGATCACTATCTAAATGCCCTAACGTTGGCGAAACAACTAAACTCTCCACCCGATCCGGCGATTTTACGCATTTTGGCAATCTATTATCTAACGCACCGCCAATTTGATTTGGCGTACAACTTTGGTTGGGAACTGCTAAACATTGCCCAAAGCGCCCCCCAGACCGTTGATGCTTTTCTCTATGTTGAGGGGTGTTATACACTCGGTGTTATCTCGTTTTGGCAAGGACGCTTTCAGCAGTCACGCCAACACTTGGAACATGGCATTGGGGCCTATGATCGCCGCCACCATGCGCGCCATGTCGCGCACTATGGGCAAGATCCGGGCGTGGCTTGTTTGAGTCGGCTGGCTTGGGCGCTATGGTATCTGGGGTATCCTGAACAAGCTTTGCAAGGCATTCGACAAGCGCTTGATCTGGCCACGCGACTCAAGCATCCGTTTAGTACTGAGTATGCACTCACATGGATGCAGTGGCTGTCCCATGATCTACAGGATCAAGTTGTCGCCGCCAATGTAGACGAATTGATGATCACACAACAAGCGCAACCCACTATGCCAACCATGATTCAACCGTTGAGATCGGTGATCCGTGGCAAAAATTTGGTTGCGTCTGGTCAGGTTGCAGAAGGGATGGAACTGATTTATGCCGGTATTGAAATGGCGGCCTTCAACCGGTATGAGTTCATGTTCAAATCGCACTTTCAGGCGATTTTGGCCCAAGCATTGCTGCGTGTAGGCGACTCTGTACAGGCAAAGACAGCGGTTGATGTGGCGCTAACCCATGTAACAAGCTATGGCGACAATTATTATTTGGCTGAACTATATCGTCTGAAAGGGGAAATATTGCTGGCAGAAGGTAAGCCACATGAAATTGTGGAGCAGAACTTTCAACAAGCCCTCGACATCGCCCGCGAGCAACAAGCCAAATCCCTCGAACTGCGCGCGACGATGAGTTTATGTCGGCTGTGGGTTCAGCAGGGCAAGCGGCGTGAGGCTTATGCCCTGCTTGCTAAAGTCTATCATTGGTTCACCGAAGGCTTTGACACACCAGATTTACAAGAGGCGAAAGCCCTGCTAGCTAGTTTGCAAAAATAACCGGAAGTCAAGTGAAGGCTAGTGTACGCAGTGGTAAAGAATCCATTTCGATCTTGGAAAGATTGATAAAACGACTGGCATAATCAAGAGCGATACCAACCAATTGCCCTTCCTCGCCAAAATCAAGAACAACCCCTGGTTTGATTTCACACGTTTCAATACTAAGTTGATCTGATAATTCACTATCAGAGACGCAACACAGCCAGGATCGCAGGGATTTGACTCTGGACTCTGGACTACACGACTGCGGACTACTGAATATAGAGAGAATCTGTTTCTGAATAATAACGCATCCGATCATCCTCTGGTTGTGTATCGTAATACGCGGGTTCTTCCAATGCTTTTTCGCACCAAGCTCGTTTCAGATAAAGACATTTTCGCAAAACTTGCTCTTCAAAGCAGCGCGTTGTTTTCATCCTTATCTACCTCTTGCAACCAATGAGGATCAATTCATGGAACACAGAATATAATAGTACGTTGTCGTTTGTCAAATAAAAACGCGGAACGATTGGGGAACCATTTCTAACCCAAAACATCGCCCACGGAACGCTGGCGGAACGCAGCCGCTGCTATGCTCTTCTCATCCAGGCGCCACCCGCTGCTCATTCGGCTCGCAGTGCCTGACCCGATACCAATCGATCAACCCTTCTACCGAAAAGGAGCCTCTTATGTCATTGACAATTGTTACCAGAACTGGTGGGCAAACCACCCTTGACCGTGCAACGCTGGACGCGTTTCAACAGCCATTGCGCGGCGCAGTACTCTTGCCGGGTGCGCCAGGCTATGATGAAGCGCGTTCGATCTGGAACGCCATGATCGACCGCAAACCGGCGCTGATTGTACGTTGCCACGGAACCGCGGATGTCATCGATACGGTCAACTTTGCCCGCACCCATGACCTGCTACTCTCGGTGCGGGGTGGCGGGCATAATGTAGCGGGCAACGCAGTCTGTGAAGGCGGCTTGATGCTCGATCTCTCACCCATGAAGGGCATTCATGTCGATGTCAAGGAGCGCCGGGCGCGCGTTCAGGGCGGAGCGACCTGGGGCGACGTCGACCGGGAAACGCAAGCCTTTGGTTTGGCCACCCCTGGCGGTGTAGTGTCGATTACGGGCGTAGCCGGCTTGACTTTGGGCGGCGGGCTGGGTTGGCTGCGGCGCAAATATGGGCTGGCCTGTGACAACCTGGTTTCGGTGGAAATTGTGACGGCGGACGGTCAGTTGCGCACCGCCAGCGCTAAGGAAAATGCCGAGCTTTTCTGGGGCATTCGCGGCGGTGGCGGCAACTTTGGCGTTGTCACCTCCTTTGAGTTCCAACTGCACCCGGTCGGGCCGGAAGTGATGCTCTGTAACATGATGTATCCGATTGAAGATGCCAAAGCGGTCATTACGGCCTGGCGCGATTTCCTGGCAACCACGCCCGACGAGGTTAGCTCGATCTGCACCTTCTGGAGTGTACCGGCCGTTGATCCCATTCCGCGGGCGCTGTGGAACAAGCAGGTGGTTGGGGTGGCTGCCATGTATGCCGGCGACCCCGCCGAAGGCGAAAAGTTATTGCAACCGCTACGCGAGTTGGCCGAACCGGTGCTGAATATGAGTGGTCGCATCCCCTACCGCACAGTGCAGACGCTTTTTGATCCCTTTTTCCCGGTGGGGCGGCGCTATTTCCTGAAATCGACCGACTTGCGTAGCCTGGATGACGAAGTGATCGACGCCGTGCTAACCCGTGCCGTCAACCGTCCCACCCATGCCACGTTGCTGGTCTTCTGGGCCTATGGCGGTGCGATCAATCGCGTGGCGATGGCCGACAGCGCTTTTGCCAGTCGCACGGTTCCCTGCATGTATAGTGTCGACGGCGTTTGGGATGAGCCGCAGGATGACGAGCGCTGTATTGCTTGGGTGCGGGAGTACATTGATTTCCTGAAACCGTATTCATCGGGCGGTTTTTACAGCAATTTCGCTGGCGATCCGGAACCAGGGCAGAAGCTCTATGGCCCCAATCACCAACGGCTGGTTGACCTCAAAAACAAGTACGACCCGCAAAACCTCTTCCGCATGAACCAGAATATCAAGCCGACGGTGTAAGATGAGCGATGAGAACCAGAGCAACCGGGCTGTCAATGACGAAACAACGCCGCAACCGTCCTCGCAACTGTTCACAGTGCGTATCTGGCCGGAAGTGTCCAACAAAGGCGTGGTGACCTGGCGCGGTAAGGTGCAACGTGTGCCCAACGGGGCGTGGCGATACTTCCACGATTGGCCAACGCTGACAGCCTTTTTGCAAACGCAAGTAGAAGAACTTGCGACCGAAACACAACAATAGTCATCAGCCCCCTCAGCCGAATTCCTTAGGCGGCTGAGGGGGGAACGCATCGGTAGGCGCGAACTGTGAATACCATTGCGTGGATTCGCTAATCCTTCCTATGATTCGCAGTGATAGCCCATGAGAGTATGTTGAGAGGATGTTGAGACCCCCGCCATCCGGTTTTTGGTATATGCTTTAGCACGCATTGTTGTTGAGCAGGTCCACTCAGCCAATCATCACACACCACCGACTCAACGCCTGTGCCTCTTCACTCTGTATCTTCAATTTATAAAGGATTCATCCCAATGTCAGTAACAACCACATCCACCCCACCAACCATGGAAGCCATCGGCACCTTTGCTCAGCAGATCATTGGCTTGTTCACCGGCCACGCCGTCACCATGATGATCCATATCGGCGACCGGCTGGGTCTCTACACGGCGCTACGCGATCAGGGCGCTATGAGCGCCGCCGAGTTGGGTAGCCGCACCGGCTTGCAAGAGCGTTGGCTGCTCGAATGGCTGCGTGACCAGGCCGCCGCCGGCATCCTCGAACATCATGGCGATGAACGCTTTGCCCTGTCGGGCGCAGGGGCGGCGGTGCTGGCCGATCCGGGCAACCCCTTTTATCTGGCCGGTTTTTTCAATTCGCTTGTGCCACCCAGCACCTTAGACCGGGTTGCCCAAGCCTTTTCCACCGGCGTCGGCATGAGCTATGAAGAGCATGGCACCAACTGCGCCTGCACCATGAAACGCATGTTTGCCCCCAGCCATGCCTTGTTGCCCCATTTTCTGGAACGGGTTGATGGACTGGTTGAGCGGTTGCGCGCCGGCATCCAGGTGTTGGATGTGGGCTGTGGTGTCGGCGGCGCGCTCTGTGAACTGGCGAAGGCGTTCCCCAACTCCACCTTTATGGGCTGCGATATGTCGTCCACCGCCATCGACATTGCCCGGCGCGATACCGCCGCAGCCGGGTTGACCAACATTACTTATCAAGTTCTCAAGGGCGAAGCGCTGCCGCCGTCGCCCCAATATGATCTGGTCTTGACGCTCGATTGTCTGCACGACATGCCCTTCCCCCAACGCACCCTGAAAGCAATTCGCGGCTGTATCAAGCCCGATGGCCTGTTGGTGATCAAGGACATTCGCTGCTCCGACCGGGTGGAGGAAAATCTTGCCAGCCCCTTTGCGCCACTCTTCTACGGCCTCTCGGTCATCTACTGTATGTCTTCGGCGCTCTCCGAACCGGGTGGCGCCGGCTTGGGGACGATGGGCTTTAACCCGGTGTTGGCGAAGGCGATGACGGCTACGGCAGGTTTTACCCAATTCCAGCAGCTTGCCATCGAGGAAGATCCGTTTAACTATTTCTATGCGGTGCGACCGTAGTGTTGTCTTGATAGAGTAAGCCCCTCGACCACTATCACCGCGAATCAGGGAATTAGCGAATCTTTTGGGTCAACTGGAATCGGCGGGGTTGACCAGCGAATCTTCCGGGAAGATTGGTTCGCTCGACAGGATCGTCTGGTCAGATCTTCCCGGAAGATGGTTGTCAACTCCTGGCGGGTGTCCTCAGGGTGCGATTGAGCCATCTTTTTCTCCTGGTGTGATTCGCTAATCCCCTGATTCGCGGTGATATGCCAGGAGCGCGCTCATCTATCAAGACTTGCTTTACAAAACAAGAGCGGCTTGTAGTGATTATCAATGCCTCCTATCTTGAATCATAGAAACCCAAGGTGTTCACACATGGCCACACAAAATCAACCTTCCACCTCCCCCACCCATGCCAGTTCTGCCGGCCATGACTTTGCCGAAGCCGACTGGCTGGATACGCACTCTATCGCCATGCAACCGGAATATGAGGAGATGTTACGCTGGGTTGGTCTGCAACCGGGCTGGCACGTGTTAGATGCGGCTTGTGGCAGCGGCAGCTTTCTACCGTTGATGACGGAACTGGTTGGGCCAACAGGGCAAGTCAGCGCTATTGATCTGGCGCCCGAAAATATCGTTGTCGTTGAAAAGCGCGCCCGCCAAAGTGGCTGGCAAGCACCGGTTGCAGCACGGGTGGGCGACATTCTGGCGCTCCCTTATAAAGACCAAAGTTTTGACGCCGTCTGGTGTGCGAACACGACGCAATATCTCACCGATGACGAATTAACTACCATGTTGCGCGAATTTCGTCGAGTGGTGCGCCCCGGTGGACTGGTGGCAATCAAAGAATATGACATTACCACGCAACTCTTGCAACCGCTGCCGCCGCGACTGGTGCCCAACTTTCAAGATGCGATGATGCGGATCGGCAGCGCCTACTATCAGCAGCTTTTTCGCGCCATTGATCTGCAACGTTGGTTACGAAGCGCCGGTTTAACCGACCTGCGCCAAAAACCGACGCTGATGACCCGCTTCCAGCCCATTCAGCCCATGCTGAAAAGCTTTCTTGGCGGCTTCCTCCAATACACTTGTGCGCAACTGCCGCAGCTTGATCTACCGGCAGAAGAACGCCAACTGTGGACAACGCTGGCCGATCTGGACGCGCCTGATCATATTTTTAACCATCCCGATTTTCAATATCGGGCGATCCAAACCGTTTTTGTTGGACGCGTACCCTAATTTAGCCATATTTCAGCAAGGAGCATGAGTAAACCCAATGACGCAACCAACTTCGACCACCACCACCGGCCATGAGTTAGCCGGCGCCGACTGGCTAGACCTTCATTTTGAAGCATCGCGTCCACAATACGAGTATATGATCCGGGCCGTCGGCATCCAACCCGGCTGGTCGGTTTTGGATGCCGGCTGTGGGGGCGGTAGTTTTCTCCCATTGATCGATGAATTAGTCGGCGCCTCTGGCGCCATTGCGGCGCTTGACTTGGCGCCGGAAAATGTTGAATTGGTGCGCAAGCGGGTGGCGATAGGTGAGTTCACTTGTGCCGTGGAACCGCGCCAGGGTTCGCTTTTGCATTTACCCTATGCTGATGACAGCTTTGACGCAGTGTGGTGCGCCAATGTCAGTCAGTATTTGACCGACGATGAATTTGCCACCATGCTGGACGAATTTCGCCGCGTGACCCGCCCTGGTGGATTGGTGGCAATCAAGGAGTATGATGGTACGGCGCTCTATTGGGGACCGATGGATCCATTTCTTTGGAGCCATTTTTTTGAGCAGGGGTGCAACTTGCGTGACCAGGTTGAATTTAGACAATTTCGGGGTTGCCTGCGCACCATCAATTTTCCCAGTTGGCTACGCAACCATGGGTTTGTTGACATTCATTTTCAGACCGTTACCGGCAACTGGCGCCATCCTTTACGTCCGGTGGAACGCCAGTTTTTGCGCGAGGTCAGTGCGTTTTGGGCGGCGAAAGCGGAAGGCTGTGTATCAGCCGCCGAAGCGTTGGCGCAATGGCGACGATTGGTGAGAGATGTGGATGGGCCTGATCATCTCTTAAACCATCCCGACTTTTTTGCGCGGGAGTCCCATGGATTGGTCGTTGGCAAAGTAGCCTAGCCAGGCGACGGCTGCGGATTACAGACCTCCGGGAGGTGGGCAGAACGTATTGCAGCAGGGGGGGATCAATTGCCCACCTCCCGGAGGTCTGGCCCTGTGCTCTTGTGGTGGTCCGTCTTAGGTAAGCTCTAAGTTACTTAAACTTTTTTGATGATACCGATTTGTAACCAAACCATTGATAGGAGATACAAATGAGCAATGTTCTACAAGTAGATGAGCGCATGGCCCGCTTGATCGAAGCCATTTATGAAACCGATGAGTCAGAAAAACGGCGGCAGACGCTGCTCCACGCCCTGGCGCCCCAGCCGGGGGAACACGTTTTGGACATCGGCACCGGCCCCGGCTTTGTCGCCGCTGCCATTGCCGATGCCGTCGGTCCGGCAGGTCGCGTTCTCGGCGTGGATATTAGCGAACCGATGTTGCACCTGGCGCGCAAGCGTTGCGCCGCCAAGCCGTGGGTAGAACTACAAAGCGGCAATGCCAACCAACTACCCGTGCCGGATAGCACCTTCGACATTGCGATCTCGGTACAAGTCTACGAATATCTGGCTGATGTGCTGCCGGCGTTGACCGAAATGTACCGTGTCTTGCGGCCAGGTGGACGGGGCGCGATTATTTCCAGTGACTGGAACTCCCTGGCCTGGAACGCCGGCGATCAACCTCAGATGCAACGAATCCTCAGCGCCTTTGCCGAACATTGCGCGCATCAGGATCTGCCGCGTCACCTGCGACCGCACTTGCGCACTGCCGGTCTGCACCTGACCCACCAGCAGATCATCCCCCAATTCAACCCAACCTATGACGAAAGCCGCTACAGCTATCACCTAGCCAATGGCATTCGCGCCTTTGTTGTCGGACGCCAGGGTGTCAGCCAGGAAGAGGCCGCCGCCTGGGTTGCCGATCTCCAACAAATGGGGACTGCTGATAACTACTTTTTTAGCCTCAGTCAATACCTTTTTGTGGTGACAAAACCTGTTATTGCCTAATGAGCATAAGGAAAAGCATGACAACCGCAAATCAGACAGTAAATACTCATGACAGTTCAACCGGCCAAAGCCTGACCACCGCCGCCTGGCTGGACACCCACTTCCTGGCCATGCAACCGGAGTACGAAGCGATGCTGCGTTGGGTTGGCATCCAGCCGGGGTGGCATGTGTTGGACGCGGCTTGTGGCAATGGCAGCTTTTTGCCGTTGTTGACCGAACTAGTGGGCGCAACTGGCAAGGTGAGCGCCATTGACTTAGCGCCGGAAAATGTAAAGGTGGTCGAGCAACGCGCCCGCCAGAGCAGTTGGCCGGCGCCGGTAGTGGCGCAGAGCGGATCGATTCTGGCGCTGCCCTACACCAACCAGAGTTTTGACGCCGTCTGGTGCGCCAATACAACGCAGTACCTGAGCGATGAAGAACTGACACTTATGCTGAAGGAGTTTCGTCGGGTGGTGCGTCCGGGTGGCCTGGTCGCCATCAAAGAGTATGACATGACAGCGCTCCAATTCCAACCATTGGCGCCAACCTTGATTTTTCATTTGCAGGAAACCTTAGCGGCGGCGGGGGATCGCCAATCCCACGGCACCCTCAGAGCTATCCAGTTGCCGCAGTGGTTGCGTGCCACCGGACTGGTTGATCTGCGCCAAAAGCCGACCTTGATGGTACGGGTGCCGCCGCTGCGTGAAGTGGAGCAACAGCTTTTCCGCGACTATCTCCGGTTTTGCTACCTACGCGCCCAGAAAATCACCCTGCCCGCCGGCGAGTTACAAACATGGCAGACGTTGGCCGATGTAGATTCACCCAACCACATTCTCAACCATCCCGATTTCCAATACCGCGCCATCCAAACGGTCTTCGTTGGTCGCGTGCCAGGGGTAGCCTCAACTGCAAAGCAACCCAACGCCGAAACCAAAGCCGCCCTTGCCGAGCTAGAAAGTGGGCAAGGCAAACGCTTTGCCAACGTCAACGAACTGCTTGCCGATCTAGCAGAGGATGAGTAGCGCCAAGCGACAAACATTGGGACGCGGATGCACGCGGAATTACGCGAATCAATCAAAAAATCCGCGTAATTCCGCGTGCATCCGCGTCCGGGAAAAATGATGTTGTGACAAGACTTATGTAAACCAAACGCTTCAGTGCTGCTCCAAAGTTGGTTCAGATTTACCATCGACGGTATAATAGGCGGCATTGCATTTTCAGTTTGCCAGCAAGGTAAGGATAGCAGCGGCCAGCATTATGTCGATTGTTCAGCGAGAACCAGTAGTCCAGAGCGCCCAGCGCGTTGTCAAAGTTATCTTTCAACCCAACGGGCGCCAGGGCGAGATCCCGACTGGCACTACCTTGTTGGAAGCCGCCCGCCGCCTTGGTGTCGAGATCGAGTCGATCTGTGGCGGCCACCAAACTTGTCGCAAGTGCAAGGTGTTGGTGGAAGAAGGCGACTTTGCCAAATTCGGCGTCACTTCCAGCGCCGACCATTTGACCCCACCCGGCGAGCGGGAAACGAGCAATGCTGCCAAGTACAACTTTGAACCAAACGCCCGTATGAGTTGCGGCTGTCAGGTGACCGGCGACGTGGTGATTCGTGTGCCGGAAGAGAGCCAAACGCGCAAACAGGTGGTACGCAAAGCGGCCGGTGTCGCCCGTGAGATCACCGTTGACGCCCCCATGCGGCTCTACTATGTCGAGTTACCCACACCCGCGTTGAAGGACCACCGCGGCGACTGGGAACGGCTGCGCGATGAGTTGCACACGGTGCATGGCCTGGAAAACTTACGCTGTGACCTGACCGTCCTGCGCACCCTGCAACCAACCTTGGCCGCTGGGGGTCGCGCTGTGACGGCCACCATCTGGAACGATCAAGAAGTGATCCGCGTCCAGCCCAGTTTCCATGACGACCTTTATGGCATTGCCGTCGATGTCGGCACAACGACGATGGCGGCCCATCTCTGTCATCTGCGCACCGGCGCCCTCCTCGCCACGGCCAGCCGCATGAACCCGCAAGTCCCTTATGGTGAAGACCTGATGAGTCGCGTCAGCTATGCCATGATGAATGATGACGGCACCGAACGGATGCACGCCGTTATCATCGATGGCTTGAACGGCTTGATCAGCGAGTTATGCACTGAGGCTGAGATCGCGCCCACTGACGTGGTGGAGATGGTGCTGGTTGGCAACACCACCATGCACCACCTGCTGCTGGGTGTCAACCCACGTGAACTGGGCGGCGCGCCCTTTAGCCTGGTGACCCATAACGCCGTCGATGTCAAAGCACGCGACCTGGGCCTGAAAATTGCCTTTGGCGCCAATGTCCACATCCCACCCTGTGAAGCGGGCCATGTCGGCGCCGATAATGTTGGGGTCTTAGTGGCCGAAGCGCCCTACACCCAAGGTCAGAACTGGCTGATCCTCGACATCGGCACCAATGGCGAACTGCTGCTGGGCAATCGCGAACGCATGTTAAGCGCCAGCAGCCCCACCGGCCCTGCCTTTGAAGGCGCCCAAATTTTACATGGAATGCGCGCCGCCCCCGGTGCGATTGAACGTGTCCGCATTGATCCGGTGACACTGGCGGTGAAGTATAAGATTATTGGCAAAGAGGAATGGATTGAGAGTCAGATATTGGATATTGGATATTCAAACGCTGCCTCAGACGACCCAATACCCAATATCCAATACCCAATACCCAATACCCCAATCACCGAAAGCGAACGCCGCCGCCAAAAGCGCGACGCCCTCCTCAACCCCACCCTGCGCACGGCGGGCATCTGCGGATCGGGCATTATTGAGGCGATTGCTGAATTATTCAAGGCGGGAGTGATTGCGCCGAATGGGCGCTTTGTGGCGCTAGATCATCCACGGCTGCGCACGGGGTTGGGTGACGGTGGTGGCAAGGCGGCCTTTGTCCTGGCCTGGGCGCATGAGACTAGCAGCGGCAGCGAGGTGGTTGTCCACTCCGATGACATCCGGGCGATCCAACTGGGCAAAGCGGCGCTCTACGCCGGCGCCAAGTTATTGATGAATCGACTGGAATTGACCACCGTTGATCGCATTGTGCTGGCCGGTGGTTTTGGCAGCTATATTGACCCGCTCCACGCCATGATCCTGGGCCTAATTCCCGATTGTGAACTGGCCCATGTGCAAGCCGTGGGCAACGCCGCTGGCGACGGCGCCCGCATGATTCTGCTGGACAAAGCCAAACGGGCCGAGGCGCAATGGGCCGCACGCTGGGTACGCTATGTCGAAACCGCCGTCGAGCCGACCTTCCAGGAAGAGTTTGTCGGCGCCATTGACATCCCGCACAGCGCCGATCCCTTTCCCCATCTGGCCGAGGTACTGGCAGCGGCCAAAGCGCAATGGCCGGCGGAACGGCTGGCCGCTGTCGAAACGATGGCGAATAGTGGGCGCAATCGCCGCGCCAGTTCGGAAGATCGCGCCGCACGTCGGGCAGAACGGGCGCAACGAAAAGGAGAAATGTGAGGCGTGTGGCGTGTTGCGTGAACCGTAAATCATCTTTATCGCCAGCGGAAAGCTGTTGTAACAAAGCAACCATTTGAAAAAAATCAACTTACTTACAGTTCACGCAACCCGCCACACGCCTCACGCTTGCAACTTATGAGAAGGGGTCTAGAATGGCTGAATATCAAATTACCTACTGGCGTGACCTGCCCGCCATGGTGACGGCGCGCGAGGGACGCCGCAATACAGCGAAGGTGGAATTGCCGCAGCGCTTTCAGGATGCCATTGATCGCGCGGCGATGGTCATGGGACTCACCGGCACCGACGCCTATTTGGAACAGTGGCGGCGCGATGGCTGGCAGGAACGGCCCGGCACACCGGAAGAAGTAGCGCAAGCCGTGGCCGCCGAAGTGGAAACAACCTATTCACCAGCTCGTTTACGGGAATTGATCCACGCTCTCAGCAAACGTGAGGCATAGATGTAAGTTTACGCGAAGGAATGAAAAGACGTATGAGTAACCAATTGTTAACCTGGTTAGCCGAAGGGCGTGTCCTCTTAGGTGATGGCGCGATGGGCACGATGTTGCAACAGGCCGGCTTGACCGACGGCGGCGCCCCCGAATTGTGGAATGTCACCCAGCCGGCCAAGGTGCGCGGGGTCTATCAAGCCTATGTCGATGCCGGCGCCAACCTGATCGAGACGAACACCTTTGGCGGCACCTCGGCCCGGCTCAAGCTGCATCACCTGCAAGATCGAGTGGTAGAACTCAATCGCGCCGGTGTGCAACTGGCGAAAGAAGTGGCGGCGCCAGCGGGGGTGTTGGTCGCCGGGTCGATTGGCCCTAGCGGCGAATTGATCGAACCCGTCGGCCCGCTGAGCATGGCCGATGCTGAAGCGATGTTTGCCGAGCAGACCCAAGGGTTGGTCGAAGGGGGCGTCGATCTGATTGTCATCGAGACCATGAGCCATCTCAACGAGGTGGAAGCTGCCGTCAAAGGCGCCCAACGCGTTGCGCCCGACCTGCCCATTGTCGTCACCCTGAGTTTTGACACCAACTTTCATACGATGATGGGTGT
This sequence comes from Caldilineaceae bacterium, assembly GCA_026645575.1. Next base: position 111,450 of record JAPKMW010000017.1, read on the forward strand.
CAGCCCCAAAGAGGCGGTGGCAACGCTCAGTTCGTGGGGTGTACAAATTATCGGCGCCAACTGTGGCAATGGCCCTGCCGAAATTGAAACGGTGATGACGCAGATGGCCCAACATCGCCCGGACGGGATCTATTTAATGGCGCAGAGCAACGCCGGTATGCCCCAGTATATCAACGGTAAGATTCAATATGATGGCACGCCCGCTATCATGGCCGACAATGCGCTGCGGCTACGCAACCTGGGGGTCAACATTATCGGTGCCTGCTGTGGCAGCACGCCGGCCCACATCGCCGCCATGCGCGCTGCCCTCGATCAAGCGCAAGGCCAGCCCATCAGCGGCCCGCCCTCGCTTAACGACGACGATGGGCAAATCGAAAGCGCCGAAAGTCGCGCCGCCCGTGCAGCGGCTCGGCGCAGTGAGCGACGACAGCGAGTTGCTGCGTAGTGTAATTGAGGAGATTAAGAGATTGAGAGATTACGTTAGGTCAAAATTAATCTCTCAATCTCTTAATCTCCTCAATCTCTAGTAGGGATTTCCTGTGAAAATTGGCATTATCGCCTGTGGCGCCATTGTGCGTGAGATGATCGCCATTGCCAAACGGCAGGGCTGGGAGTTTGAGTTGACGGCGGTGCCGGCGCAGTTGCACAATCGGCCCGAACAGATCGCGCCGGCGGTGGCGGCGCGGTTGGATGAATGGGCGCAGCGCTTTGACTTGATCTTGCTAGGCTATGCCGATTGTGGGACAGGCGGGGCATTGGATGCCGTGATCGAGCGCTATGACCATGTCGTGCGCATCGACGGCCCCCACTGTTATGAATTCTTTGGCGGCGAACACTTTACCCAACACAATGATGCCTATCTCGGCACCTTCTACCTGACCGATTTTTTGGCCCGCCACTTCGACGGATTGGTCTGGAAAGGGCTGGGCTTAGATCGTCATCCGCAACTGCGCGATCTCTATTTTGGCAACTACACCCATGTCCTCTATCTCCAACAGTTGTCCGATCAGGATGAGCGCGCGCGTGCCCAAGCAGCGGCGGAAAAGCTAGGCTTGACCTACAAACATATCTTCACGGATCTGGCTGTGCTGGAAGCGCGGCTGGTGGCACTGGTGGAGGAGCGGCGGCAACAATTGGCAAACCTCACGAGTACTCAATCTTGAAACGTGTCATCTTCCTCTTTCTCGATGGCGTCGGCTTGGGGTCGGCTGATCCGGCGATCAATCCGCTGGCGGTTGACCGTTACCCGACTTTGCAGCACTTGTTGAATGGTCATGCGCCGGTTGCCGCCGGTCGTCTCTCAACACCGCTGGCTGAACTCGTGCCGACGGACGCCAACCTCGGTCTCCCTGGCCGGCCCCAGAGTGCGACCGGGCAGACGGCGATCCTCACCGGCGTCAATGCGCCCCAACAGCTTGGCGAACATTACGGCCCCCGCCCCGATGATCGCGTGCGGGCGATTTTGCGCAGTGACAACATTTTTACACGGCTACAGCGCGCCGGTTTGCGCCCTTTTTTTTGTAATGGCTATCCACAGGGCTATTTCGCCGCCATCAACCGCGGCAAACGCTTGTTGAGCGCCATCCCCTTTGCCGCCACAGTGAGCGGATTGGCGCTGCCCACGGCAGCGGACATCTACGCGGGGCGCGCCCTGGCCGCCGATTTTACCAATGCCGGCTGGCGCGATTATCTGGGTTATGCTGATGTACCTGTTTTCACCGCAGAAGCCGCCGGCGCCAAACTCTGGGCCATCGCCCAGCCCTATCATTTCGTCTTCTTTGAACACTGGCAAACGGATGTGTTGGGTCATGCCGCTGATCTGCCGGCAGCGGTGGAAAATTTTCAGCGCTTTGATGGCTTTCTGGCCGGGTTGTTGGCGACAGCAAATCTTGACGAGACGCTGATCATCGTCAGCAGTGATCACGGCAATGTCGAAGATTGCTCACACGGTAAGCATACCGATAACCTAGTTTTTACCCTGTTGCTGGGTGCGGGGCGAAAGGAAGCGGCGACGCGCCTCCAGAGTCTCACCGATTTTGTGCCGTTGATTGAGGCATTTCTAGAAGACAAAGGATAGCAGCATGGAATTTTATGATGATGACCTCAGTCACTTTGCCCCGCACCAACGACCGGCGCAATTCAATCGCGCCATGTTAGCCTTTCTCAGCAAAGTCCTATCAGCCGCATAGGCAGAACCATAGACCGATGGACAGAGAAGACGAATCATTTCGCCCAAAGTCATATTGACGTAAGCCGAGCCAGATGGTAAAGTTACTCTAACAATCAGGGGAGGTAGCTTAATGGTAGAGCGCCGGATACTCTCCGCCACTGGCACCGAGAGTTCCTTTCATTTGGTTAACCGGCGATGCAGGTTCAACTCCTGCCTTCCCCACCTAGCAGGGGGCACAGGCGGTTCCTTAACTTCTTGGATCTTACCGCCCGCCCCCTGTGAATGACAGGATGCCACCTGTTGTGCTATCCTGTTTATGAATGGGAGTTCTTATGCACGAAGCTACCTTACGTCTTTTTAACGCCGTTCAAATCAGCCACCGCACAACCACGCCGCACCCACCCGCCATCCTGGAACGCACGATCCAACAGGGCTATCTGCTGGACTCGACCATCGCGCCGGACGATGCCTTGTTAGCGGCGATCGAACGGGTGGTTGGGCTGTCCGGTGAGCAGGCGAATGCGGCCTTTCATAAATCGTGGCGCGTGGTGCAAGAATCGCCGCTGGAGCAGTTAGTCATTCAGCAACTCCTCCACTACTTGACCACCTACGGGCTGGAGCAACTGGGGCTTGACCGCCAAGGTATTCTCTACATTCCAGCGGAAACAGTAGAATTACCCGCCCTGCAAAGCGACATTCCCCTGCGCCTGATCAAAGGGCTGGACGCCCAGGAGATCCTAGCCCGCATTGTCACCCTGGGCGCCGGCATTGCCCTGTCCCCGACGACCCTGGCCGACATCATGACGATTGTGCGAGCCAACGGTTATGATCCGGCCTTTGTCGAACGCATTCAGAATCGGGAATTGCGGGCGTTACTGGCTGATCACTATGGCCTGATCCCGACCGAGCCGGTCGAGTTCCTGCGCTATCTGATCAGCCAACTGACCGGCGAAACGCTGCTGATCAAGAATGACTATCTCATCGACAAAATCAAAGCTGCCGACGGCCAGGTGTTGGATCGCTTGCTACCCCAGGCGCCCGCCAACTTGGCCGCAATTTTCTTGCGCTACAAACCGCTCTTTCTGGCGCTGAAAAGCATTGCCGGTAACAAAACCTTTTTCAACCGTCTACGCAAGGACGCGGCCAAACAGCATACGCCCCTGCCGGCAGATTACTTGAACAGTGTGACCACCCAGATCAAAGCGGGGCGGCTGGATCTCACCGAGCTACAGCAACGGGTCGCCAGGGCGCCGATCTGGCGCACTATTCGGCTGGCCTACGCCCTCCAACAGCGCTTGCACCCTGGCGACTCAATTCTCTACCGGGTGCGCAATGGCCGAGGGTGGGTGGCGCCCTTTGCCTGGCCAGCGGCGTGCAATGCTGTGACCGAACAAGCCTTGACGATTGTCCTGGGGGCGATTGCCGACGCCATCCGGGAGCGGGTCAGCGGGCAGCAGTTCTATCTGCCGGCCCATGTGCAATATGCGTTACCGGCCACGGAAAAGCAATTTACTGGTCACCTGCCTACTGGCACGTCGGTGGCCGTGGCGCAGGATCTGTTGGTGGGCATTCACTGGCAAAATACCGCCAAGCGGGTTGATCTCGACCTCTCGGTCATCGGCGCCAGCGGCAAGATCGGCTGGGATGCGTCCTATCGCACCGACGACCGCACCGTCTTGTTCTCCGGCGACATGACCGACGCCCCACCACCCCACGGCGCCAGCGAACTCTTCTATCTCAAAGCCGGCGCCCAGGAGCCGCGCATTTTGTTTGTCAATTATTTCAATTTGGCGGAGGGTGATGCCGTCGAATGTCGCTTGTTGGTCGCCCAGGAAGCGCCAACAAATTTTGGCAAGAATTACATGGTCGATGTGAACAACCTGGTGGCGACGGCTACGCTCACCGTCAACCAAAAGCAGACCATTTTGGGGCTGCTGGCCCAGGTCGATGGTGTGCAACGGGTTTACCTGGCCCAAGTCAGCGTCGGTAATTCGATCACGGCAACGAAGAAGCCACACACCACCGCCGCCCGCCAATACCTGGTGCGCACGCTGCTCAATCCCATCGATTTGCGCGACCTTTTACACCGGGCCGGTGCCATTGTGGTGACGGAGAAGCCGGATGGGGAGTATATCGATCTGTCACCGGCGCAGTTGGATAAAGGTACGATCATCGGGTTACTCACACTACCGTAAGATATCCATTACACTTATCGTTGCCTTCCACCAGACGAACGAGCGACAGGTTGCGTAAGGCGGCGCAGTGGATAGCGCCCCAAGTTGGCGATGGAACTGCACAACAACGCATCAAGCAACAACGCCATTCCCCTGCCCATCCGCCTGCGCCGCCCACTGCATGGTATAGAGGTTAAAATAGCGCCCCCGCTGGGCCAGCAACTCGGCGTGGTTGCCCAGTTCGACAATTTGCCCCTGGTCCATCACCACAATCTTATCAGCATTCACAATCGTGCTAAGGCGGTGGGCGATGACAAAGCTGGTGCGCCCTTGCATAAGATGGTCGAGCGCCTGGTCAATAATTTTTTCCGTGGCGGTATCGACGCTGCTGGTCGCTTCGTCGAGGATCAGGATGCGCGGATCGGCTAGCAGGGCGCGGGCAAAGGAGAGGATTTGCCGCTGCCCCACGCTCAAGTTGGAGCCATTTTCTTCGATCTCGGTCTGATAGCCCTCCGGCAGCTTCATGATAAAGTCATGGGCGCCCACGGCTTGGGCAGCGGCCATCACTTCCTCATCGGTGGCGTCGAGGCGACCATAGCGGATGTTCTCAATCAACGGGCCGCTAAAGAGAAAGGTGTCCTGCAAGACAATGCCCAGTTGCGAACGCAGACTCGCCATCGTCACCTGGCGAATGTCGTGGCCATCGATCTTGAGCGCGCCGCCGGTCACATCAAAGAAGCGGGCCAGCAGGCGGATGACCGTACTCTTACCCGCCCCTGTCTCGCCCACCAGGGCAATGCGCTGGCCGGGGTCGGCGTGGAGGGTGACGCCGCGCAAGACCGGCGTATCTTCTTTGTACCAAAACTTCACATTCTCAAAATCCACCCCTCCCCGGATCGGCGGCAGGGGTTTGGCATCGGGCGCGTCTTGTAGATCGGGCTGGGTGTCGAGCAGGTGGAAGACCCGTTCACAACCGGTCATGGTGGCCTGGAAGGTGTTATAACGTTGGGCCAGTTCACGAATCGGTTCAAAGAAGCGCTCGACATAGAGGACAAAGGCAACCAACGTACCGGCCGTCAGCGCATCACCTAGCACCAGCCAGCCGCCGACGCCCACCACCAACGCCGTCGCCAGCGAGCCGAGAAAGTCCACGCCGGGGAAGAAGACGGCGGTGAGCCAGGTGGCGTCCACATTGGCGTTAAAAAAGGAGGAGTTGAGGTCGTCAAAGTGGCGGAAGTTGCGCGCCTCACGAGTAAAGCTCTGGGTGACGCGGATGCCGGAGATCGATTCGTTGAGATAGCCGTTGATCAGCGCCAACCGGATGCGCGTCGAACGGTAGGCCGTGCGCACCCGTTGTCGCCAATACTCGGTCAGCCAGAGCATGAGCGGGATGAGGGCAAAGGTAACAAGCGCCAGTTGCCAATTGAGCGCCAGCATGGCGATGATCACGCCGATGAGGATAAAGCCCGACCGCGCCAACCCGGTGATCGACCAGGTGACAAAGTCCTGCAAAATACCCACATCGCTGATCAAGCGGCTCATCAGGCGCCCGACGCTATAGTTGTTGTGAAAGTTGAGCGAGAGCTTGTGCAGGTGGCGAAAGAGTTCGCTGCGCATATCGGCCACCACCTTGGTGCCGGCATAGGCCATCAACTGAATGCGTCCTAGGTTGGTGACCCATTCCAGCAAGGCCACGATGATAAAGGCGAGCGCCCACCAGCGCAGTTGCCACAAGGCGTTGGCCAGACTGGCTGCGGTTGCGTTGGTCATCGCTTCTACCAGATGCGCTTCATCAATCGCTTTGCCGATCAACCACGGCCCCGCCACATGGAGCAGCGATGAAATCGACATCAAGACAATCGCCCAGAGCGTTTGGGTGCGATAAGGCTTGAGGTAGCGAATCAAACGCTTCGTCAGGCGGGAGTCATAGGAACTGCCGGCGGTCTCTTCTTCATCTTCCGGCAAGAGCTTGCGCACGCGCGCTTCCCGCTCCTGCTGGGCGGCGCTACCCCAAAGGCCAGTGCCGGCAAACCAGCCCAGGCGAGTTTCAGTCTGATTTGTAGTTTGGATTGTCATAAGCTTATCTTTTCTTTTAGGGGGAGATTAAGAGATTGGCAGACTCAGTGGTGCAATCTCCCAATCTCTTAATCTCTCAATCTCACTTAAGCATAAACCATCTCTAATTCCGACGACTCTTCCGCTGTTTCGGCTTGCAGCGCCAGAAACTCTTCCTGGTCGCGCAGTTGCAGGTCGTAGATCTGGCGATAGAGACCACCCAGCGCCAGCAACTCACTATGGCGACCGCGTTGAACAATGCGCCCATGATCCAGCACCAAAATCTGGTCGGCGCTTTTGAGCGTGAGCAGGCGTTGGGCGATGACAAAGGTGGTGCGCCCTTGCATGAGGACGGCCAACGCTTGCTGAATCAGATGCTCGGTTTCGGTGTCTACGCTGCTGGTCGAATCGTCGAGAATCAGGATACGCGGGTCGCAGAGCAGGGCGCGCGCAATGGCGATGCGCTGTTTCTGCCCGCCGCTTAAAGTCACGCCCCGTTCACCGACGACGGTCTCGTAGCCTTTGGGAAACGATTCGATAAAGTCATGAGCATGGGCCGCTTTGGCGGCGGCAATGATCGCTTCCAGCGGCGCTTCCGGTTGACCATAGGCGATATTTTCGGCAATCGTTGCATTGAAGAGAAAGGGGTCTTGCAGGACAATGCTGATGTGGCTGCGCAGACTTTTCACTTGTAACCGGCGCACATCCTGGCCGTCCACCAAGACCGCGCCGCTGGTGGCGTCATAGAAGCGGGGGATCAGGTTGATGATGGTGGACTTGCCGGAGCCAGTCGGGCCGATCAGCGCGATGACTTCCCCCGGTTGCGCGACAAAGCTCACCCCCTGCAAAATGCTGCGTCCTTCTTGATAGGCAAAGCTCACCTTGTCAAAATGGACGGCGCCCCGTGCATTGGTTAACGGCAGAGCGTCGGGCGCCTCTTCGATTTCGTTGGGGGTGTCGATAATCTCAAAGACGCGACTGGCGCTGGCTCCGGCGCTGGTCGCCATGTTGACCAGAAAGCCCACCCGCAAGACCGGCCCGTTGAGCATCAAGACATAGGAGATGAGCGCAAAGAGCGAACCAACCGTAATCTCCCCCGCCACTGCCCGTGGCCCACCAAACCAGAGGAGCAGAAAAATCGCCACGGCCAGGATCAAGCTAAAGAGCGGCCAATAGATCGCCCAGAGCTTGATCGAGGCATAGCGCTGGTCAAACCATTTGTCATTTTCCCGATCAAACTTGGCAAACTCAAAGGGTTCACGGGCAAAGGCTTTGACCACGCCGATGCCGGTCATGCTCTCCTGCATTACCGCCGAGAGGACGCCCATCTGCTCTTGAATCCGTTTGAACATGGGACGCATGAGGTTGCCAAAGTGAATCGCCGACGCCACCAGGATGATCATTGGCGCAAGGACAATCAGGGTAAGTTGCACATGTTCCAGGAGCATAGCGGCGATAATGCCGATCATCATGGCAAGGACGGCCACCAGATCCATCATGCCGATGCCGGCAAAGCGCTCGGTTTCGGTGATGTCGCTGGTGGCGCGGCTCATGAGATCGCCGGTTTTGGCCTGATCATGAAAGGCAAAGGGCAGATTCTGCACGCTGCTGTAGAAGTGGTTGCGCAGATCATAAGCCACGCGATGGCTCAACCACTCACCGTAATAGCGCTGTCCAAACGATACGATCCCGCGTACGACGGCGATCCCCAGGATCAGCCCACCAGCCCAGAAGAGTACGCGCGCATTGCGCGTCGCCACGCCTTCGTCAATGGCAGAGGCGATAATCTGTGGCACAAAAAGGTTGACCAGGGTCGCCAACGTCATCGATACATAGGCGATCACCACTTGCCGCCAATAGGGCTGTAGATAGCGCAACATACGCCCATACATGTTCTTCCCCTGTGGAATTTGGGGGGGAATTTGGGTGGCCTTCATTACTCTTCCCTCACGTTTTCTAGTTCTGTTTTCATCAAAACAAAAGCCGTGAGTCGAACTCCCACGGCCCAGGCAATCATGGTTATTGGGTTGTTTGCAAACAACAAAACAGTACAACGGATTTAGGAAGCAGCGGATTTTCCTAGCGGCGTCCGACTATTACTGACTGACGCTGGACGATGCGACTACACGACTACTGTCGTTCCATCCGTTGCCGGCAAGTAGGCAAAGCATCCGCTGCTTCCTAAATCCGCTGTACTGTTTTGCGTTCACCTGCGGTTCCGCAACACCACCTCACTCACTGCCCCTGCCAGCGCACAAAGCGCCGCTGCCAGCATTGCACTCTGCCAGTTACCATGAAAGACAAAAATCGCCATCAACGGCAGCGCAATCATGGCGCCGATAAAGGCATGGACGCCGCCCCGTTGCCGCACATAAAGCACCGTCAACACCCCGGCCACAATGGGCGCCAGCAACCGCAGCGCCGCCGCCACGCCCACCGTCAGCCCTTGATCATTAATCACCAAATCAACCACTGTCACCAGCAGTAACGTTGCGGCGACGGCAAAGAGAATCCCTGTCCATTGGATAGCAGCTTTGCTCGATCCTTTGTGTTGCTTCATGTAAGCTAATTTCCTTTGAGGAGATTGAGAGATTGAAGAGATTGTGAGATTTGGTAAATCTCTCAGTCTCCTACGCTCTCAATCTCTCCCACTCTGGCTCCACATACTGTTCTCGCCGCCAGCGATAACCCGGCTCGGCGATAATGCCTGGCGTTTGCGTGGTTTTGAGCAAATGTAGCGCGTCAAAGATCAGTGTCCGTTGTTGGGCGGCGTTCTGCGGCTCCCCTAACGGATGTCCCAACGGCCACTTGACAAAGACGGCGCGGGGAACGCCCACCGACTCGGTCAACTCCTTGGTAATCGAAATACTGACGGTTGGAATGCCCGCCGTCTCGATAGCACGTGCGATCAGTCCCACGGACCGATTGCAGAGTCCTCAGGCGGGGGTGAGAAAGGCAAAATCGACGCCATCGGCGCGCAACTTGGCCGCCACCTCTGGCGCCGTGCGGCCATTCAAGATGGGCACTTGCTCCCCATCAATATGACCCATGAACCCATAGTGCTGGGAGGCCAGCGCGCCCACCACCTGCTTCTGCACCAGATCGCGAAAGTGCGTCAGCGGGAAGATCACATTAAGGTCGGCGTCGGCGTCGGTGTGGTCATAATACTTATGGGTAATGGTAATCTGTTCAATCGCGACATCGCCGGGGATCTCCCGGTAGGTCGCATCGCCCTCCGGGTTGACCATATCAAAACCCTGCTGGCTCGACAAGTGAATGCCACCGGTGGTCAACAGGGCAACTTTACTCTGATACAGCGGCTTGCGTAGACGAGCAAAGGGAATGCCGGTGGACAAATCCACCAGGCCCGCGGTGCGCCGCGCCGACAGCTTCGCCCAGAATTGCGCGATGGCAGGAATTGCAAAGAACCGATTGGATATTTTTTCGTAGATCGTAAGTTGTTCAGCCATAATGATGTAGTGTAAGCAATTTTTCGACCGCTCATGACAGATCGATGGATAGGCTAGAGATAGAGAAAAGGGTATAAGGGTATTGTACAAGAGGCTAGAGTAATACCCAAATTGATAAAATCCGACAGGTTAGGTTGTGGTATAATCTGTAGCGTGATTTGTGAAACGTGCTGCGTAATTCGTAACTCGTAACTCGTATGTGGTACATGCAACACGCAACACGGTTCAGACCAAGGAGGTCAAGCATGTTTCATCCGGCGATCTATGAAAATTCCCGCCCCGATGGCATTGGGGTGTTGGAGATTATCCAGAAAAAAGCGAAGGCGGAACGCCAATTTGTCCCGCTCCAACGGAGCGAATTACGGGGTGAGGTGGTTGGCCCGCTGGCTGATTTGCGCTTGCGACAGGTCTTTAGCTACAGTCAGGCGCAATCGACCAACGTGATCGAGGCGCGCTACCGCTTTCCCCTGCCCGGCGACGCCGCAGTCACCCATGTCACCGTACGTTTTGGGGAAACAGAGATTGTTGCTACGTTGGCCGCACGCGACGCCGCTAAAGCGGAATATGAAAAAGCCAAAGAGGAAGGACGCCAAGCCGCCCTCGCCAAACGGGAAGCAGCCGATGTCTTTACGCTTCACGTCGCCGGCATCCGGCCAGAGCAGGCGGTGACTGTCGAAACGCGGTATGTTCAACTTGCACGGCAGGAAGGCAGCCAATGGACATTGCGCATTCCCTTGACTACGGCGCCCCGTTATGTCCGTAGCGATGAACGCGGGTCACGCAGCGCCAACGGTCAACCGCTGGCGCTGCTGCGTGATCCCGGTCATCGCTTTCGCCTTGACTTGCATCTGCAAGGCGCGCAACAAGTCGCCAGCCCAACGCATGAGTTGTCCCTGACAACTACCGAAAATGGTATACAAGTCCAGTTGCAGAGCGGTGAGGTAGTGCCCGATCGCGATTGTGTTTTGCAATGGCAGGCGCAGCAAGCGGACCATCAGCCGTTGTTAACCCTCTTTCCGCAACAGGCGGAAGCTGATGCCAATCTTTATTTTTTGGCCCAGGTCGCGCCCCCGCGTGCGCCTCAACGCCAACCCTTGCCCCGTGAAATCATTCTGCTGGTCGATCATTCCGGCTCGATGACCGGCCCCAAATGGACGGCGGCGGATTGGGCGGTCGAACGCTTCTTGGGTGATCTCCAGGAACAGGATCACTTTGCGCTCGGCATTTTCCACTATGAGACTCGTTGGTTTGCCCCCAAAGTCCAGAGCGCGACGCCTGCACAAACCGCCGCTGCCATCGCCTGGCTCAAAGGCAGCACAGACAGTGGCGGCACAGAATTGGGCATCGCCTTAGAAAGCGCACTACATCTACCCCACAGCCAGGGTGACGCCGCCCGTCACCTCTTGATCCTGACCGACGCCGCTGTCACCGACGCCGACCGCATCCTGCGGCTGGCCGATGAGGAGTTGCAACGGGCCAGGCGCCACGGGCAACGGCGACGGATCAGCGTGATCTGTATCGACGCGGCGCCGAATGCCTTTCTGGCACAAGAATTGGCCGAACGGGGTGGCGGCGTCGCCAAATTCTTGACCAGCGATCCCGAACAAGAAGACATTACCACCGCTCTTGATGACGTGTTGGCCGCCTGGATGGAGCCGCTCTATACGAACCTGCAACTCAACATTCACCACCCACACGCCGAGATGAGTGATCAACACACCCTGCTGGCCCATACCGACAACCATACCGTTGTCGATCTAGGTGATCTACCTGGTGGGCAGCCACGCTGGCTCATCGGGCGTGTCCCGGCCCCTAACCAGGAAGCTATGACTGTCGAGTTAGGGCCGGCGAAGGCGCCACCGCTCACTTGGGAAATGCTCGATCCGTTGCGCAACGCCACCACCGCCAACCTGCGGGCGCTCTTTGGGGCGCGCCGAGTACAGGGGCTGGAATATTTGATCAATGCCAACCTGCCACCGACGCAGGTTGCCGAACAGTTGACCCGCTTGGGGTACGATGCAACCGCCATCCTGGGTAAACAAGCCGAAAGCGCACCGCCAGTCTATGCCGAAACGGCGCGCACCCAGATGGCCGCAGCCTTGCGCACGTTGCTAACCGAAGAAGCGCTGCGTTACGGCCTGGCCTCGTCAGAAACCGCCTTTGTCGCCACGCGCATGGAGGCGGGGCAACCAGTGCAGGGGCAAGTCACCGTCGCCAATGCCTTGCCGGCCGGTTGGTCGGAGCAATTTCTGGGGGGTGGCCCGCCCATGATGACCCGCAGCATGGGGCCGGCGATCATGGCGGCCATGCCGATGGCTGCGCCGGCGCCAACGATGCGGATGGCAAGCATGATGCGCGAAAAGAGTAGCAGAGCGGTGGATGAAGGGGATCAGCCAATCGGTGTTTTTCTACCAGAAGTGAATCCCTCACCCCTGCCAGCACGGCAGTCGATCAGTGGTCAATCCGCTGTTGTTTTCCAAGGGGATGTGCCGGCTGGGGCGGGTGAAAGGCTGTTATATTCCTCCGACAAACAGCAAACCGTACCGGAGGGGATTACCCTGAAGGGCATCGCCCTGCGCCTGCTCACACCCACTACGCAAACCACGGTTATGGATCGCAACCTCGCCATCCATCTTTTTATCGGCGATCCCGCCAGCCCACGCGCCCGCATCCGCCTCCCGGATCTGCTGCGCCTGGGCCAACGCCCGCTCAATCTCAAGCGCGACGCCGGCCAACCACTCCAGATCCGGCTGGTCGATCCGGCAGGCTGGTTGCAAGACCACGTGCTGCGCATTGAGCTTGAGCTGTTCTGGTGAGTGTTGAATATTGGGTATTGGGTATTTGTGCAAGGCAAATAATACCCAATACCCAATAACCCAATACCAGACCACCCGCCACGTGCCACCCCCATCCACTTTTGTCTACACAACTTATCTATGCTAGAATTTTGGGGCTTATGGCACTCATCAATCTGATTATCTCACCCATTGGCCCATCGGTTCTCCTGATTGTGGGCGCAATTTTGTCAATGGTGGCCGGTCGCTGGTGGCGGCGGCCCGAATGGCTGGCTGGTCTGGCGCTCCTTTTTATTGGTGTGGCGGGCTGGCTGTTGCTGGTTTTGCGTTCACAATTGACGGTCGTGCCCACCTTTAGTTATCCCTGGCGGCCCCTTTTGCAAGTGGGCGCCAATCTCTATTGGGTGGGCGACGGCTGGAATTGGTACATTGCCGGGTTGGTGCTTCTGCTGGGTGGTTTGGGCATTCTGCTCGATCTCAACAGTGACTATGTCCAGCAGGGGCGGCGCATTCATGGCTCGCTGGCAGTGCAACTGGCCGTGCTGGCGGCGGCGTTGCTCTTTGTCACCAGCGGTAATCTGTTGACGGCCATTCTCACCTGGGTGCTGTTGGATGTCTGTATTTTGTTGCGTAGCACCACTCGACCGGTCATTGTCACGCCGGAAGATGACACGCCGCCGGAAAATCATCGTGGTCTCAGTTTGCTCGGCGCCATGTTGCTGCTGATTGCCTTGCTGCCTGCCGGCCCTACGGGTCCTGGTCAAGAATTTCAGAACGGCACGCTGCCGGTTGAATCAGTCTTATTACTAGCGCTGGCGGCGTTAATTCGCGCCGGCGTCTATCCTTTTCACATTTGGTTGTTGCCGGAACGGCGGTCGCCCATCAATGTGGCCGAACGCTTGCTGGAACACATGGTGCCGACGTTGTGCGGGCTGTGGCTACTAGGCTGGACGTATGGCCTGGGCCGTGATTATATTCTGTTGCGGCTGGATGTTTTGGCGGTCTTTCTCATCGCCTTGCTCGGCAGCGCCGTCGCCGCCTGGACGGCTGATAACCAGAATGACCACCACTCCTTTGTCCTGATTGCGTCCGCCGGCTTGGCGGCATTGACCGGCGCCCTCACCTACAACGAAGGTCCCAGCGCCATGATCTGGCCGACTACGGCCTTTGCCCTGGGAGGCGGTCTCTGGTTGGTTGGTGAGCGCGTCTGGCAGGGCTGGGGGTGGACACTGCCGGTGAGCATCGGCGCCTTGACCCTGGCCGGCGTGCCATTGACCCCCGGCTTTTTGGCGCAACCATCCCTTGCGCGGCTGTGGGCGCCGGGCACGGTGGTGCAGTTGCTCTTTTTAACCTATGTCATTGCCCAGAGTTTGCAGATCGCCGCGTTGCTCCGTAGCTGGGAAGATGTGGAGCGCATTGAGCCGGCCCATGCCTATCCGGGGAGCCGGGCGCGCTTACTCATTGCCAGTGTGGCGCTGGGGTTGCCGCTGGCGATCACCGGTTTTCTGCCGCGGGCGGTGGCGGCGCTGGCAAGTATGCCCAATGCCATCCCACCTACCTTGGGCGATCCGCCGAGTGTGGTTGCCAAAGAGGGCGCGATCTGGATCACGGTAGCTACGCCGCTGCTGCTGGGGTGGGGCTTGGTCTGGTTGCGGCCCAAAATCTGGCACATCATCGGCGGCGGGGCGAATCGGTTACACGCCTTCATCCAATTGCACTGGCTCTTTAACTATGGCTGGTGGAGCGTACAGTACGCCAGCGAACTGTGGGGCAGCGTTACACGCGTGATGGAAGGCGCGGGTTATATGGGCTGGGTGTTGGTCTTTGCCCTTATTGGTTATTTGTTACTGCATTAACGTTAGGCGTTCAGTCGCGTGGTCGTATGGTCGCGTGGTCGTCTAGTCTCAATCCGCAGACCACTTGACGACGCGACCATACGACCACGCGACGACGCGACGACCGGACTACCAATTTATGGAAGCTTTGATTACTTGGCTATTGACAAATTTTACCTTCTTTGCCTCCGGTCTGGGCATTTTAACCATTGGCGCTATTGCCCTGCTCATGCTCTTCCTTTGGGACTGGCGCAGTTTCCTGGTTGGGCTTTGTCTCATCCAACTGGGCGTTGCTGTCTTGGTGACGCAAGTGCATCAGGTGGAGATGAAGTGGGCGCAAGTGCAAATGCTGGTCACAGCCTTGTCGGTGGCAATGCTCTTTCTTTCCGCGCGTCAGATTCGTTTTGCCTTGCCCTACCAACGGCCGGGTTCCTGGCTGATCCGCTTAATGGCAGTGACGCTCTTGCTCGTCTGTTGGCGCCTCTTTGATGTCGGTCTGGCCTTGCCAGTAGTGGCGCCGCCGCTGGCGCAACTTTTTCTCTGGCTGGCGGTCTGTGCAATGGTCACGCTAGGGTTGAGCGATGCCCCGCTCTCGACAGCGGTTGCGCTTTCGCTCTGGTTTATCCCGGTGCAAGCTTTTATCCAGATTCTGCTGCCCGAATTTCGTCTCTTTGTCTTGATTGGCATTGTTCAGCTTCTCAGCGCCCTGGCTTGTAGTTACTTGATGTTGGCCGCCCGCTTGCCCGAAACCGTGACGGTTGCGCGTCCCACCGACATGACCTTTCCGCGGGCCACCCCCTCCGCCCGCCCACCGTTGCCCTCCTTACCGGATCTGCCTAAACCAGCCCCGCGGCTGCTACCAACGGGCGGTCGCCAACAACCAGTAGCCGCCGTACGGTCAGAAAGCACCCACCGCGAACCACCGGTGGCGCCACGGGAGGCATCATGATCGCACAACCGCTAGCAACGGCCAATGGGCTATTCACCCTACCTACGTTTCTGGTCGGCGGGTTGATTGGTATGGCCTTACTCACCTATCTGTTACGCAACTGGGAAACGGTCACGGCAATGATTGCAGCCCTCTTCACGGGGGTATTAGGGCTTTGGTTTTGGCAACTGGACCTCAACGCGCCAATTTTCTCACTGCCAGTGGTCGGCCAGGTGCTGGACATCACCGCCCCTTTGACGCGGTTGGGCTTCACCTTTCAGTTGCAACCCAGTGCGCTACCAATTCTGATGACTGCTTTTTTGATGGCCGCCGCCGCCTTTTTGCTGACAGCAGCGATTAGCCAGGGGCGCAGCTTTGCCCCCTTCACGCTCGTGTTGCTGGCCGGTTATGTCACCATTGCCTTAATGACTTCAGGGCCGTTGGCGCCGCTTTTCCTGACGCCCCTCTTTTTGGTGGGGTTGAATTGTGCGGCGGTCTTTGTGCTGCAAGCTGGGCGTCTGACCAATCCGGCCGGCCCTTTACGCACCTTGTTGCCGCCGATCCTGGCCTTCCCCTTGTTTCTGCTGGCCTACTGGTATGTCGAGCAGATCCCGCTCAATCCGCAGGATAACAGCGCCCAGTTGACCGCGGCGCGTCTCTTTACCATCGGTCTCTTGCTGTTGCTGATGCCGGCGCCCTTTCATAGCGCGCAACCGGCCACCGCCCAATCAGCGCCGCCCGTGGTGACCGCGCTTGTGACCCTGCTTTACCAACTGGCTTTGCTCCATCTCCTCTTCCGGGTTATCAGTCCCTATCCCTTTGTCGCACAGATCGGCTCCTTTGAACTATGGATGAGTTGGGCGGGCCTGGCCACCACCGTTTGGGGGGGGATTGCCGCCGCCGGTTCGAGCCATCCTGGCCGACTGTGGGGTTATGCGGCGCTTCATGATTGGGGTCTGATTCTGATGATTCTGGCCGCGCCGGGGTTGCGTAGTTGGCCGCTGGCGCTCTTCCTCTTTGGCCTGCGCATTGTGAGCATGTTGACCGCCGCCGCTGGTCTTGCCACCCTGGAACAACATATTGGCGGCATGAGTTCGACCCGCATCCAAGGCGCCGGCAATCGCCTACCTTGGAACAGCGCTGCCTTTCTTCTTGGCGGCCTCGGCTTGACCGGCTTTCCCCTCAGTGCCGGCTTTACCGGTCACTGGACGGCGCTCCAAATTATTGCCGAAAATGATTGGCGTCCCGCGGCGATTGTCCTCTTTGCCTCGGTCGGCGCCATTTGGGGCTTTGTACGGCTGACACGCATCCTCTTCGGCCCGCTGGAAAATCGCTTCCTCCTGCGGGAACGTATGGTCAGCGTCGCCCTTGCCCTCGGTATGCTCCTCCTCTCCATCAGCCTCGCCCTGGCGCCCCAATTGCTGGATGGTCCCATCCGCACGGTATGGGCTGCGTTTAGCGGGTAAGCACCGGATCAACGGATTTACGACAGGAGCGGATTTGTCGCGCCCGGTTCGCGAATTGGTTGGATTGACATCGCAATACAGCTTTGGACACTTTATTGTTTGAAAACAGCGACAACGCCCATGTACTGCATGGCAAATCCGTTCCTATCAAAAATCCGTTGTTGCGATGTTGGTAGCTTCTGACAGCTTCACTTTGGTATACTGCTACCAGCATGGCGCTCCACTTTATGCTATGCTTACAGCAAGCAGAACTGATAAACCAATGGCAAGGGGCTATGACGAACGAAACGGGGGCGCGCTCGTCGCGCATGAGTGGCTTTTATCAAAAGAGTGTGGCGGAACGGGTGGCGCTGGTAGCCGAGTGGGCGGCGCTCACGGCGGCAGAACAGGCGGTGTTGGGTGATAGCTTGACGGTCGAGCAGGCCGACAAGATGATCGAGAATGTGGTCGGTCGCTATACCTTGCCGTTGGGGATTGGGGTCAACTTTTTGATCAACGACCGCGATTACTTGATCCCGATGGTGGTGGAAGAACCGTCAGTGGTGGCGGCAGTAAGCTTTGCGGCGCGCCTGGTGCGCACTGGCGGCGGCTTTCGCACGGGTAGTACCGAACCGGTGATGATTGCCCAGATTCAACTGCTCGACGTGCCGGATGCGGCGGCGGCAGAACAGGCGATTCTGGCGGAGAAGGCGGCACTGTTGCAACAGGCGGACACCAGCCCGTCGATCACGGCGCGGGGTGGGGGGCCAGTGGATCTGGTGGTGCGCCATCTGCCGCAAACGCCGACCGGGCCGATGCTGATTGTTCATCTGCTCTTCAATACGCGCGATGCCATGGGCGCCAATGCGATCAACACTGCCGCCGAAACGATTGCGCCCACGCTGGAACGATTGAGTGGCGGTCGCGCCCTGTTGCGTATTTTGAGCAATCTGACCGATCAACGGCGCGCTTGGGCTGAAGTAACGATCCCAGCCGGCAGCTTTGCCACTGAAAGTTTGAGCGGGGAAGAGGTCATCGCCAACGTTGCCCATGCCAACGCCTTTGCCGTCGCTGACCCTTATCGCGCGGCCACGCACAACAAGGGGATTCTCAACGGTATCGATGCTGTCGCCCTCGCCACCGGCAATGACTGGCGTGCCATCGAAGCCGGCGCCCATGCCTATGCCGCACGCGATGGGCAGTATCGGGCGCTGACAGAGTGGCAGGTTATTCATGACAAGGTGACAAGGTGGCAAGGTGACAAGGTGACGCCTTCTGCATCTGTCACCCTGTCACCCCCTCACCCTGTCACCTTGTCACTTTATGGCCGGTTGGAATTGCCATTAGCCGTCGGCATCGTCGGCGGGGCGACGCGCTCTCATCCAGTGGCGCAGGTGGCGCTAAAGATTCTGGGCATTCAGAGCGCACGCGAATTGAGTGAGGTGATGGCCGCCGTGGGATTGGCGCAAAACTTGGCCGCCATTCGCGCCTTGGCCACCGAAGGCATCCAACGGGGTCACATGGCGCTCCACGCCCGCCAGATCGCCGTTGCCGCCGGCGCGGAGGGCGCCGCCGTGGATCGCATCGCCGCTCAACTCGTGGGAGAAGGTCAAATCCGCGTCGAACGCGCCCGTGAACTATTAACAACCTGACTAAACGACTACGCGACCACGCGACTAAACGACTACAGGACTAAACTATGCTAAACCAACCAATTCGCCCCGTCGGCATTGTCGGTTATGGCGCTTATGTGCCCCGCTACCGCCTGCCGGGGAATGAGATCAGCCGGGTCTGGACCGAGGGAAACAGCCGCAGCCCGGTGCGCGAAAAAGCCGTGCCGGGGCTAGATGAAGACACGGCGACCATGAGCATTGAAGCGGCGCGCAATGCCTTGGCGCGGGCGGCGATCAACCCCCAGCAGATCCGCGCCGTCTGGGTGGGCAGCGAGAGCCATCCCTACGCTGTCAAGCCGACCGGCACCATTGTGGCCGAAGCTATCGGCGCCACGCCGGGGGTGCTGGCTGCCGACTGGCAATTTGCCTGTAAAGCCGGCACCGAAGCGATGCAAGCCGGCATTGGCTTTGTCGGCAGTGGCATGGCCGATTATGTTTTGAGCATTGGCATGGACACGGCGCAGGGGCGACCAGGCGACGCGCTGGAATATACGGCGGGGGCTGGCGGGGCGGCCTATTTGTTGGGGCCGGCAGATCAGGCAGTGGCGATCATCCAGCGCACACTCAGTTATGTCTCGGACACCACTGATTTCTGGCGCCGGCCCAGCACCCACTACCCCAGCCACGCCGAACGTTTTAGCGGCGATCCAGGCTACTTTGGTCATGTCATTCCGGCGGCAGAGCAGATGATGGCCGAGATGAAAACCACGCCGGCGGACTATGACTATGTCGTCTTCCACCAGCCCAACCCCAAGTTCCCGACACGGGCGTTGGAGGATCTGGGCTTCAACGTGGCGCAATGGAAGACTGGTCTGCTGGTGCCGGAGATTGGCAATACCTATGCCGGTTCGGCCATGATCGGCCTATCGGCGGTGCTGGATGAGGCGCAACCCGGTCAACGTATCCTCATGGTCAGCTATGGCAGCGGCGCCGGGTCGGATGCGTTTGATCTGCTGGTGACGGAGCAGATTACCGAAGCCAGAAAGCGGGCGCCGGCCACACGGGATTACATCAAGCGCCGCGTGCCGATTGACTATGCCCAGTATGTGCGCATGCGGCGGAAGTTGGCGAGTCACTGATCCCTTGCTATTTCTCCTGTCTGCTAGTATAATAAAGCGCACAGTCAAGAAAGGAGGCTTGTCATGTTTGGAACAACAAGTATAGCACCAACGGCAGGCGAGAAGGTAAATGGTGCGTCTGGCGTCTCGGTGGAAACCATGGTGCAAGCCATCCAGCGGTTGCCACTGACCGCCTGGCCGGATGTTTTACAGTTTATTGAATTCATGGAATACAAATATCAAAACGATGCGAGTGAGGCGGCCGAAGATGTTGCTCTATGGCGCGCCGTCGAAGCGGAACAAGCCCATCGGCGGGCGCATCCTGAGGATGTGATCGTCTATCGTTCGATAGAAGAACTCGCAGCCGCGTTGGACAACGACGAATGATGTATTATGTTCGCCTATCAAAGACAATTCATCGGCAAATCCGCAACTTGCCCGGACACATCCGGTCGGCCGCCAACCAGAAAATTCTATCTCTGGCGAAAAATCCGTATCCGTCAGATGCGAAAGAACTCGAAGGACACCCAAGTTACTTTCGCATCTGGCTTGATGGTGACTTTCGTCTGGTCTGGCAAGTGCTTGAAGCCGAGCAGATCGTCGATGTTTTGTATGTCGGCCCGAAGTTGCCCGACCTCTATGAACGTTTAGGATTAGGGCGGTCAACCTAGCAATACCCTCTCCACTATATTCTACTAGATAACAGAGTACCTATGGCAAAACAAGCAAATGAAACGACTATCGCCCGGATGCGCAATTTTGTCGAGAAGTATTGCGCCAAATCGGGTACAGTAACCCATCCGGAGCCAGGGATCACGGACGCGGTGATTCTGGGGCTGGCGCACCATCAGGAGACGCTAGGCAAGCCGTTATGCCCCTGTCGCTTCTACCCAGACAAAGCCGCCGAGGCCAAACATCGCACCTGGATCTGTGCGTGTGATGATATGCAGGTCTACAAATATTGCCACTGCCTGCTCTTTGTCAACGAAGAAGGGTTGCCAATCACCGAGTACCTGCCGGAAGATCACGAAGGGCGGCAAATTTACGGTCTAGTCGCTGACCCGTCGCCGGACAAAGGTCGCCCGTTGCGTCATCGCGCGGCGGAACGTGAGCAAGAGCGCCGTGAGCGGCCGTCCTAGTCACACTGTATTGAATCGACCTACCATTCTTCAATAGGAACATAACCCCATGTCCACTCCCACCGACCGTGAACTGCTGGCCCACTTTATCCAGTTGATCGGCACCGAACCGCGTGAGGCAGAGTTTAATGAGACCGGGAATCTGATCAAACTCAATTTGGCTGGGTTGGGTTTGCGCGAATTGCCGCCGGCGATTGGAGAGTTTGCTTACCTAGAAGTACTAATATTGGGCCAAACATTTGACAACCAGGATCAAGAGCCGAATGGGTGGATCAAAAACAGATTAAGCAATAGGCTGACAGCCTTGCCTAACGAAATTACACAACTTTCTCGGTTACGCATTTTGATTTGTGACAATAATCAGATTCATAGCTTACCACCAAATTTTGACAATCTTAGCAATTTATGGTACTTATCACTCCGTACAAACCAACTTAGCAATTTACCCTTAGCCATTGCTAACTTAACTGGTTTGCAAGTGCTATGGCTTGCTGATAATAATCTGCGCACTTTACCACCTAGCTTTACCAAACTTATCAACCTGCAAAGGCTTTCACTCGCTGATAACCAATTAGGCAATCTGCCATCAGATTTTGATAAACTTATCAATTTATATGATCTTAGTCTAAATTTTAACCAGCTTAATAGTTTGCCGAAATCCTTTGGCAAACTAATCAATCTAAAGCTGCTATGGCTCGGTAACAATCAATTAAGCAACCTGCCGCCAAATTTTACACAACTTACCAATCTACAAATACTCTCTTTGGCAAAGAATCAATTTATCTATTTGCCGTCAGATTTTGGTAATTTAGTTAATTTACAAACACTTTGGCTCCACAATAACCAATTACGCGATTTACCATCTGATTTCGCCAAACTCACTGATTTGCAAATACTTTCGCTCTCTGGAAATCAATTCACCAGTTTGCCGCTTGACTTAATTAAGCTACACAACCTACAAACCCTATACCTCTCCAATAATCAACTAAACCATTTACCAGAAGATTTTGCCCAACTCAACCATCTAACAAAACTTGCGCTCAATGGTAATCAGTTTAGCACACTCTCCTCAAACTTTACTCATCTTATCAAATTAGAAGAACTAGATCTATCTCTCAATCCATGGCGAACGCCACCACCGGAAATTGCTCAGGCTGGTCTCGATGAAGTAATGAGCTTTTTAAATTCTTTAAAGACCGGCGATATTACTACACGGTATCAAGCTAAACTTTTGGTTATCGGTGAGGGTGGTTCTGGAAAGTCATCAGTAGTGCGTGCCCTACATGGGCTAATGTTTAATAAAAAGTTAGAAAGCACTCATGGCATTGAGATACAACCCTATCAACTTCCACACCCTCGTTACTTTGATATTACATTAACCCTTAATCTCTGGGACTTCGGCGGACAGCAAATCTACCACACCACCCATCAATTTTTCATGACCCGTCGTTCGCTTTATCTGCTGGTCTGGAATGCACGGGGCGACACAGAACAGGGGCGGCTTGATCACTGGCTGCATAACATCAAGGTATTGGCGCCCGATGCGCCGGTGCTGTTGGTGGCAACCCATATTGACGAGCGGCCAGCCGATTTTAACTATGAGCGCTTCAAAGCTTCCTACCCGCAATTGGTCGGCTGGGTCGGGGTGAGCAACAAGGTGGGGACGGGCATTGATCAACTGCGCCGGGTCATTGCTGAACAAGCGGCGGCTTTACCCTTGATGGAGCAACAGTGGCCGAGTTCTTGGGTGGCGGTGGAAGAAGCGTTGCAAGAGCAACAAGAAGAACATATCACGGCGCGTGAATTTCATGAAATTTGTGTGACAAACGGCGTCACCCGCCCCGGTGAAGAGAAGACGCTGGCTGGTTATCTGCACGACTTGGGCAAAATCCTCTACTTTCAAGAGGATGACGCGCTCAGTGATTTTGTGGTGTTGAAACCCAACTGGCTTACCCAAACGATGGCGCGTGTGCTTGACGACGCCCTTACTCGGACGCGCCAGGGCGTTCTCGACCATCGCGACTTTGGTCGGCTCTGGCCGTTGACGGAAACCGCAATGAAGTATGAACGCCGCCTCTACCCGCTCTTCCTGCGGATGTTGGAGCGTTTTCTCATCTGCTATCAGTTGGAAGATCATCCCGATGGTCACGAGCAAAGTCTCGTACCGCTACTTTTGCCCCATGCGCCGCCGGTGGATCTGTTGCCGTGGGATAAAATGCTGCCTGACCAACCAGAAATCCGCCTCTGTTTCAAGCTGGATTTTACACCGCCCGGTCTGATGAGTTGGTTTATTGTCCTCAGCCACCAATATAGCCAGGGGGTTCATTGGCGCGAAGGCGTGCGCTTACAGTACGAAAAGCACCAGGCCGAAGTGGTCCTCAACCCCAGTATGCGCGAACTATGGCTGCGTGTACGTGGCCCAGCGCCCAGCAACTTCTTCAATCTGTTGCAACATACTATCAATGAGCGTATTATCAAGCGCTACTTCAGTGGTTTACGCTATACTCGCGAGATTCCGTGCAACTGCACCGAATGTCAGTCCGCCGTCGCCAGTCCGCACTACTTTGACTACGACAAGTTGGTCAAACGAATGGAGGACAAGCGGTTGCAGATCGAATGCCAGCGGAGTTATGAAATGGTGTCGGTGCCGGCTTTGCTCGAAGGGATTCATTACACGACACAGGATCGGGTCGAGGCAAAAGTCGATGCAGCGCTGGCGATTATTGCTCGCTTAGACGAAGGACAGGTGCGCATCCAAGAGGAATTGGTGCGAAGCCGCCAATTGAGCGAACAGATCCTGCGCGACACAACCCGCCTATGGAATTTCAGCACCAATAATCTGAGCGCCGAAGCCCCTAGCGCCTTTCTGCTCATGCCCGGCGACCGCAGCCGTTTTCATCTGCGCAATCTCTTTGATAGCGAATTCACCCTCTATCTGCTCTGTCAACACCCAGCCGCGCCCCATTTACCCACAGGTGAGGCAGGCTACTCGCTACCAGCCAACCGTCAGTGGTGGAGCGCCGTCGCGCCCTGGTTAGCGGAGCTGCTCAAGTATCTCAAATATCTGCCCCACGCCAGCGGGATTGCCAAGGCGTATGATGAAACCTTCTACAAACAGATCGAACTCAATGTCGAACTCTTCAAAACGGCGCTTGAGTTAGCGCCCAGGCTGGATGATGACGAGGAGCGGCCCGACTTTGGTCGCGCTGGCGAACTAGGCCGCGCCTTTGAGGTGCAAGGAGCAGCGTTGCGGGCAATCCATACCTTCCTGCAAGAAGTTGATCCCAAGCGCCACTGGTGTGGTCTACGCAAAGTGGCGACCAATGACGGCAATCTGCTTTGGCTCTGTCCGGAACATGCACGCTTTCATGGGATTTAGACAGCTACACAGGCTTACTTTTCTTCAAGGATGCGCTGCAACAGTTCACGCTGCGCCTCTAACAGCGCATGTTGTTCAGCAATTAGCTGCGACTGTTGTTCAACAAGCTGGGCATAGATTTGTACTAACGCTTGTACTTGTGCAAACCAACGCTGATTTGCTTGCGCTTGCTGTCGCTTCTTACGGTAATCGATCAATGCAGAGCGATTGAGGTGCAAAAGCCGAAGGGAGAAGGCGCCAGTTTCACTCAGTGGTTGTAAAGTTCCGTCATCTAATTCTAAGAAATGCAGGGAAAACGGTGTGTAACGTGGATTCCACAAGTGTGGTTCAGCGGCAGCTTTGGGCCAGTAATCACGCTTATACTGATTGCAGGAAAAACAGCAATAGACAAGATTATCGAGCGTATCGGCGCCGCCTTCAATACGCGGTTGGAAATGATCAATCGTCAGTTCATTACCTACATCGGATTCGTGAACGCGGCAATACTCACAGCTAAAATTTGCTCTTTGCCTCACAAATTGACGTGTGCTTGCATTGATAGCCATCTTAACAAGAATATCTATTGTGTTAGGCAGGTTGGAGAAGAGCAGGCTTGGTCAACTGACGGCGTAGTTGTGCGATCTCCTGACGCAACTGAACATTTTCGTCCGTTAGTTGTTTAATACGAGCAGTTGTCGCCGCAATTTGTGCCAATAGAAGATCAACTTGAGCTTGGGAAGTTGTAGAGGGGTCAGCGGTTGCCACTCCTTGCAAAGTCAATTTTTCAGCCTGTTCTTGTGCTGTGTACCAGGCAGCAAGCTGTTCCTGCTCTGCCGTGGACAAGGGTTCGCCTTTAGCAGAACGGACATGTAATTGCCACAGATCCATTTCAGTAGTGTGCACAATGCCCCTTGCCTCTTTCATTCAACCGCTTATTCTACTTATTCTGTCCAAAGTATAACACAGATTCCAACTCGTCAGCAAATCGCCCCGTTTTGCCAGAATCTTTTGTGATAGAATGTTCGCAACGACACAATCTCTGCCCGTGCTGAATCGATCATGGAGATAGGAACGGATAATGCAATCACAACGGCAAACACCTTCGTCCGCTGTACCCCTTTTTCTGATTGGTTGGGTTGTCGCCAATGGCGTTGGCGGCGCCCTGGGTGGGCTATTGGAGGCGCGCCTGGAATTTTTGGGGACGTTGGTTTTGGTGGGTAGCATGGTCGGCTTGGGTCAATGGCTCTTTCTGCGCCACAGGCTAGCGCGCCCAGCGTTGTGGGCCTGGGCAATGGCGATTGGGTGGCTGCTGGGCAATTTGCTACGGGTCACCATTGGCAGCTTTTTCACACCGCTCATCCAGGAACTGACGGTACGCGGGTGGCTCTGGGAGGTTTTCTGGTTAAATTTCTTGCAGATGCCGGTGACGCTGGCGGTGATTGGTTTGTTGCAAGGGCTACTACTCACCCCACGTCGGCGCGCTGTACCAAGTTGGGTACTGATCAATGTCATCGGTGGCGCAATCTTGGGCGGGGTCGGGGCAGCATTCTGCTTGTACTTTTGCGATCTTGTTACCGCAACGGCTGGGATGATGACAACGGGTCTGCTCCTGGGCGCCTTCAGTTGGATTGGGTATGCGATAGTAACGGGGCCAGCATTGGTAATCCTCCTCCGTACTCCTGCCAATATCACCGCGAATCATAGGATTAGCGAATTATAACGTTGTGATTCGCTAATCCTATGATTCGCGGTGATAGAGACGGACACCCCAGCGTACAACGCCTTCTTGTTGGCAACCAGCGCATTTTGCTTTCGGCGCTTTTGGTTTATAATGCAGAAAGTGTTCCCCAACTCAGCTTTTCATTTGGCGCCAACGCGCGATGAAAGGCTGGGTCGCGCATAACAAACCAATCCATCTACCATTCAACAGATCAAGGATCAACCATGATTCAGACACCTGATATTCAACGCCCCCCCAAGTCCCTGATTGAAGGGCTGCGTAACATTGGCAGCGCCACGGCCAGCGGTGAATTGAGCCGCCTGGGCATTCGCGACCCGCAGATCCGCGGCCCCATCTCGTGGATGCCGGGCAAGACCATTGTCGGGCCGGCGTTGACGCTGCAATTTATGCCCAAGCGCGAAGACCAATACAAGGTCGATGAATATGCCGACCCGGAAAAGCAACTTCATCGTCATGTGCTCTACCACACCCAACCGGGCGACATTGTGGTGGTCGATGCCCGTGGTGACATGGGCAGCGGCGTCTTTGGCGAGATGATGCTCACCTACTTCACCGGTCGCGGCGGCGCGGGTGTGGTCATCGACGGCTGTATTCGCGACTACCCGGAAGCGAAAAAACTGGGGATTGGTCTCTTCCTCAAAGGCGTGACCCCCAACTACCACACCCAAACCAACATTTTCCCCTATGCCGTCAACGTGCCGATTGCCTGTTGCAACGCCCTGGTCATGCCCGGCGACATCATTGTGGCCGATGATGACGGCGTGGTCGTCGTGCCGATCAGCCTGGCGCCCGAACTGTTGAAAAAAGCCGGCGAACATGTGGAATGGGAAGAATTCTCCCGCATGCGCCTGGCCCAGGGTGGTGAACTGCGCAAATATTACCCGCTCTCTGCCGAAGCGCAAGCCGAGTATGAAGCGTGGAAGAAGACGCAGGGATAAGTTACGAATTACGAGTTACGAGACGTAGTTCGTAATTCGTAACTCAGAAAGATCAATCATGTCAACCATTCGGATCAACCTCTGGTCGGGGCCGCGCAATGTATCGACGGCACTGATGTATGCGTTTGCCCAGCGACGGGATACACAGGTGGTGGATGAGCCGTTGTATGCCCACTATTTGCGCGTCGCGGATGCCGATCATCCGGGCAAGGCCGAAGTGATTGCGTCGATGATTGACGATGGGGAACGGGTGGTACGGGAGGTGATCCTGGGGCCGTGTGACCGCCCCGTCCTCTTTCTCAAGCAGATGGCGCATCATCTGGTGGAGTTGGATCGCAGCTTTCTGGCCGAGACGGTCAATGTGCTGTTGATCCGCGATCCAGTGCAAATGTTGCCGTCGCTAGGACAAAACCTGACCAACCCGATCCTGCGGGATACTGGGCTGGCGACGCAAGCGGCGCTCTATCAACAACTGCTTGACCTGGGGCAGCAGCCGCCGGTTTTGGAAGCGAAACAGTTGCTACTCAATCCCCGGCGCGTCCTCAGTCAACTCTGTGCGCAGATCGGCATTGCCTTTGATGAAACAATGCTCCAGTGGCAACCAGGCGCCCGACCGGAGGATGGTGTATGGGCCAAGTATTGGTATCGCAACGTCCACAACTCCACCGGCTTTGACCAATACCGCGCCAAGGACGACCCCTTTCCCCCCCGTCTCCTGCGCCTGCTGGCTGAATGTAAGCCGCACTATGCGTTGTTAGCGGAAAAGGCGATTCGGGCAGGGGAATAAGAGATTGAGAGATTGAGTCAGTAGGCACTCAATCTCTCAATCTCTTAATCTCTTTATCTCTTTATCTCTCATCAAACTTGCAAGAATTCACAAAACCCATTATACTTATCGCTTGCAACAGGAAAGCATGGAGAGGTCGCATAGTGGCCTAGTGCGCGGGCCTGGAAAGCTCGTAACCGATGAGGTTCGTGGGTTCAAATCCCACCCTCTCCGCCAGTTAATAGTCCAGAGTCCGCAGTCCAAAGTCCAGAGTTATACGAAAAGGAACGACTGATCGATGACTACGGACTAGTGGCTAATTCAAAATCAGTAGACCGCAACGCAGCCAAAGTAAAATGAATTGACTTTGGACTACGTGACTAAATGACTGCGGACTATGGAAGATTCGTGTGTTTTCATCGCTTCGTCAGGCGCTGGGTCCTGTGCGGCAGGACACTGTGAACCCCGCCAGGGTCGGAAGGCAGCAACGGTAAGCAGAACGTTCTGGGTGACATAGGGCAGCCTGGCGTTCTGGCGAGGCGATGAAAGCACACGAGTTTTTTGTAATAGGTAGACAGGGAAACAGGTAGACAGGTAGACAGGTGTTCACCCACCTCTGTACCTGTCTACCTGTTTCCCTGTCTGTTTGTATAGGAGTAATAACTGTGAATTTGAAGATTTATCTGGTGCGCCATGCCACGCCCGATTGGAGCCGCACCGATATTCGGTACGATGTGCCGCCGGGGCCGCCGTTGACTGCCCAGGGCGAGGCCGAAGCAGCCAAGCTGGGTGAGTTTTTGCAGACGCAAGGCATCAAACGCATCTATGCCAGTCCACTGGAACGGACGCAACGCACAGCAGCAATTGCCGGGGGCGTTGTCGGCCTCACCCCGATGACAGAAGAAGCGATTGCCGAATGGCGCCGGGGTGAGAACGAGACCGAAGTGACGGCGCGCTTTAACGGCCTGTGGGAAAAGATTTGCCGAGAGAGCGAAGCGGTCGGCCCGCTGGCGCTAGTAACACACGGCGGCCCGATCAAGGCAATGTTACTCAGTTTGGGAATGCCCCGTACCACCGTGGATGAGTATTGCCGCAAGTTCGATCGCGGCAACCCGCTGCCGCCGGCCGGCGTTTGGCTGGCGACTGGTAGTCCGACAACAACTTGGCAGTTGGAACTGGTCTGGACGCCGCAAAGTACAGCCGTCGCGCCGGCAACGCCGGTCATGGCAACGCAGACGGTTTATGTGTAGATACCGTAGTAAAGACTTTAGTCTTCCCTAAGCGTCTCGAAG
>JAPKMW010000185.1 GCA_026645575.1 Caldilineaceae bacterium
CGCCTCGTTTGTGCGACCTTTGTCCGATTTGTCTATAAGGATTCTCTGGGAAATCCTAGAGGGTAGACTGTCACCCTGAAAGGGTCTCTCTAGGTTGCAATACGCTAGAGACCCTTTCAGGGTGACAGCCTACTTCTTACACCTGGGAAAACGCTTAAATTGATGCTGTATTCCAGTTGGCTTCACCTTTTCAAACAGCTTCTTTAAGTGACAGACTTTCCCCATCGGCATCAGCAAAAATACTGAACTTTGGGCTTAAACAAAGTTCTACGACAAATGTCTCTCCCTACCGTTCTCCCCTGTACAGACGCCACTGTGTACAACCGCAGTGGCGTTTTGTATTCTACCGCATTCCTACTATAATAGAGCCGAATAGTGTAAACGAATTGTAAGGTATAAAATAAAATAAATCGATTATAATTTGCATAGCAAAGACAGTTTGCTCAAAAGCAATAACAACAAAATTGTAATTGTGCTGTAAGCGATTTGCAAGTATCTTCTTCCTACAGCAAACGTCCTAAGTAGTAAGCAAAATGTCTTGCAAATCTTGAGCTAGCGTATCTTTTCCTTTGTCTAGTGCGTCGAAAGATACAAAGACCGGTCTTTAAGCTAGTAGCAGTTACAGATGTTGTGTTCCAGATGTAGTACCAAACGTAGTATACGGGCGTTGTCACTAAAGAACCCTTGTTTGTTCTCTAGATGCACCAGTTGTCAACAGCACAGGATTTCCGTGGTGGCAGTTGCAGTATATCGACTCGTACCAAGCTGATATACATCGACCTAATTTCTTAAGGAGGCAATTTCATGGCTGAGCTAATTCGAGTCTCTGCCCAATCACGTTCGACGGCTGTCGCCGGCGCGATTGCAGGTGTGATGCGTGAACAAGAGCATGCAGAAATGCAAGCCATTGGCGCAAGTGCAGTCAACCAGGCCATTAAGGCTGTTGCAATTGCGCGCGGCTATCTCGAACAAGATGGGATTGATCTGGTCATTGTACCGACGTTTACCGAGGTAGATATTGAAGGTAATGAGCGCACCGCTGTGCGCATTGCGATCTATCGGCGCCCCCAGTCGCTGAAGAACACCAATGGCTTTTTCAATGGGAATGGCATTGCTACCGCCAGTCTGGTTATGGCCTAAACACCAGGCAATGGCGCCCCATCCCGTGTAACATTTCACCTGTAAGGGTTACAGGCTCCCAACTACCCGCGATCCATTGCACGTACAATCAAATAGGAACAGCTACGCCGGACCTTCTCACCAGAGCGGTAATCTGACCGGAAGAGTCGGCGTAGCTGAACCAGAGCTATTATCGGCGGCGGCTTCGGCGCCGCCGGCGCTTGTTCGGATCCGTCCCCTCTTCGGCTTGCACATCTTCTGCGGCTTCGGTCGGCGTTGTGGCTTGACGCTCGCCGCGCTGTTGACGCACCCGCGCATTGTCTTCTTCGGCACCCGCGCGTCGTTTTACAGTACAGCCGCCACAGGTGCTGCAACCGCTGCCACTGCTGCTTTTGCTGGAGATCAGTTCACCTACGGCAAACTCGCCAATGGCGTTGCTTTCCAGCAAGACGGTTACCGTCTCCTTGAGCGGATGTAGGTGGCGGACACGGCCGACGCCTTGGGGGGTAATCACCTCGGCGCCAAGCTTGGGCATTTTGCGATTCTGTTCTTTGTAAACTTCGTCCTCGTAGGAAAGGCAACAGAGCAAACGCCCACAGACGCCGCTGATCTCCTCCGGGTTGAGCGGCAACTGTTGATTCTTCGCCATACGAATACTGACCGGCGTAAACTCGCGCAACCAACTGGTGCAACAGAGTTGACGGCCACACTTGCCGACGCCATCGAGCAATTTGGCTTCGTCACGCACGCCGATCTGGCGCATCTCAATCCGTGTGCGGAAGATGCGCGCCAGTTCCCGCACCAGTTGGCGAAAATCAACGCGATTCTCCGACGAGAAGTAGACCAACAAGCGACCACCGGTATAGTTGTAATCACAGCGGATAATCTTAATATCCAGTTCGTGTTCGCGCGCCTTGCTGCGACAGATTGCCAGCGCTTCTTGTTCTTTGCGCGTCCACAGATCTTTCTGCACCAGATCCCAAGCGGAGGCGCGGCGCATTACATTTTTCATTTCGCCCACCACATCTCGTTGATCAATGATGTGGGGCGCTTCGACAACCTGGGCAATCTCCGACCCTTTGGCTGTCTCTACAATCACAAAGTCACCCCGACCCAGATCCAGCAACTGGTTGGCGCCAAAATGGTAGACTTTGGTTACAGGATTAAATTGAATTCCAACAACCGTTGGCATTAGATAAATTACCCCCTTCACTTTTGGGTGACAGTCGGCAATTGGAGCAGTAACACTTCCAACGCCAACCGTGTATTAATCGTATGTTGCAAATAACGCTCAATCCGCTGCAAGGTGCGTAGATAGTCGCGCACCGTCGTCGGCGACAACCGCTCGGCTTGTTGTTGCAGCACACCAGCCTGGTCGATGTTGCAACAATGATCCTGACAACCAGATTGAACCAATAGTACATCCCGCCACCACGTTGTCCAGAGATCGATCATTTCAAACAAATGGTGGCTGGTAAAAGTGGCGGCGCTTTTTTCGGCAAAGAGCAGTCGATCGACTGGGTCGGCGCCGGTCAATTGCCATAGCCGTTGCAACTGCGCGAGCCGTTGTTCGCCCTGATCACGCGCTTTGGTCTGATCGACTGCCCAGCCCAAGCGGCCACGCGCCAGCCGGCCCAACAGCGTCGCTTCCTCAGTGGCCACCTGCCATTGCGTTTGCAAGGCGGTAACAATCGTTTCCGTCGCCAGCGGGCGTAACTCCAACACCTGGCAACGACTGACAATCGTCGGCAACAGTTCATTGCGATCCAGCGCCGTCAGGCAAAAGAGCGCATGAGCGGGTGGCTCTTCCAAAGTCTTGAGCAGCTTGTTGGCGAAGCTGTCATTCGCCATTTGCATATCCAGAATCAGAAAAACTTTGTGCTGCCCTTCCATTGGCCGCAGCGCCACATCATGGATGATCTCCGCCGCTTGCTCGACACGCAACGCCCCACCCCGTCGATCAACAGATCCCTCTTTTGTCACTGGCTGAATGATCCGTAGATCAGGATGATTGCCGCGCACCAGCAAATTGCACGAGCGGCAGCGACCACACGGGCGTTGTTGTGGGCTGGTGCAGAGTACGGCTTGTGCAAAGAGTTGCGCCAGGGTGCGTTTGCCCACCTGTTGTGGGCCAAAGAGCAGATAGGCGTGACGCAGCCCACCGACGTCGCCCGTCGGGCCTGATGCGATTGGTTGTACAAGCTTTTGTAAAAATTGTACGGCCGCCGTATGACCATAAAGCGGCCAGGAAGCAGTTGCTTGCGGATCCTTCATCATATTAGTATAGCATAGATGAAAATGGCAATCAAACGTGGTATAATCAATGGTATGATTAATGATACTTTCGTTACCCACAATAAGTGGCGTTCCCACACGGCTGTCTACTGGCTGCTCTGGCTCTTTGGCGCCATAGGCATAAGCGTTGTCAGTTGCCGTGCCGATGGGGCACAGCCGGTATTGCCGCCAGTGATGACACCTGCCGTTTCGACGCCAATGCAACCGCGTCTCGAACCGACGATATCGGCTGCCACCACAGAACAAAATCGGCAATTGGTCATTTGGGCGCCGGAATTTTTTCAGCCGCCGGATCAACCGTCGCCCGCGCTGCTCGAAACCGTCTACAACCAATTCCGCCACAACCATCCGGCGGTGCATTTGGATATTCAGATCAAAGCGGAAAGTGGCGAGGCGAGCCTTTATGCCTATTTGCGTAACGCCCAGAGCATGGCGCCGACCATTCTCCCTGATGTGGTGCTGCTCGATACCGTCCAACTATGGCAAGCCGCCGAATTGGGCTTAATTCAACCTGTTCAGTGGGATGCCCTCCATCATACCAATGATTTTTTCCAATTTGCCCGCACCGCCACCAGCTATCATGGGCAGATGATCGGCATTCCGTATGCTGCGGATCTGATTCATCTCGTCTATCATACGAACCAGATCACCCAATTACCAACCACTTGGGATACATTGCTCACCACCGGCGGCCCTTATTGGTTTGCCGCCGGCAAACGCGATTACCCAAATGAGTCGCTGCTGCTGCAATATGTGGGCGCTGGCGGTCAACTCTTTGAGAATGGCGCCGTCAGTAACCCCGATGCCCTGACGGCGCTCTTTACCTTTCTTCTTGAAGCAAAGGCGGCTGGCGTTTTGCCCGATGAGATCTTGGAATTTAAAAACACTACCGATACCTGGTCGACCTTTGCCGGCCGACAAACCGGGTTTGCCGATGCGTCCGCCCATTGGGTGTTGGCGCAACAAGATGGGGTGAGTGATCTGGGCTTTGCCCAAATCCCAACCATCAATGGCGCAGCTGTCACCATCGCCCATACCTGGGCCTTCGCCTTGGTGACACCTGTACCGGAACAGCAACAGTTGGCCCTGGAACTGATCGATCAATTGTTGGAGCCAACCATCCACAGCGCCTGGAGCCGCGCCACCAAGCAATTACCGACCCAGATAAGCGTCTATGCCACCTGGTTGGATTCGTCGCCCTACTATGAATTTCTCCAACGCCAGCTCGATGTCGCCATTGCTCTACCCAATGGTCCCCAATTTGCCGATTTCGCCCGCCGTCTCCAACAAGCGCAAGAGGCCGTACTGCTTAGTCAGTTGAGTATCGAGGATGCCGTGCAATTTGTCCAAACTGCGCCGTAAGTTTTTATCCAAAAATTAACTACTAAGCCCGCTCTGAGCCAGTCCATGACCGGCGACTGGGTCGCCAGTCATGGACTGGCTCAGAGCGGGACGGCTTGGTAGTTACCCAAAAATAACTTGTAGATTTGCTTAGGGCGCGCCCGGAAGGCTACCGGTGACTCGCCCTGAGCGTGAAGTGATTACTAAGGGTGGCGGGTGGTGAGTGGCGGGTGCGTCACACCACTCACCACCCGCTACTTGCCACCGGTCAGCACAAATTTTTCAAGCGTTACCGCTACGCCATCCTCTTCAATCGTGGGCGCGACCCAATCGGCGACGGCTTTGAGACCAGGGGAGGCGTTGCCCATCGCCACGCCATAACCGGCGGCTTGTAAGAGCGGGATGTCATTGTCGTTGTCACCCACTGCCAGGACGCGCTGTGGGTCGATTTGGAGCATGGCGCAGAGTTGGCGGAGGGCGGCCCCCTTGTTAACGCCTTGGGCCATACCTTCGACCAGCCGTGGATGGCTACGGGTAATGTAGAGGATGTTGCCAAAATGCTCGATCAGCGGCGCTTGTATATCGCGCGCTGTCAGCGGATCATTATCACTGAGGAACTTGAGCGGCGCTCGTGCGCCCGGTCGAGTGAGCAAGCTTTGAAAGTTAGGATGGAGCGTGCGCGGCGTGCCAAAGACATGGTCATGAAAACCCGCTAACGCCGGATCATGGGCCGGCCGGTTTTGGTAGAGATGGGTATGGCCCTCATCATCGTTGATATAAAGCGTAGTCACAATCTGGGCATCATCCAGCCAGGCGGCGACTTCGGCGGCGACGGCCAGCGGCATGGTGGTTTCCGCATACAGCGCCCCCGTCTGTGGATCGCCAATGACAGCACCGTGGGCGGTGATGACGGGGTAGGTTAAGTTAAGATAAGCGCTGCTGGTGCGCACATAATCGAGCGTGCGTCCGGTGGCAACAGTCAACGGGATTCCGGCGGTTTGTACTGCTCCAATGGCGGCGCGAACACGGGGTGTCGCCACACCCGCATGAAACAGATCCTGCACCGTGCCATCCAAATCAAGAGCGACCAAATCAAACAATGGGTGCGTTGGCATGAAGATTCTTTCGGTTAAATCGGTGATTCGTACTGCGTGCTGCGTGACTTTCGACAGGCTCAGGTTACGCAGCACGGCAAGTTCAATAACTTTGCGGGAAAGCTTAAAAAATAATCGTTACCAAGCGATCACGGCCATGATAGTCCTGACGTAGGGAGATGCTATAAGCGGCGGGCAGCAGGCGTTTGGCAAGGGCCATCACCGCTTCGCCCTGGTCATAGCTGATCTCCAAAAAGATGGCGCCTTGGGGGCGCAAGTAGCGTTGCGCTTGTTGCAAAAGCCGTGAGATTGCATCTAAGCCTTCGGAGCCGGCTTCCAATGCCAACTTTGGCTCATAGTCACGTACATCCACATCTAGTTTCGGATAGACGATGCTACTGATATAGGGTAGATTCGCCACGATAATATCGACCGCTTCGGGCAATGGCGCTAATAGGTCGCCGTGGAGCAGGCGTACCTGCTTGCGCTCATCCAGCCGCGCAACATTGCTTTCAGCCACAGCCAACGCGTCCTGACTCAAATCAATGGCATAAACCTTGACCTGCGGTGCATTAGCGGCCACGGCCAACGCAATGGCGCCGCTGCCGGTGCCGACATCGGCCACCAGACAGTCGCCCTGCGCCTGATCGCTCACAAAGCCCAACACCGCATCCACCAAAAGTTCCGTCTCCGGGCGCGGGATCAAGACCCGGTGATCGACCTGAAACTCCAGCCCATAAAATTCCTTGCGACCAATTAAATAGGCCACCGGCTCATGGGCCATGCGGCGGGCAATGAGATCGGTGTAGGCATTGGCCTGTTCCGCCGAAAGAGTGTATTCATGATGGGCAAAGAGCCAGCTTCGATCAACGCCAAGTGCATGGGCCAGAATCACCTGAGCATCCAGTCCGGCAGAGGGGGAACCGGCCTCCTGAAGCCGTTCGCGTGCCGAATTGAGCGCACGCCCAATGGTGGTTGACGGCATTAGCCGCCAAACGACCTTTTGCCATAAGGACGGGGACTGAGCATTCGCTAGCGGATCATGATGATTGGTCTGCACGGGTTGGCTCTGTGTTGATTGCTCTGATTGGGTTGGGTAGCGTTCCCGGTTTCACGACCTTGTGAGTGACCCGAACGCCAAAGGGTTAGTGCTGGTCGAACGTTGACCTGCAAAATAGCCAAAGGGACCTCCTTGTCCAGATTGAACGGGGGCTACAAACAAATCCGCAGCCGACGCCTTTGTCGGTGGGATTAGCGCTGCAACAACTGTGTGAAAGCATCACTGTATAGTATAGTCATCTTATACAATCCTGTTTGATTGATGACTTACATTATGATAACAACTAAACTACGTTTTCGTCGCGGACAACACTTCATTCTTCATCGGCAAGCGCCTGTAAACGTTCGGCTTGATCGTGTTGGGCCAATTCGTCGATGAATTGGTCAATGTCGCCATTCATGACAGCGTCCAACTGGTAGATCGTCATATTGACGCGATGATCCGTCACCCGATTTTGCGGGAAGTTGTAGGTGCGAATCTTTTCGCTGCGGTCGCCGGAGCGCACCTGGCTTTTGCGGGTGGCGTCGATCTCGTCGCGCTGGCGTTGCAATTCCAGGTCATAGAGGCGGGTGCGGAGGATGCGCATGGCCTTGAGTTTGTTCTGCAATTGGCTGCGCTCATCCTGACACTCGATCACGATGCCGGTGGGAACATGCACCAGGCGCACCGCCGAGTCGGTGGTGTTGACCCCTTGACCGCCCGGTCCGCTGGCGCGCGAGACGCTGATCTGAATATCGGTCTCGTTCACCTGAATTTCGACCTCGTCGGCTTCGGGCAAAACAGCCACGGTGGCGGCGCTGGTGTGAATGCGCCCCTGGCTCTCGGTCGCCGGCACCCGTTGGACACGGTGGACGCCCGATTCATACTTCAGTCGGCTGTAGGCGCCTTTGCCCTTAACGGCAAAGACCGCTTCTTTGATGCCGCCGATGCCGGTCTCGCTCACACTCAGCCCTTCGATCTTGAATCGGTGATCCTCGGCCCAGCGCATATACATGCGATAGAGTTCGCCGGCAAAGAGACCGGCTTCCTCACCGCCGGTGCCGGCCCGAATTTCAATGATCACGTTCTTATCATCTTTGGGATCTTTGGGCAGCAGCAGTTGCTTCATCTTCTGCTCAAGCGCGGGCTGCTCCGCTTCCAATTGTTCGATCTCCAGGGCAGCCAGTTCGCGCATTTCCTCATCGCTCTCATTGAGCAACTGACGGTTTTCCACCAACTGTTTTTCGACGATGCGAAAACGGCGGTAGGTCATCACCAGATCTTCGATCTCGCTGCGCTCTTGAGCCAATTCGCTCATACGGCTATAGTCGGCCAGAACGACGGGATCGGCCAGCAACTGTTCGAGTTCGTCAAAGCGCTTGTTAATTTTTTCAATCTGTACGTAAATGGTAGTCATAAAAGTTATTCAGTAAAAATAGGGAGATGGCCTAAGGCAATAACATCAGCCCAGTCGGTTGGGCTGCCTTCGGTGAAGACTGCCATTTCGCCAACCAAGGTGGCGTTGGCTTCGGCAACCAGCCCCTTTAAGCCGCGTAAGGTGCTGCCGGTGCTGATGACATCATCAACAATAACCACCTGCTTGTTACGAATAAGATGCAGGTCTTTTCCATCAATATAGAGCGTCTGCGGTTGGCCGGTGGTAATACTCACCACTTCGGCTTCCAGGCAGTTAACCATATAGGGTTTCCGCACCTTGCGCGCTACCACATAGGGCAACCCGCTGCGCACAGACAGGGCATGGGCCAGCGGCACCGCCTTGACTTCCGGCACCAGTAAGACATCGGCGTCGCCGGGCATCTGCGCGGCCAGGAGCGACGCGGCGGTTTCGACGACCGCCGTATCGCCCAACATATTAAAAATGGCAATCTTTACTCCTGGTGCAACTGCAAAGATTGGCAAAGCGCGCGTCAAGTCCCCGATCTGTACGGTATGGACGCGACCGTCGTAACTCATCAAAGCCCTCCTGCTTGTGCTGGCCCATCATGGTACCATAATGGTGCAAAATTCACTAACAAGTCGCAAGTATATCACAATCATCGTTGTTCTTCATAAAAGAAAGCGCTAGAAGAGAAGGCGCTCTTGTTAGTCGTCTATTCTCCAAACAGCTTCTCAGTTTGACAAGCGCACAGCAAAGGTGATACGCTATAACAAATGAGAACTATTCTCATTTAGTTCTCGATTACCCATATGCCAATCGTGGTCGCTACCAGGTTCCGCCTGGCAGTTACCAATGTCAACCATAGGAGAGAATGCTTATGACACCATTTGTTGACCGTCGATTTGTTGACCGCCGACGTTTTCGTCAATGGTATGCCACCCTGTTAATCCTCGTTTTGTTACTGGCTGGTTGTACCGCTGCGTTACCCACCACTGTCGGCAACAACGAAGAAGTTGCACCAACCGAAGAGGCTCACAGTGAAGAGGCTCACAGTGAAGAGGCTCACAGTGAAGAGGCTCACAGTGAAGAGGCTCACAGTGA
>JAPKMW010000186.1 GCA_026645575.1 Caldilineaceae bacterium
AGCGAGAAGCCGCCTCAGCGGCTGAGAAAACGATCCTAGCCGCTGAGGCGGCTTCTCGCTGTTAGAGCGGGATTTGAATCCCGTTGTAAGGTAGGCCAACAGTATCATCTTGTCACTTCACCACACTATTCGCTCAAATACCACTGTTCCGGGTACATGATCTTCTGTACGCCTTCGATCCAGCCGACGATCCATTCGTCGGGGATGTTGCGGACGCGGGCGTGGAAGGGTTGATAGCCGGTGCCGGGGCGGGAGATGCCGATGACCCAGAATTGCTCCGCCGCGGCTTGTAGAATCGCTTTCATGGCTTCGATCTGGGCTTCCTGGGTGGGGCTGGTCAGCACCTTGGTCTCGTAGTCGGCGCGCAGTTGCACGATTTCGTCCGGCATCTCGACCTGCACGGCATCAGTGGCGCCGGTGCGGGCGGCGAACCAGCCGTTGCCATAGAGGCCGAAGTATTCACCAGGCACATAGTAGCGCGGGTCCAGAATGGCCGTAATGCCGGCGCCGCCTTCCCCGGTGTACATGGAGGCTTCAATCAGGTTCTGCCGCTTGTTCTCAATAAACTGCACATCGGGCATGGAGTTCAGCGTCACCTCGACACCCACAGTGGCCCAGTATTGGGTGAGCAATTCAGCCACCTGCACCCAGGCTGTGCCATAAGAAAGGTCATTGGAGACGGAGAAGACAATCGACAAGCGTTGCCCATCCGGCCCTAAGCGGAAGCCTTCGCTATCCTTTTCGGGCAGCACCTTGTCCAGGTGCTCGTTGGCCAGGTCTACATTAAAGTCCACATACTGGGTTGCCAGTTGCTCATTGTAGAGCGGCGAACTCTCCAACGGTCCTTGCTGTGAAGGCGTGCCTTGGCCCTGGTGAACGATGTCGATGATCTCCTGGCGGTTGATGGCGTAGGACATGCCGATACGGAAATCTTTGTTGGCAAAGATCTCGGCCTTAATCGGATCATCGATGGTGCGGTTGAAGTGAATCGTGTTGGAATTGGCGCCATCGGAGTAGCCGACGTTGATTTGGAGCGGCTTGCCCGAATCCATGGCGTCAAAGTAGAGAACGCGATTTTCGTCGCCCGGATCCTTCACAATGTCCAGATCGCCGTTGAGCATGGCAAAGGTGCGGCTCTCGCCATCCTGATAGGAGATGCCGACAAAGGTGTCCATATAGGGCAGTTGATTGCCGGCAGTGTCAACTTTCCAGTAGTAGGGATTGCGCTCCAGCTTGATCGTCGTACCGGTGCCCAGGGGTTCGGTGACAATCCAGGGGAAGAGCAGGGGGCGTTCCGGGTTGTTGTAAAACTCCTGCGTGTCGCTACTGGGGCCGGCAGCATACTTGTTAAAGAGGCCCATCCAATCTTCCACCCCATCTTCGGCTTCAACCAGCGCCTGAATATCGCTGTTGTACGTCGCATGGAATTGCGTCAGGTAATGTTTGGGGAAGAAGGTAATGTGACGCCCCGACCAAGTGGCCAGGTTGTAGAGGAAGGTGCCATAGGGATTGGCAAAGGTGAACTTGACGGTGTAATCGTCAATCTTTTCGGCCTTGAACTCTTCGGCGCCGTCGCCAGGCAGCCAGTCCGCAACCGGGCCAGCGGGTGAGAGTTCTTCGTTGAAAAGAATATCTTCAATATAGAACATAACGTCATCGGCCGTAAAGGGTTCGCCGTCCGACCACTTCATCCCTTGGCGCAGATGGAAGGTGTACTCACGCACATCATCGCTGACTTCCCAACTTTCGGCAATGTTTGGCTCGACGCCGGAGAAGTCCGCCGACCAGATGACCAGATTTTCCCAGCCGGTGACAAACCAGAGACCACCCCAGCCGGGATTGTTGCCGACAAAGCCCATGCGGAACTCGCCGCCATACTGCCCCACCTCTTTGATCGGTGTGACGATGGCCGGGTTGAGGGGCAGCCGCTCATCGACAGGTGGGAGAGCACCGGCCGCCACCCGTTCGGTCAGCATGGGTGATTCGGCGTACTGCGATGCCGGCACCTCCGCCGGGGCGGCTTCGGCTTCCGGCGCGGCAGTTGCGGCGGCTTCGGCGGAGGCAGCGGTATCCGCCCCTTGATCGATTGCCGCCAAGGGATCCGTTGCCGCACCGCCACAAGCACTCAGCAGCAGCGCCAGCACAAGCAAGAGTGTTCCAAAGACATTTCGCTTCATCTTTCCTCCTGGTGAACTATGCTAAATGTTGATAGAAAAACCACAAATGTACTAAACGCGCGGCGCAGCAACCGAATCGCGCACAACCAAGCGGGTGGCCAGCAAGGTGCTGGTGGGCGGCTGTGCCGGGTATTGCACCCGCTCAATGAGGCGGCGCACACCGATCATGCCCATCCAGTTTTTGTGAACATGCACGGTTGTTAAAGCCGGTCGCACTTCGCCGGCCAGATCGATATTATCAAAGCCGGCAACCGAGAGATCGTGGGGAACGGTGAGTTGCATATCCTGCGCCGCGTTCAAGGCGCCGATGGCCGCCAAATCCATACAACCAAAGATGGCGGTTACTTCTGGGGAGGCGCGCAACAGACGCTGCGTCGCTTCATACGCGCTGCGGGTCGAGTGAAAGGACTCGGCCACATAGCTGCGCTCAATCCCATGTACGCGCAATGTCTCCTGATAGGCGGCATGACGCTCTTGAAAACTGGGCGGCGACTTGGGGTTATAGCCCACCAGCCCAATATGTTTATGGCCCTGTGCAAGCAGATGTTCCATCACCAGCCGTGTCCCCTGGGCGTTATCGATCAACACAGTGTCAAAGGCGCGTTCGGTTGCATAGCTGTCAATCAAGACGATGGGGGTGTTTGTTCGTTCATGGACAAAGTCCACAAGCGGATCGAGAAAGGTGCCGATGAGCAAGAGACCATCCAACTGCTTTTCGTTAAGCAGTGACGGCCAAATGACGGGGTGATTACTCTCATCCACTTCGACCGCAGCAT
Source organism: Caldilineaceae bacterium (assembly GCA_026645575.1). The sequence goes on from JAPKMW010000186.1 coordinate 2,954, forward strand.
ACATCAAGTTGATATGGTGGTTGCGACATTCCCGCTCTACCCCGGCCTGCACATGGGAATAAAAGGGGTTAACCTCCACCGGGTAATTGAGGTCATGTTTGATCAACATGCCGATCATCGAAAGACGGACGTCTTCCCGTTCGACACTATTCAGTTTCAACGGATATCCCAACGTGCGCGCAGCATCCAACACCCGTAAACGCGTGCCATCAGCGACACTACCCCGCTGGTTCAACGCCTGGGACGCCGTTCCAATCGACACACCGGCGCGCTCGGCTACCTCTTTGAGCGTAACAGACATGACGGCAACGATCCACAATGATTCAGTTTAAAATAGATAGTTGAAAACGCAAATGAAACTAATTTTGAAAATTTGGGATGCTTGGGATGAAATTTTCAAATGAATTTTTCAGATAATACCTGAAAATCAACGAGTTGTCAACCCTCAAAAAGGGTGAAACAGCTCAGCAGTTGAAACTGCTAGCTAACAGCGAGAAGCCGCCTCAGCGGCTGGATCTACTAGCTGCTGAGGCGGCTTCTCGCTGTTAGGCGCGGGTTTTACCCTTGCGGCTCAATGGCAATCCATTTTTGAAAAGAGGATACCATCAACCAGTTTGGATTAGTCTCACCGCGACCACACCAACAGGTTCCAGAAGGACAACCACCAGACAAACGCGCCCCCAGCCACCAGCAACAGCGTATAATGCAACCGCCGCGGCAGGCTCCAATAGCGGCGCGCCCAGACCACCGGCGTTAGGATCAGCATCACTACCGTCAATCCGACCACCACCCACGGCACGAGCATGAGATAGCCAAACCAGCCCGGCAGACCAAAGACAACAGCCTCGAGATTGCTGACTGTGCCGATAAAGAGCAGGAGAAAAGCGACACTGCCCAGGCTTAACAAACCGGCGCTCCACGCCGCCAGTTGCGCCAACCACGACCGGGACTCATGGTAGCGCCAGCGGATCCACAACGCCACCAGCCCGCCGATGATCGTAATCAGAAAGAAGAGGAAGGCGAAACTCAGCAGCGACAGGTTGAAACCGCTAGCGGCATACCACGGCGCCTTTTCATAGCCGGTGGTCGGGTTGTTCTCCTGAAAAAGATGGGTGATGTTGCCCTGGGCATCGGCACGGAAGACCAGTTTGCCAAAGATCGACGGCGGCGTATCAACCGACGTGTAGACCAACGGCGCGGTCTCCACATAGCGGGCGGTCATCTGGGCCGGCGTCCCCAGCGACACGAGCAGTTCACCATTTGCTGTCGGCTGCACATTGATCATCTGAAAGAGATTGGTAATCTTCTCCACCTGCGTTTGATTGCTGCGCGCCATGATATAACTGCCGGCCACCTGCTGCGCATGAGCCACTGCATCCGCCGGCGGCGTGGGAATAGCGACATCGGCCACCGGGAAATAGTGATCCATAAACGTGCGCATGGTGCTCAAATAGGCTTGCCCGCCACTGACGCCGTTGTAGGAAACGACAAAGCCCAGGTTATGTTCTGGGATCAACGCCAGCACGCTGTGAAAATAGATGGTGTCGCCAGCGTGAAAGATCAACCGCTGACCGTTGAAGGTGGCCTCAATAAAGCCGTGGGCAAAGCCGTTGACCTGCGGATCGTTGGTAAAGCTCCGGGTGTGCATCGTTTGCGCTGTCGCTTCGGCCAGGATGCGTTCGTCGCCGAAACGGCCATCTTGCAGATGGGCAATCATAAAGTTGGCGAGATCGGTCGCCGTCGCACTCAGCGCACCGGCTGGCGACGCCTGCACCACCTCAAACCCACGCGGCTCTGGCTGACCGCCAACATAGCTATAACCAACCGCCATGTCAGCGGCCAACCCATCAGGCAACGGCTGACGGAAGGTGCTGCGGTTCATCTGCAACGGCTGGAAAATGTTCTCTTCGATATATTGCTCGTATGGCAGCCCACTGACTTGAGCAATGATGTAACCAGCCAACGCCGTGCCATAGTTCGAATAGGCAGTCAGCGTCCCCGGCGGGCGGACACGGGCCGGCATGTATTGGATCAGGTATTGTTCCAGCGGCAGCATTCCCTCCACCGAACGCAAAAATAGCCCATCGCCCCGCTCCTCAAAGCCGGGCGTGTGGGTCAGTAGGTGCGCCAGAGTGATTGGTTCCGTTGGAGCGTCGCCCTGAGCTTGTCGAAGGGTGGCTGGGATCTGAAAGGCTTTTAGATAGGTATTGACGTCCGCATTCAGGTCGAGCTTGCCCTGTTCCACCAGTTGCATCACTGCCGTCCAGATGAAAAGCTTGGAGATCGACCCCGGTCGAAAGAGCGTTTGCTCCGCGACGACTGGTTTCCGCGTTGCAAGGTCGGCATAGCCATAACCTTTGGCAAAGAGCAGTTCGCCACCCTGCACCACGGCCACCGTCGCGCCGGGGAGATGATACGCATCCAACTGCGCGGCAATCATACCATCTAAGAAGGCTTCGACCTCGGCCGCCTGTAAGGGTAAGGCAGGTTGCGTTGCCGGCGCTGCGCTGAGGGAAGCGGTCGGATTCAACAGTAGTAAGAAGAGCAATATAGCGCTGACAACGGTCAGCCGATGACGATGCAGACCTAATGAAAACATAAACATTCCTTTCTGGTTAGGTTGATGCGCTTTTCCTCTCTACGCAGGAAGCGTTGAAACGTTGCACAACAGGCCGGCTGTGGTCAGCACCGTCAGCGCACGCCCAACCCCATCTTCCTGACGGATCGCCGCCCCCAGATCCGCTGCCCGCCGTTGCATGGCCGTGTCGCTTGTCGCCTGAAGTACCGCCGCCAACTTTGCCGCTGTCAATTTGTGACGCGGAATCGGCTGTGGCCCGACGCCCAATGCAGCAATGCGTTGCCCCCAAAAGAATTGATCGGCAAAGTGCGGGATCAGGATCGATGGCACACCCGCCTGCAAGCCCGCCGCCGTCGTCCCGGCGCCGCCATGATGCACCACGGCGGCCACCCGTGGAAAAAGCCACTCGTGGGGTGCGGCATCCAAGCGATAGATGGTCGGCGGCAGCGCGATCTGCCCCATGCCGGCCCAACCGCTCAATAAAATGGCCCGCCGCCCACTTTGCTGCACAGCATCAACCAGTAAGCGGGTCAACCCTGCTGGGTCGCGCCCGGTCATGCTGCCAAAGCCAATGTAGACTGGTGGTTCGCCATCCGCAAGAAAATCAAGCAAGGTCGGCGGCGGTTGCCAGCTAGTTTCTTCCGCCAGAAACCAGTAACCAGTCGTATGAAAGTGCGCCGGCCAATCGGCGGGGTGGGGGACGACTTGGGGGCTATAGGCGTTCAACGTCACCAAGCGACGGCGCGCGGCCAGGTTTTCGGCGGCACTTTGGGGTGGCAAGCCCAACAGTTCTGTCCGCAAGCGGTTGGTCAATGCGCCGGTAAGCTGCCATGCCGCCCCTTCGATCAACCCTTTGCTAAACCAATAATTGAGCAGGCTCACCCGGTTCGGCAAGGGTGCGCCGGGGATGGCCCGCCCATCACGCGTGGCGATCAGGGCCGGCTGTAACGGCATCGTCACCTGAGGGATGCCCAACTTTTCTGCAATAGCAAGCGCATACGTGTCAGAAGTAAAGCTGCTAATGAGCAGATCAGCCCCCTGACTGGCTTGCCAGGCATCGATCATCATCGACCAGCCGGTGCGCTCGATCAAGCGTTTCATCAACCGCATCTGTACCAGCGGATTGTGTCCGCGCTCCACCCATTCCTGTCCATCCGGCCCGGCCATGATGGCTTGCATATCCACCGTCGCCGGCATCGGCGTCACCCCATGCTGACTGATCCACGCGCCAAAATTGGCCCCGGCCAACAAGCGCACCCCATGCCCACGCGCCTGCAACGCTCGCCCCAAAGCCAACGCCGGTTGGACATCGCCCCGTGTCCCATACGCAATGATCGTAATGTTACTCATGCTCTCCTGCTATTCAATGGCTTAGGTGTTACCCAGTTGTCTAGACCTGTCGGGTTTTGGAAACCCGACAGGTCTAGACAACTGGGTAACACCGATTGATTTACTTTTATCACAATCCCCGCGCCAAACGGGTGCGACAACTTTACTTTACACGAAACCCGCCTGTTACGCATTCTCCTTTCGACCCATTCCCGCTTAAAAAAGGTGAGCATTTTCCCCTAATTCCGCACCAACCACTAACGAGTTTCTGTTGCAAAAGGCCTTACCACCGCCAAGGGCGCGAAGCACGCCAAGCTTCGCAAAGATTTTTCGTTGATTTTCCTTTGCGAATCCTTCGCGAGCTTGGCGTGCTTGGCGGCAGAAATTGCGTTTCACAACAGAAACTAACCAACTGGTACATCCGCAACAGAAAAACGATACAGCTTATGGCAAAGTGAACGCGCAACGCAACCTTCAGGCAACGAAAGCGACGGAGTATGGCAGATTGTGATGTGTTGGTGATCGGCGCCGGGCATAACGCCTTGGTCTGTGCCGGCTATTTGGCCAAGGCCGGCTACAAAGTCATCATGCTGGAACGACGCCACACCGTTGGCGGCGCGGTGGTGACAGAAGAGATCATCCCCGGTTTCAAGTTCGACCTCGGCGGCTCGGCCCACATTCTCATTCATCATACCCCCATTGTCCAGGATCTAGAGTTGAGTCGCTACGGTCTGGAGTACATTGATCTCGACCCGCTCTTTTTTGCCCCCTTCCCCGATGGCAGCAGCATCACGATCTGGAAAGATCTGGATCGCACCTGTGAAAGCATTGCCGCTGTTTCCCCTCACGACGCCGAAGCGTATCGCACCTTTATCAAAACTTGGGAACCGCTGGCCCGCGGCATGGTTAACAGCTTTCTGGAACCACCCACTGCCAAAAATCTGGTCAAAAATCTGGTACTGAACACCAGCAAAGGCAGCGACCGGTTTGAACGCCTCAGCGATATTTTGCGTGGCTATGGCCAGGTTTTGCGCCAACAATTCCGTGATCCCAGAGTGCATGCGTTGATCGGTTGGATGGCGGCCCAATCCGGCCCGCCACCCAGCGAACCACTATCGGCCCCCTTTGCGCTCTGGCAACCCATGTATCATCACAGCGGGATTCGGCGGCCCCGTGGCGGCTCCGGGATGTTGACCCAAGCGCTGGCCCGCATGATCCAAGCCCACGGCGGCCACATCATTGCCGGGGCGCCGGTGGCCCGCATTCTCACCGAAAACGGTCGTGCGGTTGGGGCAGAGACAACGGGTGGCATCAAGGTGACGGCGCGGGCCGTGGTCTCCGGCGCGCACATTCATACAACCATGAAATTGCTGGCCGATCAACCGGTGCCAGATCGCGCCCAACGGTTGCTGCAACAGAGTCGCATTGGCAACGGCTTTGGCATGATCGTGCGCTATGCCATGCGCGAACTGCCCAATTACACCGCGCTACCATCACCAAACGATGGCGCTGCCGGCCCACAACATCAGGCGTTGCAATTTATCTGCCCCGATATGGCCTATTTGGAGCGTGCATATGGCGATTACTTGGGGGGAATGCCATCACGCGAACCGGCGTTGATCGCCATGACCTTTTCGGCAGCCGATCCCACCCTGGCGCCACCAGGGCAACACACCCTTTTTCTCTGGGGTCAATATTATCCGTATGAACTGGCGGATGGCTCCTCCTGGGATGTGATTGGCCAAGCGGTCGCCGACCAGATGTTAGAGACACTGGCGCGCTATGCCCCCAATGTCAAGGAGGCGGTGATTGGGCAACTGGTGGAACACCCGCTTTATTTGGAGCGCGAGTTGGGGCTATTGCGCGGCAATGTGATGCACCTGGAGATGTCCATTGACCAGATGTTTATGTTGCGGCCAGCCATCACCATGAGCAACTACCGCGGGCCGTTGCCGGGTCTCTATTTGACCGGCGCCAGCACCCATCCCGGCGGGGGAATTATGGGCGCGGCGGGGCGCAATGCGGCGCAGGTGGTGTTGCAAGATTTGGCGCGACGAAAAGTGTAAATAATTAATGGAGAATGGAAAACGGTTAATTGTTACTGTGCGTCACCGGAAAACGCGGCTGCTCATACTGATAATAACCATTAACCGTTCTCCGTTGACAATATAACCGATTATGCGAAATTGAAGGGAGTGGCGTTATCGTAGCCGTGGTAGTAAACTTCTAAGGAGAAGTCGCAAAT
>JAPKMW010000187.1 GCA_026645575.1 Caldilineaceae bacterium
ATACCCCTCCACATGATTGCTGCTTAGTATCTTAACATGTGGTCTAGTTTCTGGGGTCAATTATAGTTGTTGAGAGATAAGTCTTGGCCACAGATGAATACGTACAAGGAACGTAGCCTAAATATGCTGGAAAAGTTTGAAGATTTTCGTGGATTCGTTCTAGCGATTTTTTAGACAGATTATTAAGGTATACGCAGAACAGCAAAGTGCTGTGTATGTATTCTAAAGGTCGATTTCCTACCAAGAATTGCTCAAGTATACTAAAGACGAACTCTTGGGCGCTGTCAGGAGCGATTAAATCGCCCACTAAACAGCTCTGCGTACTCCTTGGGTCAAGCAATGGAAGTACTCTAGACATCACTTCAGCACCATAGATGTTTGACTCAATAGCCGTCGAATCGAAGATGAACCCCGCTTCATGATGGTCTAGGGAGGGAACAAGGGCTGTCTTCAAATCTGCATAACGAAGCCCGCTCTTATCCAAATCCTGCACCATGCTATGGAACATCGTCTGAATTTCAGTTCTCATTTTCGACTGAGATATATTAAGACGTTTACTGGCTACATCAAGAAAGACATTCCCTCTAGCATTGAGAGTGAAGATTGTATCCATAAGCCTCTATTCTTTGTAATACTGTCTACTGCACTCAGGTCAGAATGAAAGTCGGATTTGTCTATTGGTGTACCCTTGTGGGTACCTGCAAGGGTACACCAATAGACAAATCCGACTTTTAGTATAAACAGGAGACGATCTTCTCTGTACTATCGAATACCAAAGTCCCTTATTTTGATACGGACACAATTCATAGAAGCAACTTCCTTACGCAGTTGCAATTCGACCAGTACCAGAAACCGCACATTCCGTCGATTGCGCACTCGTAATAGTACATTGGTTGTGAGCATAATGATTTGAAACTCACCTGATAGCTCCGCTTCGATCGTCAACCGTACCTGTCGGGTGATCCACTCAGTCCATGCCTGAGCATAAAGATGAGCTGTTCGTTTGCTGCCACTATCAGCCTTATGTGTGCATTTTGCCAGTGTAGTTTACCATAGGTGGTCCGTTGTGAAAATTTGCTGCGTGGTTGCTTTGGTACAACTACTGGTTTACTTTCCGTACCTCGCACAACAATGCCTTGTAGACTGGAAAGCCGGAGATCGGATCACGGTTCTCAAAATCGGTGAGGGCGTTGGCATTCGCCCGTTGCCATTCGATGGAACCCAGCGGCCCGCCACCGCCCATGTTGACTTCGACGGCGCCGACAACAATATCCGGCGTGACCCGTGCGTAGAAGATTGCTTCGGCGCGGGGGGAAGCGACAATCACCTCGTCGCCATCCTGGATGCCACGGGCGGCGGCGTCTTGCGGGTGGAGATGCACCAGGGGGCGGGGCAGCTTGTTCAGCAGGCTGGGAATGTTGTGATGTTGGGAGCGAAAATCAAAGTTGGTGCGCGCCCCGGAGTTAAAGACCAGCGGATAGGTGGCCGCAACGTCCGGACTGCCAAGCGGCCCTTCCACCGGCTCGGTGTAGACCGGCAGCGCGTCGTAGCCATAGCTGCGCAGCCATTCGGAAGTGAGTTCAAATTTGCCAGTTGGCGTGTTAAAACCGGGTTGCCCATCGGGGCGGAGAAGACCGGCGGCATATTTGCGATAGGCCATCGGCGGATCAGGATAGTGGACGCCTTCCGGGTGGGCCATCAACTCTTCAAGGCAGACGCCGGTATCCTTGAGGGCATATTCGACCATCGCCCGTTCGCTCTGCGGCCAGTGGTCGCCATAGCCCAAGTGTTTTGCCAACTCGGCAAAGATGAGATAGTCATTGCGCGCCTCGCCCAGCGGTTCGATCACCCGCTGTCGATGCTGGACGTAGTTGTCGGTAATGCCATAAGATTCAATCTCAAACTGGGTGGCTGCCGGTAATACCAGATCGGCATATTGGGAATCGACGGTCGGGAAGCGGTTGATGACCACCAGGAAATCCAGTGCCGCTAGCGCCCGTCGCCAGAGATCGGGGTTGGGCCACGAAGTGGTGAGCGACGTACCGCTGACGATCATCGCCCGGAGCGGGTAGGGTTTGCCTTCCAGAATTGCTTTGGGGTAGAGGGCGGCGTGACCTTCTTTGCGCACTTCGTAATAGATCGGGTACTCTGCGGCCCCAATCGGCGGGCGTACACCTGTGGGCGGCTCGGTCAACAGGCGGTTGAGCTTCAAGCGGTTGGGCATCTTGAACACCTTGCCCCCTGGCACGTCAAGATGTCCGGCCAGCGCTTGTAACGTGATCATGGCGCGGATGGCTTGCACGCCGCTGTTGGAATATTCCAAGCCGGTGTAGCTGAGGATTGAACAACCCCGCGCCCGCGCCATCGCCCGCGCCAGTTCGCGCACCTGTTCCGCCGGCACGCCGGTGATCACGGCTACGCGTTCCGGCGTAAATTGATGGACATATTCTTTCAATTCGGCAAAGCCATGCGTCCAGTTGTGGACAAAGTCGTGATCGTATAGCTCCTCGGCGATCAAGACATGGATCGCACCTAAGGCCAGCGCGCCATCGGTGCCGGGGCGCACGCCGAACCATTCACAGCGCAGAGCTTGCGCCGTCTCGCTGCGCCGGTGATCGATGACGATGACGCGGGCGCCCCGTTGCTGGGCCTGGCGCAAACGGCCCAGGTTAAGCGGCGACGAATCGGTAGCCGGATTTTCGCCCCAGACGAGGATCAGGTCGGCGGCGTCCATCTCCTCGCTCATGTTCATCATGTAGTCACCGAAGCAGGCGCGGGGGGCAATCATGCCATAAGAAACATAACAGAGCGCGCCGACGCCGGTGGTGTTGGGCGAGCCAAAGGGAAAGAGGACGGCGTTGGCCGACGATTCGGCCGTGCCGGCGGGGGCGAACATCTCATTCAAGCCATACTCAAAATTGCCGCGCCCGGTGTAAATGCCCACCGCTTCGGGGCCATAGTCCGCCGCCACCCGCCGCAAGTTCTCGACAATCATGGCGTAGGCTTCGTCCCAAGTGATGCGTTGGAAGCGCCCCTCGCCCCGTTCGCCCACCCGCCGCTGGGGATAGAGCAGCCGATCCGGCGAATAGACGATTTCGGCGGTCTTCATGCCGCGCGTACAAAGAACGCTGTGTGGGTGCCCTTTGATGGATGAGATGCGCTGAATCTGATCATCGACAAAGTGAATCTCCGCACCACAGCCTTCGGGACAGACGCCGCACATACTCAGCAGCGAGTGCTGTTGCGGTTTGGCTTTCTCGGCTAAGGGTAGATCCAGGCGTAGTGTCTGCCAGGCCACATCCAGCGCACCGGACAGGTTGGCATTGGCGATAGGATCGGCGTTGATCAGTGCAGCAGGTTGATCGTTCTCAATCACTTTCGTCGTGGCGGTCATAAACTGTGCTACCTGTTTTTCGTTTATGGTTGTAACGCTTCCGGTTGGGCCGCCTTCATCTGAAAACAACTGCAAAGACATATCGGTACGCGTTCGCACCTGGAAGGCCACCGGCCCTCACGCCGAAGTCTCACGTCGGGCTACCAAGCGCATCAAGAACTCCTTTGTGTACTTGGCGCCTTGCGATTGTTTTATTTGAAATCAACCACGAAGAGACCCAAGACACGAAGAGTTTCCTTGCGGTTTTTCGTGTTCTTTGCGCCTTCGTGGTTGATCGCAGGGCAGAACGAATGGTCCCGTCTGGACGATTACAATTGGTTGGGATATTTGGGATTTTGTACCAGTATAACCAATCCGAAAATCTTCCTCAAATTTGTGTACGGTCAATGGTCGAATGTTGCAAGAATAGCAGCGATTTTGGTGCTACTCAGTTTGACAGAATGCCCTGTGTCGGGTAAATTTAGCGCCTACCGTTCCTTAAACTAGCTGTATCCACAGCTTCCCATTCTCAGATCATGAATTGAATACAAAATGAAGAGCAAAGGAGACCTTTATGCGACCTACAATGGCAACCCGTCGCCGCACTATGCTGCTGACTGTGCTGCTGGTAACGTTACTGCTGGCTGCTTGTGTTGTGCAACCGGCTGGACAAGCGCCGGCGGCCAGTGATAGCGCCGCCGCAGCCTATCCTTCCACCACCATCAATATTATGGCGCCGGCAGCTCCGGGGGGCGGCTGGGATTCGACGGCCCGCGCCATGGCGACGGCGTTAACGGCCAGCAGCGGCCAAAACGTCCAGGTCTACAATGTGCCTGGCGCCGGCGGTACGGTTGGCCTGGCCCAATTTGTCAACGATCATGCCGGTGACGCCCATCAGTTGATGGTCGGCGGCATGGTGATGGTCGGCGCGATCCAGACCAATGCTGCGCCGGTTGGCTTGGATCAGGTGACGCCGATTGCTTCGTTGACCACCGAATGGGAAGCGCTTGCCGTCGCCGCCGATTCGCCCTTTGCTACCTTTGACGACCTGGTTATGGCCTTCAAGGCCGATCCCAAGTCGATCTCCTGGGGTGGCGGCTCGGCAGGCGGCACGGATCACATGCTCGTCGGCTTGATCGCCAAAGCGGTCGAGGTGGCGCCGGGCGACATCAACTACATTGCCCATGCCGGCGGCGGGGAAGCGATTGCAGCCATTCTCTCCGGCGCCGTTTCCGTGGGCGTCTCCGGTGTCTCTGAGTTTAAAGATCAGGTCGCCTCCGGCGCCATGCGCTATTTGGCCGTTTCCAGTGATGCCGTCATTGAAGGGGTCGATGCGCCAACGATCAAGGATTCGGGCTTGGATGTGGTCTTTGCCAACTGGCGCGCCGTCTATGGCGCCAAGGATCTGGCGGACGCTGATCGCGCTGCCGTCGTGGCCGCCATCGAAGCCATGCACGGGACCAAAGAATGGCAAGATGCCCTCGCTGCCAACGGCTGGACCGACTTCTTCCAGACTGGCGACGACTTCGCCACCTTCCTGCAAGGGGAGAGTGAGCGGATCGAAGGGGTGTTGCGGGATATTGGACTAATTCAGTAAAGAGCTTGGAGAGAGTAAAGAGATTTTGCATTACTCTCTCCAAGCTCTTTACTTTCTCAACCTCCTAAAAGTAGGGTAAAGAACCATGACCACGAACCAAAACACCTCTCCCCGTCGCCACTGGCTGGGGCCACGCCTGGCCGCTCTTGTCATCCTGGGCATTGGTGTGGTGATGTTGACCCAAGCTGTTAGTATTCGCGAAGGCGCTGGGTATAGTGTCGTTGGGCCGCGGTTCTTTCCGCTGGTGGCGGCAACGAGCCTGCTGCTGTTGGGAATCGGTTTTCTCATCCGCACCACGCCTCTCTACCCGGATCACGAGTTGGCCGAACAGGCTGCCGCCGAAGAAGAGGCCACCCACTGGCCGACCATTCTGCTGATTGTGGCTGTATTGGTAATCTACGTCTTTGCCCTGGGGCCACTCGGCTATCCACTGGCAACGGCGCTCTTTTTCCCTGTTGTCGCCCGTATCCTGGGCAGTCGCCACCTCTTGCGCGATCTGTTGACCGGCGTGCTACTCGGCTTTCTCATCTACTTCACCTTCACCCGTTTTCTCGGCGTCCGTCTACCGGCGGGGGTGTTGGCGGGGATTTTGTGAGACTATAGTGACAAGGTGACAGGATGAAGGGGTGATAGGATCGTCCAGGTATTCTGGTATCGCTCTGCGGTATGAATCCTCTTCAGAGGTCTTTCCGTTGCCATCTTCACCTTGTCACCCCTTCACCCTGTCACCTTGTCATCAATTGAGGAACATACACCATCATGGAAGTACTCGCCCACCTTTTACAAGGCTTTGCCACGGCGCTTTCACCCTATTATCTGCTGCTGGCCGCGATTGGGGTGACGCTGGGGACGGCGATTGGGGTTTTGCCGGGGATTGGGCCGGCGTTGACGGTGGCGCTGCTGCTGCCGATCACCTATAACTTTGACCCGACGGGGGCGCTGATCATGTTTGCCGGCATCTATTATGGCGGCATGTATGGCGGCTCGACAACGTCGATCCTGCTCAACACACCCGGCGAATCGGCCTCGGTGGCGACGACGTTGGAGGGCTTCGCCATGGCCAAGGCCGGGCGCGGCGGTGCGGCGTTGGCGACGGCGGCGATTGGCTCCTTTGTCGCCGGCACGATTTCGACGTTGCTGCTCACCTTTGTCGCCCCGCCGATTGCGCGGTTGGCGATCCTCTTTCAACCGGCAGATTACTTTGCGTTGACGGTGCTGGCCTTTGTCAGCGTCACGGCATTGGTGGGGCGCTCGTTGCTACGGGGGATGATTAGCTTGTTCCTAGGGCTGCTTATCGGCTTGATGGGGATTGATGTGCTGACCGGGCAGATGCGCTTTACCTTTGGCATCCCGGAATTGTTGGACGGTATCGATGTGGTGGTGGTGGCGGTGGGCATCTTTGCCGTGGGCGAGGCGCTCTTTGTGGCGTCGCGTCTGCGCCATGAGAAGGAAGAAATCATCCCCGTGCGCGGCAACATCGGCATGAACCGAGAAGAGTGGCGGCGTTCATGGCCGGCCTGGCTGCGTGGGACGTTGATCGGCTTTCCCTTTGGCGCCCTCCCAGCCGGCGGCGCCGAGATTCCCACCTTTTTGAGCTACACAACCGAGAAGCGCCTTTCCAAACACAAAGCCGAATGGGGCAACGGCGCAATTGAAGGGGTTGCCGGCCCAGAAGCGGCCAACAATGCGGCCTTTTCCGGGGTACTCGTGCCGCTGCTTACCCTGGGCTTGCCAACTTCGGCGACAGCGGCGGTGTTGCTGGTGGCCTTTCAGATCTACAACTTGCAACCGGGACCGCTACTCTTCCAGAATGCGCCAGATCTGGTCTGGGCGCTCATTGCCAGCCTCTATATCGGCAATGTGATGTTGCTGCTCCTGAACCTGCCGCTGATCCGCATCTGGATCAAAATTTTGGCGATTCCGCGACCGGCGCTCTATGCCGGCATTCTGGTCTTTGGCACGCTGGGGGTCTATAGCCTGTCCAACAGCGTCGTTGATGTACTGGTGATGTACCTGATTGGCCTCTTCGGTTTCTTTATGCGGCGCTACGATTTTCCGATTGGGCCGACCGTATTAGGGGTAATCCTCATGCCCCTGGCGGAAGCGCAGTTCCGGCGGGCGTTGGCGATCAGCCAGGGCGATGCGTCGATCTTCTTTACGCGCCCGCTTTCTTTGGGCATTTTGACGCTGGCGCTCCTGGCCTTGATCCTGCCCTATCTGCCAGGGTGGATTGCCCGGTTGCGCGGTCAACAACCAGCAGGGCGGTTGGTTTTTGGCGACGGGAATGAGGATTAGTTGGTTGGTTTCGACAAGCTCAACCAACGTTGGTTGAGCTTGTCGAAACCAACCAACTTTCTACTTTTCTTCGTCCTCCCACTCCTCATCCTCTTCCCAATCCGGGTATTGTTCGGGCGCTGTGCCAACACTTTCGACGAGCCGGGGATATTCGGCCTCAGGGTCGCCATTTTCGTTGATGGCATGAAGCTTCACGTTGAAGCGCCACTCATCGCCATAGTCAAAGAGATAGAGGAAGTTTTGCCCCTTACGCAGGTTGAGCGAAGCGAGGGTGGTTGTGCGTACATCACCGGCGGCTTCTTCGTCTTCATACTCCTCATCATCGTCATCATCGCCAAAGGGATTACCCGTCTGGAGAAGGGCGTTCATCTGTTCGTCTGACATGCCGCTGAGGGCGTTTTCCATATTGCCGATCAACATCTGCACCATCATTGGCGGCAGGCCGGTCTGTTCGCTCATGGCTTGCATAAACTGCTCGCGTGCTTGGGGATCGCTGCGCAGGATCTGCATCATCCCGCGCAATTGTTCCGGCGTCGGCATCTGTTGCCCGGTTGGCATTCCCGGCGGCAAGCCGGTGGCATTGGTGAAAACCTCATCGTCATCCTCATCGTCATCCTCACCGAAAGCTGCCCCATCCCACGGATCGGCGTCCTCCGGTAGGGTATATTCGCTGCTTTCATCCCAGGCTTTTCCGCTCATGAAAAATGAGTAGAGATGATCGGCGTCAAAGTTATAGGCGTCTTGAATGGCGTAATGCAACCACTCCAGGGTCGCTTCCGCCGGCAACTCTACCTTGCGCGAAACACCTTTGTGCTGCGGCAGGGTGACGTGGAACGTGTAGGTGCGCATGATCTTCTCCTCCTTGCGGTGTGACCGACAGTCCAACTGGATTCTATTGACTGCTCTTTTCAACTTCTTTGGCAAGCATATCACAGCTTCAACGAATGGCTCCATTTGCCAATCCTCCATTTGTCAATCTGTAGTGCGCAGTTTGCCGCTGTGCCCGCTCCCACATATAATCGTAGTAGCCACCTGTTATAAAGTCCGCAGTCCAGCGTCCAAAGTCTTGCGTCCAGAAATCCATTTTTTTGGTTCTGGACTAGCCATTCCTAGCCTGTATGACGTTGGACTCTGGATTAACCGACTGTGGACTGCGGACTAATCGACTCTGGACTCATCGACTATAGAAAGGGAACATTTCTCATGAGTATGCAATCCGCCGAGGGCCGGCTGCCCATCGGCCTCTGCATCTTTGGCATTGCTTATAGCGCCGGTTATACCGGCAA
>JAPKMW010000188.1 GCA_026645575.1 Caldilineaceae bacterium
CATCTATCTTAATTTCCTTTTAGGCAGACCGCTCCTGGCCATTAAGGAACTCTTTGCCTAATTTCGCATAATCGGTTGGTTAATCTTCCACATCAGGAAGTTGGTGGAAATCCGCCACCGCCACCCGGTAGACATTGCCATAGCCCGATACATCACTGGTGAAAACTACATAGCTGCCATCAGGGCTAAAGCGCGGATGAACGTGGGTCTGTTGAATGTGCATACTGCTGCGGTGTTGACAGAGCGCTTTGGGACCAGCAAAGCCTTGACCGTTCCACTGCCAGAGCCGCACCACCTTGCCGCCATCGCCGACAATCAGATTGAAATCGTTGGAGTGGATGTGACCAGTGGTGTGGGGGAAGGCATACTCTTGGCGTTCGGTGTTGTCATAGCGCACCTTGCCAAAGAATTTGTCCCCGTTGGTTTTCTGGCCGTGATAGCTGATGTAGATGCCGTCAGCATGCCAATATTCGTGACCAACCCGTTCTTCCGGCTCTTCACGCGGGCGGATCTGCCAGGCGCGACCGGTGTCCATGTCCAGCCCCCAGATCCGGTTATCGACCAGATGCCAGGGGCCTTCATGGCAAAAGGTGAGCAGGTGCGGCTGCGTCGGCGAGGTGTTGACATGGCCGACCCAATAGTCCTCTTCCCAGACCACATCGGCGCCGCGGCCGTTGACCGCCACCCGCATGATTCGGCTGAGCGGGCGCGCTTCCCAAGTTTCGCGAAAGCCAACATAGCCCCGCAACAGATCGACCGGAAAGCGCCCCGACATATCCTCCGAAATACTGGCGCAGACATATCGGCCATCGGCGGTGACGTTGATCATGGAGACGTCGAAGTTGTAGGGCATCGTGTATAATACCCGCTCGTCCAACGTCGCCAGATCAAGCGCCATCAGTTTGTATTCATGCCAGAAGTAGGCTTCGTTCGTTTGTGCGCTGACACAGGCGCGCAGAAACTCCACTTCGCGGGGCAAAGGCACCGGGTCGAGATCGGTCAACTGGGTGATCACCCCACTGTCCAGATCTAGACTGTACAAGTTGGTGCGGTTGCCCCGATCCGACGCAAAGAGCAGCCGGCGGTCGTGGTCATGCCAACCAGGGTTGGTGAAATAAAAATGGTGACTGTGACCTTTATAATCCGTCAATTGCTGCACCGGAACGCCACTGATCGGGTCGGTATAGGTGCGCCACTCCGCCGGAAACTGCTCGCCTTTGCGCATCTATTGATTTCTCCATTTTTGCCAGAGTTCAGGGTAATACAGCATTTTAATAAAGACACCCCCCACCACAGAGCGCGCCTGAAAGCCGCGCTGTTTGCCGCTATCGGTGTAGTACCAATCGGTCATCGGCACCCGGCTTTCCGTTTCATGCAACCAGCGGTAAAGCGGTTCCATAAAGACCGCAAAATCGGCATCGTTGTCGCTTAAGCAGGCCGACCAGACAATCCAATCCAACTTGGTGTAGGCGCTACGGCTATCCAGCGGTAGTCCATAAGGCCCTTGCTGTGCCTTGTAAAAGGCAATCTCTTTTTGCGTCACTTCCGCCGGGAAGAGGTTGAGACCGAGTAATTGATCCCAGACCAGGTTATATTTCTGGCTCCAGCTCCCCGGCCTATCAAAGGCCAGCCGGTAGTGGTCGCCATCATCGGCCATCGCTAACCACTGTTGCACCATCTGCTCGGTTTGGTCGCAAATTTCCTCGCCTTCGTCGTTCAGACCATTTTGGATACAGAGGTTGGCATAGGCCCGCACCCCCAACAACGCTTTGAGTGAGAGGTTGACATTATGCGCCAGGTGACCGGCAAAGTCATCGGTGCAGAGCTGGTTTTCGGGGTCAAGCCCCTTGGCAAGCAGATAATTGGCCCACTGGCGCAGCAGATCCCAGTGGCGACGGGCATAGGCCATGTCACCACGCGCCCAGGTCAGTGCCGCCACCAACAGCAACATATTGCCGCACTCCTCCACCGGCATCTGATCCACTTCGGAAGTCTCGCCACCACCATAGACCTGGCCGTTGCCCAGCGGATATTGTCCCACATCATGGGGGGCAAAGGGGAATTGCCAGCGGGGCGAAGCGGCATATTCCAACACGGGCGTTAGTTGCGCCTCCAGCAAGTCCGGGTTAAAGAGTAGGAAGAAGGGCGCCGATGGGTAGGTGACATCGACCGTCCCCATGCAACCGTTGCTAAAATTTTCCTTGGAGAAAAAGAGGGGGCGATCCTCCTCATCGACCACTAATTTATGTGCGGCAATACACTGGCGGAAGGCCAATGCGGCCAGCCAGGCGTAATGTTCACCACCGACCTGGCGCAGATCGGCCATGAGTTCGTCGTCAAAGTCCTGGCAACATTGGCGCAAAGCGGGATATTCGCGCAATGCGGCGTCAATGAGTGGCCCAATACCGTTGCCATCGCGCCGCCAGTAGGGGCGCAGCCGCTTGTGCATATATTCTACCGAAAATTGATCATCGTAGGCAATCAACATCTGGCGTGCAACCGGCTCGGCGGTGACTTCGTCCAGCACAAAGGCACAGGCGGCGACAAGGGTCGGCGGTCGTTCGCCTACCACAAAGGGCATTTCTAGCTCATCACGCGTCACCAATGTACCTGTGTCGGCAAAGTGACGACGAAGAACTGTGTCGCGACCAATGGCGCTGATGGCGTTTTGGTCCGGGAAGGCGGTGACATAGAGATAACCCCAGTCAATGCGCAGGTCGTCGCCGGTTTTTGCCAGAACCGGCTGTGCTTGCGAGCCAATCCAAAGCAGATCCAGGTTATCCCGCTGATGACGCCCCCAAACAACGCTCTGGTCGGGCGTGTTGACCGTCCAACTGGCGCCGACATCAACATAGAGCGCGACTTGATGAATTTCCTCATCCATGCTTGTCACCTGGAAATCCAGATAGGTGACGGGGCGCGACATAACGGCCAGATCATTGGGCAGGAGCGGCGTGGTAAAGGTCAATTGTAGACGAACGCCAGCCGCTTCAAAGGTGTACAAGGTGCGGGTGGGCAAAACGGTGAGCGCCGTCTGCGGCATGGGTGGCAATTCGCTGCCAAAGTAGCGGGGTTGGGCGCCCATAAAGCGGTAGGCAACGCCATCAATGCGGATAATACCACAGAGGGATTGGTCTTTACCAGTCCAGTGTTCGCTCCAGCTATCAGTGAGGGCGTCGCTCATCGACCAGACGCTCAGGTAGGGGTCACAGACCACCAGCGGTACAGCCGGCGGGCGGAGTGGAGAAAGATTCAAGGTCATAACAGTAACTTTCGGACTAAAAAAACTTGCGTGTCAGTGACAACCAACTGACACGCAAGCGCTAGTATACCCTGACTTCTCAGCGCTGGCAAT
Organism: Caldilineaceae bacterium; assembly: GCA_026645575.1. The sequence goes on from JAPKMW010000188.1 coordinate 3,356, forward strand.
TGACGAAGCGAGTAAGGGCGAATTTTATCCAGGTGATTGCGCTGCTCAAAGCGGAGAAGATCGAGTGGGAAAAGCTTGTTCAATACTTCGATGAAATCATGGTACGGTACGCAACCGATAGCCTCAAACAAGCGCCTGATGAGTTTCAAGATAAATTTGCAATCGTGAGTGAAATGTGGCGGGAAGCGTCAGCTAGTGGCTGATATATCCTTCCCGACCACTTCATTCCTTATGCAAAATAGGCTTCAACCATCGCCGGCAACCGTTCAATTTCCACCGGCTTACCACCATTGCGTAGTGATTCTGTCGCTGCACAGCCGGCAGCGACACTGTAACGCGCCGCAACTGGAGACGTGCTGGGCTTGGCATTCCCACGCACTACTTCCAAAAATTCGTTGACAATCTTCGGATCGGCCCCACCGTGGCTGCCCTTTTCGATGGTAATGGGAACGACCAGATCGGCTTCAGCATAACCGTGATGGCGCTTGTTCCAGATCTTGATTACCGTCTTGTCATCTTCGCCGTTACCTACATTTTCGAGGCGACCTTCGGTGCCAATGAACGTGTAGTTGCGCCAGTAGTCGGGCGTGTAGTGACATTGCTGGTAGGCGGCGTAAATGCCGTTGTCGAGGAGCATGTTCATCATACTCACATCTTCGACATCGACCGTGTGAAAGAGTTGTTTATGGGTGAGCGGCGGCCAGTGTTCCAGGCGTGCGCCGGGGTTGCGTCCCTTCTCGTCTGGCCCGATGCGGTCGGTGATTTGGCCGAAGAGGGTCAAGCCGCCGAGCGCATTCACCAACGTGCTATAGCCGCCGCAGAGCCAGTGCATGACATCGAGATCATGGGTGGCTTTTTGCAGCAACAGGCCGGTGCTATAGCGGCGGTCGGCGTGCCAATCTTTGTAGTAGAAGTCGCCGCCATGGCCGACAAAGTGGCGACACCAGGCGGTCTTGACTTCGCCGATGGCGCCACTGTCGATCAGTTCCTTCATCTTCAACACAAAGGCCATGTGCCGCATGTTATGGCCGAGGTAGAGCGTACCCTTGGTGCGTACCGCCGTTTCGAGAATGCGATCACAGCCGGGGATGGTGATGGCCAATGGCTTTTCCAGATAGACCGCTTTGCCGGCTTCGAGGACGGCAATGGCATGTTCCTCGTGCCAGTAATCTGGTGTGGCAACAAAGACCGCGTCCAGATCCCGTTCCAGGAGCGCCTGATATTCGTGGGTGGTAAAAATGTCGCTGCCGTAACGTTCGCGACAGCGTTGGAGGGTGGCATCGTCCATGTCACAACAGGCGACAATGCGCGAACCCTTGCCCGGTTGATGGGCATAGGCGGCCAGGCCACCGCGTCCGCCCGCGCCAATGACGCCGATTTGTAGGTCAGTCATAAAGGTTGTCTTTCTTTTTACACAACACGACAGCGGATTTAGGTGGGAACGGATTTTTGTTCGGTGCGGGGAGAGCAAATCCGTTCCTGCCCAAATCCGCTGTCGTGCACCTGGGTTACAACGGAAACGCCACTCGTCGCCCCTCTTTGGCCGATTGATACGCGCCCAGCACCATCTCCACTGAAACACGGCCATCAGCGGCAGTGACATCTGGGGGAGTGTCATTCTTCAAACAGTCAATGAAGGCGCGCGGGACGCCAGCAATGCGCTCACCGTGGCTGGCTGGGATGGGGATGCCCAGGTCTTCCCAGGCCGGGTTGCTCTTTTTCCACACTTTCAGGTTGATCGCGCCGGGGGGCAACGGTGGTTGGGTTGAGGGGGAATCATCATGGTTTTGGATCAAAACGCCCTGGTCGCCATAGATTTCGGTGGTATTTTCTCCGGCCAGCGTCACCGAAGAGTTGACCAACACGGCCATCGCGCCGCTGGCAAAGCGATAGATGGCGACGCCCGTGTCATCGGGCGAAAAGTCGGTGACGGTGTTCTGAATTTCGGCCATGACGCTAATCGGCTTGCCCATCATCCAGTGGATCAAATCGGTGGCGTGGGAGGCGTCGTCCATGAACATGCCCATGTTCTTTTCGGGATCGAAGTGCCAGCGGGTCAGGCCGTTGACAAAGCCGGGGTTGAGCAAGACCGGGATCGAGTGGCGGCGGCGGAAAAGGCTGATCTTGCCCAGCGTACCACTTTCCAGAATCTCCTTCATTTTAATGTTAGAGGGGTCGCGCCGCATCTGGTAGGCCATCATAAAGCGGACACCGGCTTTGTCCACGGCAGCAGCCATGCGATCACAATCAGCCAGGGTCAAGGCCATCGGTTTTTGACAGAGGATATCCTTCCTCGCGGCGGCTGCAGCCAGCACCATTTCGGCGTGGCGGTTGGTCTCGCAGGTGACAATGACGCCCTGGATCTCCGGATGGTTAAGCACATCTTCGACATGGGACGTAAAGCTCATGCCATATTTGCCGGCGGCGTCTTGTCCCCGTTGTTCGTTGTCATCCCAACAGGCGACCAGCTTCACATCGTCATAAGTCAACATACGTTGACAGTAGGCGTTGGCGTGGCCGTGGGCAAAGCTGATCACGCCAATGCCGATCTTAGTAGTCATAAGCAATATCCTCAAGCAACCTTATCTTGAATTGATGCTGGAACACTTCACGTTGATCGCAAGCAGCCATAGCGATAATCAAAAGCCATCCACGCCAACTCAAATTTTATCAACGGAACAGCAATGGGATGGTTATCGAAAGCGGGGTCATTGACATCGGTAGACAATCAGCGTCTTCACGTTGGCGTTGATGGGGAACTGGTAACAAGATAGTCGGCACGACGTTCAATCTCCGTAATGAGTTTGGGCGTGATTTGCAGTTGACCGGTGGCAACATCGACATCAATGACGCCGACTTGCCCACGATCCCCGCTGGGGGGCAACGAAAGAATGATTGGCACGCGCCAACAAATCTTATCACCAACAATTAAGGTAGGGTCAGCGCCATGCATGTTGGTGCTAATAGCATCTGCCACAAAGCCTGTTACCTTCTGTTTGGCACTGAATGCGGTTACGTTGATCGTTGCTGCCAGTTGGATATTAATTTGTAGCTGTCCTATGCTCGGTAATAAGCTTTCGATCTGAACGCTCATTGAAGCTCCTTCATCTTGCAAATTCACCATGAGTGACCGCCAAGCAGTCACTCATGATTATACCACAGGTAGACCAGATCAGTCGCGTGATTTCGCTTGCAGACGCGCTGCCTGCGCCGGGTCACCGATGTGGAGGGTGTCATAGGCTTGTTGCGACGTCTTGAACGGCCCGACCCCTTCCTTGCCATGCCAGTCGCCCTGGTGGTGCATGGGGTTGGGGAAGCCGGTTTCGGACTCGCGTTTGGTGATCCAGGCGTTCATGCGGTCGCGCAACATGGCGACAACAGCCGGTTGGCTCTCGGCCAGGTTGTTGTTCTCGTCTGGATCTTCGATCAGATTGTAAAGCTCAATTTCGGGCTTGAAGTGGAAATCCGGTTCCAGCGCGATCATCAGCTTCCATTGGGGGGTGCGCCAGCCATGTTTGCGCATCCAGGTGCATTCGGTGATATAAAATTCGCTTTCATAGGAAGGAATTTCGCCGTGCATGAGGGGTAAGAGTGTGCGCCCTTCAAAGGTGAGGTCGGGGCGTTGAATTTCGGCCAGGTCGAGCAGCGTCGGTACCAAGTCTTTGTGTTGGGTATAGCCTTTCACCCGCACGCCCGCCGGCACCTTGCCCGGATAGCGAATGATCAGCGGGACATGGAGGACATTGTCATACATGCCGTGGTGATCAAACCAGCACTCGTGGTCATAGAGCGTCTCGCCGTGGTCGCCGTTGATCACGACAATGGTTTCGTCGAGAATGCCGTGCGCTTCGAGGGCGTTGAAAATGGTCTGGATACAGGCATCCATATAGGCCACGGCGCCATCATATTGGGCGATGATGTAATCCTTGTCGGTGATCCCCGGCGGCATCCAACTGGCGAAGTAGTCGCGGAAGGGCTTGAAACTCATAACCGGCTCCATCGACTTGTTTTTGGGGTCGGTCTCATTGCCGTGGTAGAACATACGCTCATAGGGGGCCGGCGGCAGATAGGGTGAGTGGGGGTCCATGTGGCGCAGGAAGAGGAAGAAGGGTTTGCGTCCCTTGACCAGCCGATTCAATTCGGGAATGGTCACATCGTTGAGATTTTGCGCTTTGGGGCTGCGCCCTTCGTTCCAACTTCCCCAGTTGGCAAAGGAGAGATAGTTGTCAAAGCCGCGGGAAGAGGGGTTGCCGTTGAAACCCACACAGGTGCTTTCGTAGCCCTCTTCGCGCAGAATTTCCGCCAGCGTCGGTACTTCGGCGCGCAGCGGCCCTTTGTGGCGGAGGGCGACCACCTGGGTGCCAAAGCAGTCGCGACCAGTGAGCATAGAGGCGTAGGCGGGTGTCGTGGGGACGCTGGGGCTAAAGTTCTTTTCAAAGAGGGTGCCGCCCTGGGCAAAGCGATCCATGTGGGGCGTGGTCATGCGGCGGTAGCCATAGCAACTCATGTTGCGGGCGCTGATCGAGTCGATGGCGAACAAGACAATATTCGGGCGGCGCTTGCCGCGACGTTGGGAAGCCATAGGTTAAAGTCCTTGTCTAGTGGTCTATTTGTGGTATAATGATTGATAACAATACTTTACTTGATTCTTGATAGTTGGGCAAAGTTCATGACAGAGCAAGGTACAGTCATCTTCTATCATGGTACAGATCTGGATAGCTTATTGAGCATTTTGAATGATGGTCTACAAGCAGATAAACTTCACGAATTGCAGTCAAAACGCAGAGTACAAGCCGGGGTAGGTTGGTACGTTACTGATGACATAAGCGCCGCGTGGTACTTCGCGACAATTGCTTATGGCAACCGGGACAGGGGTAGCGCCGTAATTGAAATAGAACTTTTTGTTGAACATTTTGAGCTTCTAGTTGACCAAGGGTTGGTTCAAAAGAGCAAAATTATAAATGTACATTTTGATGCTGATCAATATCGGTTTAGTGTACAAGCCTTCGAATTTTTGAATCAACATGTATAGTTGACCCCAATGTCAAGACCAGAAAAGGCTGAAAATAAGAACCAAAATCGTCAAAGCGGTCCTTCAGCATT
>JAPKMW010000189.1 GCA_026645575.1 Caldilineaceae bacterium
CTTGCGCCGGTTTCAACGGTTACAGTTACGGCAACAATGCCATCAAGGAAAGGGGGTGGATCATGCCGATGCCTAGGGCGGAGTTTGTCCGCCTCAAACAGCAGATCAACCTGCTGGACTTGATTGGCGGCGAATTGCACAAAGTGGCGAAGAGCCACGGTGGGGAGTATGCCGGCCCCTGTCCGTTCTGTGGCGGTGAGGACCGCTTCCATGTCCAACCCTTTGCCGAAGGGGGTGGTCGCTGGTTTTGCCGGCAGTGTACTGGTGAACCAACGATCAGTGGCTGGCGTGATGGCTTTGATTTCCTCATGCGGCGCGACAAGCTAACCTTTCGCGAAGCGGTGGCGACGCTGGAGTCACGCTCCTGGCGGCAAAGCCAGCCGGTACAGATGGTGAAATCAACACACCTGCCCGACTGGCATAGCGCCATGTGGCAGGAGAAAGCCACCACCTGGCTGTCACAGGCTGTGCAGCGCCTCGCCGATCCCGGTTCCGGGTTGGCTGGACGCACCTATCTGCAAGGCCGTGGCCTGACCCCGGCGACCTGGCAAGCGTGGGGCTTGGGCTATGGCAAAGCGTGGCATGTGCGGCGCGCTCGTCATGAGGATGCCATCTTTCTACCGTGGTGGACAGATGGCGCATTGCAAGCGATCCAGTATCGCTACCTGGCCCCTGCCCTGACCAAACGCGAACGCTATGGGCAGAAAGCCGGCGGGGAGCGCTTGCTCTTTGGCTTGCCCTTGCTCACCGGTGCGCCGACACTCATCTTGGTGGAAGGTGAGCTAAACGCCATTTCCCTTTGGCAAGTGTGTCATGATTGGCATGTTGATGTTCTCTCGTGGGGTTCCCAAGGCAACCTCCTGCGTCCAGCGGTGCTGGCGTCGGTTGCCAAGGTAATCCAGCAAGGGTATCAGCGGGTTATCTTTTGGGCCGATGAAGGGAATATTACGCAGGAAGCGCTGACCGCGCTCCACGCATTGGGTGTAACCCAACCGCAGTTTATCACTGTTTTTGTTCCCAACGACCAGGACGCCAACGACTTGCTCCAACAAAACCGACTGGAGACATGGGTAGCCAAGCTGCTCTATAACTGATGTTCCCATGAGCATGGAAAAAAAGTCCATGCCCTTGCGCTCTGATTTTGGTCAGAGCGCTTTTTTATGCCTGTACTTCCAAATACTTGGTCTGTTTATTTCTTTGGATTACCCTTACAACCCCAATGCCGACAGACCGGGATGATCATCCGGGCGGCGACCCAAAGGCCAGTGAAATTTGCGCTCGGCTTCTGCAATGGGGAGGTCGTTGATGCTGGCAAGGCGTCGTTGCATCAAGCCCAACGCGTCGAATTCCCAATTCTCATTGCCATAGGAACGGAACCAGGAGCCGCTGTCATCATGCCATTCGTAGGCGAAGCGGACCGCGATCCGATTGTCCTGTGCGATCCATAGCTCCTTGATGAGCCGATACGCCTGTTCTTTGGCCCATTTGCGCTGCAAAAAGGCGACAATTTGATCGCGGCCCGTAATAAACTCGGCACGATTGCGCCAGATGCTGTCAACCGTGTACGCCAGGGACACGCGGTGCGGATCGCGGCTGTTCCAGGCATCTTCGGCCAGCCGCACCTTTTGGATCGCCGCAGCCCTGTCGAATGGTGGTAGCGGGGGTCGCGCTTCATTTTTCATGGGTGATTCCTCTCTTTCCAGAGAAGACCGACTTTTACCAAAAGTCGGTCTTCTGCGTGTTGCGTAAATCGATTACTGAACGTGTTCCAACAAAAATGCCCGCATCAGCCCTGCAATGACATCGCCATCCTCTTCCAGGGCAAAGTGACCGGTGTTGAGCAAGTGAAATTCGATCTGCTCTAGGTCACGCAGATAGGGGTAGGCGCCGGCGGCCGGGAAGATCTGGTCATTTTTGCCCCAGACCACCAGGGTCGGGGGTTGCGCTGCGCGTAAGTATTGCTGCCATTCGGGATAGAGGGGCAGATTGGTGCGGTAGTCGTAGAAGAGCTGAAGCTGGATCTCCTTGTTCCCAGGGCGGTCCATGCCATATTGGGCCACCACCCAGTTGGCCGGTTCAATGCGCTGAGGGTTGCGCGTGCCGTGGGTGTACTGCCACTCTGTCCCCGCCAGGGTTAGAAAATCATGGAGGGGGGCTTGGGTCGCTGCGCTGGGGTTCTCCCAAAGGGCGCGGATCGGATCCCAAAATTCCTCCAGTCCCTCGGCATAGGCATTGCCGTTCTGAATAATCAAGGCTTGCACCCGTTCCGGCTGGGCGGTCGCCAAGCGATAGCCAATCGGGGCGCCATAGTCCATCAAATAGAGGCTATACTGTTCTACGCCCAACGCTTGGACAAACTTGCCCATGATCTCAGCCAGGTTGTCGAAGGTATAGTCGAACTCATCGACTGACGGCATGGCGCTGCGCCCAAAACCGGGGTAATCGGGCGCAATCAGGTGAAACTGATCTGACAGCGCCGGGATGAGATTGCGGAACATGTGAGACGAGGTGGGGAAGCCATGTAGCAGCAGGATCACGGGGGCATCCTGCGGGCCGGCCTCCCGATAGAAGATGTCCAGCCCATCGATCGTAATACTCTTGTGCAAGGTCGGATAGGTGATCGTGCGGCCCGGCCCAGAGAACGACTGGTTGACTGGTTCAACGGCTGCCGCTGAGACCGGCAGTGACGGGGCCAAGAATGCGATGGGGGCGCTGGTTATAATCAGGATGGCGATCAGCAAAATCAAGGCGCTGACTGGTTTACCTATTTTCTGTTTCATGAGTGGAACCTTTCTGTTCTGTGCTGTAAATCGTCTTGTAGTCGTTTAGTCGCGTAGTCGTCTCGTCCAGACCACGCGACCACACGACCACACGACCACACGACCGCATCTAAACTAGCGCGCCCGTTCAATCAACTGTACGGCGGTTGCCGTGGTGAGGACGGTGTTGGCCATGAAGCGGAAGTTTGTCACCGCACTGGCATAGCCATCGCCTTCGGGCACTTTGGCGGCGGCGGTGGCATCCTGGACGACGGCAACTTCAAAACCCTGTTCTAACAGTTCACGCATGTGGGATTCGGTGCAAAGGTTGGCCGACATGCCTGCCAGGATCACCTTATTGATGCCACGCTTGCGTAACTGCAAGACCAAATCATTGGATTCCGGGCCATAGACCTTGTGGGGGCTAACAATCACCGTCTTCCCATCCTCGATATAGGGCTTGTACTCGTCCAGCCAGTCGGCGCCTGAACCGGCAAACCCCTCCAAGGTCAGGGGGCCTTTGCGATCAAACATCCCGATCGCGTGCATCAGCTTTTCGAGCGCCCCTTCAAAGTGCCAGCCATGATCGGTGGGATAATAGTAGTGGGGAGAAATGAAGACCGCCATGCCCTTGGCTTTGGCGACCTTGAACAAAGCAGCGATATTGGCGACGGTGTTATTTTCCATGACGCTCTCGCCAACAACGCCCCATGTCACGCCATTGGGACTCAAAAAGTCATTCTGCGGATCAGTGACCAGCAGCGCCGTATGCTGTAGGTCAACGGCCATGCCGGGATTGGGTAAAACTGCCATGATTTTGTTCTCCTGATTGAATGGTTGTCGAATCGGTGTTGATACATTGCGTATCGCACTGCCATCCAATGATAGCGATCAATCCGGCTTGTGTCGTCAGCGGCCCGTTTATTTTTGCGAACAAAAAAAGACCGCAAAAAGCGATCTTTTTCTCTGGTGCTGGCAGCACATACAACATTTGTTGTACGAAGCTGGGTTTCATGCCCCTATGATAGCTAGCTGATAAAGCGCCTGCTATGGGTCCATATCCAGCAACGTTAAGCCCTCCCGCATGGCATACAAGGTGGCTTGCACCCGGTTGGCAAGATGGAGTTTGTCCAGAATCCGGCTGACATGGGTGCGCACAGTGGGTTCGGCGACAATGAGCTGATCAGCAATTTCCTGATTGCTCATGCCTTTGGCAATCAGTTGCAAAACCGTCACTTCGCGCGCCGTCAACGGTTCGGGGGCCGGTGTCTGTTCGACCTGCGGTTGGCGCAATTCACGCAACACTTTGCGCGCAATGGTGGGATGCAGCGAAGGTTCCCCTTGGGCGACCTGGCGAATGGCCGCTAATAACTCTTCGAGATCGGCATTTTTGAGCATGTAGCCAAGCGCCCCCGCTTTGATCGCGGGAAAGACCTTGTCATCGCCGGAAAAGCTGGTGAGCGCCAGGATGGCAATGGTTGGGTGCTTGGCGCTGATCTGCCGAATGGCTTCGATCCCGTCAACCTGGGGCATCATTAAGTCCATGAGAATGACGTCCGGCGCCAACGCGGCGGCTTGGGCGATGGCCTCCCCGCCGTCGGCTGCTTCGCCGATGACACGCATGTCGTCGATTTGGGCCAGCAGCGCTTGCATTCCGCGGCGCACAATGGCATGGTCATCCACAATGAGTAGACGGATCGCTTTTGCGTTCATGCCGCTGGTCTCCTCTGCTCGCTAGCCGGCTGCTCACTATCTGGTTGCGTGCGATATGGCACGGTCACTTCCACAACCGTGCCTTCCCCCGGCGCACTGTGGATGACCAACGTCCCCGCCATCCCTTGCACGCGTTCACGGATGCTGCGCAAGCCCAGACCGGGATTCGCTGGTGTCGCCGCGGGCGCGAAACCCACGCCATCATCGCGGATGGTCAGGCAAAGCTGGTTGTCGGCAGTGTTGATTTGCACGGTAACGGTGCTGGCGGTGGCGTGTTTAATCACATTGTTGAGCGCTTCTTGGGCAATTTTATAGAGTTCGCCGGCCAATACCGGCGGTAGATCGACCTCGCCCGCCACCGTGAGCGCCACCTGGATCCCGGCACGCGACTCGACGGCGGCGAGCCGATGGTGGAGGGCGCTAACCAGGCCTTCTGCGGTTAACTCAGGCGGATGCAACTCATAGAGCAGCAGTTGCATGGCCGCCAAGGCCGCGCCGGCCATGCGGCGCGCTTCCTGGAGATTCTCGGCGGCGACCAACGATTTTTCGGCAGCAAGCGCCAGGCGACCGGCATCGGTAAAGAGAACGGTGCTGTAAATAGACTGCGTGACCGAGTCATGCAGTTCACGGGCCAGCCGGTGCCGCTCCGCCAGCACCGCACTTTGTGCATAAAGTTGGGCGTTACGCACCGATTGCTCGATGACCACCCGTTCATGCACCCCAAGCAACTGTTCCAAACCGGCGACTTGCGACCGGAGGCGGATAACTTCCCGCTGCATCGCCTCGCCTTGGACAGGCACAGGCGCGGCTGTGGATGTGGGGATCTGTTCCTGGGGCGCGTCAAAGATCGTGGCTTCCACAAAGGGCAGCAGCGCCATTTTCACATTCAGGGCAAGGGTTTTGAAGGCTTCCGCCGTCTCGCGTGGGATGTGGACTTTGGCGAAGAGAATCACGGTAAAGAGGTTGCCCGTTGGCAAGATGCCGCCAAACCCCAAGACCGAGCGAATGCCAAAGGGGATGACAAAGTCTGCTTGCGCCGGAATGTAGGGACTGCCCACCGCGTCCGCCACGTGGAAGACATTGAAGGTTTTGTGGTCTAAATCCACGAGGAGCGCCGGATCCGGCTGGATGACTGTATCCAGGTCTACGCCGAATTGCTGGATGAGTTGGGCAAACATGGGATACACGTTGATATCCAGACCAGTTAGAGGCCAGGCTTGGTGTCCTGCCGAGCGGCGGCGGTCGTTCCATGCCGGTTGCACCCCCGCCGTTGCCAGTAAGGTGAGACATTTCATGGTCGGATCACTGGGAACGCCGCCGACGACCGCCTGCACGCACTGGCGCAACGCCCCATCGAGTTTATTGTACGGATGGGTTTTAAAGAGACGCACTAATACACAAGCGCGCTCCCCCGATTGCGGATCGACGAAATGGTCGTAGAGGTAGCGGACGGTGCGGTTGGCGACCTCTTCCATACTCGTTGCGTCTGTTCCCAGCTTACGCAGCACAGAACCACAGGTTGTCATCTCCTGGAGGGTGAAAGTTGTCAGATCATACATGCGTAACCTCTACTGCGCACTCATGCCGTGGAACAAGTCTCCCTATCCTGACGCTGGTCGATAGGGGAAATTGAAAAGCAAGCATCGCTAGATGCAGCGACAAGTAGTATACCATAGGTCAAGCGGATTGCTCATTCTATTCATCTGGGCAGTTGTCGGCTCGTCTAGGGGCCAGTTCATTTTATACCGATACTACGCTGTCGGCAGGCGTAGCACAGCCAACGCCTTGGCAACTTCGTGACCTTTGGCTTCGATAATGTCAAGCAGTTCATCGGGGGTGAGGGCATCTTCCTGAACTTGCGCATTGGGGTTGACCGCTTTGAGATCATAGACGGCATCTTCAATCGCCTGGGCGCGATTGCGCAGATCGCGCATTGTTTTGGTGAGCCTTGCCATTTGCGCTTGCAAGGCTCCATATTCAGCCAGGTGGGTCAGTTTGGCTTCTTTCAACTCCTGGGCGCGCCCCTCTAGCTTCCGCAGATCGGGCAGGTGCGCCTGCGCTTGGCGTCGAAAGGGTTCGGCTTCACTGGCTGCCTGCGCCTTGCGCTGGACCAGATCAACCGTCCAACTATAGGCGCTATCGGCGCGCTGGGGCAGCAGGCTGAAAAAATGGTCAAAGTCGGCCAGGGTCAACGGGGTGCGCTTGCGGATCTTGAGCTGCGACAAGTCATAGTACCAAATCTTTTCGGTGGCAGCGCCTTTGGTGAAAAAGAGGATGTTGGTCTTCACCCCGGCGCCGGCCTGGGTGAAGACGCCGCCCGGTAGACTGACGATACACCAGAGATTGCATTCATCGAGCAGCTTCTGCTTAGTTTTGACATAGGCACTCTCGTTGTTGCGAAAGAGAATGCCTTCATCGACGACAATCGCGCATTTGCCGCCATTGGGGCGCAGGCTATCGATCACATGTTGCAGAAAAAGGACTTGGGTGGAACTGGTCTTGTAGGCAAAATGGGTCTGCGCCTCTTTGCCTTCTTTGCCGCCAAAGGGGGGATTGGTGAGGATGTTGTCAAAGAGCGCCGGCGCGCTGCGAAAGAGTTCGCCATAATCCTCGCGACCGGTCAAGGTGTTGCCGTGCCAGAGATTGGGATGATCGATGCCATGCAGCACTAGATTCGCCAGGGCAATCGGGTAGATGGTGTTGTCCTTCTCCCGGCCAAAGAAGGTGCTATGCTTTAACAACTCAATTTCGCTGGGGCGCAAGGTAGGGCGGGACATGTGTTCGTAGGCTTGGGCCAGAAAGCCGCCGGTGCCGCTGGCGGGATCATAGACCGTTTCGCCAATCTGCGGGTCGGTGACTTTGACCATGGTGCGGATCACTTCGCGTGGGGTAAAGAACTGGCCGCGCTGTCATCGCGGATGGCATGGATTTTGTCGATGACCTCCCATAGGTTGTACTTGGTGTCAACGCGCGTGTGCAAGGCGTTGGAGAGGACCTCGCTAATGATCTGCTGGCGCGGCGTGGCGCCTGGTCCGTTTTTCAAGGCGCGCAGATAGGGCAGCAGATCATTATGCAAGAAGGCAAAGAAAGCCCCAAGACTGGCTGCCTGTAAGGCTTTGCGTTTGGCGCCGGCGGGGTCAGCCCAATCGCGCCAACGATAGGGGGCGACAATGGCAGGGGTAAAGCCGGCGCCCACCGCCTCGGCTTCTTCCGCCTCATAGCGATCTCGTTCATCGAGAATACGCAGAAAGAGCAGCCAGGTGATCTCCGGCACATACTCCATGGCCCCGGCACAGTTGGAGCGACGCATAATGTCACAGATGCTCTTGATCGTGCTGTTGACCGATTGTTGGGCGGCAAGCGTTTTGCCATTGGTCAAGCTCATGTTAGAGGTCTCCGGTAAAGGCTTGGGTAGGAGCGCAGATGGAAGGGCATCTAGCTACCGTAGAGTTCGAGAGAAGTGGACAATATTCCAGGACATCTGATATGGTCAGAGTGCGAAAAAGATCATAATCAGGAGGAACTGATGAATATTGTCCAAACCTATCATACCATAGTGGTGGCTACTCATCATCACCACAGCAATTTCTGGTAAGTGAATGAGGAAAATTACTTGGCGCCGACCTCGATCAATGTACGTAGGGACACCTACGTGCGCAATCACGGAAAACCGTTACAATCAGGGATAGCAACGCATGACTACTTTATTGGGCCGCGTGTAACACGCCCATCAACGAAAGGTGAATGATATGGCAGCTTCGATTGGAGCGATTACGGTTTATGGCGCCTATTGGTGTCCCGATTGTCGGCGCAGCAAGCAGTTTCTGGGGGAACATCAAATCCCCTATGAATGGGTGGACATTGAACAAGATCCGACGGCAGAGCG
>JAPKMW010000190.1 GCA_026645575.1 Caldilineaceae bacterium
GCATCTATCTTAATTTCCTTTTAGGCAGACCGCTCCTGGCCATTAAGGAACTCTTTGCCTAATTTCGCATAATCGGTAATATAATTATTAGAAAGGCGTTACATGACCTACTTTGCATTTCTAGCCTGGTGTGTGGGGATTCCGTTGATATTGTTGGCGATTGCGAATTGGTGGGATGGACGGCAAGGACGGAAGTTGCCGCGGACGTTGCAAGCATGGCCGGCCCGCGCCGTGGTGATTGCCCATGTAATTGTGGCCGTCCTCTACACAACGCCGTGGGACAACTATCTGGTGGCGACCAATGTCTGGTGGTATGACCCCACATTGGTGACCGGAATTGTGCTGGGCTGGGTGCCCATTGAAGAGTATACTTTCTTTGTCGTCCAGACCATCATGACCAGTCTCTGGATCTTCTTTCTGGCCCGGCGTTTGCCCCTTAAGCCGATGCCGGTTGGTGAAATAGCAACCCGCTGGCGGCTGTGGAGTACGCTGGCGGTGCTGCCAATCTGGCTCTTCTCGGTGGTGATCTTGGCTGTCGGCTGGGCGCCAGGCACCTATTTGGGGTTGGAACTGGTCTGGGCGCTACCGCCGATTATGCTCCAACTGGCCTTTGGCGCTGACATTCTCTGGCGCTACCGCTGGGTTGTGCTGTGGGGCATTGCCGTGCCGACGGTCTATCTTTCCGCCGGCGACCTGGTCGCCATCGGTTCCGGCACCTGGACCATCGATCCCATGCAATCCACCGGCATTCTAATAGCCGGTCTGCCGATTGAAGAGTTCATCTTCTTCTTCCTGACCAATACCCTGGTTGTCCTCGGCACGCTGCTGGTGCTGGCGGTCGAGAGCCATGAACGCGCCCCACGCGAGTTGGTGCGGCGGATGCGGCAGATGGTGTCGATGCAAGCTGACAAGGTGGCAGGGTGACAGGGTTTGGTATGCAAATAGCGATTTCGCTAAGGAATCGAGAGCGATTCTGGCAGAAGCTTTCGGTGGCCTGGTGGTTGGTGATCGCCTGGGTGTTGACCATGATCGCCATCCCCATTCTACGCTGGACGCTGGGCGACAGGGTGTTGCACTGGGGCGTCACCCTGAGCGTCTGTTTCCTGGCGCTGGCGATGATCGCGGCGCTTTGGGAACAGTGGGGCGGCTGGGCAACCGTGCGGCTGGTCTTGGCAGTGGGGATGCTGGCGTGGGCGCTGGAATGGGTGGGCAGTACGACGGGCTTTCCCTTTGGCGTCTACCACTATACACCTCTCTTGCAGCCGCAATTGGCCGGGGTGCCGCTCTTGATCCCGCTGGCTTGGTTGATGATGTTGCCGCCGGCCTGGGCGGTGGCAAGTTTGATCGTCGGTGGGCGGCGGGACTGGCGCTTTGTGCTAGTCAGTGCTGCGGCTTTTACGGCCTGGGATCTCTTTCTCGATCCACAGATGGTGGGCTGGGGCTACTGGGTATGGGCCAACCCCGGCGGCTACTTTGGCATTCCGTGGATCAACTTTGGCGGCTGGCTGCTGGGGTCGGCGCTTATCACCTGGCTGGTGCGGCCCGGACCACTGTTGGCTCCCATCTTTGTCACGGTCTATGCCATCACCTGGTTTCTGCAAACGGTGGGGCAGGCGCTCTTCTGGCAAATGCCGGGGCCGGCCTTGGTAGGCGGGTTGGTGATGGGCTTTTTCCTCCTTTTGGCTTATTTGCGCACACAACGCACAACCAGCTTACAACATTCCGCCTGACTCTGTTATAATAGCCCCATGAACTGGAAACCAAATCACCCGGCATTTCAAGCGCTGCTATCTGCTTTTCAACAACAGAAGGTCCCTGTCTATGTCGTGGGCGGGGTGGTGCGCGACTTTTTGCTGGGCAGCCAAGACAAAACCACTGATCTGGATCTGGTGGTGGAGCATTCGGCCATTCCGCTGGCGCGGCAGGTGGCGGATCGTCTGGGTTGGGCCTTTTACCCGCTCGATGAAGCGCGCGATGTGGCGCGCCTGGTCTTCACCGCCAACATCGGCGACCCTCTAGTTTGCGACATTGCCCGCCAGCGGGGCGAAACGATTGAACACGATCTGCTCTTGCGCGATTTCACCGTCAACGCCCTCGCTTTTGCCTTGCAGCGACCGGGGCAGGTCGAACTGGTTGACATTTGCCGCGGGGCGGCGGACATTCAGGCCCGCGTCATTCGACGCGTCACGCCGGCCAGCCTGGCCGATGATCCGTTGCGGCTCTTGCGCGCCATTCGCTTTGCGGTGCAACTGGACTTTACGCTGGAAGAACAGACCCGCCTCCAGATCAAGCGCATCTGCACCACCGTCAGCCTGAGCAGCGCCGAGCGAATGCGCGATGAACTATGGAAGATGCTAACGACCACCGAACCGGCGCGCGCTATACAAGAGTTACAAAACGTCGGGCTGTTGACCTACGTTCTGCCCGAAGTCGCCAATCTGGATGGGGTGGCGCAATCGTATCCCCATTATGAAGATGTCTATCAGCATTCGTTACGCGTCACGCAACATGCGGTGCAACTGCGTGACTGGTTGTTGGGGCGTCCGGTGGTTGCCACGGAACTGCCGACCCAGCTTTGGCAACAAGCCTTGGCGCCGCGGCTGACCCAACTACGCCACCATTTTAAGACGCCCTTGGCCAATGGTCGGCTGCGCGCCGAGTGGTTGGTCTGGCACGCTTTGTTGCATGACATCGGCAAGCCGATCACCCGCACCGTGGAGATGCAGCCGGATGATCATGTCCGCTATCGTTTTCTAGAACACGAACGGGTGGGTGCCGAATTAGCAGAAAACCGCCTCAATGCGTTACGCTTTAGTCGCCAGGAGAGTACGTTGGTTAGCACCGTTATCGCCAACCACATGCGCCCCCATCTGCTCTCGGCGGCCTTTGTCGGCAAGCCGATCAGTCGGCGGGCGCGCTATCGTTTTTGGCGCTATACCGAGAATCGGCAACTGGAACAGCCCGTGGCGGTTGACACATTATTGCTGGCGATTGCCGATTACCAAAGCACTTATCGCGACATGCCGCCGCCCAACTGGCGCGGCTATTTACAACATTTGGACGAATTGTTGGCCTTTGTCTTTGACGCCGATGGCATTGCGGCCACCCAGCAAAGCCCACTCGTTGATGGTCATACCCTGATGCAGCATTTTGACCTGGCGCCCGGTCGTCAGGTGGGCCAGCTCTTAGCCTATCTACAAGAGGCACAGGCAGCCGGTGAGATCACAACCCAAGCGGAAGCACTCCAACTAGCACAATCATGGCTACACGAAGCACAAACCCCAGCACCGAACGCGGCCCGGTAAAACAGCCGCTCTGCCCCTATCTTGTCCGTTTTGACGCACAGGCGCGCCAGGTCGCGCCGGTTGATTATCCCAGTTTTGAAAACCATTGCCGGGCGGTTGAGGACGAGGCGTCGTTGCTCTTGACCGACCAAGCCACCTTCTGCCTCTCCGGCAGCTATCAGATCTGTGATCGCTTTCAACTGATTCATCTGGAAGAAGGGCCAAGCACAGCAACCGCGCCCCGCCAGCGTGCGCCCGCCCCAACATCGGCGGAGACGCTGGCGGCGGAAGCGTGGGGGCAACCGCTGTTTCCCGAAAAAGAAACGGCTTGGCCCTATCGTCCCGGTCGGCAGATTTGGGCTTGGGCCAGTGCCGCGGTCATCTTTGCCGCGGTCTTGTTGACCGGCGGCGGGGTGGCGGCCTATGTGGGTTGGGAACTGGCGCTCCAGAGTGGGATGCTCTCCCGTAATGCGGCCAGCGCGCCCATTGACACAATCGCCAGCGCTGCAAATGGGCTGCCCACACCGGCCTTTGTGGTGGTGACGGCTACCAGCAACGCGCAACTTCCTCTGCCGGCTGTCGCCACATCGCCGGCAGAGGAAGTTGCGCCGCCCAGTGACAACCCCCAAGCCTATCCTGAAGCAGTGACGGCTACCCCTATTGTTTTGACAGCGCCCGACACGCCACCTAATACGGCGCCCGATACGGCGGCCAATCCGCCGCCGGCCGTCATTCTCCAGCCCACCTTTACGGAAACGCCGGTGCCGCCGCGCAATTTGGTGCTGCCCGATCCAGCCACCGATGCCACGCCGACGGTCTTCATTAATGTCGAACAAGTGCTGCCAACCGTGCCTGCGCGCCGACCAACGCCACTTTTTGAAATCCTAGCCGATACGCCTGTTCCACTTGAGCCGACAGCCACGCCGACGCTGGCGATTCTCGGCACGCCGGTGGTGGTCTTTGGGCCGGATGAATCGGCGGTGCCGCCAGGGGAATGTACGCGGGTGCGCTGGCATGTGGTAAACGTGCGCGAGGTCTATTACGAAAATCTGCCTTCGCTAGGGGACGGTAGCCGGGAAGAGTGCATCGATAAAGAAGCAAACACCTATGCGCTGCGCATTGTGCTGGCTGATGGACAAAGCAAAATTTACACCACCACCCTCAATGTCCGCTGGCCGACGCCGACGCCAACCCTAACGCCCAGTTTCACACCCGAGCCAGTGGCAACCGAAACCTGGACACCGGAAGCGCCCACCCCCACGCCGACGCCCAATGTGATCTATGCCGTCGCCTTGGGAATCGATGGGGAACGGCGACGCAGTTGCACCGCCGGAACCGATTGCACCATTGGCGTTCTCGTCACCAACATGGGTGACCAGCCAGACACGCTCTCGGTCGAATTTCTCCAAAAAGGGGCAGCGGCGGCGCGACTCTGCCGGCAAGATGGCGTTTGTGGCGAACAGAAGTTAACGATCAGCAACGTAGGACCAACCAATACCGCCTATCTGTTCTTGCGCATAAGTGTGCCTGCGGAGAGCGCCGGCGCCGTCTTTAGCTATGTGCTGCGGGGTGTCAGTGATGGTTCAAAGGGAACTATGACCTCTGAAGCGGTGTCAGTCGAGGTGGAGAGTCAGTGAGACAGTAGGTCAGTAGGTCAGTTTCGACTGTCTTACTGTCTCACTGTCTCACTCTCTCACTAGCCCCATTGAACAGCACTCTTTTTGATTATGGATATACTCATTGTCATCGCCATCATTGCGTTCCTGATTGCGGTCAACGGCTTTTATGTCGCCGCGGAATTTTCCACGGTGAGCGCACAGCGAGCGCGGCTGGCAGCATTGGCCGATAGCGGGAATCTGGGCGCACAACGCATGTTGGCGACGGTTGTTGACCCGCATAAACTGGATGCCTACATTGCCGCCTGTCAACTGGGCATTACCCTTTCCAGCTTAATTCTGGGCTTTTACGGCCAGGCCAATCTAGTACGTTGGTTGGATCCTTACCTGGCCCGGCTTGGGGAAAGCGTCCAGTTGGTGGCGCAGCCGATTACCGCCGTTATCATCCTGCTGCTGCTCACCATCTTCCAGGTAGTGCTGGGCGAGTTGATGCCCAAGAACGTCGGCATCCTCTACCCCGAACAGCTTGCCATCTACACCTCCTTGCCCATGCAGTGGTCGCTGCTGCTCTTTCGTCCTTTGATCTGGTTTTTTAACGGCAGTGGTCAACTGCTACTGCGGCTGATGGGGGCGCCGCCGGTTACCGAACATAGCCATCTCCACTCGCCGGAGGAGATCCTCTTTGTCGTCGAGGAGAGTAGCGCCGGCGGCGTGCTGGATCAGGAAGAGCGGCGGTTGTTGGTCAATACGTTGCAACTACGCCATACCACCGCCCGCAAAGCGATGATCCCGCGCAATCGCCTGATTGCCGCACCAATAGATCGCCCGTATCCCGAACTCTTTGCGTTGCTGGCCAATTCTCCCTACTCACGCTTACCGCTCTATGAAGAGAGCATTGACAACATTGTCGGCGTCGTCCATCTCAAGGATCTCTTGCTCCTCGCATATGACGGCGCACCATTGACGGCAGCCGAACAGAGCGCAACGCTACGCCGACATCTGCACACCCCACAATTTGTACCAGATTCGATGTTGATTGAGGAAGTGATGGCGCAGTTGCAGCGCAGCCGCACCAACTTGGCGATTGTGATCGACGAATATGGCGGCACCGCCGGCATGATCACGTTTGAGGATCTGGTTGAGGAGATTATCGGTGAGTTTGAAGATGAATTTGACACCGAAGCGCCGCCACTGGTTTTGCAAGATGACCAACGGCTCCGTGTACGCGGCGAGGTGCAGATTGAGGATCTGAACGACCTGTTGGGACTTTATTTGCCGACGGCGGAGGTCGATACCATCGGCGGCTTGATCACCAGCACATTGGGCCATATTCCCACCGTTGGCGAAGAAGTAACCATCAACGAAACTGGCCTGCGTGTGGAAGAGATGGAGCAGAACCGGGTGCTTGCAGTTTCGCTACCCTTGTCACCCGAACAAGTGGAACGGTTGAACGACAGTCCGTAGTAAAGACTTTAGTCTTTCTTTGGACACCGTAGGAAGACGAAAGTCTTTACTACGGTAGAAGGCGCCATTGTGATACCTTTATTGATCATCTTTTTCTTGATTGCAGTGAATGGCTTGTTTGTGGCGGCGGAATTTGCGATTGCGGCCGCCCCACGCGCCCGTGTAGCGCAGTTGGCTGAACGCGGCTCAACGGCGGCGCAACGTGTTCTGAACATCTTGCGACAGCCGGAGCTACTGAATCGCTATGTCTCCACAGCGCAGGTTGGCATCACCATTGCCAGCCTGGGATTGGGCATGTATGGCGAACATATACTGGCTGAATGGTTGGTGGCGCCACTGGAGGCGTGGGGGATCGGCGCGACCGGCGCGCATACCATCGCCACAATCCTGTCGGTAGCGCTGCTAACCTACTTTCATGTGGTGTTGGGCGAAATGGTGCCGAAATCCCTGGCGCTTCAGGCTGCCGATCAGGCTGCCGTACACCTGGCAGATGTGATGGCGATTGCCGACCGGCTCTTTCGCCCGTTGACCCTGATTCTCAACCGGGTGGGCAATGGCTTGCTGCGGCTGCTCGGCTTCACCACCGGCGCCAATGCCAGAGTGGTCTCCTCGGCCGAATTGGCATACATTGTCGAGGAGAGTACCGAAGGGGGCTTGCTCGACCCAACAGAGCAAGTCTATTTGGAAAATGTACTCGATTTTAGCGAGCGCACCATTGGTCAAGTTATGACGCCGCGGCCACGTATAGCGGCGCTGCCAGGTGATGCCACGCTGCCAATGGTGATGGCGACGCTGCGCGAGGAACAGCATTCGCGCTATCCGGTTTATGAAGAAGATCGCGACCATATTGTCGGTATCTTGCATGTGAAAGACCTGGCGCGCTATCTGCAAACAGACGGGAGCGCAGCGGGCGCGCGCTTTGACTTACGCGCCTTGATCCGTCCGATCATCTTTGTACCGGAAACGCTTTCGCTGGAGCAGATGTTGGATCGCTTTCGCCAGGAGCATGTACAAGTGGCGGTGGCAGTGGATGAATTTGGCGGCACTGCCGGCTTGGTCACGCTGGAGGATCTGGTCGAAGAGATCATCGGCGAGATTCAGGACGAGTTCGATGTGGAAATTCCCCCCTTTAGCGAAATCGGCCCGCGCACGCTACGGGTACGCGGCGATCTGTTGCTCGATGAATTGGAGCAACATTATGAGCTAAAGTTGGACAACGCGGAGGTAGACACAGTCGGCGGCTTGATTATGACTGCGTTGGGCCACTTGGCGCAACCTGGTGAGAGCGTCACCTATGGGAATGTACACTTTACCGTGGAAAGCGTGGAAGGGCTGGCGGTCAACTCGGCGATCCTCACCTTACCAGAGCCACCCGCCAACCAAGAAGGGAACGCCACCGATGACGAAAACGCAGTTGTTGCGCCACCAACGCCAGTTGAGTAGGGGAGCTATAGCATGAGTCAACTCTTTAACGACCAACTGGTCAAACGGCTACAAGAGACGGTACGCACGTTGCAACGCACCAAGGAGCGGGTGACAACCCCCATTGACACCACCGAGGAGAAGTTGCGCCAATCGATTCGCACGCTGGCGCGCACGCGCGTCAGCAATACTTTGCGTCAGTTGCGCGCCGCCCGTGGCTACAGCTACGAAGCGCTGGCTGCCGAAACCGGTCTCTCCCAGCAGTTGCTCTTCGACATTGAGTATAAAGAACGCCGATTGAGTCTGGATGAATTGCGCGTCCTGGCCGCTTGCTACCGTGTGAGCATTAACGATATACTCGGTGTTGAAATCGATTAGAAGCATTCAATTGCCAGCGCCCCCCATGTCACACCCAGATCAACCGTAGGGGCGTCCGCTTGCCGGCGCCCTGGCTCCCCGAAAACTGGGGCGCCGGCAAG
>JAPKMW010000191.1 GCA_026645575.1 Caldilineaceae bacterium
CTTGGTTGATCCTTTGCTTTTTTTGCTTATTGTATCAACCTCGAGGTCATTTGAGCCTATATATAATCTCCTAATCTCTCAACTTCCATTGCACGAAGCTCCATTGCACGAAGAGATTAAGAGATTGAGAGATTAAAAATAAAAAGTCCCTTTCGTCAACTCAGGACGAAAGGGACCTCGTGGTGCCACCTGATTTTGCTGCGATCATCGGTTGCCTGATGAACACAGCCTCATTCCAGGGTAACGGGTGTGAACCGCTCGACCATTGGTCGCCGACAAGGGACAACGTTTCTGTCGAGAACTGGAGAGGAGCTAACGGAACCACTGCCTATCGCCTCGCACCTACCGGCGACTCTCTGCAAAGCCGGGTAGTCCGTCCTGACCTCTGTCAACGTTTATGGTTATTCCATTCAATAATGCTACAGCATAACACAAACCAAGCGCAGTTAGCAAAAAGAGTACCATGCCAATCTGGCTTTACACTGGCGTCAAATAATCAGCCAGTTCACAGAGATCGCCCAGTCCCAACGGCGTAGCGCAGGCTAACACCCGATCCATACTGACGGGCAGCCGGTTGCTCAACCACTGGCGAAGATGGAGTGGCATCGTTTTCTCGACCGCCAGTTGGGTGATCGGGCCTTTGGCCACACGAACGCTTGCTTCAGCGGCAAGCAACGGCGACGGCGTGTGGGTGAGTGCCGCCCGCAACAGGCGAAATTGATAGACTGCCTTGACGGTGACGCCGCTAAAGAGGGTTGGCAAGAAATGGCGGACAACCTCTTCGCGCCAGACGAAACAGCGAATCGGGGTGGGGTTGCGCGTGCGCGCCGGCGGTGGCAAACACGGTTGAACTTGAATCAATCGGGGCAGCCGTGATGGAATCGGCACGACGCCATACTGCTCCGCTTCGTATAGTTTGTTTTTGGCCTGCAAGACCACCAGGAAGTTCAGCCGGCGGTCTTGGATAAAGGGAAAGGGATGACCGGAATCGACGGCAAAGGGGGTGATCAAGGGATAAACCTGCTCCTGGAAATAGCGCCGGAGCCAAAGGTATTGCGCTTCACTTAGTTGTTCAATCGCCGTAACCCGCACACGGTACCAGCGAATGCGCGGGAGCAATTGCGTTTGTACCAGTTGTGTTGCTTCATCTAGTAGTAAGGCCAGAGTTGGCTCGCCGACTTTGCTGGTCACCGTCGGCGGCCAAGTCAACATCTGGTCAATCTCCTGCGCCATTAATGCAAGCGCGCGTAACCGGTTCGGTAGCGACAAGCGTGCCGATTGCGCATGTTTTAAGAAACGCAAGGTGTTCGTAGGTAATGGTTGCATCGTAATAAACTATGATTATACTGTACCCCCTTCAAAGCGCAAAACTGCAATTTTTATTGGCTAACTATCGTTGTTGCGCAGGGTGACTGCTGGATTTTCATGTTTGCACCGTTAATAAATTACGTGGCAACATGGGCGTTACGGACTTCGGCAATGGTTGTGCGGCGTTGCCCGCTTGGTTGTTCCGGTGCGGTTGTGATAATGGGCGCTTGTTCCCCGGCGGCGACCATCCGTTCAATCAACCGTTCCCGCAAGCTTGTTTTGATAGCGCTATAGGCTGCCTGATTGACAAGATTGGTTAATTCGTGCGGATCAGCCTCCAGGTCATAAAAATATTCTTCGACATAGTGATCGGCGCCGGGCGCGCTGTTGCCATCGAGACCAGGGGCAACCACACTGTATTTCCAGCGCGCCGTGCGCAGGGCGCGTCCGATCTGGGATTCGCTAATCTGAATAAAGACCTCTTCGGGCCAGCCAGCGCTTTCACCCCGCAGAAGCGGCAAAATGGAACGCCCTTGCATGTGGGCCGGCACCCCAATCCCGGCGGCGTCCAGCAAGGTGGGCGGCAGATCAATTAAACTGACCAACTGGCGCAGGCGACCGCCGCCCTCAAAGCCCGGCCCGCGAATCGCCGTTGGCACGCGGATTGAACTTTCGTGACAGGAACGCTTGTATTCGGCGTTGCGCGTTTTGAAATGGCAACCGTGGTCAGACGTAAAGAGGACAATCGTGTTATCAAGCAGGTTTAAACTCTTGAGCGCATCGAGCAGCCGGCCCAGCGCCTCATCAAGCCGTTTGATCATGCCATAGTAGCCGCCCAAATGGGCATGGGTCGAACCGCCCAGCGCCGCCAGATCGGGCGGGATGTGCTTGCCGCTGTAGCGACCCCGGTAGCCATCCGGTGGCGGATAGCCATCCATGTTGTTCTGGTGGTGCGGTTCGATGTAGGACAAGAACAAGAAAAACGGATCTTGTTGATGCTGGTTGATATAGCGGATCGCGGCATCGGTTTGGGCGTCCACCCGGTAGCCGGGCAGCTTTACCGGCTGGTTGTCATTGTCATACATCACCAGGTCATAGGGGCCGGAGGTAAATTCCAGCAAGTTCGACGCCAACCAATAATCATAGCCGCCGCGCTGTTCCTGCGGCACCGGTTCCTGACCGGCCAAATGCCACTTGCCGATATAACCGGTGGCGTAACCGGCCTGATTGAAGTAGCGCGCCAGCGTCATGGCATCGAGCGCCAGGGTGCGGCTATTTTTCCAGACGCCGGTTTGGGTGGCGTACATGCCTGTTTGCAAGCAAGAGCGCGCCGGCCCACAGACCGGCTGACAGGTGAAGGAGTAATGAACATCGGTACCCTGTTGCGCCATACGGTCGAAGTTGGGGGTTAAATCCAATGGGTTGCCATGGACGCCGGTGGAGTCCCACCGCTGTTGGTCGGTGAAAAAGACGATGACATTCGGTTGTCGTGTCAGTTGATTGCTCATAAATCAGTTCCCAATGGGTTAGTATAGTTTCGCAAGCATTGTCCCGTAGGGACACCTGAGTTTAGGGTGAGGAAAAGAGAATTCCTTCTCCTAAACTCTGGCGTCCCTACGGGACGGGTGATGCTGCCAAGCTTTGTTTGATACAACGGTGCTTAGCCAGCGAAGAGTGGATTGGCCTCATCTGCAATCATCTGGGCGACGGCGGCGGCGCTTTCTGTGCCGCCCCAGAGCAGATCCATCTTTGGGGTGTAGACGCGTTGGGTGATCTCCGGCCAGCGGACATGCACCGGATCGCGCACAACATACTCCTGCGCGTCGGCAAAGCCCTTGGCGCTGGCCGGTGGTTTGGTCGGGTCGAGGAAGGCTTCGGATGTAACGACCGAGACACGCGAGGGGGTGGTGGCCCCAATCGCGACCTCATCGAGTTCGGCTTGCTCGCTAGAAATATAGGCCAGGAATTGCCAGGCGACATCCGGCGCTTTGGTGGCGGCGGCTGCTGCCCAACCGGTGCCACCGCCACCCGTGCCACGCCGTTCGGCCTTGCCAATGGGCAGTGCGCTGACATCCCACTTGAAGCTTTCAATCGTGCGGTAGCGGGTGACTGCCGACGGGTTGTTGAGCATAATGCCCACCTTGCCGCTGGCAAAGAGTTCAAAGCCGCCCAACTCGGATTCCAGATCGGGCCGCGGCGCGACTTCATGTTTGAACATTAGGTCTTGCAAGAATTGCAGCGCTTCGACCGACGCTTCATCGGTGAGGGCGCACTCGGTCGCCACGCCGCGATCATCCTTATGCACTAGCGCACCGCCATTGGAATAGAGCCAGGAGGCCCACGGACGCTGTCCCCGGTTGACCAGACAGCCCCACTGCTCCGTCGTGTCGCCACTCTTCTTGGTCAACGCCTGGGCGATTTCGAGAAATTTGTCAAAGGTAAAGCTCTTGTCTTCCCAATCGGCTGACGGCTTTTCAATCCCAGCGGCGTCAAGCAGATCCAGGTTATAGAAGAGATTCTGGTTGCCATAGTCACGCGGGAGGGCATAGGTCGCCCCTTCCCACTGGTAGAGCTTGATCGCATCCGGGCGGAAGTCGGTCAGATCATAGCTGTCGCGGGTGATGTAGTCATCCAGTTGCAGGTGCATCTTCTTTTCATGAACCGTCACAATGGGCGTCACCTCCTGCAAATAGCGATAAATATCCGCCGGCGTCCCCGCAGCCATGAGCGTTTGGATCTTGGTGTTGTAATCCTGTGGGATGGGTTGGTGTTCAATGGTGACGCCGGGGTTGGCCGCCATAAAGTCCGCCGCCCACTTGTTGCGCACCTCCACATGACTCTCGCTGATCGTATCGACAATAAAGGTCAAGGTCACCGCTTCCGCTGCTGCCGACCCACCTTCGCTGCCCCCACTCTGCCCCGCCGGCGACGCCACACAGGCCGCCAAGCCCAACCCCACCGCCGTCACCGCACTCCCGCGCAAAAACGCCCGCCGACTAACCATTCGCTTTTCCATCCGTTCCTCCTTAACAATTAAAAATTTTCAATTGACAATTAAGTATTACTCAGGCTTTTACCCCGGTAAACACAATCCCTTGCATAAAATACTTCTGCGCCGCAAAGAAGAGCGTCAACACCGGCAACATGGTTAAGAGGGAAGCGGCCATGAGCAGGTGCCAACTGGTGCTGGCTTCGCCCTGGAACATGCGTAGACCGAGCGCCAGGGTGAACTTTTCGGGGCTAAAGAGATAGATCAGGGGGAGCAAAAACTCATTCCAGGTGCCGTTAAAGACAAAAATGACAATGATGATCACCGCCGGTTTGGCCAGCGGCAGGATAATGCGCCAGAAGACGCCAAAGCTGGAACAACCGTCAATGCGCGCCGCGTCATCCAGATCGCGCGGCAGGGTGAGCATAAACTGGCGCACCAGAAAGGTGAGCCAGGGGCCGCCAAAGAAGGCCGGCACAATCAGCGGCAGGTAGGTGTCGAGCCAACCCAGGTTCTTAAAGAGAATAAACTGGGGGATGAGCGTCACATGGGGCGGCAACATCATGGTCGCCAGCATGACGATGAACATCGTGTCGCGTCCCCACCAGCGCAGCCGGGCAAAGGCAAAGGCCACCACCATGATCGACCCCACCTTGCCGACAATGCTGAGAACGGTGATCAAGGTCGTGTTATAGAGGTAGCGCCAGAAGGGGATCGCCACCACCGCCTCGGCATAGTTGCTCCAACGCAGTTCCTCCGGTATCCACTTGGGTGGAAAGATAAAGACCTCCCCCGGTGATTTTAGCGAAGTCGAAAGCGTCCACGCCAGGGGGATGAACATGATTGCTACCCCGCTGAGGAGCGCCAGGTGAACCAACGCCTGGTTGAGCAGGGTGCGCTGGCGGCGCGTGAGCAGGGGGTGGCCTGTGATAGATGGGTTGTGTATACTCATTGATAATTTGAATTATGAAAGCGACTCAGTCCGCAATTGGTTGATTTCGTACAACTTCGTAACTGGTGCGGTCACTAATATTTCTTATGCTCAACTTTATGCCATTTGCAAAAAGAAATTGAATCCGTGTGCCGCCAACAATAGACTCGGCCGAATAGCTGATGAGCTGTGTACCAACAACTCCAAGCTCTTGGCCCCAATTGATAATTGGGTACGTGGCATCAAGTTCCAGTGCATCGAATGGCTCAGGTGGTGTAATATCAACCCGCCAAAATATCGTACCCCAGTCAAAATAGAGGCGGTGCCATACATTGCCGAATTTTAGATAAGTTACATATGGTGATTCTTCTAATTTTCCCTTGTACCAATACTCTTGGCGCCAAACTGCCTGACAAAAACTGCCACTAATGTTTGGTGAGATACCATTGACTTCAATATTATCTGTCATAAGAACTATACAGTGTAGCTTCTATTGTGACATGCTTTTCTACAAAGTTATTGTTTCAAGGATAACCCCGTTGTCGTAGACCAAGTTGATCCATCAAGCTATCGACAGGTGTATTCCGAAGTTGAGCAAGAAGCACTAAATGTTTTAGCCGTTCCGCATTAGCAAATTCGATTTGATCGCTGAGTTCAATTAACGCTTGTTGTTCATCAGGCGTGAGCGTTTCATCTAGCATCTTCTCATGCAATTCATCATAACGTGTGCGCACCTCAATCAGCACACCTTGATTGATCTTTTGGAGTAATTCAACTTCCTCTTGCGGTAGACTGGGCGCTCGTCGTTGTGCGCGTATAGTCAATACCCTGGTGAAAAACTCTTCTAATTCATCAGTTTCTAAGCGCTCTACTCCTTTGAGAACTTCGTCAAATTCCAATTCAATTTGTGAAACTACTTGCACTTTAGGCATAGTTACCTGCGTAGATGAAACAGGGTAAACAATCAATTCGTCGGTAAATCGAATCGTTCATCAGAGATAAGTATACCATACCCTATCCGTTCCGCTCTTCCCCTTCATAGTATACCCAGGTATTCGACGACCGCTGCACAATCAACGTCAGCACCAGGATATATAAAAAGAGCACCCACGCCAGCGCGCTGCCATAGCCCATGCGGAAATATTGAAAGGCGTTCTGGTAGAGATAGAGCAGGAAAAAGAGCGTGGCATTGTTCGGCCCGCCCTGGGTCATGATAAACGCCTGGGTAAAGACTTGCAGCGCGCCGATGATCCCGGTGATCAACTGGAAAAAGAGCACCGGTGTCATCATCGGCAGGGTGATGTTCCAGAAGCGGCTCCACCCGGTGGCGCCATCGACTTCAGCGGCTTCGTAGAGATCGGTGGGGATGCCCTGCAACCCGGCCAGGTAGATGAGCGCCCCGGCGCCGACGCCCCACAAACTCATGCCGATGAGCGACGGCAGCGCCCAACTTTCATCGCCCAGCCAACTTGGCCCCTTGATGCCAACGGTGGCGAGCAGGGCGTTAAATAGCCCAAATTCGCCGGAGAAGAGCCAGCGCCAGAGCAGCGCCACCGCCACGCCGGAGAGAACCGAGGGCAAGTAAAAGGCCGTGCGATAAAAGCGCAACCCCACAATCTTGGCATTGAGCAGCAACGCCAATCCCAACCCGAAGATCAGGTGGAGCGGCACGCTCACCACGGCATAGATGGTCGTCACCCAGAGCGACTGGGCCACCAGCTTGTCATTGAACATCGCCGTCAAATTCGCCAGCCCCACCCACTGTGGCGCGCTGATCAGATCCCATTCGGTAAAGGCAATGAGTAACGAGGCGATCATCGGCCCCAGCGTCCAGAGCAGAAAGCCGAGAATCCAGGGCGAGGCAAAGAGCCACCCCTCTAGATTGCGCCGGAATGCTGGGTGCTGCAAGTTAAACCGGGGAGCAGTGCGCTCTGCTCCCCGGTGCGCTTTGGCAATTGTGGTCACGGCCTATCCTCTCAAGGTTCGTAAATAGATTGCGCTTCCTATCACCGTTAGCGCCAGAATGACAGATTGAACCGCATAGTTGGTAGATTCTCTGGCTAGTTACCAAGTCGGCTTTGCGCTAAACTCTGTTGCAGAACAGCTTACATCAAAAATACGTCAAATTCATTACACTTTTGCTGTGTCAAAGGTGATATGCTGGAAAGGAACTTTCATGTCGTATGAACACCTTGACCTTCGTTTTTGGACAACTGCTCACATTAGAAATGCTTGCTGCCGGACGGGTTGCCGCCCGGCAACACTTAGACAGTCGCTTACCTAGTCGCTTGCACAACGGCTTTGACCGTCGAATTTGGTCAACTCAGCGCTGGAAGGGGTTTTTTATGGACAATAGTATGCTGGTCATCCTGTTTTTGATTGTCAGCTTGATCGCGAATTTTGCCATGCCGTCGAGTACGGAAAAATAATTAATCGATAACGGACAATGGGTAATGGGTAATGCACGCGTCGCTTAGACCCACGGAAAGGCGAAGGTGGGTTGGTTGGCGTAGCGTTGCATTTTGAGCGTCAACCGGGCGCCGGAACCGGGGGCCAGGTGGACGGTGAAGGACGCGTTGTCCACCGGAATACTTTTGCCATAGGCGGTGACAGCTTCGATCTGATGTTCGCCATAGCCGCCGCCTTGCACAATGACCGTGCGCGCTTCAATCTGGTTAACATTGACCAGGGTGACGACTGTTTCATCAGCCGTCATCTTTTCGACCAGCGCGGCCACATCTTCCGGGATGCCGGGGCGACGGCGGGCCGGGTCGAAGTAACGCAGCCGGGCATGGAGTGACGCACCAGTGCGCCCCGTAGGAATGCCGCCCAGCATCAGTTGGGTGAGCGCTTCGGTGGTCGCCGGGTTGATATGATTCGGGTCGTCAGAAAGACGGGT
>JAPKMW010000018.1 GCA_026645575.1 Caldilineaceae bacterium
CAAGAGCAAAGCGGGAACGCGGCCAGGGCGAGTCACGGACTCGCCAAGAGCAAAGCGGAACGCAGCTAGGGCGAGTCACGGACTCGCCAGGAGCAAAGCGGGAACGTAGTGTTAGACGCTCACTAAACCAAAGAGGAGCAGATCATGGATTACTTACAGATTGCCCACGATGTTGTCAATGCCGCCGGCGCCAGTGGCGTTGAGGCCGAAGCTTATATCGCCGTCGGCAACCAGACCCAAATTCAGGTGCGCCAGGGCGAGGTGGAAAAGCTCTCCTACGCCGGTAGCAAAGGGTTGGGGGTACGCGTCATTTGCGACGGCAAGATGGGCTATGCCCACACCTCTGATTTTTCCCCAGCCAGCCTGCACAAAACGGTCGAAGCTGCACTGACCCTGGCCGAGATCGCCGATGCCGACCCCAATCGGGGCTTGCCGGACCCCAAACCGCTGCACGACGAGGATCTGGCCATTTACGACCCGGCGATGGCAGCGGCGACCGCCGACGAGAAGGTCGCCTTTCAGAAAGCAGTGGAAGCCGCCGCCTTTGCCTATGATCCACGGGTCAAAGTTTCCAACATGAACAGCTATATCGACGCCGTCAACGGGGTCTTTCTGGTCAATTCCAAAGGCTTTGCCGGCAGCTACCAGAGTACCTTTGCCGGCGGTTACATCATGGTGATGGCGATAGATGGCGCTGATCGCGCCGTTGGCTTTGGGTTGCAAGTGGCTCGTTCGCTCAACGGCTTGGATGCGGAAAAGATTGGCCGCGAGGCGGGCGAGCAAGCGGTCACCTTGCTGGGTGGTCGCCCCGTGCCGACGCAAACGGCCACGGTGGTCTACACTCCCTTTGCCGCGTCGGGCTTGCTGGGCGCCCTCTCC
Organism: Caldilineaceae bacterium; assembly: GCA_026645575.1. Next base: position 880 of record JAPKMW010000018.1, read on the forward strand.
CGCGCGCTGACCGCCGAGGCCATGCAGCGCAACCGCAGTTTCCTGCAAGATAAGTTGGGGGAAACCGTCGCTTCCGACGTGGTCACCTTGCTGGACAATGGCCGCCTGCCCGGTGGTCTGGCCAGCCGCCCCTTTGATGATGAAGGCAACCCCACCAGCGCCACCCGCTTAATTGACGAAGGTGTGTTCCAGGCTGTTCTGTATGATGAATACACGGCCCGTAAGGTCGGCGCACAAAGCACCGGCAACGCGAGCCGTGGCGATCACAGCACGCCGCCGCGTCTGGCCGCCAGCAATTTCTACATTCAACCAGGGCAACAGACGCCGGACGAGGTGATCGCGGGTGTAGAAAAAGGGCTATATGTGGTCAACACCATGAACACCCACAGCATCAACCCGGTCAGCGGCGACTACTCGGTCTCGGCGCAGGGTTTTTGGATCGAAAACGGCAAGATCACCCACCCAGTCAACAACGTGACCATCGCCCTACCCCTATCCCAGTTGTTGAAAAATGTACAGGGTGTTGGCAACGATCTCACCTTCCTCCCCTTCGCCGGCGCTATTGGCTCACCGACGATTCGGGTGGATGGCGTAATGATTGGGGGGAGTGAATGAACTTGTCCCGTAGGGACAGGCGGTGCCGGCCTTCCGGTTGCAAACCGCACCTACGCATTAACCATTCTCCATTTTCCATTGACCATTAATTATTATCCTGGCACACCCCCTGCATCACCCCCGCCAGCAACGCCGTGCGTGGCACAATACTTGCCACCTCAATGTACTCATCTGGCCCATGATCCAGCCCGCCGACCGGTCCCAGGCCATCCAACACCGGCGTCCCTTCGGCGGCGACAAAGCTGGCGTCGGAGGCGCCGCCGGTCGCCGCGCCGGTGACGGTAAAGCCCAGCTCGGCGGCCACGCGTTGGGTTAAGGTTTCCAGACCAACCACTTGGGGCGTCCGCTCCATGGCCGGCATCCCGCTGCTTTCGGGCGCGGCAAAGGTCATCCGCACATCGGCAACGGTTGGTGTTGCGATCTGCGTTTCGATAGCCGCCAGCAGATCCGCCAGATCGGCATTGCGCCAGGCGCGTAGATCTAGCCCAGCCTTGGCATAATCCGGCACCACATTGGGCTGGCGACCGCCTTCTATCACGCCGACATTGACCGTGACGCCGGGGCGAAAGCCATTCAGCCGCGCCAGCGCATCCAGATGACGAGCCAGGGCGAGAATGGCATTGCGCCCCTTCTCCGGTTCGACGCCGGCATGGGCCGCTTTGCCAAAGGCTTCCAGTGTACACCAGCGCACGGTTTTGCGCGCCGTCACAATATCACCATTGGCGCGCGCCGCTTCCAGGGTAAAGGCCACCTCTACTTGCCGCGCCGTTTCGCGAATCAACGGCACCGACCCCCGCTGACCGATCTCCTCATCCGAAACGCAAAGAAAGACAATCTCACCAAAGTTGTCAAAACCGGTAGCCTGTAAGGCTTCAACGGCGTAGAGACCCGTCAGCAATCCGCCTTTCATATCACAAACGCCGGGGCCGAGAATGTTTGGCCCAACGATCTGCATAGGACGTTGGGCAGCCGTGCCTTTGGGGAAGACTGTGTCACTGTGGCCCAGTAACAGAATGCGCTGCGTCCCACGTCCGCGCAAAGTGGCTCGTAGATTGTCACCCAGGGTTGGCTGCGGATGACGTTCGCTAGTAAAGCCCAAGGTCGATAAGCGAGCTGTCAGCCAATCGACCACCGTATCGACGCCGGCTTTATCATCACTGCCCGAATCGATGCTGACGAGTGTGCGCAGGTCATCGAGGTAGCGGGACAAGTGCGTTGCCAGATAAGTTTGTAGTTGTTCCATAAATACCCTCCGCTGGAAGATGTGCATAATTGATGAGCAAGATTATAACGCACATTCAGAAAACCGCACCGACGATCATAGAAGAAATTTTTGCGCTATGCCGATTTATGGTATCGTGTGGATACTGATCATTCCTCAAGCTACCAAACCAACGGAGGAGAAAACGAATGAATGCACCCACAGATCTACAAGTCGGCGTGGTCGGCACGGGTTTTATCGGGCCAGCCCATGTCGAAGCGCTGCGGCGGCTGGGCATTACCGTCGCCGGCATTGTCGGCAGTTCGCCGGGGCGAGCGCAACCCAAGGCCGACGCCATGCGCCTGGGCCAAGTCTACGCCACTTTTGAAGAAATGCTGGCCGATCCGCAGATCGGCGTTGTCCACATCACCTCGCCCAATCACTTGCACTATCCCCAGGTCAAAGCGGCGCTGTTGGCCGGCAAACATGTCGTCTGTGAAAAACCGCTGGCAATGGACACCAAAGAGTCTGCTGAGTTGCTGGCCCTGGCGCAAGAGACCAAACGCGTTCACGCCGTCAACTTTAACATTCGCTTCTATCCCCTGGCCCATCATGCCCGGTCGCTGGTGCAGAGTGGCCAGATTGGCGATGTCTATATCGTCCAGGGTTCCTACCTACAAGATTGGTTGCTCTTCCCCACCGACTGGAATTGGCGGCTGGAACCGGGGCTGGGCGGCGCCATGCGCGCCGTGGCCGACATCGGCTCCCACTGGCTCGACCTGATGACCTTTGTCACCGGCAAGCGCATTGAAGCGGTCTGCGCCGATTTTCACACTTTTGTCCCGGTGCGGCAAAAGCCCAAGACCGCCATCGACACCTTCACCGGCAAGATCGAAACGGCCAAGGAGACCGAGCCGCAGCCGATTCATACCGAAGATTACGCCACCATTCTGCTGCGCTTTGCCGGCGGCGCACGGGGCGTTGTCACTGTCTCGCAGGTGAGCGCCGGGCGCAAAAACCGCCTCTACTTCGAGATCGACGGCGCCAAGTCGTCGCTGGTTTGGGATTCGGAGCGGCCCAACGAACTGCTCATCGGTCATCGCGACCGGCCCAACGAACTGCTGCTCAAAGACCCATCGCTGCTGAGTGATGACGCCCGTCAGTTCACTTCGTACCCTGGCGGCCACAACGAAGGCTTCCCCGACACCTTCAAGCAGCTTTACGTCGCCATCTACCGCTACATTGCCAACGGTGACTACACCGCCCCCGCCGACTTCCCCACCTTCGCCGACGGCCACTACGAGTTGCAATTAGGCGAAGCGATTTACCAGAGCGCGCAAGAAGAGCGTTGGGTTAATGTAACTAAAGCATAGAACGCAGATTAGGCAGCGTAAAGCTGATCTTCCCAGCCCGAACAAAGAAAAATGGCTCAACAGGAACACCGGGGGCTGCCAACCATCTTCCCGGAAGGTTTGACCAGACGATCCTGTCAACAAAGCCGACCTTCCGGGAAGATTTGCCGGTCAACCCCGTGTGTTCCTAGTAAGCCAGAAAAATCTGCCCAGATCCGTAAAATCCGCGCCATCCGCGTTCTATATATGGTCAGTAATAGAAAGGAATTTTTTATGAAATTAGGATTAATGAGCGCCGCCCTACCACAACTCTCCTTTGAGGATTTAGTGGCCTGGCTGAGTCAGAACGGCTTTGGCATGATCGAAGTGGCCTGTTGGCCGGTGGGCAAGGCCGAACGGCGTTATGCTGGCGTCACCCATATTGATGTGGCGAAGCTCAAGAAAAAGGATGTGAAGAGCATTCACGCCACCCTGGAAAAATATGGTATGCAGATTTCATCGCTGGGCTATTATCCCAACCCGCTGCACCCGGATTTGGACCATCGTCAACAAGTGATCGACCACTTGCAAAAGGTAATCGTCGCCGCCGAGATGCTCAAGGTTCCCATTGTCGGCACCTTTGTCGGGCGCAACAAAGATCTGACGTTGGAGCAGAATCTGGACGAGTTCGCCAAAGTCTGGCCGCCCATCGTCAAATTCGCCGCTGATCATGGCATCAAGATCGCCATTGAAAATTGCCCCATGATCTTTAGCAACGACGAATGGCCCGGCGGCAACAACCTGGCGATCAGCCCCTACGTCTGGCGCAAGATGTGGGAGATCATCCCCGATGCCAACTTTGGGCTGAATCTCGACCCGTCGCATCTGATCTGGCAGATGATCGACTACGAACGGGTGGTCTACGATTTTGCCGATCGCATCTTCCATGTTCACGCCAAAGATATGCGCATCGACCGGGAGCAGCTCTACCAACGGGGCATCATGTCCATCGGCATTGGCTGGCAGATCCCGCGGCTGCCGGGGCTAGGTGAAGTCAACTGGGCCAAATTCCTCGGCGCGCTCTATGCCGTGGGCTATGATTATGTCTGTAGCATCGAGCATGAAGATCGGGCTTTTGAAGGGGAAGAACTGCTGGTCAAGCGCGGGTTGTTGATTGCACGGGATGTGTTGTCACCCTATTTGAAATAAAGAGGCACGGCAAAAAATAGCTTGACAGCCTATCCTTTCTAGCATAGAATTAGCAAATATAGCTAATTCTATGCTAGAAAGGATGATTTATGTATTCTTTACCGACAATTGCACCCATTAGCGATATGCGCATCCGTCAGGCTGAGATTGTTGAAAAAGCCAAAGAAGGCCCTGTGGTTTTGGTTGAGCGTGGCAGCAAACCGGCGCTTGTGGTGGTTTCGCCTGAACTCTGGGAGGGCATGACGAAGCGCTTGGAATATCTTGAAGATGCGGTTGCCATTTACAAGAAAAAACAAGAATTGGCGACTAGGTTGGAAACGATGGTTGAAGTAACACCTGAAACTTTGGTCGAATGGTTAGATGTAGAAAAATTACAAGTTGCTTCACGTTTGCAACGGATAGAGCAGATGTTACACTCATTACTGCCAACCATGGTTGCAGAACACGGCCCAATTCTTCGTTTTGGTGAATTTTCTGGTGATGAAGCGAAAATGTCAACTGAAGAGGATTTTGCCATGGCCGAATGGCGCCTGACCGACGAGGAATTAGATGGCCCATAGATACATCGTCGATACTCATGCCTTACTCTGGTTTTTGGAGGGTAGTCAGCGCCTGAGCTTACCGGCCAAGAACATTTTGTCGGCGCCGAATAGCCAATTGGTTTTGCCCATTATTGCGTTGGCTGAGGCTACGCTTGTGATCGAGCGTGGACGAACGACAATTTCAGGTGTACCACAATTCCTTACACGCGTCTATGCTGATCCGCGTATCGAAATTTTTCCCCTAACCAAGCCGATCTTTGATCGTAGTCGAACGGCTGAGGGATTGCGTATCCCTGAATTGCATGATCGCTTTATTGTCAGTACAGGGCTTTACCTACAAGATTCGGGTGATACGATTGAGATTATCAGCAAAGACCAAAGTATTACGGCTGCGGCAGTATTACCTGTGGTCTGGTGATAGAACCTAAATATTGTCTGCTAAATATTGTCTGCTATATAACGTTGCGTACGTCCCATCTTTGCGCAAATTTACCGTCCTTGCATTTGTTTCCAGATTTGTGTAGCATACCCTTTGTCCGCCTTTTCCCAACCTGTAACCAAAGGAGTACTGCACGACTATGACAACCCAATATCTTGCCAACCAGGCGGTGAGCGCCGAGCAGATCCAGCAATGGGTCGAACAATTTCACCAACAGGGCTTTCTCTTTTTGCAAAATGTCTTGCCCCCCGACTGGTGCGCCGAGTTGCGCGCTGATCTCGATTGGGCATTGGAACATAATCCGAACGGTCTCAACGCTAGCAACACCAAACTGATTCTCGCCCATCGCCTCTTTGAGACAAGCCAGGCCAATGTACGGCTCTTTGACCTGGAGCCAATTGTCAGCTTGGCCGAAGCATTGATTGCGCCCAACTGCCACGTCATTCACAACAACTCTTTCAAGACGCCGACCGGTTACGGCATCGACACCTGGCACCAGGACGACGCCCCCCACTATCTCGTCACCGAAGGCGAGCCGCCCAAGAATGTGCGCTTGCCGGTACTCTTCTTTACCGCCAACTACTACCTGACCGATGTCACCGAACCCAAACATGGCGGCACCGAAGTCATCCCCGGCTCCCATCTCTTTGGCGCGCCCTGTCCCAAGGTGATGGAAGGGACCCAATGGGAAAGCCAGGTGCGCTATAACTGTGGTGGGGCAGGTTCTGTGGTACTCTTTAATAACCAAGTGTGGCACCGAGGCGGCCCCAACCAAAGTGACCGCACCCGCTATATCACCCAAGTGACCTATGCCCGCCGCATCATTGGTCACAAATACTATCCCTTTATGAATTACCAGATGCCGGAACATGTTTATCAGGATGCCAACCCACGTTTGCGGCGCCTCCTTGGCTTTCTCGACCACGGCGCCTATGGATAAGCAATGAAGCCAACCTAAACCAGCAAGGTGTTTGGGTAAGAGTATACTTGGCGTCAGGAGAACGTGGGGCAAACGTACAGCAAACCCTGCCCCCCCATGCTATACTAAAACCATAGTCAGGAACAGCGTGCGGCTAATTACCGCTTCGGGGGAACGCTGTTTCTGACTATTTTTTTGCTCAAAATCGAGGGCATTATCGGGGCCGGAACATTCCGGCCCCGATAATGCCCTCTTTTATTCCTCGCCGATTGCCTCAACTGGATAGTCTAGTATAATGTGTAAGTGAAAAGTAAGTACATGAAATAGCGATTTTGGCGCATACTCATTCTTGATGTATTGTAATGATTGAGCGCTTCCATTCGCTTTTAACTGCCTCATTCCCGGTTTATCAATCTAGCAACGACGGTGACTTCATGTTTGAACAGGCGTTCAGAAATATTGATGACCTGCTGCGCAAAGAAGCAGGCTGCACGACCGAACTCGACTATACCGAGCAGACTTCCTGGCTGCTCTTTCTCAAATATCTTGACTCGCTTGAACAAGAAAAAGCGATGGTCGCAGCACTGGATGGCAAGGACTATACGTACATTCTCGACACGCCGTACCGTTGGGGAAGCTGGGCTGCACCAAAAGGCAAGGATGGCAAGATCGACCACAACGCCCTGACCGGCGACGATCTGCGCGACTTTGTCAATCAAAAGCTCTTTCCATACCTCCAGGGTTTTACGCTCAGGGCCAGCGCAGCCGACACCATCGAATATAAGATCGGCCAGATCTTCGCCGAGATTAAGAACAAGATTAACAGCGGCTATAATCTGCGCGAGATGATCGAACACATTGACGAACTGCGCTTCGGTTCGCAAAAGGAGAAGCATGAACTCTCGCACCTCTACGAAGCCAAGATCAAGAATATGGGCAATGCCGGTCGCAACGGTGGCGAATATTACACGCCGCGCCCCCTGATTCGGGCAATGGTGCAAACGGTGCAGCCGCAGATCGGCGAGAAGATTTACGACGGCGCGTGCGGTTCTGCGGGCTTTTTGTGCGAATCCTACGCGTACTTGAGCACCAAAGACAATCTCAGTACCGAGGATCTGGAAACGCTGCAAAGCCGCACCTTTTACGGCAAAGAGAAAAAGTCGCTCGCCTATGTCATTGCCATCATGAACATGATCCTGCATGGCATCGAAGCGCCGAATATTATCCACACCAACACGCTGGCCGAGAATATCGCCGACATTCAAGACAAAGACCGCTATGACATCGTATTAGCGAATCCCCCCTTTGGCGGCAACGAACGCAAAGAAGTGCAGCAAAACTTTCCGGTGCGCACCGGCGAGACGGCGTTCCTCTTCCTGCAACACTTTATCAAGATTCTCAAAGCGGGCGGCCGCGCCGGCATCGTCATCAAAAATACCTTTCTCTCTAACACCGACAATGCCTCGGTAAGTCTGCGCAAGCTGCTGCTGGAAAGCTGCAATCTGCACACGATCCTAGATTGCCCAAGCGGCACCTTTCAAGGCGCAGGCGTGAAGACCGTTGTCCTCTTCTTGGAGAAGGGCGCCCCGACCCGCCGGCTCTGGTACTATCAACTTGACCCTGGCCGCAGCCTCGGCAAGACCAACCCGCTCAACGATAACGATCTCAAGGAGTTCGTGACCCTGCAAAAGAGCTTTGCCGACTCGCCCAAGAGTTGGCGCATCGACGCCGCCAGCATTGATCAGACAACGTTCGATCTGTCGGTGAAGAATCCCAACGGCGGCGAGGCCGTGACACACCGCAGCCCGCAGGAGATCATGGACGAAATAGCTGCGCTGGATGCGGAGAGTGCTGAGGTGTTAGAGGCTATCCGAGTGTTACTGAAGTAGGAAGTATAGGATGTAGGGGATGTAGAGGATAGATAGGATGATACCCAAAGTATACAATCCTACCTATCCTCTACATCCTACATAAAATTCAATCAACAATAAACAGCCTAAAACTATGACTAATAATCAATCCCCTGGTTTCATACCACCCTATGGCAACTATCGCGAACTGCTCTCCTACCGGAAAGCGGAAATTGTCTATGATGTGACCTTTCGTTTCTGTCAGCGCTTTCTGACGCGTGGTGACCGTACGATCGACCAAATGGTACAGGCGGCGCGATCAGGTAAGCAAAATATTGCTGAAGGAAGCATGGCGGCGCGAACATCTATGGAGATGGGCATCAAACTGACCAATGTGGCCCGCGCCAGCTTGGAAGAACTGCTCATTGATTACCAAGACTTTTTGCGTGTGCGCGATCTGCGCTTGTGGGCCAAGGATTCGCCGGAGGCGCAGTTTGTGCGCACCCTGGGCAGCAACCGCCAAGCGACCTACGAAACCTACCGCGAATTTTGTGAAACCCGACCGGCCGAGGTGGTGGCGAATATTGGGATCTGTCTGATTCACCAGGCCAACTACCTGCTCGATCAACAGATCCGCCATTTGGAACAGACCTTTGTCAAAGAGGGCGGTCTGCGCGAACGCATGACCCACGCCCGCCTGCAATACCGCAACCAGGCCAAACAGCCACCGAAACCCAACCCGAAAAAGCCTACTGATAAAGGGGGTGGACAATGAACAAGCAGATGGGGCAAATGTGTCACAAACCTCTTCTGACCATGAATGCCGAAAGCGCTGAAGTGTTGGTGAACATTAGGAGGGTGCTATGAAAGCCGATGGGAAAGAAAAGACCATTGGAGATATCCTCAAGTTGGAATATGGTAAGCCTCTCAAAGATGCGGATCGGAAGTCAGATGGTCGATACCCTGTTTATGGCGCAAATGGGGAAAAAGATCGAACAGATAAATTTTACTACGATAAACCAAGCATCATCGTAGGGCGCAAAGGGTCAGCCGGTGAAATCAATCTTACTGAGCCCAAGTTTTGGCCACTAGATGTGACCTACTTTGTCACATTTAATGAACACGAACATGATTTGCGTTTCCTCTATTATCTTTTGAAGACGCTTAACTTGCCCAGTCTAGCGAAAGGTGTAAAGCCCGGCATTAATCGAAACGAAGTCTACTCGCAGGTAACTAAAATTCCACCCCTTGCCGAGCAACAGCGCATCGTTGGCATCCTCGATGAAGCGTTTGACGGCATCGCCACCGCCAAAGCCAACGCCGAAAAGAACCGGCAAAACGCTCGTGCGCTGTTTGAAAGTCACCTGCAAGCCGTCTTTGCACAGCGCGGTGAGGGGTGGGTAGAAACAATAATTGGTGACCAACTAACACTTCAACGCGGTTTTGATATTACTAAAGAGCAGCAAAGTCCTGGCGAAGTCCCTGTAGTTTCCAGTGGTGGTATTAAGAGTTTCCATAACATAGCAAAAGTGAAGGCTCCTGGCGTTGTGCTGGGACGAAAAGGCACTCTTGGAAAAGTTTTCTATTTGGAGAGCGATTTTTGGCCCCACGATACAACGCTATGGATAAAGGATTTCAAAGGAAACGATCCCAAGTTTGTTTACCACTTTCTCACACGCCTTGACGTAACGAAGTTAAATTCTGGTGCGGCTAATCCAGCATTGAACCGTAATCAGGTTCATCCAATTACAACTTTTTGGCCGCCTATAGAACGACAGTTAGAAATTGCACTCACGCTTGATTCTCTCGTCGTAGAAACCCAACGTCTCGAATCAATTTATCAACAAAAACTAGCCGCTTTGGACGAACTGAAACAATCACTGCTGCACGAAGCCTTCAGCGGAGAACTGTAGGAGTATGGCATGAACGAGGCTGAAACCCGAGCCGAGCATATTGATCCCGCGCTCAAAGCAGCGGGGTGGGGTGTTGTCGAAGGCAGTCGCATTCGGCGTGAATTCTCCATCACGCTGGGGCGCCTTGAAGGCCACGGGCGGCGCGGCAAGCCGCTTACCGCCGATTACGTGCTGGAGTATCGCAACACGAAACTAGCCGTCGTCGAAGCCAAAGCGTGGCATGAGGAACTGACCGAAGGCGTGGCGCAGGCCAAGAACTACGCCGGTAAAATGGCTGTGCGCTTTACCTATGCCACCAACGGGCGTGCCATCTATGGCATCGACATGCAGACCAGCAAGGAAGGCGAGGTTCCGCGCTACCCGACGCCGGAGGAACTTTGGCAGTTGACCTTTGCCAAGCCCGACCCGTGGCATAACAACTTCGCTACGGTGCCCTTTGAGGATAAAGGCGGCTCGCATCCCGTTCGCTACTATCAAGACATTGCCGTCGAGCGGGTGCTGAATGCCATTGCCGCCAACCAGCAACAGATCTTGCTCACCCTCGCTACCGGCACCGGCAAGACCTTTATCGCCTTTCAAATTGCCTGGAAGTTGTTTCACGCGCGCTGGAATCTCAGCCGGGAGCCATCACGCCGCCCGCGCATTTTGTTTCTGGCCGACCGCAACATTCTCGCTGATCAAGCTTACAACGCCTTCTCGGCCTTCCCGGAAGATGCCCTTGTGCGCATTGCCCCGGACGCCATCAAGAAACGGGGCCGGGTGCCCAAGAACGGCAGTCTGTTCTTTACCATCTTCCAGACCTTTATGAGTGGGCCACTCAAAGAGGGCAAGCCCTCGCCTTATTTCGGTGACTATCCACGCGACTTTTTTGATCTCATCATCATTGACGAATGCCATCGGGGCGGCGCCAATGACGAAAGCACCTGGCGCAGCATCCTCGAATACTTTAAGCCCGCCGTGCAGCTTGGCCTCACCGCGACGCCCAAGCGTGACGACAACGTGGACACCTACGAATACTTTGGCGAGCCGGTCTTTATCTACTCGCTCAAAGATGGCATCAACGACGGCTTTCTCACCCCCTTCAAGGTCAAGCAATTTGCCACCACGCTGGATGACTATGTCTATACGCCCGATGACATCGTCCTTGAGGGGGAGATCGAAACCGGCAAGCGCTATGACGAAGACGACTTCAACCAGATCATCCAGATCAAAGAGCGCGAGGAGTACCGGGTCAAGCTCTTTATGGCGCAGATCAATCAGCGCGAGAAGACGCTGGTCTTTTGCGCCAATCAACGCCATGCGCTGGCCGTGCGTGATCTCATCAATCAGATGAAGACAAGCCGTGATCCCAACTACTGCCATCGCGTGACGGCCAATGACGGCAAGCTAGGCGAACAATACCTGCGGGACTTCCAGGACAATGAAAAGCACATTCCCACCATCTTGACCACGTCGCACAAGCTCTCCACCGGCGTAGACGCCCGCAACGTGCGCAACATCGTGCTTATGCGCCCCATCAATTCGATGATCGAGTTCAAGCAGATCATCGGGCGCGGCACCCGGCTCTATGAGGGCAAGGATTATTTTACGATCTACGACTTTGTGAAGGCGCACCATCACTTTAGCGATCCCGAATGGGACGGTGAGCCGGAAGCGCCGGAACCCAAAGACGAGGATGTCGGCACAGCAGGCAAAGAGCGTAAGCCGCGAGAAATTCGTGAGGAAGGCGCAGCGTACACAACGCACACGATCACCAAAGTCAAACTAGCCGATGGCAAAGAGCGGCTGCTTCAGCACATGATGAGTACGACCTTCTGGCACCCTGACGGCACCCCCATGACGGCGCAGCAGTTTATGGAAATGCTCTTCGGCAAGTTGCCTGAGTTTTTCCGGGACGAAGCCGAACTCCGCACCCTCTGGAGCGCACCGGACACGCGCAAGAAACTGTTACAAGGCCTCGCCGACAAAGGCTTTGGCCGTGCGCAACTGGCCGAGATGCAAAAGATGATCGACGCTGAGCAGAGCGATCTCTTCGATGTGCTGGCCTACGTCGCCTATGCCCTGCCGCCGTTGACGCGATCTGAACGGGCCGCCAGTGCCATGAATGCCATCAGCACCCAGTTCAATCGCAAACAGCAGCTATTCCTCGACTTTGTCCTGTCGCATTATGTGAATGTCGGTGTCGATGAACTCGATCAGGAAAAACTGCGTCCGTTGCTGCTGCTGAAATATAACCACTCCCTCGCCGATGCCCTGAATGATCTCGGCAAAGCCGAAGAGATCGGCAAGGTGTTTAGAGGCTTCCAAAAGTACCTTTATCAGCAACAATCCGCCGCCTGACCCATGTCATCCCAGCAACGTAAGTCGGCTCGTCCACTGGATGTGACGGCCCGCCGTAATACTGTTCACCGCCTGCCTGTTGTGCTGCCGGTAGCCGTGAATCGTTCTTTCTGTTGTTTCGTTGATGGCGTTGGGGCTTGACCTTCTGCAAGGCTCTCCTGATTGACCAAAAAAGAAAAAGCCTCTAGCTGTGAAAACAGCTAGAGGCTATATACAATGTTCTCTTTTTTAGAAAAAAGAATAGATTGTGAAGGAGAGCGGGTGACGAGACTCGAACTCGTGATAAGTGCTTGGGAAGCACGTGTGTTACCGCTACACTACACCCGCCTGTATAACCTACCCGCGTGTATAAACTCGCCCATTTTGCGGTAGATTTGTACTATACCCCAAGCGCGCCCAATTGTCAAATCGCGGCGCAACCAAAAGAGAATCGTGCGCCATCGGTCAAATGTTGCAGAAGGCTGTAGTCAGTTGCCCGTTGACTTGCCGAACATTGTGTAGATAATGACGTATTAGTGTAGTTTTCATTCAGCTTACCCATCACTGGGAGAATAGTCCACTCATGCTCTTAACCACTCATCAAAAACGGGGACAGACGTTGCTTTTTCAAACCGCAACCTGGCTGATGGTCGCGCTGGGGGCGCTGACACTGCTCTACAGCATCTTTTGGTTTTCCTGGTTAGTGCTAGTGCAAGCCCTGGTCTGTGCTGTGGGCGCCACCTTCCTTTGGCTGTACCGGCGTACCGTGCAACAGGAGCTGCAAACACGTAATGAGGAATTGCAACGACTGCTACAAACGATGAACGAAGGCTTTTTGATCGCTGACGAGCGCGAAACCTTTATCTACGTCAACGATAAATTTTGTGAGATTTCCGGCTACACGCGTGAAGCGTTGCTCAATCGGCGCAACGAGGAAGTCTTCTCCTATGACGCTGCCAGTTTGGAAACGCTCCGTCGTCAAACGGCGCTGCGCGTGCAGAATCAACGGTCAACGTATGAGGTGCATACAAAGCGAAAAGATGGTTCGCCGCTTGTGCTGCAAGTGTCCGCCATGCCCAAATTCGATGAGCAGGGGAACTACCGCGGTGCGATTTGTGTGACCACCGATATGACGGAACGCAAGGCGGCTGAAGCGGCCTTGATAGCGGAACGGGTGCGCCTCAGCGAGTGGGTGGAGGAGCGCACGGCTAGCTTGCAAGCCGCCACCGCAGCCCTGGAAGAGGAGTTAGCCGAACGCACACAGGCCGAAAGCGCCCTGTGTGCTGCCGAAGAAGAATATCATACGCTCTTTGATCATATACCCATTGGCATCTATCGTTCAACCTTGACGGGTCGGCTTTTGCGCGCCAACCCGGCGTTGGCCGCGCTAAACGGCTACACCACGGAAGCGGAAATGGTGGCGGCCATTCAAGATATTAGCCGTGAATGGTATGTCGAGCCAAGCCGTCGTCTTGACTTTCAGCACATTCTGGAAGACCAGGGTATCGTCAACAATTTTGAATCAGAGATCTATCGTCACAAGACGCGCGAGCGCATCTGGATCTCCGAATCCGCCATTTTGATACGCGACGAACAGGGGCAGCCCTTGTACTATCAAGGTACGGTGCAGGACATTACCAAACGCAAAGCGGTCGAAGAAGAGCAGGCGCGCTTGATCACCCAATTTGCCAAAGTAGCCCGGCTCAAAGATGAGTTCCTGGCCAGCATGAGCCACGAATTGCGCACGCCGCTCAATAGCATTTTGGGCATGACCGAAGCGCTGCAAGATCAGGTCTATGGCGATGTGACGCCGCGTCAACGCAAGGCGCTGACGGCCATCGACGCCAGCGGTCGCCATCTTCTTTCGTTGATCAATGACATTCTCGACTTGGCAAAAATTGAGTCGGGGCAGGCGGAGTTGAGCTACTCGACGGTGGATGTGGAATCACTCTGCCATTCGACGTTGCGTTTGGTGCAACCGACGGCGGAGAAAAAGCGCATCACCCTGACCGCCACCCTTGACCCGGCGGTGAAGACGATGCAGGCCGATGGTCGCCGCTTGAAGCAGATCTTGCTTAACCTGTTGAGCAATGCGGTGAAGTTCACGCCCGAAGCTGGTGCGATCCATCTGGAAATCAGCGGTCAACAGGCCGCCGAACCGATGGTGCAGTTTGTGGTGAGCGACACCGGCGTGGGCATCCCGCAAGAGGCCATTGCCCATCTCTTCCAACCCTTTATCCAGGTCGATAGCAGCCTTTCCCGCCAATACGACGGCACCGGGCTAGGACTGGCGCTGGTTTATCGTATGGTGGCGATGCACGGCGGCACGGTCACCGTCGCCAGCGAAGTCGGCCAGGGCAGCCGCTTTACCGTGACGCTACCCTGGCGAACTGCCGGCGATCTGCCGTTGCCGGCGGCTGATGAACCACCTATGGTGTTGCCGAATGCAAACGTGGCTGCGGCGAAAGCGGTGGCGGTTGGCTTGGCAACGCCGCCATCCATGTCAACCTTGGCCCCGGCGCGCTTGGCGGAGACGCGCCGCTTGCCCCTGATTTTGCTGGCCGAAGACAATCCAATCACCGTCAAAGCGGTCAGTGATTTTCTGCGCTATAAAGGCTACCAGGTCGAGACAGCCAGCGATGGCGCCCAGGCATTAACAATGGCGCAAGCATTACATCCTGCTCTGATCTTAATGGATATGCAAATGCCGTCGATGGATGGGTTGGAGGCGACACGCCGACTGCGCGCTGATCAGATGCTTTCGGCCATCCCCGTGATTGCATTTACGGCCATGGCCATGCCCAATGACCAAGCGCGCTGCACCGCCGCCGGGGTTGACGCCTACCTGAGCAAACCGGTCAGCTTGAGCCATCTCCAGTCAACCATTGAACGCTTTTTGCGGGTGGATGAGCCGTAAGTGGTCTGGTCGTTTGTTGCGCTTGTCGAACCCAACAAACGACCTATCTAACAGTGCCTCTGAATGATGGCTGCCAGTTGTTTGAAGCTGAGCGGTCTGGTCAAGATGGCTGTTGCGCCGACTTGTTGCCAGAGTGCTTCATGACCCGGTGTTTGCACCGTCGTCAGCACCAGCAGCGGTGGTGGCGGCGTCGGTGTTCCCATGCGCAACTGGTGGACAATCTCTAGTAGTGTATAGTCAGGTAGCGGCGCTTCAATAAGAAGCAGATCAGGCGGCATGGCGCTAGGTAGTGTCATGGCGTTACGTAATTCGGCGGTTGCTGTCACCTCAATGTCATATGGGCGTAACCCGCTGGTCAGTTGTTGGGCGGTGGTGGCGTCGGCAGTCAGCGCTACTAAGCGGAGTGGCAATTGTTTTGTACAGACCTGTTCTGTACAGGGTTCTTCTGTAGGGGGCAATGGCGTCATAGCGGTTGCAGACACTTCCGCGGCTTGCCAGGGGAGCGCTACCGTAAAGCGGCTGCCTTGCCCTTCGCTGCTTTCGAGGGTGATGCCTCCTTCATGTAAGCGGGTCAAGTGATAGACGAGCGGTAGACCTAACCCCGTCCCTTCGTAGGGGCTGGAGAGTTTGGTATCCAGTTGGATAAAGGGTTGAAAAATCTTTGCGCTTTCCGCGCCGGCAATCCCAATGCCGGTGTCCCATACGGTCAGCCGTAGGACTTCATCTGTGCTGTCGCCTGTCACGGTCAGCCCAACCGCGCCCCCTTCCGGGGTGAACTTGATGCCATTCGAGAGGAGATTGACCAGAATTTGGCGCAACCGCTGCTCATCCGCCCAGACCCAGGCAATGTTGTCGTCATTGGCATAGCTCAAGGTGATCTGTTTGCCTTTGGCTAATTCTTGGACCATCTGAAGACTGTGCGTACAGACCGTTTCCAGCGCTACCCGTGCGGGATATAGCGTCAGTTTTCCCGCCTCCATCTTGGCCATATCCAGAATATCGTTGACCAGCCCCAGCAGGTGACGCCCGCTGCGGCGGAGCCGACTGAGCGCTTCCCCCTGCCGTGGCGTGGCAGCGCCGTAAATGCCTTCTTGCAAGGACTCGGCAATGGTTAACATCACACTGAGCGGGGTGCGGATTTCGTGGCTGACATTGGCTAAAAATTCACCAGTGTGGCGGCTGTTCGCCACCAACTCTTTGTTGACTTTGCTGAGAATCGCTTCGCTCTCTTTTTGCACGGAAATATCGACGAGCAGGCCATCACGCCAGCCGGCGACGCCGCTTTCCGGTGCAATCACCCTACCCTGATCTACGACCCAGCGCGTCGCACCGTTGGCATCAATGATGCGATATTCAAGCTTGTAGGGTTGCCGCTGGGCAATGGCTTGCTGAAGCTGCTGGGCCACCCGCTGGTGATCTGTCGGCGCCACGAGATCGGCCAGCGCGCAGCGCTGCCCGCCCACAAAATCGTCCACTTCATAACCGGTCAACGCCACACAGCCGGCGCTCACAAAGAGCGCCGTTCCTCTTTCATCCAGCGCACAGCGATAGAGTAGGGTGGGCAGGTTATCAATCAGGCCTTGATCCAGGCCTTGATCGTGGGTCGCGTCTTCGGTGGTTACGCCAGGTAACTGGGGACGCTCGCCGTTGTGATAGGTCGGCAGTGGCGCCTCCCCATAGGTGCGCGTTGAACTTTTGCCTGGCGGCGTTTGCATCATTGGTCGGTTGGGTGCTGGTACTTTTGGGCTTTCCATTACATCTAGCCTTACCCTTCGGGACGGTCTGCGGCAACTTCTTGAGCGATGAAGGCATGTAAATCTTCACTTAATTGGATCAGTGAGGGTTCATGCAAATACATCATATGTCCCGCTGCGTAATAGGTCATCACAATGTTGCGCTGTAAGGTTGCATCGAGCGCCAAATGATGGAAGGTGTATTCGGTGGCGAAGTAGGGCGTCGCCAGGTCATAATAGCCATTGGCGACCAACACGCGCAAAAAGGGGTTCTTGCTCATGGCGCTACGCAACGTTTCGGCCACATTGACATACTGATTTTGATGGCTGCTGTAATCCCACGTTTCATAGAGGCCGGTCAAAATTTCATAAGGCAGGTCGCTGGCAAAGTTTAAGTCGCGCCGTACATAATCATTCAAGGTGGCGGTGTACGGCCCCTGAATGGCAGCATAGCTCGGATCAAATTCAAAGTTTTCCCCGGCCGCGTCGCGATCAACGCCCTGAAAGCGCGTATCCAGCCGGCCCACAGTGCGCCGCTCACTGCGCAAAAGCTCTTTGACAAAGCGATGGATCTCAATGCGCAGATTGGTCTCCTCGATGTAGGTGGGCGTCAAGCCGGTGTAAGCCGCCAGTTGTTGGACAAGCTGCTGCCGTTCGGCAGCGGGCAGGCGATCCCCTTGTAATAAAGCCAGGGCATAATCGCGCAGGGCAAAGGCTTCGACCGCCGCCAGGAAAGCTTTGACATCCTGGCCAGCGGGGAGTGTCACTTTGTTATGATACAACGCCGTCGCTGCATAGGTGGGCAGGAAGAGCAGAAAGGGCAGATCGTTGCCCAAGTCAAACCGGGCCGTCTGAAAATCCAAGATCACCGAAACGAGCATCAACCCATTGAGATACATGCCGTGCCGGTCTTGCAAATAGCCGGCCAACCCGGCGGCGCGCGTCGTGCCGTAACTTTCCCCAATGAGGAATTTGGGCGAATTCCAGCGCTGATAGCGGGTGACATAGAGGCGAATAAAATCGCCAACCGAGGCAATGTCCTTTTGCAAGCCATGAAATTGCTTGGCCTCTTCCCCCGGCGCCGGACGGCTGTAGCCGGTGCTGACCGGATCGACAAAGACGAGATCACTGCTCTGGAGCAGCGTATATTCGTTGGTGGTCAAGCGGTAGGGGGGCGGGGCGATCTTGTCTACGTCTCCGCTAAGAACGCGTTTCGGCCCCAGCACGCCGAGATGCAACCAAACCGACGAGGAACCAGGCCCGCCATTAAAGGAGATGGTCAACGGGCGCGTGCTGACATCGACCACATCTTTTTTCGTATAGGCAATGAAAAAGATTTTGGCTTTGGCCTTGCCTTCCTCATCCTTCATCACGATGACGCCAGTGGTTGCTGTGTAGTGCAGCACCTGGCCGGCAATAACAATTTCGTGTTCGGTGACAACAAGCTCATCCTTCACCTCTGCGGGCGTGGTTGAGGCTTTGCTGTCCGGCATCTCCGCTTTGTTTTCGTTACTTTTTTCGTTTGCCATGAAAATTTTACTCTTCGATATAGCATATTCAACAAAATCGTAACTACCAAGCCTGCTCGTCGCCGCGCCTAAAAGGCAACCGGTGACCGGCGTTGGGGACGCTGGTCACGGACCGGCTATGAGCAGGCTTAGGCTTGGTAATTACACAAAATCAATATCCGTAGGGGCGTCCCCTTGTGGGCGCCCAAGACGCCTCTGGCGCCCAAAACCGGGGCGCCCGCAAGGGGGCGCCCCTACTTTTGGCAAGCGCCTACCTGCCTACCGAAAGCGGGAGGCAATGTCACGACGATATTGGGCGCCGGTAAAGTGAATTTGGCGGACGCCGCTATAGGCGCCATTGGCCGCCAATGTCAAGGTGTCGCCAACACCAGTGACGGCCAACACTCGCCCGCCAACATTGACCAGCCGTTGATCGACAAATTTTGTGCCGGCGTGAAAGACCAGGGCGCCGGTCTTCTCTGCTTCGGCGATCCCGCTGATCTCGAAGCCGGTTTCCGGCTCTTCCGGGTAGCCGCGCGAGGCCATCACCACTGTCACCGCCGCCCTTTTGGCCCATTGTGGTTTGATCTGGTCGAGCGTGCCGTTCATGGTCGCCTGCACTAACGCCAACAGATCGCTTTGGAGCAAGGGTAGAATCACCTGGGTTTCGGGGTCACCCAGCCGGCAGTTAAACTCCAAGACCTTGGGGCCGTCGGCAGTCAACATGAGTCCGGCATAGAGGACGCCTTGGTAGGGCGTACCCTCAGCGGCCATGCCGGCCAAGGTCGGCAACAGGATCTCCTGCGTCACTTGCGCCAACAGGGCCGGGGTGGCGACCGGTGCGGGGGCAAAGGCGCCCATGCCGCCGGTGTTGGGGCCGCGGTCCCGGTCTAACAATCGCTTGTGGTCCTGGGCGGCTGGTAAGAGGAGCGCATGGTGGCCGTCACAAAAGGCCAACACTGATAACTCTTCCCCACGCAATCGCTCTTCCAGCACCACCTCTTCCCCGGCGCGACCAAAGCGCCCATCAAGCAACATGGCTTTGACTGTCTCGGCCGCTTCGTCCAAGGTCTCCGGCAGGATCACCCCCTTGCCGGCGGCCAGACCGCTGGCCTTTACCACCGGCGGTTCATCCTGTACGCGCAGATAGCGCATGGCTTCATCAAAATCAGTAAAACTGGCCGATTGGGCCGTCGGGATGCCGTGGCGTTGGAGAAAGGCTTTGGCAAACGCCTTCGAGCCTTCCAATTGCGCCGCTGCCTGGGTTGGGCCAAAGATCGCCAACCCCGCCGCCCGAAAGTGATCGACAATGCCGGCGACTAACGGCGCTTCCGGGCCGACAATGGTCAGATCAATGGCTTGTTGCTGGGCAAAGTCACGCAACTGGGCAAGCGCCGTGGCCTCAATGGGGACGACTTGGGTTTTCGGCAAGCCGCGCAGCCCACCATTCCCCGGCGCGACAAAGATCGCCTCCACCTGCGATGATTGCGTCAATTTCCAGGCAATGGCATGTTCTCGTCCGCCATTGCCCACGATCAGAACGCGCATGGTTTTCCTCTCTCTTTATCTCAAAGCACGCAAGACAGGAAGGCAAGCTTGGCTACCGCTCCCGCTCCCCCTCTTCTTGTCTTCCCGTTTTCTGGTTTTCTGGCCTTCTGGTCTTCTTGTCTGTCTCGCGCCGCAGCGCCCGTCGGCCGCGCTTGGCAAGCTGGTCACTCCGTAGACGATAGCGCTCCAAGACGCTCAAAATATCACCGGTGCGGATCGGCTTGGTCAGAAAATCTTCCATCCCGGCCTGGCGGCAACGTTCTTCGTCTTCGCTGAGGGCGGCGGCGGTCAACGCGACAATGTAGGGTTGTTGCTCGATCAACTCATCGTTGAGGATCGCTTTGGTCGCCTCAATCCCATCCATACCCGGCATGTGAATATCCATCAAAACGACATCATAGGGTTGGCGCCGGACAGCCCGCACGGCGTCGGCGCCATTATTGACCACATCAGCATGATAGCCCAGCCGTTCCAACATCCGCAAGGCCACCTTCTGGTTGATCACATTGTCCTCCACCAGCAAAATCGTAAGCGCGCGCCGGTGTTGGACGCGATTGGCCGCTGTGGGGGTGACAGCGGGCGTGGGCGCAGCGGCCAACGTAGTGTCAAAATGGCGAATCAGGGCGTCATGTAGATCCGCCGGCTTAATCGGCTTGTGTAAAACCGCCGTCAAATTGAGACCGCGACTCTCCTGCTGAGCAATGCTCTTGCCAGTCGGTGCGAGTAACATAATCGGCGTGTCGCGCAGCGGGGTAAAGCGGCGGATCTCCCGCACCATCGCCAGATGTTCCATCTCCGGCAGGGTCGTATCAACCAGGACGATGTCGATCTCGCGGCCTTGTTGAATATGGGTCAACGCTTCGTCCTGGCCGTTCGCCTCCAGCGGCACCATATCCCAGTGCAACAGATGGCGGCGCAACACATGGCGTGTGGTCACGTTGTCGTCAACAATCAGCACCCGCTGCCCAACCAACGCCGGATGGACGCCTGGTAGATGGGCCGGCTCATGTTCGGCGGCGTCGGCTTGAATCGTAAAATGAAAGGTCGAGCCGGCGCCTTCCTTGCTGTCCACCCATAGTTCACCCCCCATCATCTCTGTCAACTGTTTGCTGATCACCAACCCCAACCCGGTGCCGCCGCGGTTCGCCGCGGCCCGGCTCAGTTGGGTAAAGGAGCGAAAGAGGTGGGGTAATTGGTGGGCGGCAATGCCGATGCCGGTGTCGCGCACGCGAAAGTGCAGTTCATAGCCCTGGCGCTGATTGCGTCTGGCGCCGATGTGGACAAAGACTTCGCCCTGGTCGGTGTATTTGATGGCATTGGAGAGCAGATTGACCAGAATCTGGCGCAGGCGCAAGGCGTCGCCGGTGAGCTTATTTGGCACACTATCCTCGACTAGGTAGATCAACTCCAGCCCTTTCTGGCCGGCTTGGGGCGCCAGTAGATCGATGGCGCCTTCGACCGTGCGGCGCAAATCAAAGGGTTGGAGATCCAGGCTCATGTTGCCCGATTCGATCTTGGAGAAATCCAGAATCTCATTGACAATGGTCAGCAACGATTCGCTGCTCTGGCGGATGGTGTCGGCAAAATCCCGTTGCTCTTCGTTTAAGTCGCTGTCCAGCAGGAGGTTGGTCATGCCGATGACGCCGTTCATCGGTGTGCGGATCTCGTGGCTCATGTTGGCTAGAAACATGCGCAGGCGCTGTTCGGCCTGGCGTGATTGCTGTTCGGCATGGTTGCGCATATCTTCAAAGAACCAGCAGAAGATGGCAATGGCGAGCAACGACAGCGGCGCCGAAAACAGTAAATTGGCGGTGGCCGATTGTGGCTGCCAGAGGGGGCTGTTGGCGAGGAACGTATGCCCGCCGGCAATAAGCGCCGCAAAGAGCCAATAACTGCCCCCCGATAGGAGTGCTAACCCAATGCCCCACCAACGCCCCAACACAAAGGCGGCAAATACCACAATCAGCGGATACCAGACATAGAAGACAGGGTCGTTTCCTCCCTGAAAGTAGGTGAGGGTCAGCAGAAAGGCATACTGTTCGGCGACAAAGAGAATGCCAGTCAATTTAATAGAATGGGTCTGGCGCAATACGGTCAAGTTGAAAAGGTATAACAGACCGGCGCCCAAGATCAACGAGCCTAGCAGAAACCTTTCCAAGGGCAGTAGCACCAGCAGGGCGATGGCAACAAGAAAGAGACCCGTTGCCACAATGGTCAGGGTAAGGTAATGTAAGATATAGGCATCCCGTCCGGACATGGTCGGGAATTTTGCGCCTAAGAGCGCTCGAAGTAGCTTTTGCATAGGATCGGGTTGGGGTTTGAGTATGGCAAGGCGCTATTCTCAGTAGTCCACAGTCGTGTAGTCCAACATCGGATTACTACCTTCTTGGCGCCATTGCGCTCTACTGCTTCTACGCTATCTGCAAAAATCAGTAGAGCGCAACGCTACCGAGCCTGACTTTGGACTTAGGACTGCGGACTACTGAAAATGGATTTCTACGGAACCATTTCTACGGAACCAGACGAATTTCAAACAATTTGGGCCAATTCTTGCCGGTAACAAATAAGCGGTCGTCCTCTGGCAAATAGGCAATGCCGTTGAGAACATCGGTGGTGGGCGTGCGATCCGCTGCCGGCAGTAAGCCCGTCAGATCGATCCAGCCTACCACGGCGCCGGTGGCGGGATCGATGCGGGCGATCAGGTCGGTCTGCCAGATATTGGCAAAAATTTCGCCGTTGATCGCTTCTAATTCATTAAGCCGCACGACCGGCCCTTGGTCATCATACACATCCACCGAGCCAGTGAGCGCGAGGGTGGCCGGGTCCCAAAAATAGAGACGGGCCGTGCCATCACTCATGATGATCCGCTCCCCGTCATAGGTCATCCCCCATCCTTCGGTCGGGTAGGTGAAGCGGCCCACCGGCGCAAAGGTCACTTTGTCATAAATAAAACCGGTCTGCCCCTGCCAGGTGAGTTGATACAACTTGTCGCCGACAATGGTGATGCCTTCGCCAAAATACTCAGCCGGTATGGTCGTCATTGTCAGCACGTTGCCGGTAGCGAGATCGACGCGGCGGATCGATGAGCCGCCATAAAGCCCCGTTGACTCGTAAAGTTGCCCTTCATCAAAGAGCAGCCCCTGGGTAAAGGCGGCCGGATCATGAGGATAGACCTTGACGACTTCATAGCCATAGCGCGGGATGATAGCCGCTGTGGGCTGGGCCAAAGGCGAGGCCGCGACCGGTGTCGGCAAAACACTGACTACTGTGGGTGGGGGTGTCGTGGACGCTGATGTTGGCGTTGCTGCAGGCGCAACCGTTGGCGGCATGGGTGTCTCATCATCGCCACAGGCTGTCAGCCCGCCAATCAGACCGATAAAGATGAACCCAAGTGCAAGGATGCGCCGCCAATCTCCTTTTGTCCAAAGCTGTTGTAACAAAGTTGTCTCTAGCCTCTTCACTACCCGACATTTGGCCTGATATGTGACCTATATACCCCACTGTGTAAAGCGCAAGCGGCGCTTTAGGCCAACGATGATTTACACAATTTGTACGATACTGCCGACAATTGTAAGTGAACTGTAAAACATATTGCCTTTATAGTGTAACAGAAGATACGTATCCTGGCTAGTGACAAATGGTCTTGGTGTTATACAATATTGGTGGTATACAATAACTGTATGAATGATTTGGTGGCAGGGAGACAGGGGAGGCGAAAAGATGAATAAGTTTACTTGTGAAATTGATTTAACTCTTCTCACAATTCGCCAACTTTAGCCAACATTCGGTAAACTAGGGTCTGTTGACATTTCAGAATTAGCTGGTGGTACACTTGGTAGGTTTTGGAAACCTGACAGGTGTGTCTCGCACAAGTGTCAACAAACCCTAGTTTACTGAATGTTAGCTGACTGGTTTATTCGTCGGACTTACGCAAGATGGCTTCGCGACCAGAGAGACCTGCCAGGTTTCCGAAACCTGACAGGTCTGGCGCTGCGTAAGTCCTGATTAGTCTTGGTGCAAAGCAAATCAATTTGCCGCAAAGACGCAAAGTAGGCAAAGGTGCATCTGAATTCTTTGCGCACTTTGCGCCTCCGCGGTTGATTTATTTTACTTTTGGAGGGGGCAACTTGCAAGCAAAAAGCATAATCCTGATTGTTGATGATACGGAAACGGGACGCGAAATTCTTGAAGCATTGTTGCAATCTTCGACCTACCAACTGGCTTTCGCTTGTAACGGGCCAGAGGCGCTGCTCAAAGCGGAAGAGTTGACCCCTGATCTAATCCTGCTTGATGTGATGATGCCTGGTATGGATGGCTTTGAGGTCTGCCGCCGTTTGCGCAGCAACCCGCGTCTGGCGGAAATTCCGATTATTTTGGTGACAGCCTTAGACGATCGCCAATCGCGCCTGCAAGGGATTGAAGCCGGCGCCGACGATTTTGTTACCAAGCCCTTTGACCATGCTGAATTACGGGCGCGTGTGCGCACCATCACCCGCTTGAATCGTTACCGCCGTCTGTTGGATGAGCGCGCCCGTTTTGAATGGGTGGTGGAACAGGCGGAAGATGGCTATGTGCTGTTGAGCCAAAAGAATGAGATGCTCTATGCTAACGAGCGCGCCCGCTGGTTGTTGGGCCTGCCGCCAAAGGCTGTTCTGCCCACCATGAGCGACTTTTTAGAACATTTGGAGCAGGGCTTTCGGCCTGAGCCGATGGATGTCTGGCGGAAATTATTACAGAGTAACATCCAACCCGCTTCCCCCATCTATCTGATTCGCCCCGAGACGGCTAACGCCCAGGCGCTCTGGCTGGAAGTCACTTTGCTCAACCAGGTGGAGGGCGACAGTTTGCAACGCTTGTTACACCTGCGCGATGTCACATCGCAGATGAGTACACAGCGTGACATTTGGACCTTTCACTCGATGGTGATGCACAAGCTCAACACCCCGCTTCATGCCATCTCTGGCGGTTTACAACTGTTGACGCCCGATATGGTCGATAATCTCACCAAAGGACAGATCCAGGAGATCACGCGCTTGATCGACTCCGGCGCCCAGCGGCTCAACGTGACCATCAGCGATATTCTCCAATATCTGCGGATGCCGGTGAGCGCTCACTCTGGTGACGCCTTTGTGACCAGCAATTTGGAAGAGTTGATCAAACAGATCAGCACCGGACTGGAATTAAAGCGCTGCACGCTCAACAATGGCTTTCGCAGTGAAAAACGTCTGATCTTAACTACGCGCGCCTTTGAAAGCATTTTGTGGGAGCTATTGGAAAATGCCAAAAAGTTTCACCCCAGCCACAACCCGACCATCAACATTGAATTGGCGCCCCTGTCCGATACTCAGGCGCTCTTGCGTGTGGTCGATAATGGCGTGACTTTGACACCGGAGCAGATCGATAAAGTCTGGTTGCCCTACTATCAGGCGGAGAAATATTTTACCGGTGAAGTGCCGGGTATGGGGCTGGGCTTAACCATGGTCGCCGCCCTGATCTGGGAAGTGGGCGGAAGTTGTCGGTTGCGCAACCGCACCGATGGCGTCGGTACGATTGTTGAATTGACGATTCCGCTCGATTGAGCCGGCTTTGATTGGTTGTTGAAGAATTGTAAAGAGGGCATGATGAGCCAACATAATTCCAAACCAAAGCGCATCCACTTTGACGCACCGTCGAGTCGCGCGCCAGCCATAACTGGCAACAGTGGCGCTGGTGACATCAGCGCTGCCGCCTTGCATAGCAGCCAGTCGATCCCGCAACCACAACTCTTTCAGCCCCGTCGTTTTGTCCGCTCCGGCCACATTCAAACGTTGTTAGCCAGCCGCGCCCGTTTACATGCCCGCCACTTGGCGCAGGAGTACCCCATTTTGCTCGACGGCGGCCCCAGTGTCATCCCGCTTGATACTGGTCGGTCGGTGCGGCTACTGGCCTATTACAGCCCCTGTCGCAGCCCGGAGGAACGTCGCGGCCTGGTTGTCACCCTGCATGGCTGGGAAGGTTGTAGCCATTCCAACTATGACCTGTTGACTGCGCAAATATTAACCGACGCCGGTTTTGATGTAGTCCGTTTTAACTTTCGCGACCATGGCCCGAATTATCATCTCAATCGCTATACCTTGAATGCCGGTCTTTTCCTGGGCATTTTGATCGACGAAGTCGCCACCGCCTTACATCAGGTTGCC
The DNA here is from genome assembly GCA_026645575.1 of Caldilineaceae bacterium. Next base: position 27,103 of record JAPKMW010000018.1, read on the forward strand.
GACATGGCGCAAGGGTTGCCTTTCTATATCGTTGGCGTTTCGATGGGGGGTAATTTTGCCTTGCGGCTGGCCTGTCGTCACCGCCGGCAACCCTTTGCTAATCTGACCAAAGTTATTGCCATCAACCCCGCCGTTAACCCGGCTAGCGCCACCGACGCCATTGACCGCCAACGACCGTACCGCCACTATTTTCGTAAACGCTGGCTGGCCTCTTTGCTGGCAAAAGAACACTTTTTCCCGGAACTTTACGATTTTGGCCCGGTGCGCACCATCCCGACCATTCGTGGCATGACCGAGTGGCTGGTTCGCCACTATGCCCATGCCTATGGCGATTTCCGCACAGCAGATGAGTATTTTGCCTCCTACGCGGTGCCGGCGGCTGAACTAGCGCAACTGACTGTGCCGGTGACGATCATTTCGGCTATGGACGACCCGGTGATCGACGCCAACGATCTACTGGCCTTCCAGCCCCACCCCTTGCTTGTCCGCCACTTGCACCCGACAGGCGGCCACGTCGGCTTTGTCAACATTTTTCCGCTCCAGCACCACTTGCCGGGCATGGTGTTGGCGGCGTTGTTGGCGGGGGGGTAGCGTGCGTGCGTAGCACCGGTCACAATCGTTTGCCCGACATAAGCGCTACCCTGACCTGTGCCACGCACGCGCTGTTTGTCAACTTCGGCAAATCAGCGTGCCTGTGCTATACTGGATTGCCATGACGTGTGATGGCAGGTGCGGTTTGTAACCGTCCGTGCCTACCGAAGCCTGTGCGGTTTGTGAGTAACCATGCATATCTTACTTGTCGGCGCCTCCGGTCAACTGGGGCGCGCACTCATTGATTTCTATCAACAACGGTCGGGCGACCGCTTGACCTTATGGCAGCGTCCTGCGGTTGACATTACTCAGCCGACGATCGTGCAACAGGTGGCAGCCCTGGCGCCGGACGTGGTGATCAACGCTGCCGCTTGGACCAATGTCGACAGCGCCGAAGCGCAACCGGACGCCGCCTATGCCGCCAACGCACTGGGGCCAAAATATCTGGCGCTGGGTTGCCGGCGTTGTGGCGCATCACTCGTTCATGTCAGTAGCAATGAGGTCTTTCCCGGTCTACCTGGGCAGCATTATCGTGAATATGATCTACCGGGGCCAAAAGGGGTCTATGCTCGCAGCAAGCTGGCTGGTGAACAAGCGACGCAACAGGTGTTAGATCGTCTCTACATTGTGCGCACGGCCTGGCTCTTTGGTCCTGGCAGCAATAATTTCCCCAGCAAGATCACAGCAGCGGCGGACAAACATGGCCAATTGCGTGTGGTGGCCGATGAAGTGGGCAACCCGACTTACGCCCCCGATGTCGCCGCTGCCATTGCTCACCTGTTGACGACGGAACAGTATGGCATTTATCATTTGGTCAATGACGGCCGGGCCAGCCGCTTTGACTTTGCCCAGGCGACCTTGCAAGCCAACGAGCGGGGCCACATCCCGTTAACACCGATCACCGTCGCCGAATGGCCGCGACCGGTAACACCGCCGCTACACGCCGTGCTGGTGAACCAAGCCGCCGCCGCGCTCGGCATTACGTTGCGCCCCTGGCAGGATGCGTTGCGGGCCTATGTGGACGCCGAAGCAAGCCGATAATCGCTGGCTCGTATTGTAGAGGCCCAATAATAGTTGGTGTCCCTACAATGCGAGCTGGCTCATCATTTTATAGGAATAGTTTTCATGAGCGAAGAAGCAAACTCGACACCGGAATCAACTTCGCCCGCGAGCGCGGACGCCGCCAAAGCGATCAAAGATGCGCAGCCGCGCACTTTCAAGAGTCGCAAGCCACGCTCCAAAGCGACTGATGGGGAGAATAAGGCCGGCAGTGGCGGCATGAATGCCAACCCGGTGGTCAATGACCAAACCTATGGCAGCCTGCGCAGTGAAGAGCGGGTGGTGATGCGTCAGCAGATTGCGTTGAACATTGATAACTTCCGTGCGGCGCCGGAAGCGTTTGTAGCCCGTCCTCAGCGCACTTATCCCGAATTGCGTCCGGTGGCGGCGCCCTTCTTCTCGGTGATTATTCCCAACTACAACGGGCAGCGTTTTCTTGCCACGCTGCTGGATGCGCTGCGCCGCCAGACCTTCCGTGACTTCGAGGTGATCCTGGCCGACGACGCCAGCAGTGATAATTCAGTCGCCTTTGTCGAGCAGCACTACCCGGAAGTGCGGTTGCTGCTCAACCGGCGCAATGAAGGCTTTGCCCGCACCTGTAATCTGGGCGTGGCGGCAGCGCATGGGCGCCTGGTGGTGCTGCTCAACAATGACACCGAGCCAGAGGCGACCTGGCTGGCTGAATTAGCCAAAACCATCTGCGCCAACCCGCAGGCCGCCGTTGTCACCAGCAAACTGCTCCTCTTTGATGACCGCCGCAAATTACACACCACCGGCGACCTGCTGGGGCTGGATGGCATCCCCCACAATCGTGGCGTCTGGGAGGTGGATGACGGGCAATATGATGATGAGCCGGCAATCTTTAGCGGCTCGGGTGGCGCCTCAGCCTTTCGCAAAGAGGTCTGGCAAGAGTTGGGCGGCTTTGATGAAACGTTCTGGATGTATATGGAAGATGTGGACTTTGGCTTCCGCGCCCAACTGTTGGGTTGGAACGCGGTCTTTGCTCCGGCAGCGCGTGTCTATCACCACCTGAGCGCCACCGGCGGCGGCGTCATGGCAAGCTACTATGTGGGGCGCAACACGATCTGGACGATTGCCAAAAACATGCCGACCACGTTGCTGCTGCGCAACCTGCCGTCGATTCTGTTGGCGCAACTGGAGATCGCCGTGACAGCCTTGGCAAACTTCCGTGGCGCCGCCGCCCGCGCTCGCCTGCGCGGTCAACTGGCCGGTCTACTGGGCCTACCCGCGCAACTGCGCAAACGGCAGATTATTCAAGCCCGCCGCCAAGTAGACGACGAAAGCTTTGCGTTACGCTTGAGCCATGATCAGTACGATTAATGTCCAACCATGCGCAGTAGACCAAAATACGATCAATGTGAGATGAATTGACTCTGGACTACGCGACAAAACGACTGTGGACTACTCATACTCGCCCTATCATTGACGGAATTGGCAGGAAGAAACTATGCAAGCACCACCGGAAAAACTTGGCTCCTTTTATCTTGGCGCTGAATATGATTTGAAGAGCGGGCAACGGAGTGAGGTCGCCGTCAACTATGATGCTCGCGATCTGACGACCCATGCTGTCTGTGTGGGCATGACGGGCAGTGGGAAGACAGGTCTTTGCATTGGCCTGTTGGAAGAGGCGGCCATGGATCGGGTGCCGGCCATCCTGGTCGATCCTAAGGGGGATATTACCAACCTCCTGCTCCAATTCCCCAACTTGGCGCCACAGGATTTCCAGGCGTGGATCAACGACGATGACGCTCGTCGCAAAGGGCAAACGGTCGAAGCCTATGCCCAGACCACGGCGGAACAGTGGCGCAACGGGCTGGCCGACTGGGGTATTACGCCGGAGCGAATGCGCGCCTTGCAGGAAACCACCGACTATACCATCTTTACCCCTGGCTCCGATGCGGGGGTTGCCATCAACATTGTCGGTAGCCTGGCCGCCCCTGGTCTTGATTTTGCCGAGCATGGCGAGGTGATCCGCGAACGGATTAGCGGCACGGTTTCGGCGCTACTGGGCCTGGTGGGCATCGACGCCGACCCGGTGCGCAGCCGCGAGGCGATTTTGCTCTCCAAAATTTTTGAACACTTCTGGTCGCAGAATAAAAGTCTCGATCTAGCGCAACTGATCCTCGCCATCCAGACGCCGCCGGTGCGCCAGTTGGGTGTCTTTGATGTTGACACGTTCTTCCCCGAAAAAGAGCGCTTTGCCATGGCGATGGCCTTCAATAATCTGATCGCCTCGCCCAGTTTCCAAAGTTGGTTGCAAGGCGAACCGCTGGACATTGACCGCCTCTACTTTACGCCGGAAGGCAAACCGCGCCACAGCATCTTTTACATCGCTCACCTAAGCGACCAGGAGCGCATGTTCTTCATGACCCTGTTGCTGGAGAACCTCTTGACCTGGGTGCGTCGCCAATCGGGGACAACCAGTCTGCGCGCCATGCTCTACATCGACGAAATCTTTGGCTATTTCCCACCCACCGCCGAACCGCCTTCCAAACGACCCTTGTTGACCCTTTTGAAACAAGCGCGCGCCTTTGGCGTGGGGGTCGTGTTAGTGACACAGAATCCGGTTGATCTGGATTACAAAGGCTTGACCAATGCCGGCACCTGGTTTATCGGCAAATTGCAGGCCGAACGGGACAAGGCGCGCGTCCTCGAAGGGTTGAAGGGCGCCATTGCCGAGTCGGGCGGCAACACCGATGTTGATTATGACAGCATGATCACCCAGTTGGGCAGCCGTGTCTTCCTGTTGCACAACGTCCATGCGGGGCGCCCGGTGGTTTTCCAAACCCGTTGGGCCATGAGCTATCTGCGCGGCCCCTTGACGCGACCACAGGTGCGTCAACTGATGGGGGGGCGCCTGGCAAAGATGCAAAGCCAAGCCGCGCCGGCCCGTCCATCTGCTATGGTGATGGACAGCACCGCCTCGGCGCCCGCTGCTGCTGTCGCCCCTGCTACGCAACCGGCGCCGGTGGCAACAGTCGCCACACCAGTCGGTTTTGCCGCTACGCCGCCAACGCTCGACCCGGACGTGACTCAGGTCTACTTGCCGGTGGTGGTGAGCGATCAGGCGGCCTTGCGCTACCTGGCCCAGGAGACCAAGCGCGCCATTCAGCCGGAACAGATCTATCTGCTTTACGAGGCGGCGATTCTCAGTAGTTCGTCGGTGCGTTTTGTTGACCGCAAGCGTCAATTAGACGAAAATCTGGAGAAACTGTTGCTGGCCCCAACGCCGGAGGGGGTCGATGGGGTCGATTGGTCGCTGGCCGAGGCTTTGACCTTCAGCACCCGTGATCTACGCCAGGAAGCCGAACGGGTGCCAACGGAACAGGGGCCATTCTTTAGCCCGGCGCCCGAAGCCGCCAATTCCGCTCGTGAACTGGCCGGCATCAAAAAGGATCTGGCCGATTGGTTGTACTACAACAGCCGCCTGACCATCCAGGTGCATGAAGCGTTGGGCGTCACGCAAGCGCCGCGCGAGCGTGAGCGGGAGTTCAAGATCCGTTTGCAACAGGTTGCGCGTGAACGCCGCGATGCCGAGGTTGATAAGCTGGAGGCGGGCTTTGACCGGCAGATCAGCCGCCTGGAAGAAAAATTGCGCAAAGCCGAACGTGAACTCGCCGCCGATGAGGCCGACTACAACGCCCGCAAACAGCAGGAGTGGGTCGGCATTGGCGAAAGCGTCTTAAGTTGGGTGTTGGGCCGCCGCAGTACACGCGTCCTCAGCAGCGCCGCCAGCCGGCGCCGTATGACCGCCAATGCCGGTCAGGAACTGGATGAGGGGCGCGAAGAGATCGCCGATCTCAAGCAGGAGATTGCCAACCTAGAACAGCAACTGAAAGAGCAGAGCGAAGAGATCACCCTGAAATGGGACAGCCTGCTCGACGACCTAAGCCAGAGCGAACTCTCCCCCCGCCGCACCGACATTGATGTCAAGCTCGTCGCCCTGGCCTGGCTCCCCTCCTGGGTGATCCAATATCACGACGGCCAACGCTTGCGCACTGACACGATCGCAGCCTATCAGTTACCGGCAGTAGGCTAGGTAGGTAGGCAGGTAGACAGGTAGACAGGTAGACAGGTACACAGGTACACAGGGATTGTTTACGTGTCTACCTGTCTACCTGTCTACCTGTGTACCTGTCTACCCATTTGTTCATAGAGAGTGAGTATATCTGAAAAGTATCCATCGTCTAGCCGGCTTGGTGGTAGTTTTGCTGGCATTTTTGCTCAATAGCAGTTGCGCCTGGTGGTTGCTGCCGCCGCTGGCGCTACCGAACCTGAATCGATCAACATCGCTCTCCAACATTGCACACCCTGTCACCAACATCCCACTCCGTGGGCCAATGGCTTCGGCGCGCGCGGAATTATCGGGGGTAGCGTGGTATGGCGACACGCTGATCTTCCTGCCCCAGTACCCTGGCCGTTTTGACCAACAACTTTTTGCGCTACACAAAGCGGATATTGTGGATTTTCTGCTAGGCACCTATACCGAACCACTCGAACCGTGGCCGATCCCCTTCTATGAGCAAGGGGTTCTCGCCCAAATCTGGGGCTTTAATGGTTTTGAGGCGCTCACCTTTGTTGGTGACAATGTCTATTTGACCATTGAAACCGAACAAAGTAACAGCAATGCGGGCTATCTTGTGCGCGGAACGATTGCGCCAGACTTGAGCGAAATTCGTCTTGATCCCACCGTAGCCACACCGATTGAAACCCAAGCCGGGTTGTCGAACATGAGCGATGAGACCATTGTCGCTGTGGGAGAGCAAGTAGCTACGATCTACGAAGCCAACGGTCTGGTCGTCAATCAAAATCCAGTGGTGCATTTCTTTGATCGGACAACGTTGACGCAGGTTGGCTTGCTGCCGCTGCCAAACATTGAGTATCGGATCACCGACGCCACTGCGCTTGATACCAGGGGGCGCTTCTGGGTGATCAACTACTTCTACCCTGGCGACCGGGCATTGCGACCGATCTTACGGGCGCGTGGGGTGCAAGACGCGATTGACACGACCGCCCAACCGATTGAACGCTTACTGGAATTGCAATTTACAACCGAGGGGGTGGTTCGTACCGATACGCTGCCGATTGACCTACAATTGCTCGATGGCAATATTGCGCGCAACTGGGAGGGCGTGGTTCGCCTGCAAAGCGAAGGGGTGGACGGCTTTTTGCTGGTGACAGACTCCTTTCCCGAAACCATTTTTGCATTTGTGCCGCGCGAACCATAATGATGGCATTTCTACGCAGTATATCGTAACGTCGCCGAAATAGCAATCGACTAACGCTGGATGACACGACTACACGACGATACAACTGCGGACGACTGATATTTATCGACTAACGGTAGGGCGGCACACAGTTGCCATACCATTCATTGTACAAAGAGCAGGAGCGAAGAAGAATATGTTTAAGAACTTAAATTTGGGCGCCATTGGCATTAAGGCAACGTTGACTGAGAGCATCGACTATGCGCGACGCTATGGCTTTGTGGGCATTGACTTCTCGATCACCGAAGCGCTCACCCTCGCAGAAAAGATGGGTATGGATGGTGTGCGCAATCTCTTTGAAAGCGCCGGCGTCTTTCCCGGCTCCTGGGGCTTTCCGGTGAACTACCGCCAAGACGATGCGGCCTGGCGTGAGGGCTTGATGCTGCTGCCCAAACAGGCCGAATTTGCGCTGGAGCTGGGTTGTACCCGCACTTCCACTTGGATCTTGCCGGCCAGTGATGAGCGCAACTTCCAGGAAAACTTTGAATTTCATGTCAATCGTCTGCGGCCGGCGGCCCAAATTCTGGCCGACTACGGCTGCCGCTTTGGTCTGGAATTTATCGGACCCAAAACGCTGCGCATGCCGCGCAAATATAACTTTGTCCACACGATGGATGGCATGTTGGCCCTCTGCGCTGCCATCGGCACCGGCAACGTCGGGCTGCTACTCGATGCCTGGCATCTCTACACCGCCCACGGCACCCTGGACGATGTACGTAGACTCACCCGCGACGATGTCGTAACTGTCCATGTCAACGATGCCCCCGCCGGCATCGCCGTGGACGAACAGATCGACAACGTGCGCACCCTGCCCGGCGAAACCGGGGTCCTCGACATCGGCGGCTTTTTGGATGCCCTGCGCGCCATTGGCTACGACGGCCCCATCACCGCCGAACCCTTTAGCAAGCGAGTCAACAGCATGAAGCCGGACGACGCCCTCCAAGCCACTGCCGATGCCATGACTAAAATTGGGTTATAGATGAGTTGGGTGCTTCGGTGCTGTGGTGAGTGAGTGGGGCCATGTGGGCGCGAACTCACCGCAGCACCGAAGCACCCCATCAATCACGAAAGGAAACGAACATGTACAATGTAGCGCTGGTGGGCTGCGGCCATATTCATACACCGGGCTTTGTCAAACGCTTGCAGGCGCGCACCGATGTGACGGTGACGAAAGTTTGGGATCACGACGCCGCACGGGCCGAAAAATGGGCGCAAGAGCTAAATGCCGTCACCGTGGCCGATGTCGCCCAAATCTGGTCGGATGGGGCGATTGCGGCGGTAATTATTTGTTCCGAGACGGATCGCCACAAACCATTGGTGCTGGCCGGCGCTAATGCCGGTAAGCATCTTTTTGTCGAAAAACCGTTAGGGTTAGGCGCCGCCGATGCCGACGCAATGGCCGCCGCCATTGACCGGGCCGGCATTCTCTTCCAGACCGGCTATTTTCAACGGGGCAACCCTGTTCACCTCTTCCTACGCGAGCAAATTCAAAAGGGTCACTTTGGCAAGATCACCCGCATCCGCCACTCCAATTGCCATTCTGGTTCACTCGGCGGCTGGTTTGATACTGACTGGCGCTGGATGGCCGATCTGAGTCAGGCCGGCGTTGGTGGCTTTGGCGACTTGGGCACCCATTCGCTCGACATTCTCATGTGGCTGATGGGCGATGTCGCCCGCGTCACCGCCAGCATCGGCGTGGCGACGGCCCGCTATGGCGACTGTGACGAGTACGGCGAGGGGCTGATTGAATTTGCCAACGGCGCCGTCGGTACGCTGGCCGCTGGCTGGGTCGATGTGCAACATCCCGTCAATGTGATCGTTAGCGGCACCGAGGGTCACGCCTATGTTTGCAACGATCAACTTTTCTTCAAGAGCAGCCATGTCGAAGGCGCCGACGGCAAACAGCCGTGGACCGATCTGCCGGCGGCCTGGCCTCATGCGTTTGAACTCTTCTTGGATGCCGCCGTTGGCAAAGCCGGTGTGCCGCTGGTTTCCCCCACCGAAGCCGCCGCCCGCAGCACGGTGATGGAAGCGCTCTATCAAGGATCCCGCGAAAAGCGCTGGGTAGCCGTAGGAGCCTAACTATGTTGCTGCAAGATAAAGTTGTGCTAGTGACCGGCTCGACCACCGGCATCGGCGAAGCGACCGCCCGTCTCGCCGTGGCGCAAGGGGCGCAGGTAATGATTCATGGGCGTAACGAAGAAGCGGCCCAGGCACTCTGTCAGGAGCTTGGTTCAGCCGCCGCCTATGTGATTGCTGACCTGATCGAACCAGATGGTTGCGTCAAAATTGTGGAAGCTGCTGTCGCGCACTTTGGCCGGCTGGATGGCGTGGTCAACAACGCCGCTGTCACCACCCGCAGCACGCTGGAGACGACTGACGCCGCCATGTTTGATCAGATTGTAGGCATCAACCTACGCGCCCCCATCTTGATCATTCGTGAAGCCGTAAACGTCTTTCGCCAACAGGCTGAGCAAGGACGACCCGGCGGCGCGATTGTCAACATTGGCTCGATCAACGCCCTCAGCGGCGCGCCCAATCTGCTGGCCTATTCGGCGGCCAAAGGTGGCTTGATGACCGCTACGCAAAATCTGGCGAATGCGTTGGCAACGGAGAAGATTCGGGTCAACCAACTGAATGTTGGCTGGGTCACCTCGCGCAACGAGATCGCCCTCAAGATCCGCGAAGGTTTGCCCGTCGGCTGGGAAAACAACGTTCCATCTGCCTTCGCCCCCACCGGGCGTTTGCTGACGCCAGAACAAGTCGCCCAACATATCGTCTTCTGGGTTTCCGATGCTTCGGCGCCTGCCAATGGCGTTGTCTATGTCCTAGAGCAATATTCCCCCATCGGGCGGAATAGCGCAAAGAGTAATGACGAGTTCTAATAATGAATGGACAACGAATAACAATTAATGATTATCCGTTGTCCATTCATTATTGGTTTTGTTAGATGCTGATGGTTATGCCTGCTTTACAACTTTTTGCTATCACCGCTGCTGGTCTGCAATCTTTACCAGTACCTACAGACGCTAATGATTTTACCGATCTCTATACCGGGTTAGCGCTGGGCGTCTACTCGGTGATCCGCACTTATGATCATAACAAATTTCTGCGCCTTGACCAGCATCTGGCGCGCACAGTGAACTCGATGCGCTTGCTGGGTTGGGAATATCAACTGGATGAACGCCGGTTGCGGCAGGCCATTCACACCCTCTGTACAGCTTATCCGGCGCCGGAGATGCGGGTGCGGATCGATCTGTTGGCTGAACCGGCGCGTAGCTTGGGGACAGAAAGTCGCGAATTGCTCGCCTTGATGCCCTTTACCCCGCTGCCCAGCACTTATTATGCGCAAGGCGTCACCGTCGATTTTGCCACCGATTTACACCGCGCCAACCCGTTGATCAAAACCGCCGACTTTGCCGAAGCGCGCAAACGTAGTGGACAGCGCAGCGCTGCTTATGAATTGCTCTTGGTGGAAAATGGCAAGATTTTAGAGGGAACCAGTTCCAACTTTTACGGTGTGCGCAACGGTGTTCTCTACACCGCCGGCGCTGGTGTGTTAGAGGGCATCACCCGTTCGGTGCTTCTCGATCTGGCGCGCCAACTGCCCATGCCGGTGCAACTGGAGGCGATTCGGGTGGATGAAATCGAGCAGTTGGCGGAAGCCGCCATCAGCAGTTCCTCGCGCGGGTTGCTGCCGGTGGTGCAAATTGGGGAAACGACCATCGGTGATGGTCAACCTGGTTCTTATACGCAACGGTTGATGTCAGCGTATGACGCGTTTGTAGCGCAGCATATTCGGACGGCCATTGGATAGGGTAACCGATTAATTCACGGCAAAACCAGTATATTGCCGCTGGTAGGGCGCATGGTAGGCCAGCACAATGTCTTCCTTTGGCACCCCTAACGCCACTAACTCATTAGCGACGCCAACCTCTGTGCCATCATGTTGAATCCAAATTTTGCCGTTTTTGATGTCCATGTGCATCAGGCAACCATATTGACGATGGGCTTTATGCCAGCCAGCATGGACGAGTTGATAATGATCGTTTTCCGTGTCAAAAATTCTTTGCAATTCAACATCGCCAAAACTGGGGGGAGTTGCACTATGACGTTGAATCACTTCACGAATATATTGGCGGTATTGATCGATTTTTGCCATAGAACAATTTTCTCCTCTTGTGCATTGTAGACGAGAAAATAAACTGCGTTAAATTGCAGAGCTTGTTGGACGAACTGGAGTGTAAAGAAACGATTGAATGCTTCTTCGGGTACTGCCAGGTATAATGACGCGCCCTGGGTCACGGATAGAAAGAGCGAGCAAATAATTGCGATACTGACCAATCGCGAGATGAAACTCGTGAATGTCTGATACTCGCACAAAACTTTTCACTTCCACGGCGATCTTTTGGTCTTCTTTTTCGGCTGCGATCAATGGTTCAGCCGTCAAGTCAACATACATCTCGACACCACCCACTTGCAACTTCATATCTTCATGGGTAATGCGCCAGCCATCTTTGATTAACCCTTGGCGAACTGCGTCATGAAAAATGTCATGTGCCATAGCTTTATATAACCAGTTGAATACTTTGAATATAAAAATAGCTTATGACAAGTATACCATAAGTGGGACAACCATCGTAATTTTTGTGGATCAATCCGTGACCTGGGTGTGCACCCGATTCACTACCTGTTGAAACAGTTTTGCCCATCCCGGTGTAACAAACATCTGCGCGCCATTAAACACTTGCAGTCCCCAACTTGGCGGCTGGGCTTCGCCTGTGGCCTGTAAACTGTCTGGGAAATCGAGTGCATCGAGAATCAGTTGCACCTTGTGGTCTGGTTGGATAAATTCACCCGCCGCCGCCAACCATTCCTGGCCCCAACTGGCCGGGCGACCACTCTTCGTGCCATAGATTAAGGGTGTGAAAACATCAATGGCCGGCGCAAAACGTTGGTAATCCTGGGCGAAGATGCGCGTCAACGCACCGTCGAATTCGGTTGGTGTCCAGGGACACATATAAGCGCCGACAACACAGGTGGGGTGGTGGTTACGGATTGAATTCGCATAGTGGTGGGCGTGGCGGGCGACCCGTTCACACTTGTGTCGTGTCCACGCCTGTTGGTGATTGGCTAAAATCTCATTGGGTGATTGGGCATCGATACCGGTGGCTTCACAGAAATCGGCGATACAGGCTGGGCAGAAGCAACTTTCCTGTAAATCAGGGTCAGGCATCTCGAACCAGCCCGCATAGGTCAAATAATCCAGCCAGATGCCGACTGGCTGGAATTCCCGCAAACCGACCAGTAGATTGGCTTCAGTTTCGGCGAGAAAGTCCTCTTGGGAAAGACAGACGCCCTGTACCAACTTGCCATAGCGGATCGGCTTGCCATCGACACCGATGGGGATTAATTCGGGCCGTTCGGCAAAATCGGCGCGGAAGGTTTTGAATTCGACACAGGCGGCGATCCCATAGCGCGCACAGGCATCGAAAGCGGTGGCGTTAAAGCCATGAAACCAAAGGGCATTGACATCATAGGCTGCAAATTGGTCAAGATAGGGCAAGGCGCTGCTGCCGTAAGGGCCGAAGAGGAGTGGAATTGGACGATTCATAAAATATGTTCCTTTATTTTTGTGGTTCATCAGGAACTCAGGGGCTTGACAACCATCTTCCCGGAAGGTTTGAGCGGACGATCCTGTCGACAAAACCGACCTTCCGGGAAGATTTACATCTCAACTCCCTGCGTTCCTGATGAACCATTATTGTTTGGTCAACAACGGTAGATCGATCGTAAAGGTTGTCCCACGTCCCACCTCACTTTGAACGCTGATCTGCCCACCATGCGCCTGCACCAACTGGCGGGCAATGGCCAGGCCCAACCCGCTACCGATGCCTTCGCCATGAGTGCGCGCCCGGTCGCCGCGCCAGAAACGGTCAAAGAGAAAGGGTAAATCCTCTGGTGCAATGCCTTCACCGGTGTCAGCGACGGTGATGCGCGCCAAACCATCGTACCGTCTTGCCGCTAAGGTGATTGTACCGCCTGCTGATGTATGACGCAACGCGTTGACAACCAGATTGCTCAAAACCTGATTCAGCCGCCCGGCGTCAGCCTCAATCAACAATGCGTTTTCGTCTGTGTCGGTATTATTCGTAATTCGTAATTCGTGATTCGTGATTCGTAGGCTGATGCCTTTGGCTTCCGCTTGCCCTTCAAAGCTCACCTCCACATCGGAGAGTAAGTCCTGGACAGCTACCGCCGTCCGCACCATGGGCAACTGACCGGACTCGGCCAGCGAGAGGGTGCGCAGATCATCGACCAACCGCGCCAGATGACGGGTCTCATCAAGGGTGGTGGTGATATGCTCCGGTGTCGCCTCGTAGACGCCATCGAGAATGCCTTCCAGGTTGCCCTGGATGATATGCAGGGGCGTGCGCAACTCGTGGGCAACATCGGCGGTGAGATTGCGCCGTTGTTGATCGCTGCGTTCTAATTCGGCCACCATCTGGTTGAAAGAGTGGGTCAAGCGGCTAAAGTCACCTTTGCCCCCGTTTGGCACACGCACGCTCAAGTCGCCGGCCGCCACCGCATCAGCAGCGGCCATGACATTGGCCAGCGGTGTGGTGACACGACGAAAGGTGCGGATCGCCAGGGCAACCCCCACCATCGGCAAGCCAAACGCCAGCCCACAGCCACTGAGCCAGACGACAATTGCCATATGCCCATCGCCGCCAAACCAGCGGGTGAGCAGATAGGCCAGCAGCGCCATGCCGCCGACCGTGAAGAGAAAGATCAGCCCAAAGACAGACAAAAAGCGCAAGAAGAGCAAACGCCGATTGGTGTGCCACTCCGGGTTCCAATGGCCTGGTCGCCACTGACGATGACCCCAATGTTGCCCCCCCCAGTGTTTTGCCCAAGGTGGTTGTCCACCCCAGTGCTGCCCATGTCTGTGCCAGGGTGATTGGGGTTGTTCCTGGTCTGAAGGCTCGAAGGGTGGCATCTACGTCTGCTCCGTAAACTGATAGCCAATGCCAAAGACAGTGAGAATGTAGCGCGGATCGCTGGTGTCGGCTTCGATCTTGCGGCGCAGGTTTTTGATGTGCGCGTCGACGCTGCGATCAAAATTGTCCGCCGCCATGCCTAGGCGGTCGAGTAACTGGGCGCGGGTGAAGGTCTGGCCGGGATGTTGCGCCAGGATGGCCAGCAGGTTGAATTCCAGCGGTGTCAGGCGAATCGTTTCGCCGGCCACTGTCACCCGATGACCGTTGAGATCAATTTCCAGATCACCGGCTTGAATGACCCCTGCCGGTCGGTGACCGCTTTGCAGCCGCCGCAATACGACGCGTACTCTGGCTACAAGCTCGCGCGGTGAAAAGGGTTTGACAATGTAATCATCAGCACCCAGTTCTAACCCGATCAGTCGGTCTGTCTCTTCGACGCGCGCTGTCAACATGATGATCGGCACATCCGATTCACGGCGCAACGTTCGGCAGACATCCAGCCCGTCCATCCCTGGCAGATTGAGATCCAGCACAATCAGATCCGGTTTCATTTGGCGGGCCGCGGCCAATGCGCTTTTGCCATCGCCGACCGACTGGACGCGAAAACCGCCCCGTTCCAGATAATCCTGAGCCAGGCGGACAATTTTGGGTTCGTCGTCAGCCACTAAAATGAGTTCGTTCATGGCCTCATTATAGCAGAAAAGGTGTGAAGATGATGTGAAGAAGATCGGCAGAAGTGGTGAAATGGCGCCTGGTGATTGGCGCGGATTGCACATGGACTATGATTCGTGATTCGTAAGTCGTGGTTATAGTAATGTAGGCAAACCGTAACCTGCAACGCGCCTCTTGTGTCTTGGCACACAGACCCACTGTGCCGCCATTCACGCCAGGGTTCGCCCGATTAGGCTATGATCGGCGAATGGCAATGAACCCCCATTGTCACTGGCAACGATGACGATACTACTTCATCGTATCCAATGCCAGGGTATTACGTCGAGATAGATACTGCCGGTTTCCTGATCGCTCGCTCGTATCAACCCTGCACGGTGGGGCCGACTCTTTTCAATGTGCAAGCAAAATAAAGGAGCGCTTTATGGTCTATTGCTATTCGCGTACCACCACTTGGTTGTTAGCGCTGCTGGTCGCTACAGCCGCGTTGCTCTTTCCCTTCACCCCGTCCCCCATTCGCGCCGCCCCAGATGACACCCCTGTTCCCTTTGCCACTGATAATGTGGAAGAATGGGCCGTCGGCGCTGGCCTGGCCTACTGGGCCAACAACTGTTATGCCGATGAATTCAACCCCTTTGCCAATCTCAAACGCAAGCCCAGCAGCGGCGGCACCGAACGCACACTGGAGGCGATCAATGACTACGCCCTCTGTATCACCTATCAAAACTTGCTTAGTGCGGCGGATGGTCTCTATTACTATGACAGCAGCCAGAGCCGCATCGAACGGATGCCGCTGGGCGAACCCTATACGCCGCAAGTGGTCAAGAGTCTGACGGGGGCACAGGCGCCGAGTGTGGGCAAAGCCTTTGTTGAAGCCAACGGCTATCTCTACTGGGTGCATTCCTTTTTCCCAACCTATCGCCTCTACCGCACGCTCAAGGATGGCACAGGCAATGTGGAGATTATCGCCGAGACAGGCCAAAACCCCAGCGACCTGCTTGTGGTTGGCAACCTGGTCTACTGGCTTGATGCTAGTGGGTTACACAGTATTGCCATGAACTGCGCCGCCTTGCCCTGTAGTGACACCATTGGCAACTATGTCACCTTTGGCGCGACAACCAGAGGGTATGGCCTGGTCTACCAGCCACCGACCGGCCCGATCTTCAATCGTGCCTATCGCATCTACTGGGTGCAAGCCAACACGAATGCGCCTTCCACGTACCAAATTCGCTACTGTGCCTTTAGTGAACTGACGACTTGTAGCGATAGCGTGATTCTGCCGTTGAATGCTGCCAGCGCCGATGCCACCTTAGCCGCCCCTGTCACCTTTTATACAGCAACCACAAACTGGCTGATCGGTCGCCCGCTCCTGGCCAATGGCAACCTCTATTGGACGGAACGGGACATTAGCACCGTCAGCAATGGTTCCGGTGATGTGAAACGGCGCTCGGCCAATGCCACTGCCCCTGGCGCTGATACCATTGCCACCAACCAGGCGTCGATTGATGACCAACTCTATGCCACCAGCGACACCCTCTTCTTTGCCCGGCAAAACAATGGCCTCTATACGCTAGCGCTCAACGCCAGCGCCATTGTGCGTGATTTTAGCGCCGATGGCCTGGAAGTGACCCAAGCGATTCAAAACCTGGCGAATAATGCTCCGTTGGTCGCCGGTAAGCCAACCTATGTGCGTGCCTATGGCCGGCAGCTTTCCGGCCCCAACGCCCCGAATGTGGAAGTCCGGCTGACGGGCATCAAAAATGATGTGCCGTTGCCCGGTTCTCCTTTACAACCGATTAACGGCGTGCGCGCTCTCACCACGGGCGCCGGCTTCGACCGCGCCCGGCTCAATGATGGTTGGTACTTCCTGTTGCCCGCCAGTTGGATCACTGCCGGTAATGTCTCCCTGCAATTGGAAGTTGATCCGCGGCAGATCCACACCGACCCCAATCGGACCAACAACAGCCTGGCCCGCATCGTTAACTTCCAAAACCAGCCGCCGGTCTGTGTCTGGACCGTGCCGGTGCGCACCCATACGCCGCTGCCATCCACCAATGACCCCAATTTCTGGTCAATGGTGAGCCACTTTAACCGCCGTTGGCCCGTGCCCGACACTTGGGTCTTCCGTGATACCAATCCAGTGGAGGAATTACAGGTCTGCTGGTGGGGACCATTCCCCCATCCCTGCTATGGCCCCTATGAATTGGAAGACGGTTGGAGCATCACCAATGGCCCGCCCGACCGTGATAAGGTCATTGTCTCGTTGTGGGGACGCGCCTTGCTCTCCTTCAACCCCGATGCCTGTGACGATCGCGGCGCACCGGTGCATTTTATGGGCATGGTCCACCCCAATGCCAACAATGGCGGCGCTGCCGGCTATGCCAGCACCATCAGCAACCAATCGTGGGTGCAACTGCCCGATCATGCGCCTAACCCAGTGCCCTCCGGCTGGAATCAACTGCGTGAAGGCAGCACCATGGCGCAGGAACTGGCCCATAACCACGGGCGCAAACATGTCAACTGTGGCAACCCCGACAATATTGACGGCAACTATCCCTACCCTGGCTGTCAGATCGCCAATGTGGGCGCCGACAGTTATTATGGCTTCGACACCACAACGCGCCAGCCGATTCGGCCCAACGAGACAGCCGATTTCATGTCCTATTCCTACCGGAGTTGGACCAGCGACTACACTTGGCGAGCGCTGATGAATTCCTTTGTGGCTGCCAATGTGAATGCGGCGGCCGGAAGCGCGCTGGCCGCGGCTGATGGTAACAGCGTCTTTGTCACCGGCCTGGTGGACACTGCCAACAATCGTGGCGAAATCGACACCGTGTTGGTCTTACCGGCCACCACGGTGCCGACAACCACTCGCCAAAGCGCCACCGTTGGCGCGGCCAGCGTCACCCATGATGGCGCACCCCATGCGGTCTATAAGCTACGGTTGCTGGATGCCGGAGGCGCCTTGCTGGTTGAACGCACCCTGACCCTCACGGAACTGGATGACCACAGCACAGAAAGCAACGCTGCTCTTTTTAGTGATCTCTTCCCCCAACCGGCGGGTCAGGTTGCCACCGTTCAGTTGCTTGCCGATAGCACCGTCATTGATACGATTACCGTTGGGGTCAATCCCCCTGCGGTGACGATTCAACAGCCAACCGGCGGCGCGACCATTGACAATAGCTTGACCGTCGCCTGGAACGCCAGCGATCCCGATCCCGCTGACCGTTTACGTTTCACCCTGCAATACAGCCACGACAACGGCAACCGTTGGCATACGCTGGCGCTCAACTTGGGCAGCAGCCCGGATGCCAACAATAGCATCACCTTCACCGATCTCGGCTCGTTGCATGGCAGCGGCCCCAACACGGCGTTAATTCGTGTGCTGGCCAATGATGGCTACAACACCACCATTGCCACCTCACAACCCTTTACGCTCAAGAACCGCTTGCCTGCTCCCGTGATCCTCGCACCTGCCAGCGGCCAAACCTTTGCCGCCGGTCAGACCGTGATCTTGCAAGGCAGCGCCACCGACGCCGAAGATGGTGGTTTGCCGGTCAACGCGCTGAAATGGCAAGTCGATGGCAATGACAATGGCAGCGGCCCTGATGTCACTGCCCCTGGCTTGGCCCCCGGTGCGCATACCGCTACACTCTCAGCCACTGACAGCAACAGCCAAACTGCCAGCGTGACAACTGATTTCGCGGTTGCGCCGTTGTCTGTGCCTATTTCAACCACGCCCACCCTCGACGGCAATTGTGACGATGGCGGTTACGCTGCCGGTACGATGTTACAACTGAAACCCTATGGTGATGGGGCGCAGGCCACCGTGCGTCTCCTACGCAGCAATGATGATCTCTGGGCTTGTTTCAGTGGTCTACCAAAGGGGGCTACCCTCCCTGGCGCGTTTGTTGGCGTGCGCGCGGACATCGACCACAGTCGCGACCCCCTGGCGCAGACCAGCGATGCCGGCTTCTTTGTTGGCGAAGATGGCGATGTCTTCACCCTGGCCGGTGACGGTGCGGGCGGCTTTGCCAATGCCGGGCCGGGCGGCCTTCAGGGCCAGGTGAGTATTGGCGCGAATGCCTGGAGCGCCGAACTACAGATCGCCAAGGGTAAACTCGGCGGCTGGGATCATCTGGTCGGTCTGAACTTTGGTCACTACTGGCGCGACTTCCAGGGTGATGATTATGGTTGGCCCTATCGCTCCGAGTGGAACAAGCCCAACACCTGGGCCACGACAGCGTTGGGCGATCAGCCCGTGATCACGGCGCTGGAACCCTATACGGCCACGGTTCTGGGGGCCGGCTTCCCCATGACGGTGACCGGCAGCGGCTTTGTCAGCGGGACGGTGGCGCTTTGGAATGGCGTCGCTTTGCCGACAACGGTTGTCGATGGCGAACATCTCCTGGTGCAAGTGGGTGCAGCCCAACTGAGTGGTGCGGCGATTGTGCCGCTGACGGCCCAATCGCCAGCCCCGGCCAACTTTGTGTCGAATGCCGCCGCCTTTGTAGTGGAAGCCACGCCGCCGGTAATTACCACGTTGACGCCAAACAAAGTTGTGGCTGGCAATCCAACGCTGACCCTGACGATTGATGGCACCGGCTTTGCGAGCAATGCCCAGGTGCTTTGGAATGGCACGGTGCTGACGCCGCAAAGCGTCACCACGACGCAGATCAAGGTGCAGGTTGACGCTGCCTTGTTAGCGAATGGACAGTCGGTGGGGGTGGCTGTGCGTAACCCGCTGCCGAGTGAACAGATCTCGTCAGCGGCCACGTTTGACGTGCAGCCGACAGGGGTAAGCGCCAATGAGCTTTACCTGCCGCTGGTTGTGCGCTAAGGGTTCGTAAAATATAACTTGAGACAGCGCTCTCCGCGAGTCCATGACCCGCTCTGTCCGGGTGCGAGTCACAGACTCGCGGAGAGCCGCAACTTATATTTTCGGACCCTAAGCGGATGGTGTTTGCAGAAATTGTTCAATTAACCCTTTTAGATTCGCATAGTCGTAAGCGGTGGGGTATTGGGCAAATTCAGCAGCGACATTCGCCGGTGGGCAGAAGAGCGCGCCCGTGTCAGCTTCGGCCAGCATGGTGGTGTCATTGTACGAATCGCCAAAGGCCATGGTGCGAAAGCCCAGGTCGCGAAAGGCGCGCACCGCGTGCTTTTTGCTTTCAGGGATGCGCAACTGGTAGCCGATCAAGGTATGGTTGGCGTCGGTTTGCAGGGAATGGGCAAAGATGGTCGGATAGCCAAGTTTACCCAGCAGAGGTGCGACAAACTCATAGTAGCTATCGGTGAGAATGAGCAAGCGCGTCCGCTCTTGAATCCAACGAATCATCTCGGCAGCGCCGGGGAGTGGATCAACCGTAGCGATAACGGCGTGAATATCTTTCAGCGTTAATTTATGTTCAGCCAGAATGCGCAGCCGCATTTGCATCAATTCATCATAATTGGCAATATCACGCGTCGTCAGTGAAAGCTGTTTGATGCCGGTCTTCTCGGCCACGGCAATCCAAATCTCCGGCAAAAAGACGCCTTCCAAATCCGAGGCGATCAGTGTCGGCTTGCTCACATTCATAAACCCATTTTTCCTTTATAGTGTTTTGATTGTTACGCAGTAAAGACGTTCGTCTTTACTCGGTTTGCGCAAAGACGAACGTCTTTACTCCCGGCTGAATCTTGTTTTGCTCTGCTTATATTTGACAAGCAGAGTGGAGCCTATTATACTCCCTTCTCAAGGGAAAGCCTACTTGTGGCTTGGCAATTATTCTGAATCATGGTTTGTCGTTGGAGGTACTCTATGCAACCCGATCGCTCGTTGCGTCTTTCTAGACGTGAGCAGGAACGCTTGCTGCACTTGCCTAGTGCGCAAGTTGTTGCGCGCCTATCGTCCACCCTCTCTGCTATGCCTGCTGTCACCGCCTCGGTTTGCCTCACCTCCACCCTCTGTTGTTGTCCTTGTTGTTGCTCCTGTATTTAGTGCAACGTTGCTTGCACCTACTTCCAATTTTCCTGGCTGTTCCAATTAAATAATTGCAGGATACTGATTTTTACCCTGAATGTTGCAAGGTCGCAACTGGCATTGACGCCTTTTGGTGATTGCTTGTCGTTTTTCGCGTTGCTGCGTGAATCCGGCTGGGAATCCCTGTGTTGACGGCAATGTAGTGAATGGCTCAGGCTTATTTTTGCACTCTTACTGCTCGTCGTGGAGCAAATCGTGATCAAATTTATACTCTGGAGGAATCTGAACAATGTCTGTCGAAACAATTAAAGCGGAAAGTAATGGTCTGCGCAGCCGCCTACCAATTGAATTACAGGAGCCGACCCCCAACTTTTCCGATGATGTCTGGCAAATTCTCAAATTTCATGGCATGTACCAGCAACACGACCGTGATGTGCGAGGACGCAACAATCGCGTCTATAGCTTTATGATCCGCAGCAAGTTGCCCGGCGGCAAGCTGACCCCGCAACAATATCTGGTGCAAGATGCCCTGGCCGACCAATTCGGCCAAGGCGATCTGCGCTTTACCACCCGCCAGGGTATTCAACTGCATGGCGTGATCAAAGACAACCTCCAGTCCACCTTGCGTGCGCTCAACAGTGTCTTGGTGACAACGCTAGGCGCTTGTGGCGATGTGGTGCGCAATGTCATGTCTTGCCCGGCGCCCTTTGGCGACCCCGTGCGCGCCCAACTGCAAGCCACCGCTGAAGCGATCAGCCAACACATGGCCCCGCGCACCAATGCCTATCACGAAATCTGGCTAGAAGGGGATGATGGCAAGAAAACCTTGCAGACCTTTACCAATACCGAGACAAACGGTCACGTTAATGGGACAAGCAATGGCGCTGCGTACAGTGCCAACAGCGAGCAAGAGCCAATCTACGGCAAAACCTATCTGCCGCGTAAATTTAAGATTGCCCTGGCCTTCCCCGGTGATAACTGTACCGATATTATGACCAACGACATTGGCTTGGTCGGCCTCTTTGAAGGCGACCATCTCTACGGCTTTAATGTCTTTGCCGGCGGCGGTCTGGGGTCAACCCACAACAACGCCGACACTTTCCCGCTGCTTGCCAAGCCGCTGGGCTATGCCCCGGCTGACAAGGTTGTCGATGTGGTCGAGAAGATCGTCATGGTGCAGCGTGATTTTGGCGACCGCGAAGATCGCAAACATGCCCGCATGAAATATTTGATTCACGAATGGGGCATGGACAAATTCCGCGCCAAGGTGGAAGAATATCTGGGTTATGGCATTGAACCGCTGCGCCCCATGCCTGACCTCCAAGCTGAAGATCACCTGGGCTGGCAACAGCAGACCGACGGCAACTGGTTCTATGGCATCTATGTGGAAAATGGCCGCCTGCGTGACAATGGCGACAGTCGACCGCGTAGCGCCGTGCGCGCCCTGGTGCAGCGCTACCAACCGGGCGTCTACATCACCCCGCAACAGAATGTGCTGTTGAGTGGCTTTACCACCGCCCAGAAGGCTGAAGTTGAACAGCTTCTGGCCGACTTTGGCGTCGCCACTGTCGAGCAGTTGACCAATGTCCGGCGCCATTCATTGGCCTGCCCGGCGCTGCCTACCTGTGGTCTGGCGCTGGCCGAAGCCGAACGTTTCCTGCCGAATGTGGTTGACCAACTAGAGCCGATTTTGGTGGAACTGGGCTTGGAGAAGGAACTCTTTACCATGCGTATGACGGGCTGTCCTAATGGCTGCGCCCGTCCTTACGTGGCGGACATTGGTCTGGTTGGGCGTTCGCTGGGTAAGTATACGCTCTTCTTGGGCGGCAACCCGGAAGGCACCCGCTTAAACACCCAATATCAGGATCTCATTCCCGCCGATCAGGTATCGGCGGTGATCCGCCAGGTTTTGCAAGTCTACCGCCAAACTCGTCAAGACGGGGAGCGAGTTGGCGACTGGGCGAACCGTGTCGGGGTTGACTTAATTCGCGAGTTGGGCGACTCACTCGTCGTTGCATGACAATAGCGTGATGCGTACTACGGGATTCGTGACAAGAGAGTTCATGTCATGAATCCCGTAGTACGCATCATGCAAAGATAACGGAGCATCGTATGAACGCATCATTGACGCAAGCCGCCACGCCAACGACCGCGCCGGTTGGCTTTCTGGATTGGACGCGCATTGTCTTTGCCCGCCTAAGCAATCGCTTTGACGCGGCGGCGACGACCGACCTGTTGCGCTGGTCGATCCAAACCTTTGGGTCGGGCTTAACGCTTGGCACTTCGTTTGGCGCCAGCGGCATTGTGCTAATGGATCTGGCCTTGCAAATCCAACCGGATGTAGATATTTTTTACATTGACACCGGCTACTTTTTTCCGGAGACGCATCAACTCATCACGAAACTGGAGAACCGCTATCAGCGCGCTTTTCGCCGTGTTGCCGCCCAACTGAGCATTCAGGAGCAGGAGAAGCGCTATGGACCGAATCTCTACCAGAATGATCCCGATCTTTGCTGTCATGTGCGCAAAGTTAGCCCAATGAAACAGGCGTTGGCCGACAGTACAGCTTGGGTTTCTGCTCTGCGTCACGACCAGGCCTCCACCCGCAAAGAGGTGCCGATGGTGCAGTGGAACGAACGCTATAATATTGTGAAGATTGCGCCCCTCATCCATTGGGAAGAGGAAGATATTTGGCAGTACATTCACGAGCATAATCTGCCCTATAACGAGTTGCACGACCGCAACTACCCCAGCATCGGCTGTTGGCCCTGCACCCATCCGGTGCAAGCCGGTGAGGATCTACGGGCTGGACGTTGGCGTGGCGCCAATAAAGTGGAGTGTGGATTGCATTGGGAATTGGTGACGCGGTGAGGACACTACAACGGATTTTGGCGGGAACGGATTACCGCCTGCGTGATTAATGGCTTGTTTTTCAATCATTGCCATTGCTTGTTGTATTCACGCATTCCGTAAACACAACATAAATCCGTTGCTGCCTAAATCCGTTGTAGTGTTGGGGGAGTTCTACTTTATGGTCAAGAAAACCGCAGCCGTTTTAGTCGGTCACGGCAGTTTGCATAGCGATAGCGGCCAGGCGATGTTGCAAATTGCGGCGTTATTGCGCGAACAGAAAATCGCCCCGGTAGTGGAGGCGGGCTTTCTCAATTTTAGCCAGCCGACGATGAGTGAGGCGGTGGAAAAAGCGGTGGCACAGGGGGTGAAGCATGTGATCATTCAGCCCTATTTCTTAATTGAAGGCCATTATGTGCGCAATGATTTGCGGCAAGCGGTGCGTACCCTAGCGGCGCAGCACCAACCAGTGCGTTTTACCATTGCTGATGTGCTGGGCGACCACAATGCCATGTTTAACCTGGCTTGTAAACGACTGGTGACCGTTGATGGCAGTGGGGACAGAGCAGAAGCGCAGCGGGGCCTGCTCTTTGTCGCCCACGGCACCCCGTTGGTTGAGGCCAATGCCCCCATTGAGCGTATTTTACAGCGGGTTTGCGCACACGCCGACTACCACTACGCCGGGATCGGTTATCTCGACTGCAACCAGCCCGATATTCCCACTGCCTTTGACCAATTGGTAGCGACCGGTATCACTCACTTGACTGTATTGCCCTATTTTCTCCACTTGGGCCGCCATGTGCGCACAGACTTGCCGGCGCTCTTTGCCGCCGCCCGCCAACGCCATGCCGGGGTGGACATTCAGATCGCCCATCATTTGGACTATGACCCGCTGCTGGCCCAAGTCGCCGCCGAGCGGATCATGGCGGCGATGAGCTGTTAAGAATTACGAATTACGAATTACGAATTACGAGTAGCGTAATTCGTAATTCGTAACTATAGAAAGTAGTAACGGAATGAATCGAGTACAAACAAATCCACAACCAGGCAAAGCATACCTTGTAGGGGCTGGACCGGGAGCGGCGGAGTTAATTACGGTGCGTGGACTACGCTTGGTGCAGCGCGCTGATGTGATACTTTATGATCGCTTGATTGCGCCGGAATTGTTGGCCGAGGCGCGACCGGATGCCGAGTTGATCTATGTCGGCAAACAACCCCATTACCATGTGGCAACCCAAGAGGAGATCAACCAACTCCTGGTGGAGAAGGTGCGCGCCGGTTATCAGGTGGTGCGGCTAAAGGGGGGCGATCCTTTTGTCTTTGGCCGTGGCGGTGAAGAAGCGTTAGCGCTGCAAGCGGTGGGATTGCCCTTTGAGATTGTGCCGGGGATTTCGTCGGCCCTGGCTGCGCCGGCCTACGCCGGTATTCCCGTGACACAGCGGGGGGTCGCCACCAACTTTGCTGTTGTTACGGGTCATGGCTGCACCGAAAGCAGCGGCGTTGACTGGTCGGCGCTGGCGCGGATTCCAACGGTGGTGATTCTCATGGGGGTCGCCCAAATTGGACAGATTGCCACACAACTGTTGCAAGCCGGGCGCGCCCCAGAGACCCCGGCCGCGGCGATCCAGTGGGGCAGCACCGACCAACAGCGAGTTGTGCGCGCTACGCTTGCGACCCTGGCCTATGCCATTGATGTGGCCGGCTTGGAAGCGCCAGCGACGATTGTCATCGGTGAAGTCGCCGCCTTACATGATCAACTGGCCTGGTTTCGACCGGAAGTAACCCATACGCTTGCCGAACAGACGCCCTTTAGCTGGCCCCTTTTGGAAAAGGTTGTCGTCCGTGACTGAAGCGCCCCTCTCCGCTACTGAAGCAGTCTACCCGATCCTGCTGACTGGCTTGCAGAACAAGGTGGCGGTTGTGGTCGGGGGCGGACCCGTTGGGGAGCGCAAAGTGGCAGGGTTGCTGGCGGTCGGCGTCCGCATCCGCTTGGTCAGCCCTGTCATCACACCCACGCTGGCTGAATGGGCGCAGGCTAACCGCTTGCTTTGGGTGCCGCGCTCCTATCAAACCGGCGATCTGGCTGACGCTTTTCTCGTCTTTGCTGCAACCAATGTGCGCGCTGTCAACGCCCAAATTGCCTACGATGCCCTGCATATGGGGCTGCTCTGTAATGTTGCTGATGCGCCCGCTGAAGGCAACTTTCATGTCCCGGCCCTCTACCGTCACGAAGATGTGGTGATTGCTATCGGTAGCCGTCGGAGCAAAAACCCGAAACGCATCCAATCCCTGCGTGACCAGATTGCCCAATTCCTCAATACACTTCGTCTGCAATCGTAATGTTCAGTCGTAATGGCTGTAGACGCTGATTTAGGTAGCGTGAATCGCTATGGGTGTAAAACCCTGATCCGCGCCACCTGAATCCGCGTCTATGTTCCCGGCTGAGTAATTTTGCCAGATCGTACTGCTGATGGTTAGGGAAAAATCCTGTCTAAAAAGTGACTTCTGACATATCTTTTGTTATGGCTCTTTGGTATAGTAATCTATAGCTGAAATATGTGTTTAGGGTACAGTCGATTTTGACATCTTTCCATAGAAACGGTAGTATATTTATAGATTAACATAGATTTACTGAGAATTTTAGTGCGCTTACTAATGCAAATTGGATCTACTGTCAATAAGCAACGTTTCAAAAACGCCTAATAAACGGTGATTGCCTTAGCTTAACCGCAACGACAGATGCAGTCATCAATCTTATCAACGACAAAACGGTTGCCTACCTATGAATATCAATCGCCTATTTTGTGTCGGTCTTAGCCATCAAAGCGCCCCCATTGAGCTACGCGAGCAGTTGAGCCACTGGCCGGATGGGGATCTCCGTACCCCGGCTATAGAAGAACTTGTCATTGTCAGCACTTGTAACCGCCTGGAACTCTATGGTTATCTGGCGGAAGAGGGGCAAGCGTGTACTCCGCTGATGGACTTGATGGCGGCGACCCAGGCCTTGCCTACGCATTACTTTGTCGATCATCTGTATACCCACCAAGGCGAGGCGGCGGTTCACCACCTCTGTCGGGTGGCGGCAGGGCTAGATTCGTTGGTGCTGGGTGAAGCGCAGATTTTGGGTCAGGTCAATACGGCCTGGCAAAAAGCCCAGGCGGCTGGCATGGTCGGGCCGGTTCTTAGCTTGCTATTTCGTGTAGGCATTAAAGGCGGACGTCGTGCCCGGACAGAAACACAAATCAGCACCAATGCCGTCAGCGTTGGTTCGGCGGCGCTCAACCTTGCCCATCAATGCGCCGGTGATTTGCGCACCAAGCAGATCTTGCTCATTGGCTTGGGGGAGATCGGTCAACTGACTCTCAAAGGACTACAGGCCCGTGGCGTGACCAACATTGCCTTAGCCAATCGCACGCTGGAACGGGCGCAAACGTTGGCGGCGGTGTGGGGGGGAGCAGCCTATTGCCTGGCTGATTTGCCCGCTGCTTTGCGCAACGCCGATGTGGTTATTAGTGCCACCAGCGCAACGACCCCCATTTTGGATGCCATGACCATTGCCCAGAGCATGGCTGCGCGCCCGCAGCGGCCCTTGCTTTTGCTGGATCTGGCGGTGCCACGCGATATTGACTCTGCCGTAAAAACCATCCCTGGCGTCCAGCTTTTTGACGTGGATGATCTGCGCCACAGTGTTGATACAGCCTTGGCTGCGCGTCAGCGTGAGACCCCTTTGGTTGAGCAAATTATTGAAGAAGTGTTGGTTGAATGGCGTCAACAGTTTCAAGAACTGCAAGTGCGCCCCGTTGTGGTCGAGCTACGACAAAAGGCAGAACAGATTCGTCAACGCGCCGTTGAGCGCACCTTGCGTCATCTAGGTGAGGTGGATCGACAGACGGCGGATCAACTTTGGCACCTCTCCCATGCGTTGGTCAACCAATTGTTGCATGAGCCAACCCTACAACTGAAACGCAAAGCCGGTCAACCCCAGGCCGATCTCTATGCTGGTCTGGTTTCCGATCTCTTTGGTTTGGCTACCCCAGTCCCACTGGTAACCGAAGTATTGCCACAAGCCAGGGGCGAAGCCGCGTAATGAAAGCTACATCGTTGAACAACATAAAAGCTTACGTCACCCTCGGCACCCGCACGTCGGATCTGGCGATGTGGCAGACAAAGCATATTATTGCCCGTTTACAGGCAGCCTGGCCGGGGCTAGATTGTCGCTTGCAACCCTTTGTGACGCAAGGGGATAAGACCCAGGCATTGGATAAACCACTGCCGGCCATTGGTGGCAAGGGGTTGTTTACCGCAGAACTCGAACGTGCGCTCCTGGCCGGGGAAATTGATCTGGCAGTTCACTCGTTGAAAGACCTGCCGGTGGAAGACGCCCCTGGCCTGACCCTTGGCGCCATTACCGACCGCGCCGATGTGCGCGATGCGCTGGTGGCGCGCAACGGCTGGACGCTGGCGACCTTGCCGCCCGGCGCCGTTGTCGGCACCAGCAGCACCCGCCGGGCCGCCCAATTACAAGCGCAGCGCCCGGATCTGGTCATTCGCTCGATCCGCGGCAATGTTGACACGCGCCTGCGCAAAGTTCTCAATGGCGACTACGATGCCACCCTGTTGGCATTAGCCGGCTTGGATCGTCTTGACCTCGCTGACAAAGTGAGTGAACGCCTATCGCTGGACGTGATGTTGCCGGCGCCGGGGCAGGGTGCATTGGCCGTTCAATGTCGCGCTGATGACCAGGAAACCTTAGCCCTGCTGGCTGCTCTTGATGATGCCGCTGTCCGGGCGGCTGTCTCTGCCGAACGCGCCTTTTTGCATGGGTTAGGCGGCGGCTGTTCAGCGCCTGTTGCGGCCTTTGCCCAGGTGCAGGAAACTGATCATAACACCCAGTTACAGTTGGAAGCGCTGGTTGCCTCTGCCGATGGTCAACAGATCATTCGCGTGACAGGCGCCTCTGCTGCGGTCGATGTTACAGCCGCGCTGTTGCTTGGGGAGCAATTAGCCGCCCAAGCGCTGCGCCAAGGCGCGGCTACCCTTGTTGCACAAAAAGCTGATTTTGCTGCAACACCACAGGGAACGGCGACGCCTACTTCCTCACCCCTGGCCGGCAAGCGCGTAGTCGTAACACGCACCCAGGAACAGTCTAGCACGTTGCTTGAAAAATTAACTGCCAACGGCGCCATCCCGCTTCTGATGCCGACGATTCGTATCGAACCCCTGGCCGACCTAAGCGCCTTGGATGCCGCCCTGCGCGCACACGACCGTTATGACTGGTTAATTCTGACTAGCGCCAATGCTGTGACCATTCTGGCCGAGCGGCTCTGTGCTGTGGGGTTGACGGCGCAGGATTTACACCACTTACAGATTGCCGCTGTTGGCCCAGCGACAATGGATGCGCTCCGCGCCTGCGGCTTGTCCCCGAGCTTTGTTCCGCAACGTTTTGAAGCGACAGAAATTGCCACCGGCTTACAAAAACAACTTGGGGACCTGCATGGTCTGCGCATCCTCTTGCCACAAGCCGCCATCGCTCGTCAAAATTTGGCCGAAGCTCTGATTGCGCAAGGGGCTGTTGTCGATGTCGTCCCCATCTACCAAACCTTACCGGCGGCACTCGATGCCGACGCCGTAGCTGCCTTGCAACAAGGGGTCGCTGTTATCACCTTTACCAGCGGCTCAACCGTGCGTAATTTTGTACAAAGTTTGGCTGACAACAAGCTTGGCCTGCATATATTGCAGGGCGCAACCATCGCCTGTATCGGCCCGCAAACCGCCGCCGCCGCCCACGAACTGGGGCTGCCCGTCGATCTTGTCGCCGACGACTACACCATCGACGGCCTGGTTGACGCGTTAGTGGCCCATTTTCAAGCGGGGATCAATCCCCCTGCTGACAACGAGAAGTCGCCTCAGCGACTGCACCTACGGGACAAGGAGTAACGATGTCACTCATCCAACTTGACCAACCTGTATCCGCGACGGTTACAAATGGTCTAGTACACGCAACACGCAACACACACCACGCAACGCTGCCCGCTCGCCCCCGCCGCCTGCGCCGTTCACTGGGCTTGCGGGCCATGGTACGCGAAACCCAACTGGCGCCCGATGATTTCATCTATCCGCTCTTTGTCACCCACGGGCAGCAGGTGCGCAACCCGATTAGCTCCATGCCGGGCGTCTTTCAATTGTCGCTGGATCAACTGGCGGTGGAAGCGGAAGAACTGCTCGATTTGGGGGTGCCGGCAGTGGTGCTCTTTGGCATCCCCGCCAGCAAAGACCCGGTGGGGCTGGAAAACTTTGCCGACGACGGCATTATCCAACAGGCGATTCGGACGCTCAAAGCCGCAGCGCCGGCACTGGTGGTCATTACCGATGTCTGCCTCTGTGAGTATACCGATCATGGTCACTGTGGGCTGCTCAACGACCCGGAACATAACCATGCTTATTTAGAGGCGGGCTACGTGCTGAATGATGAAACCCTGGAAATCTTGGGCCAGGTCGCCGTCTCCCATGCGCGCGCCGGGGCGGACATTATCGCCCCTAGCGGGATGCTCGACGGCATGGTAACGGCCATCCGCAGTGCGCTCGATGCCCATGACTTTGACCACATTCCGATTATGTCCTACGCGGTGAAGTACGCTTCGGCTTTCTATGGCCCCTTTCGCGAAGCCGCTGCCGGCGCGCCCAAGTTTGGCGACCGCAAAACCCATCAGATGGACCCGGCCAACGCTCGCGAAGCCTTACGCGAAGCCGCCCTCGACGTACAAGAGGGCGCCGACTTCCTCATGGTCAAACCGGCACTGGCCTATCTGGATGTGATCTATCGCCTGCGCAGCCAATTCCCAGAGTTACCCCTGGTCGCCTACAACGTCAGTGGCGAATACGCCATGATCAAAGCGGCTGCGGCCAACGGCTGGCTGGATGAACGCAAAGTCGTTCTCGAAAAGCTCACTGGCATCAAACGTGCCGGCGCCGATCTCATCATCACCTATCACGCCAAAGACGCCGCCACCTGGTTGCGCGAAGACAGTCGTTAATTGATATTAGATATTGGGTACTGCGCGATTTCGCACACCTGAGGTGCTACGCCATCGCCTAAAGCCCAATATCCAATACCCAATATCTAATTACAGAGATACTTATGACAAGACCAAATTCCTTATCAACAATGGCAGAACGTCCTGCCGCCAATCCACTGGAAGAGGTGGATGTCAGCGAAAAAGGGCGTAGCGCAACCGGCGAAACCATTTCGTTGGATCGTCGCCTCTACATGCAATTTATGGCCTTTGGCGGTTGTCGCGACAGTCGCCGGTTGGTCGATGCGCTGGAGACAGCGCGAGTGCAAGGCGCGCTTTACGCCGATGTCAACGATCCGCAGGGCGTCGGCCTGGTGACCTTTAGCGAGTCGCCCGACTATTTCCTGACCGACATGCGCACCTTTTACAACCAGCCGCCCTTTAACGAGTTGACGCCCAAGCCGGAACACACCATGTTGGGCCGCACCTACGCCATTGGCTACGAATCCGATCTCTACGAAACGCTGATTGGTCGCCCACGCAGCCGTGTGGTGGATCCGACGTTGCCGTGGGTGATCTGGTATCCCTTGCGCCGCGCCGGTTCCTTTGAACAGCTTTCGCCTCAGGAACAGAATGTTATCTTGATGGAGCATGGCGGCATTGGGCGCGCCTTTGGTCGCGTCGGGTTGGGCTATGACATTCGCCTGGCCTGTCACGGGCTGGACAAACATGACAACGACTTTGTGGTCGCCCTGCTAGGGCCGGAACTGCACCCGCTGTCGAGCATCGTCCAGCGTATGCGCAAGACCAAGCAGACCTCGCTTCATCTAGAGCGATTAGGACCGTTTTTTATCGGCAAGGTGATCTGGCAGTCCGTCGTCAAAGATTAACTTGGTTAACACGGATAGGGAGGAACACGGATAGGATTGTAAAAATATCTGTGTTCCTCCCTATCCGTGTTACCTAAGCTACAGAACTGAGTAAGAGATGACTATCGAACAAGAACCCACATCGCCCTTTCTACGGGCTTGCCGCGGACTAAAGACCGACTATACGCCCGTTTGGCTGATGCGCCAGGCGGGGCGCTATATGGCTGAATACCGGGCTGTGCGCGCTCAACATACGATGCTGGAGGTGATCCGCACGCCGGAACTGGCGGCGCAGGTGACGCTCCAACCCATCGACAGCTTTGGCTTTGATGCTGCCATTATCTTTTCGGATATTCTGCCGGTGTTAATTGGCATGGGCTTGCATTTGGAGTTCGTCAAAGGGGAGGGGCCGGCCATCGACAACCCGCTGACCCGACCGTATGACATTGATCTGTTGGCAACACCACCGGCGGAAGAGTCCATGGGACCAACGCTGGCGGCAATTGCGATCGTCGCCGGAGAACTGACACCGCGAGGCGTGCCGTTGATCGGCTTTGCCGGCGCGCCCTTCACCCTGGCCAGCTATGCGGTGGAGGGGGGCGGCAGCAAGACCTTTGCCAAAACCAAGGCGCTCATGTACCGCGAACCGGCGGCCTGGAAGCGCTTGATGACCAAACTGGTGACGGTGCAAGCTGATTACCTAATCAAACAGGCCAAAGCCGGCGCGGCTGTGCTGCAAATCTTCGATTCGTGGGCTGGTCAGGCATTGAGCCAGCAAGATTATATCCGCTATGTCCAGCCCTATAACAAAGCGCTTTTTGAGGCCGTCAAACGGGGCACCGATGTGCCGATTATCAACTTTAGCACCGGCACCAGCAGCTATTTGCCCGATGTGGTGGCCTGTGGCGGCGATGTGATCGGCGTGGACTGGCACATGCCGCTCGACTGGTGTTGGCAGCAGATCGGCCATGCGAAGCCGATCCAGGGCAACCTGGACCCGATTGCACTGATGGCCCCGTGGCGTGAGTTGCAATATCGGATTGATGATGTACTGACCCGCGCCGGTGGCCGGCCTGGTCATATCTTCAACCTGGGCCACGGCATTCTGCCGGAGACGCCGGTGGAGAATGTGCAGCGGCTGGTGGAATATGTGCATGAGAAGACATCTCTAGCAGCACGATACCGGGAAATGGGGCAGGATCAAGAACGGGAAGTTGAGGCATTAGAGTGGGTGGAAGCCTTGGCCGGAGACATTAACGCATGACTCAAACAATTACCTATCCAATCGGCGTCCTGCTTATGGCCTATGGCGGACCCAACTCGTTAGAGGAAATTCCCGGCTATCTGGCGGACATTCGCAGTGGTCGCCCCACGACACCCGCCGTGTTGGAAGAGATCACCAATAACTATCGTCAGATCGGCGGCAAGTCGCCCTTGCTGGCCTTTACCCAACAGCAGATGGAGGCTGTGGCGGCCAAGTTCGACCCGCGCTACTTCCGTTGTTATCTGGGGATGCGCCACTGGGCGCCCTGGATCGAAGAGGTGGTCGGCCAGATGATTGAAGACGGCATTACCCACGCCGTTACCCTGGTGCTGGCGCCGCACTATAGCAAGTTGAGCATTGCCAAGTATCAGGAAAAGATCGCCGATGGACTGGAGATGTACCGCGGCCAGATCACCTTTGAACACATCAATAGCTATCACGATGCACCCAAGTATATCGAAGCGTTGGCGAACCGGGTGCAGGAGGGGGTGCAGCGCTGGCCGACTAGTGAGCGGGAGAATGTTCATGTGATCTTCAGCGCACACAGCCTGCCTTCCCGCATTCTAAAAATGGGTGATCCATACGACCGTCAACTGCGCGAAACGGCGCAACTGGTGGCGACTCGCGCCGGGTTGTCTAACGAGCAGTGGTCATGGAGTTACCAATCGGCTGGTCGCAGCCCGGAGCCGTGGTTGGGGCCGCAACTGGAAGAGTACATCCCCGAACTGGCGGAACGGGGCATCAAAAATTTGGTCAGCATTCCGATTGGCTTTGTCTCTGATCATGTGGAAATCCTCTTTGACATTGACATTGAAGCCCAGGCGGCGGCGCGCGAACATGGCCTGCGCCTGGAACGACCACCAGCCTTGAATACCGATCCGCTCTTTATTGAGACCCTGGCCGAAACGATTGAGGCACGGGCGGCGCAATGGTTGCCGGCAAGTGAAAAATCGCCGGCCAAGCCGGCAAGTGAAAAATCGCCGGCCAAGCCGGCAAGTGAAAAATCGCCGGCCAATGCGGTAAGGGAAGGAGCGCCGGCATGAGCCATGTGGTGATTGTCGGCGGCGGCATGAGCGGGCTGGCCGCGGCCTATCGGTTGTACAAACTCGACCCTGCGATCAAATTGACCTTGATCGAACGGGAGGATCGGCTGGGCGGCAAAATTTTAACCGATGCGCTCAACGACTTTGTCATTGAAGGCGCACCGGATAGCTTTCTGGCGCGCAAACCCCGTGGCGTGGGCCTTTGTGAAGAGTTGGGCATTGCCGATCAACTCTATGGCCGCGACCCGCGCCACGCCAAGACCTTTGTCAAGTCAGAGGGCGCGCTCTATCCGTTGCCTTCTGGCTTAAGCGGCATGATCCCGACCAATCTAGATGCGTTGGCCAACAACCCGCTCATTTCACCCGCTGGCAAAGAACGGCTGGCCCAAGAGATGACACTGCCACCCCGCCCCAAAAACGCCGACAATGACGATGAATCGGTGGCGTCGTTTGTGTCACGGCGGCTGGGGCGCGAAGTCTATGAAAAGCTGGTCGAGCCGCTCATGAGCGGCATCTACGCCGGTGATGGCGATCAACTCAGCCTGGCCGCGACCTTTCCGCAGTTGCGCCAAGTCGAATTGAAACATGGCAGCCTGCTCAAGGGGCTGACCGCCACACCAGAGCCGGCGGCAACTGCTCAAACGTATCCGCCCTTTGTTTCCTTGCGCGGTGGGATGGCGACCTTGGTCAACGCGATTCTACAGCAACTGCCGACAGACGCGCTTGTTACGGGGCGCACTGTGGCGGCGATCAACTATAACCGCGGCCAATACAACATAACGCTGGACAATGATGCGGTTCTGGCTGCCGATGCCTTGATTCTGGCAACACCGGCGTTTGTCACCGCGCGGTTGCTGGAGCCGCTTGATTCAGCACTGGCGACGGCCCATGCTGCCATCCCCTATGCCTCCTCGGCCATTGTCACCCTGGCTTATCAAGGCGGAATCACCCGGCCCCCCGAAGGCTATGGGTATGTCATCCCGCGCATTGCCAACAGCGATGTGTTGGCCTGTACCATCAGTTCCAATAAGTGGCATGGTCGTGCGCCCGCGGATGGCTTGCTCGTGCGCGTCTATCTGGGGCATTACGGTCAGCGGGATGTGACCCAGGAGAGCGATGCCGAACTCCTGGCGTTGGCGCAACAAGAAGTTGCCGAAACGCTGGACTTGACAGTCCCCCCTACCTTTCACCGCATCTACCGCTGGCCGCTCAGTATGCCGCAGTATATTCTCGGCCATCTGGATCGGCTAGCCCAGATTGCTACCCGCCTGCCCAACCACCCTGGCCTCTTCCTGGCCGGCGCCGCCTACCGGGGCGTGGGTATTCCCGATTGCATTCGTGAAGGCGAAGATGCGGCGCAGGCGGCAATTCAGTATTTGAAAGAGATAAAGGGATAAAGAGATTAAGAGATTGTTCTGTTGGTTACGACACAATCTCTTAATCTCTTTATCTCTCAATCTCTTTATCTCAGTAGAGGAGACTTTTATGCTCACCATCGATCGTTCCAAAGCCTTATTTGCCGAAGCGCAACGCCTACTGCCTGGCGGCGTCAATTCGCCGGTGCGCGCCTTTCGGGCCGTGGGGGGGCAGCCCCTCTTTTTCGAGCGGGGGGAAGGCGCCTATCTCGTGGATGTGGACGGCAACCGCTACATCGACTATGTCCTTTCCTGGGGGCCATTGATTCTGGGCCATGCCCATTACCGGGTTGTTTCAGCCATTCAAGATGCGGCGGCGCGGGGGACGAGTTACGGCGCCCCCTGTCCCCAAGAGGTGGAACTGGCGACCCTTGTTACCGAGTTGATGCCCAACATTGAGATGCTGCGCTTTGTCAACTCCGGCACCGAGGCGACCATGAGCGTTTTGCGGCTGGCGCGCGCCTTTACTGGGCGCAGCAAGATCATCAAGTTTCAGGGCAACTACCACGGTCACGCCGATATGTTGCTGGTGCAAGCCGGCTCCGGCGTCGCGACCTTGGGTTTGCCCGATTCGCCCGGTGTCCCGCAGGCGACCACGGCGGATACACTGGTCGCGCCCTTTAATGACCTAAGCGCCGTCGAGCGCATGTTTGAAGAGTTCCGCGGGCAGATTGCTGCCGTGATTGTCGAGCCGGTGGCTGGGAATATGGGCCTTGTGCCACCTGTGCCAGGTTTCCTCGAAGGGCTACGCACGGTGACAGCCGCCGATGGCGCGTTGCTCATCTTCGACGAAGTGATGACCGGCTTCCGGGTTCATCTCGGCGGGGCGCAGGCGCTCTACAACATCAAGCCGGATCTCACGGCATTGGGTAAGGTGATTGGCGGTGGGCTGCCGGTGGGTGCGTATGGGGGCCGGCGCGACATCATGCAACAGGTCGCCCCCTTGGGGCCAATGTACCAGGCCGGCACCCTCTCTGGCAACCCGCTGGCGATGACGGCGGGGATTGAAACGTTGAAGACCATCCAACAGCCGGGCGCCTGGGAACAGATGGAACTGGCCGGCGCCAAGCTGATGGAAGGGTTGACCCTGGCGGCGGAAGAGTTTAAGATCGACCTGACCTGTAGCCGGGTGGGGACAATGTTTGGCTTCTTCTTTACCAAAGGCCCGGTCACCGACTGGAATACGGCCAAGGTGGCCGATACCAAGCGCTTTGCCACCTTCTTCCAGGCCATGTTGGAAGAGGGGGTCTATGTGGCGCCCTCGCAGTTTGAAGCCGGCTTTCTCTCCCTGGCGCATGGGGCGGATGAGATCGGTGCGACGATTCAGGCGATAGCACGGGCCTTTGCCAAGCTTTAGGGCAAGTTAAAATTTAATCTTGCTAGTATATCTCATATTCAAAGGCTATTGACAAGAAGACCGAAAGCTACTATACTAGTTGCTGCAAACCCATTATACGAATGCGATGCTCTCCCAGCTAGCGTTGCATGTTCAACGGAGATACCCCTATGGCGAACGTGTGGACCTTTCTTCAGCAACTTTTCGGTCGGCATGCCAAACAACCCAACGCGTCCAGTGGCACTAACGCAAAGCCAACGGCCAATGGTGGTTTTGGCGCGAGCAATAACATTTCACTTGATGAACTGATCGCGCTGCGAAATTCCTTGCCACAGCAACGGCTTTATGCCAGAGTTATATTGGGCTTGGGGGTTATTGCCTATATCATCGCTTATTACTTCTTTCGCCCAACCTTTCTTTTGGCTCTTTTTGCCACAATGTCTGGTTGGGCGAGCATCTTTGTTTTTCTGGGGTTGGTCGGCATTTATCCTATCTCGTATCTTGCCTACCGGTCGTTTAGCGACGATGCCAAACGCACACGGCTGAAAGATGAATTTGAACTTTTCGGGCTGGTTAGCCCGGAAAAACTTGACGAAACGGTTGACACCCTCTACGTATGATTGAATGCTTGCGAACGGAGGTGGCTAAAGGTGCCCATGCTGACGATGGCCGTCTATGCGACCTCATCACCGTCTTGGTGGAGCGCGCCCCGGAAACCAAAAATGCGCTAATAACACAGTTGCTGCCGCTGCCGGTTGGCCCGATGAGTGGACGTGTTCTCCGCTTGTTGGCAACCAACAGTTAATCCGGGCGCTTCCAAAGACCTAGCCGAACGCCGCCAGATGGAGGCCAAGGGGGCCGAAGCATGACAACTTGATAATACACGTCAGCAGGAAAAGTAGTACAAAGGAAGTGTCCGCCCCCAGCAATGAAGCCGGTGTGTGATTACCGTTTGGCTCAACCTTGGGTGTGGCGATTTGATTGACAAGTGGGAAAAGTTGTTAGTTTATGCGCGGTTGCTGGAACAGATTGAATAGCGATCAAAAAGGCGAAGTGCTGCTTTTCCAGCAAAAGCAAATCAAACCCAGCCTACACGTTTGGCGTAAAGCCGACTGACCCCGCGCCGAAATTACCGCAGAGTTCTTTGCTTTTGCTGGAAAACCGCCATTAATCACGCGAACCGCAACAACTCAAGCGGGATCGGCTTTAAGTTTGAAGAGCTTCTTGTACAAGGCGTTGCGATTGACATAGATGTGCTGCATATAGCGTTCCGTGCCGATTTGCGGGTCGAGATCGGCCACACGCATTTGCCACAGGCGTAGAAAATGGATAAAGAGGCTACACTGGCGCGCCAGAACCACCGCAATTTTTGTAATCGCTTCGTCTTCACCATTGGTTAAATGTTGCGTAATCATTTCTTTATCCGCCTTTGCCAACAGTTGCTCATGACGCTCTTTGGGCTTTAACTCTTTCATTGGCGCTCTTCTCCCCTTTTTCTACCAGGCTTTACACACCGCCAGATCTGTCGGCTCTCTCAAGAGCTGACAGATCTGCGTTCATTGTACACTCGATCCTTGATTTAGGTAAGTGCGGCCAGGGCTTTGGCGCATTCATTTGCCACCTTGTTATCCACTTCCTCTTCGCCGGGCATCATCGCCCAGCCCTGCTCCTTGACATAGGCGCCCCGTTGGTAGCTGCTAACCGCTTTTAAGGCCGTGAGCTTCTCGGCTTTCGCCGGATCTTGCTGGAATTGGGCAACACAGATGGCGCTCAGGCGCTGCACGACGGCATCGTTGGCCATCGTCGTTGCCGTGCGTTGGGCGGTGCTGCCGGTCACCCAGCCGCCCCAGGTGAAGCCAACCAGCATGGTGCCGGCGATCACGACCAGCCCAAGCCAAAAGATGGCTGTTTTCGACAGTTGGATGGCATTCCAGCGTTCTCCAAAAGTTTCCCGTTTGGGTTGAACCGGGGCCATTTGGGTGGTGCTGGCGCTGTTTTGCGACTTGCGGTTATCATTGTCGGCGCGTTTTTCGGCGGCAAAGCCGGCTTGATTCTGTTCCATAGTTCTGCTCCTTTGAAATCATACATGAGTAATTGCGATGAGGGTTAAATTTAAATCACGAATTTTGATCAGTAGGCCATGCAGTTCAGCCTGGTCACGTACAGGTACGGTCAGCGTTGTCATCCCGTCCGGGGTATGATCGACCGCTAAGGGACTAAACCAGTCCACCAACTCATCATCCAGATCCTCGTGAATGCGAATCTGATAAAGCTGTGGGGAAACCGACATTTTGGATGGTTGCGTCATGAGTGTATACTGGCTGCACAGGCTTATACTGGTTGCGGTTCTAGCGTCGGACATAGGGTGAGTTCGCGCTCGGTTAAATAAAAGCGTTTGTAGACGCGGGGCCGGATTTCAAAACTGACCAGAAATTGGGTCATGTTACGACCCAACAGGAGTGTCTTGATAATTTTCCCACTACACGCGGGGACGCCGGCATAGGGAAACGTGGCGCGAACTTTGTCGCCGATTTTCATATTCATGATTGTCCTTATCGCTTCTTAGATCTTACGATCGTGGCAGCTATGGTTACTTGTCATAGTATACGAGGAAATAAGCTGCGTGTCGTCTCCCTAAAGAGGGATTGTGTTGGGCTGCAAGTTAGCGGATGTGGGTTGGCTACTCTCCCCAAAGGGAGACAAGGTGACAAGGTGACAAGAGGTGCAACGAGCTTCTGTCTCGTGTCTCCTATAGCAAATCAATCGCTATAAACGCTATGCTGCGCTGACCTGCTTGGGCCAGGTGAAGCGAAAGCACGCGCCACGACCTTCGCCCGACCCGACGGTAATGGCGCCGCCCTGACTTTCCACAATTTTCTTGACAATCGCCAAGCCGATGCCACTGCCCTCAACTTGATTGCGTGGTTTTAAGGTCTGGAAGATCTCAAAGATGCGCGTCTGATATTGCTCGGCAATGCCCGGACCATCATCGGCGGTGGTAAATTCAACAAAGTCCCCCAGGTCATGTAGCGTCACGCGCACTTCCCCGGTCGGGCGATCATGATGCTTAATCGCGTTACTGATCAGATTCCGCAGGACTGTTTCCAAGGGTACCCGCAGCGTTGTCAAGACGGGCATCTTTTCACCCAGGGTGAAGACGAAGCCCGGCGGTGGATCTAGGAGCGCCACAATGTCACGGATGAGATTGGCGGTGTCCACCACTTCGGTGGGATAGCCCAGCCGGTTGATCCGCGAATAGGCCAGTAAATCGTCAAGCAGCTTCTCCATGCGTTTGATACGCCCGCGCAATTTATCTAAATGTACTTTCGATGGTTCCGGCAGCATCCCGACCGCATCCTCGGCGATCCAGCTTGCCAGATTGTCGATGGCGCGTAAGGGTGCGCGCAAGTCGTGCGAGGCGACATAAGCAAACTTGTCTAAATCCTGGTTGCTACGGGTGAGGGCGGTCGAACGCTCGGCGACCCGTTGCTCCAACGTCTCATTGAGTTGCACGCGTCGCTGCAATTCCTCTTCGGTGCGCCGTAGCACGCTGATATCGACAAAGGTAATGACGATCCCCTCAACCACGTTGGCAACAGTGCGGTAGGGAAAGATGCGCAGAATATACCAGTGCCCCTCGGCGCACGAGCGTGAGGATTTGGCGCAAGGCCGTTTGCTCGGTGGCGGCGTCCTCATCCGATGCAGCCACCGCGGGGGCATGGGTGGCATAGTCGAGTAAGCGGGCCGGCATGGCGTGGATCGGCAAGACCAGGTCAACCTGCCCGCCGGCAACGGCGCTGCGCGGCATGCCATCATAGGCGGCTTCCGTCGGCTCCTGCACAAGGGTCAAGCCTCCGGCCTCTCTGATGCGCTGCAAGCCGATCGTGCCATCGGAACCGGTGCCAGAGAGAACGATGCCAATGGCATGTTCGCTATGGGTATCGGCCAAGGTGCGGAAGAAGTGGTCGATGGGCGCACGATCACGCCGCGCTTCCTCCAAGGACGAAAGGCGCAGGTGCGAATCGATGGTGGAGAGATTGCGGTTGGGCGGAATTACATAGACATGATTGCGCTCAATTTTGATCGCCTCCTGCACTTGCCGTACAGGCATAATGGTGTAGGGCTGGATCAATTCGGTCAGGTGGCTCTCGTGTTCCGCCGCCAGGTGCATCACGATGACAAACGCCAACCCGCTGGTCGCGGGCATCACCTCAAAAAAGTGCTGCAAAGCCTGTAGACCGCCTGCCGACGCGCCAATGCCAACCACGCCAAACCGGTCGATCGTTGTCTCGCCCATCCGTATCCCCTCGGTAAGGTGTAATGCGGTTGCAATTGGCCATCCTCGCCCCGCAGCAACAGTGAATTTGGCCGGAGGTAATTATTGTTTGTTCATTATTGCATAGTTTATCTGAAAGACCAGTTACGCACTGTTAAGAGGGTAATTCTGTTTCACCTGTCCAAGTTACATCGTCAGCTACCTCACCATTTTGTGATAGAGTAATGGCATGAATTTGAAAACGCGATTCGCTATCACCATCAATGGAAGAATGATCTATCGCCTTCAGTAATGTTGCAGGGGTGAGTTGTGTACTCGCGCGCCAGCGGTGTAATCCTGATTGCCAACTTATTCCCTGAAACATTCCTGTTTCGTCATAATGAGCTAGTTGAGCGATAATCAGTTTTGCCATTTCAACCTTGTTAACTACCTGAAAGTGCCACATCCGTGTAATGCCTTCATCAATACTTTCAGTAAGGATAAAGATTTTACTTGTCATGGCTTGACACCTCCTTATTACTCTGTTTCCCTTTTATATTTCAACTGTGTGTTGGAACAATCGGTAACCTGCAGGTCATCGCGTATACCAATGTACGTGGGCTGATAAAGACTGCCATCCTTATAGGCGTAGAGGTAGCGCACCTCCACAATGGCATTTACCGCCGGCACCGCTTTGTTGGGCGGGATGGTGACATTGCCCACGCCGACTGGCGTTTCCCCGTCTAGCACCGCCACGGCCACACTGCGCGCTTCATTGATCTTCGTGACGATGACCGAAGCCGTGGCATAGAACTTGAATTTCACTTGGGCGCCGCCGCTGTTGGGCCGCCCCGCGGTATAGGGGGCGTTGTGTTGTTTGAAGACAATGCCCTCAGTTCCGGTGCTTTGTAGCGCGGCAAAGAGTTGCTCCTTTTCCGCGGTGGTTCTTGCCGTCGCGCCAACCACCAGGCTATTCTGCAATCCCAACTGCGCTAGATAGGCCAAGCGTTGGCTATAGGGGGCGTCACGTAGATCCATGTCGCCAAGTTCCAGCAGATCAAAGGCAAAGTAACTCTCCCCCACTACCTCGCCGTCGATGAGATAGGATTGGTCAATGCGACCAGCATCGGTCAGAATGATGTCCGGCGCCCCAATGGAGAGACCGCTGCGGTTGATGGCGGTGACTGTGTTTGCTGTTAGCTCTGCCGTTGGCTCCACTTTGTGGAGCAGCATCCGCTTGCCGTCATATTTCTCCTGCGCCCACCACACCGTGTCCTGCAGCAATGGCGCGACCTGCGCTTCTTCGATAAAATTTAATAATTGGCACTGGATGCCCGTCGCTTGCCTATCGGCATCGGTATGGGCATATTCCGGGCCGGCGGCGCCAGGAAGGTAGCCGGCGGCGATTTTGTTTTTTACCAGTTTGTCATAAATGTTCTTCGCCGCCTCATAACCGACGGGCGCTTTCGTTTTCGTTCCTGTCGTCAAGGTGGCGCCCCGGCGACCATAGGCAAAGTTGATCACAAAGCGGTTGTTGTCTACTTCGTCGAGGGAAGCAAGATAGACCTTGTCGCTGGCGCCCTCTTTAAAATATAAGCTTACTTTTTCACTTTTCATCGCTTTGTCCTTGCTTATAGGAAATCAACTGTAAGGTCATTGTCGTCGTTTTCTTGAATGTTTTCCCAAATGCGCGCTTGCAAGGCAATCGATGACTCGATCTGGCGGCCATCGCGATACCGAATGACCATATTGGGTGTATTAATGCTGATCACATGATAGTCGCCTTCACGATTTTGATAGAGCTTGCCAACTTCGAAGGGGTGGACAGGACTTTTTACCGGGGAACTTTGTTTGGCGATCAGCTTCTCCTTGGCGAAGGGCTGTTCAAGCTTTTTCGGGTGGGTGAATTTCTTGGGCATCGGTTGCTCCTTTTTTGTTCTGCCGGGCAAGCGCGGTCTCTTTCTCGTGCGCTGCCCACTGGGTGTAGTAGTCGGGTGTTTTGGTCAGATGCGTGCGTACAATTTTGCCGATTAAGATCGGATCATTGCTGGCAAAATTGGTCACCGGGTTGTATATCCCCAGCGTGCGTTCTGTATTCAGACCCAGACAAAATTCTTTAAGATCGAATAGAGTCCAATCGATCCCCAATTTGTCACCAATGATCCTCCCTTCGGCTGTCGTGAATGGCTTCTGTTTTGTTTTTGCTACCATTGCTTGCTTTCCTGTCGTAACGCTAACCCTCTATGCAGTTAGCTGCAAAACACCGTGATTCTCCTGGGGTCGATGGCCGCCCCTGGCGACCATGCGTTCCGCCTGACTAAACAAAATTTCGTGGGGCAGCAGATCTTGAACGAGCAAAAGGGGCGTTGTGCCATAGGCCAGAAAGCTGGCGGCGACGTTGCCATAGGGGCGCTCCGATTGACAAGAGTGGCCATGGGCGTTGACAACCACTAAATCGGTGGCGGTTTGTTCGACTAGATTGTGCAGTGTTGTGGTCACATTGGCGCTTGTTTCCACGCGTAACTGCCAATCCACCGACAAGCGTGACTGCAACGCCGTAAAGTATTGGATAGCATGGGCGCGATTGCGTTCCATCATCTGCTCTACTAAGGTGCTGTCGGCAGGGGTCAACGGCATCTGCACCATCATCTCCGGCTTGGTCAGCACATGGACAAGCAAGAGTTCCGCTTCATAGTAATGGGCTAAAGCTGTCACCAGCGGCAGAACAAATTCAGCGCGCTTGGAGCCGTCTAATGGCACTAGAATGCGTCGATATTGGAAGGCGCCCCAATTCTGCTCCGCATAGGCTGGCGCCGACTGGTGGGCGCGCACCAACAGGATCGACTTGCGGGCGCGCTCCATCACCTTTTGCACCACGCTGCTGACATGCCAACCGTTCACGCCCCCATGACCATGGCTACTCAGCGCCACCAAGTCAAACTCCCCGCTCTGTACATAGTCAATAATGCCCTGGGCGGCGGAGCCATCCAACAGTTGCAGATGCGGTGGACGATCCATCTGCTCGTCCATCTGCGCGGCGAGGGTGTTGAGATACGCGCGCGCCTCTGCTTTGCCCAACTGCCACTCGATTGGATTGACCGCACCCCCAGGCCCAGCCTGCCCTTCTAACATCCGCAAGAGGGTCAGATTCGACCCTAGCGCTTGCGCCAGAGCCACCACATGGGGTAGGACGCCCGTGGCTAACGCCGAACCATCCAGCGGTACTAAGATTCGATTAAACATGCCAATACAGCCTTTCCAAAGCGCCAGTACAACTGCGTGCATCACGGAAGAGTTTGTTCGAGCCTGCGCAGTCCACTGGGCTACATCGCTTTGGATGTGCCGGCGCCGATTACGCCGGTGCTATCCTTGCTCGCCTTTTTCTCTTTTTTGGCGAGTTTCTTTTCTTTCATCGTCTTGGCCGGCTTTTTCTTGTCGTTCTTTTTCTTGTCTTGACTTTTACTCATGATTTCCTCCTTCATGATTTTCTCTTGATTGCTAGTACATAGCGGCCTAAATAAGCCAATAGCTCGTAGGTGCGGCTTGTAGCCGCAGGTTTGCCAGCTCGTGCGGCTACAAGCCGCAGGTTTGCCAACTCGTGCGGCTACAAACTGCACCTACTATTGGTCTATTTACGCCGTTGTGTACTAGCCTTGTGGCTTTACGGCAACTCGGCCACCAAACTTCTATGGATAAGCTATGATGCTTGGACATCGATAGACAGACGTAGGCAGTTTGGCGGATCGCGCTCGTTTACAGGAGGCAATAAAACGACAGGAGCGCCAAGCGCAGGATCCGGTCGCCTTTTGACAAATCAAAGATTGAGGGTGATTGCCTGTTACAAAGTATACGTGGTTATCAGTTGCGTGTCATCTCCCTTTAGAGGGATTTACACAAAGCTTTGCCAATTGTGGGTTGGCGCTCTCCCTCCAAAGGGGGACAAATAACCGCTTTAGAACAATCCCAATGCACGCGCCTGCGCCACGGCCTGGGTACGACTCTCGACGTCGAACTTGCCAAAAATG
This sequence comes from Caldilineaceae bacterium, assembly GCA_026645575.1. Next base: position 71,743 of record JAPKMW010000018.1, read on the forward strand.
TGTTTGAGGTGGGTCTTGACGGTGCCGACCGAGACGACTAGCTGTTCCGCGATGGCGGCATTGGAGAGACCCGCCGCCACCAGTCGCAGAACCTCGAACTCACGGTCGGTGAGTGGTTCAAGAACAGATTGGCGATTGGCGATTGGGTATTGGATTTCCGTGGTAACTGTGCCAGTGGGTTCGTCAGTAAGTGATAGGGGGGCGGTAAAGGTCTTGAGCAGTTTGTTACCATACAAAAGCAGGTCGGGTTGTAAGCTGTCGGGCTGAGTGGCAAGGCTAACGCTAAAATCTAAAAGCGCCAAACGCATCGGCTCGCCTTCATCAACAAACAGGCGTATATACCCTTCAGGCACAGCCAGCGTCAAGGCATGGGCCAAGGCGTCTCTGGCTTGCTCAACTTGACCGGCCAGGCGCAAAGCCAGTGTTTGCAAAGCGTATAGCTCGATCACACTGCCCTGGCGCTGGGCAGCTTCGACCGTTGGCGTCCATGTTGTCAAGCGCGCCAACGCTTCGCTGGTACGCTCCTGGGCGAGCAAGATCCGCACAAACACCAACATCTCGAATTCATGAAGATAGGTGATCTGTTCGGCGGCTGGATGGCGTTGGGCGTACGCTTCCGCCCATGGCGCCGCCTGTACCTGGTTGCCCAGCCGAAGCTGAATCAAGGCTTCCAGCGCGGCCGCCCGCTCGACATCCAAGGCAATGCCGGTTTGTTGGGCGGTCTCCTTGGCTAAGTCGACAGCCGCCAACGCGCCGGCCTCATCACCCAGCGCCTGCCGAATGCGGGCCAGAATGCTAAAGCGGTGGAGCGGGCCATCGGTATAGGTTATATCACGGCGCGGACTGAAGGCCAGGCCGGTCTCCACCTCTTGGGCCGCGGCCGGGAGATCATGCCACTGATAAAGCAGCTCCCCATACCCGACATGCGCCAACCCGACCACAGGCACTTGCTTTTTCGCCTGGGCGGCGACACGCAACACCTGGCGATAGGTGGCGGCGGCTTGCTGTAAAGCCCCCTGCGCCATCAAGATGCGCGCTTCGTGATACCGCGCGGCAATGGCAAGGAAACTGTGGTTGGCCGCAATACTCAACTGGGCCGCCGTTTCATACGCCTGGAACGCTTCGGTTAAACGTCCTTGTTGTTGCTGGGCCAGGCCAAGCGTATAGTAGGCATCGCCACGCGTGGGCGCGTCCGCCGGGATCAGGGTCAGGGCTTGTTCCGCCAATGACGCGGCCGCGGCTGGTAGACCCCGGCGCGCGGCGATCAAGGCGCGCAACGCCGCCGCACGGCCCAGTAGTGTCTGTCGCGCTACCCCTGCTTCGCCTGCGGCTTGCTGAAGGGTTGCTTCCACCAGGTGCAGCGCACTTTCTGCTGCGGCCATTTGACCTGTCAACGCCAGCCCCCAGGCATACGAAACATAGAGACTGGGCTGACCCCATAACCGCGTTGCGCTATCCGCCGGTAGCGCCTGCATCCAAGCGAACAAGGTGGCAGTGGCGCCTTGCTCCCACAACACCGGCCAGATCCGCTCGATGAGTTCGGCTGCCTCTGCAAAAGCGCCGGCCAACAGGGCATGGTGGATGGCGTCGGCAAGGTAGCCCTGTTGCGCATACCAGGCGCTGGCGCGCCGATGTAACGTGGGTAGATGGGCTGGTTGCCTTTGCCGGAGGCGATATTGTAACACTTCGGCAAAGAGTTGATGATAGCGATACCACTGCCCCAAGTCGTCGAGGGGGACGAGAAACAGGTTGGCCTGCGCGATCTGCTCCAGCAGCGCTTGGCTGTTGAACCCAGGCGACGCCTCTGTCCCCACTGCTGATTCAGCACCGATGACAGCGTCGCACAGGGCAGCAGAGAGGCGGGACAGAATCGAGGTGTATAACAGAAACGTCTGGAGCGCTGCTGGTTGCTGATTCAGCACTTCTTCAATCAAATAGTTGAGAATATAACGATGGCCACCGGAGAAGGAATGGAGGAACGCCCCTTTGTCCCCCTGGCCTTGCATGGAAAGCGCCGCCAGTTGTAGACCCACAATCCAGCCTTCGGTGCGGGCCGCCAACAGGTGAACCTCTGCCGGCGACAACTGAAGGCCCATACGCTCATTTAAGAAGAGCGCCGCTTCCGCCTCTGTAAAGCGCAGATCGTCAGCCCGGATTTCCGTCAGTTCACCGCGTGCGCGCAACCGTCCCAGGGGCAAGGGCGGATCGGCCCGTGTGCTGATCAGCAGGTGCAGCGTCGGCGGCAAATGATCCAACAGAAAGGTGAGGCTCTGTTGAATGGCAGTTGTCGTGATGACATGATAGTCTTCTAAGATGAGGACAAGCGCCGGTGTAATGGCCGGTATTGTTGTTGTTGCCCAAGTATGTAGCTCATTGAGGAAGATGGTAAGAATCGTCTGAAGTGGCGGTGGGTCGGGGGATTGGAGTAAAGCGGTGGTATCGGCGCTTAACGCAGGGTGTTTGGCTTGCAGCGCGGCGAGAAAATAAAGCCAAAACCGGACGGGGTCGTTGTCGTTCTCCTCCAAGGTGAGCCAACAAAAGGTGGGCATGGGCGCACCTTGCGCTGCCGTGTGTTGAGCCTCTTCCATGACGCCGATCCACTGACTGAGCAACGTCGATTTGCCAAAGCCGGCAGGCGCCGCCATCAGCGTCAGTTTGCCTGTTAGTCCATGCGTCAGTTGCGTCAACAGGTGCGGGCGCAACACAAAGGTGCTTTGTTGGGATAACGGTGGGCGACGAGGAATATAGAGTTTGGTGGATAGCAATGGTGCAACCAACGCTGGCGCCTTTACTGGAACAAAAGCAGAAATGAAAAACCCGGGTTTAACACCCGGGTTCAATGGTAACTTGTTCGCTTACCAGGAGCGGCGCGTACTCTGTCGTCCTCGATCATCGTTCCGACCACCGCGCCCGCCGGAGCGGTCATTGCGATTTTCGCGCGGGCGCGCTTCATTAACGGTCAAGGTCCGTCCTTGTAGCTCTTTGCCATTCAACCCTTGAATAGCAGCTTGCGCCTCGCTCATCAAGGACATTTCGACAAAGCCAAAGCCGCGCGAGCGTACCGTCTCCTGATCCATCACGACCATCGCTGATTTCACTGTGCCATAAGGCGCAAAGGCTTCGCGTAACGCATCATCTGTGACGGCATGTGGCAGATTACCAACATATAGTTTCATTCAATAATTCTCCTTTGAGAAAGTAAACTGGCTGCCCGTAGGCAATTGGATACGACAGGTCTGTCACATGAAGGGCGCACATTTCAGGAGGTCGTATAGAGTGTATAGTTTATCACGCTTTGGGCGAACACTTGGTAAGCCTAAGAACTATTGGCGATCGCTGTGATACTGTTGCTATTTTCTGGTAAATAGGTAAATTTACTCAATGTAAGGGTAGAGTTTACTCAAGCCAATATCCTCCCCAAAATGATACGCTTAAGGCGTCCGACCGCTCAACGTGCTGCCATCGACAGCGATCAAGCCCAATGACCACACATCAAGAAAGGGGAGTTTCTATGTATCATCGTCATACTGACCGTTATTACAGGAGGTATCTTGTTCAAACTGTATGCTGTTTGTTGTTGATTGCGTCTTCGGTTTCGTTTGTGCTGGCCCAGGATGAGCCGAAGCAGGATGGCGCGGCAAAGAACGCTTACCTGCCCATCATTCGCAGCAGCGTCAGCGGCGCGGAGGCGAATGTGGACGCCGCCGGCAGCGCCAGCCCCACCCAGTTGCGCCGCTTTATCGCCCAGCAGGTGGGCGGCCTTGATAAGTTGATGGTGCCGGCGACCGATGCTGACATCCCGACACCGCTGCTGCCTGATGGCACGGTTGACCCGCTTTACAAAACCACCGAAGCCAAACGCTATCTTGGTAAACAGCTCTTCCATGATCCGGTGCGTATGGTCAGAATCCGACCTGCATTCGGCGGCGTTCCTGTGACGGCGCAGACTGGCTCCTGTGGTAGCTGCCACTTGGGCGAGGCGGCGACGAAGGCCGGCACGCTCTTCAACTTCGCCGCCGGTGGTGAGGGCCGCAGCTACACGGACGCCGCCGGGAACTTCATTCCCCGCCGCCGACCTAACCTGGCAATTCTCCCGCAGATTCGCCAGACGCCGCTCTTCCCTGGTGACGCGCTGGTGGATGAACTACCCACGCTCACCGACATCTACGAATTCGCCGTCGGTAGTCCAGCTCGTGGTCGTAAGTTACCGGACCCTGGTCAGTTGCTGCGCACCGGTCGTCTCGACGCCGTGGACAGTGTGGCGCGTAATGCGCCCAGCGTCATCGGTTTCGCCTTCAACAACCGGCTCTTGCTGGGTGGTTTCGCCGGTGAGCCTGATTCAGCGCCTGGTGGTCTCAACCCCTTCAACACGACGGCCGGGGAAAACTTAACGCTCTTGTTGCTTGACGCCCATCGGATGTTGGAGGATCAAGCTGCCACCCTGCAAACTTTCCCGACCTATCAGAAGCTCTTCCGCGACGCATTTCCTGAGGAGGCGGCGCAGGCTGACGCTGCCAACGATCCAAATCTCCTCATTAACGACATCACCGTGCTGCGGGCGACAGCGAGTTTCTTGCGCACCACCGTTACGCGTAACACCCCCTGGGATCGCTTCCTGGCCGGTGATAACAATGCGTTGACCCCGGCCCAGCGGCGTGGCGCCAAACTGTTCTTTACGTCGGCTACGGCGGGTGGCGCGGGCTGCTATGCCTGTCACAGCGGCCCCATGCTCAACAAGCAGGTCAACGACCCCGACGTGGCCGGTGTTGGTCAGTTTGTGGAAGAGAACTTCTACAACCTTGGCCTGGCCGATCACCCGCTCCAGGCGCTAAATAAAGTCGCACGCAATCAACCCAATTTCCGTGATGATGGCCGGCGCGAAATCACCTTCAAAGACGAAGATGCCTTCGAGTTCCGTGTCCTGACGTTGCGCCAACTCAAAGACGGTCGCACCTTCTTCCACAACGGCTTGTTCACCAGCGTCCGCGATGTGGTCGAGTATTTCAATGCCGGTGTGCCCCAGGACGCCGAGGCTGCTACCGCCAGCACCTTCACCAGCCGCTTCTCCTACCCCCGTGGCCCCGGCTCGGAACGCGGTTTGGGCTTGGACGATGATGAAGTGGACGATCTGACCGACTTCATCGAAAACGGTCTCTACGATCCCACCTTTGCTGATTCGTTCATGCTAACCGAACAGGACTTCATCTACTCGCAATACCGGCCAGACCTGGCCGCGTTAGGCGCCATCGACGGCCGCACCGCTGGTGGTTTCCCGCAAGATAACAATGATGCCCTCTCCCGACGTGATATGGGTCTCGAATTCCTCGATGTGACGGCGCAGTTGGGAACGCAGGTTGCGGCGGCCAGCGCGGTTGATGGTGAACAGAGTCGCCGCCGCCAGAAGGATGAACTGACGATCACCAATAACAGTACATCGGTTGTGGACACCCATTTGCTCGTCATTGTGCAAGGACTTCCAGCCGGGGTGCAATTGACCAATGCCAGCGGGATGACCAGCAACGGTGAACCCTATCTCCGGCTCTTCTTGGACAATGGCGTTCTTCCCCCTGGTCAGCATACGGCGGTGACGCTGAAATTTAAGCAGTCGAACAATACACCCGTGAGCTACACGCTCAAATTCCTGTCGGGTCAGGGCAACCCGTAAACGTCGGGCTGAGTGGATGGCAGCATGGTTCAGGTAACTCCTACCTGAACGGAAGGTTGGTAGAACGTACAATCGGTCGTTGCAAAGTGTACCCCTGGCAGCCCCGTCTCCTTGGTTCAAGGGGGCGAGGCTGCTGCCTTTGCGCTTGGAGGTATGTCACCTTTTGGGTAGCACCACTCTGTACGAATCCGTGACTTGCTTGGCAGGGCGAGTCACGGACTCGCTGGGAGCAGTGTAAGTACGCGATTGCGCTGCCCTTTGCGCATTGCGTTGTTGTCGCTTTCCCGCTTTACAGGTAAAATAGGATCTCTATCCTTGATTTCCGTGCTATCACCTGAAAGCGAACCATCATGTCTAACCTGTCTCAGCAGCCGCCTGCTGACAAACACGACCCCTATGCCGCGTTTCGTATTCCCAAGTATCGCATTTATATCATCGGCTGGTTTCTGGCGATGGTCGGCACGCGTATCCAGAGCATCGCCATTGGCTGGGAGATGTACCAACGCACCGGCGAAGCGCTCTCCTTGGGCCTCGTCGGGTTGGCCCAGGCGTTGCCAACCATGCTCTTGGCCCTGCCTGCCGGCTACCTGGCCGACCGTTTCAACCGGCCCAAACTGGTCATCCTGAGCCTCTGGGCCATGACGCTGACTTCGGCGGGGCTGGCTGTCTTGTCCTACCAGCAAGGCTCTGTCACCTGGATGTACATTCTGTTGGCGTTAGATGCTACAGCCGTCATCATTGGGCGACCGGCGCGGGTGGCATTATTGCCGCAAATTGTGCCGCCCACTGTCTTTGCCAATGCTGTCACTTGGAACACCAGTATGATGCAGATCACTGGCGTGATTGGGCCGGCGTTGGGCGGGTTGGTCATCGCCGTCACCGACCCGTCATTCGCCTTTGTGCTGGCCGCCGCTTCGTCGTTGTTCTTCCTGGGGATGCTCTCCTACTTCCGTTTTGGCGCTGATGATGTCAAACGGGGTGAACCGCCGTCGTGGCAAGGCTTTCTGGCCGGCATCCACTTTGTCTGGAATGCGCGCATTATCTTTACCATGATCACCCTGGATCTCTTTGCCGTTTTGCTGGGCGGCGCCGTCTACTTGCTGCCGATCTATGCCGAGGATATTCTCAAAGTGGGGGCTACTGGCTTCGGCTGGCTACGGGCGGCGCCGGCGGTTGGCGCCTTTTGTATGGCGCTGTTGCTCATCTATCTCCCCCCCATGAAACGGGCGGGCTGGGCGCTGCTGATGAATGTCGCCGGCTTTGGCGTCGCCACCATTATCTTTGGGCTAACCGAATCTTACTGGGTGGCGTTGGCTATGCTCTTCCTGACCGGCGCCTTTGACAATGTCAGCATGGTCATCCGCCAAACGGCGCAACTGTTGCTGACGCCCGATCACATGCGCGGCCGTGTCTCGGCGGTGACGAGCGTCTTTGTCGGCGCGTCCAATGAACTGGGCGGGTTAGAATCCGGTACGGTGGCGCATTATTTTGGCCCGGTCTTCTCGGTAGTCAGCGGCGGGATCGGCACCTTGTTTGTGGTGGCAATCACCGCCTGGCTGTCACCGGAATTGCGCGCCTTGAAAACGCTCCATAATGCCAAGCCGATTGTGGTGGATGCGACGGGCAAGAAGCAAAGTGTTGTCGCTTCGGCATAAGCGTATGGATACAGGGGGTATGACAACTTTCTTACAGCATGATGGCCCGCACACGCGGCCCTTGTGCTGTATCTTCAACCTCATACCCAGCCGCTTTGATCTGAGTGCGTAAGGCATCGGCGTCCTGCCAACGCTTTTCGGCGCGGGCTTGTTGGCGTTGGTTCGCCAGCGCCAGAATTTCGGCAGGGATCGTTTCTGCCGTCGGTTGCCAGTCGGCCAGCCCCAGACCCAACACCCGATCAAACTGAAGCAGCGTCGCCTTCTTGGTTGCTGCCGGCAGATCGCTCTTCACTAAATCCCAGGTGACAGCCAGGGCGCGGGGCATGTTCAAATCGCTGTTGATCTGCTCAGTAAATTTTTCTAACAACGCTGCATCCGGTGCGCCAGATTCACCCCAGGCGACGGCGGCGGTGCGTAACCGGTGCAGCGCAGTGGCGGCGCTATCTAACCCTTCCCAGGTGAAATTGAGTTTGGCCTGATAGTGGGCGCCCAGGCAGAAGAAGCGGTAGACCAGCGGATCATAGCCGCGGTCGATCAGCGTCTGCACCCGCAGAAAACCGCCGGCTGCCTTCGCCATCTTGGCCTCACCTAATTGTAGGAAGTGTCCATGCAGCCAGAAATTCGCCAGCCGAGTGCCATGACACGCTTCGGTCTGGGCAATCTCGTTGGTGTGATGCACGGCAATGTGATCCTCGCCGCCACAGTGAATGTCAAAGTAAGGACCCAGATATTTTTCTGCCATCGCCGAGCATTCAATATGCCAGCCGGGGAAACCGACGCCCCACGGGCTGTCCCACTCCATCTGCCGTTTTTGCTCTGTCGGGCTAAATTTCCAGAGGGCAAAGTCGGTGATGGTGCGCTTTTCACCCAGATCGACGCGCATCCCGCCCCGTAAGCCTTCAATATCCAGCCGCGCCAGATAGCCGTAATTCGCCAGCTTTGACGTGTCAAAATAGATACCGTCTTCGGTGCGATAGGTGTAACCTTGCGCCTCAATACACTGGATAAAGGCGATCTGCTCTGGAATATGGTCGGTTGCTTTGCACCAGATGTCGGGTTCCAGAATATTCAAGGCGCGCAGGTCGGCCTGAAATGCTTGCGTATATAACTCGGCAATCTCCCAGACGCTTTTGCCGGTGCGAGCGGCGCCGGTCTCCATCTTGTCTTCGCCGGTGTCGCCATCGGAAACCAGATGACCTACATCGGTGATGTTCATCACATGGTTGACCTGATAGCCGTTAAAGACTAGTACCCGGCGCAGAATATCTTCAAAAATATAGGTACGCAGATTGCCCAGGTGCGCATAGTTGTAAACCGTTGGGCCACAAGTGTACAGACCAACGTGCGGCGGGCGCAGGGCCTCAAAGTCGCGCGTGCTGCGTGTATAAGTGTCATAAAGCTGTAATGACATAGAGATTCCTTCGCTTGCGGTTGCGGGTTGCATCGTTGGCTCCAGTATACCACAATTATGGCTGTTTTTGCGCACGTAACGTGCGTGTACTACGGCGATCATCGCAAGTAAGCGTTTGGATGTATTGAAGGTTACTTGTACGCAACCAGTGGGATGGGGTATGATTATGCTGCAAGCCTCTTACCCAAAGCCCAGCAACACAAAGGAGCGCAACATGGCCCTCAAATTTCTCATCATCCCAGAGCAAGACGCCATCCGGGTGGATGCCAACCCGTTGCAACGCCAGGTCGCAGCTATCCTGCGTGCAGTCAAGGTCCCTGACCGTGATGCCGAGATCACGGCGGAGATTCTGACCGCGGCCAGCCTGCGCGGGGTAGACACCCACGGCGTCGGCAACGTCACCGGCTATGTGCAGGCCATCGAGGAGGGTCGCTATACGATTCCCCAATCGGTTGAAATCGTGAGCGAATCGTCGACGACCGCATTGATCGATGGCGGCAACGGGCTTGGTTTTGTGGCCGCGCATCGCGCCATGGAACTCTCGATAGCAAAGGCGCGGCAACATGGTGTCGGCATGGCAACTGTGCGCAACGGCCACCACATTGGCATGGTCGGCTACTACCCGTTGATGGCCGTGGCCCAGGATATGCTCGGTATGGCCGTGACCAACGCCTCTCGTTCGATGCGACCGGCGCAGGGCGCCCATCCCCGGCTGGGGACGAATCCGATTGCCTTTGGCGCGCCGGCCGGGAAGGAACGCCCCTTTCTCCTGGATATGGCGACCACCACCGTCGCTAGCGGCAAGTTGAGCCTGGCCCGGCGTTTGGGTGTGCCGATTCCAGCGGGTTGGGCCGTCGATGCCGAAGGTGAGCCGCTCACTGAGCCGCCGGCCCAACGCAGCGAAGCGTGGTCACAAAACCCGCTGGGCAACACCATTGAGCAGGGCGGCCATAAGGGGTATGGGCTGGCGGTCATGGTCGATATTTTGGCCGGGGTGCTCTCTGGCGGCGGCTTTAGCGCGCAACTGGCCGGCGGCGAAAACATGAGCTGGACGATGGCGGTTGATATTGCCGCCTTCCGCCCGGTGGCGGAGTTTAAAGCGATGATGGATGCCATGATCCAGGAACTGCACGCCACCCCGCCCGAACCCGGCGCCGATCGCGTGCTGGTGGCCGGCGACCCGGAATTTGACATGGAAGCCGAACGGCGGGAACAGGGCATTCCCTTGCACACAACCCAATACGAAGCCATCGTCGCCACAGCCCGCCGGGTTGGCGCGCCGGTTAGCATTTGAAACCACGATGCCATCGCGTCGGGCTACTCGACTGTCGTGACCAACGCTGGTTCTACCATAACACCCGTGGCGGCATCATGATAAGGTGTTTCATAGCGGGTGCGGTTTTCGTCATCCACCGCTTCGACAAAGAAGACGACAGTGATGGTCGCCAGTTGCAGTTTGTGGGGCGTTATTAAGATCAGGCTGCGAAGCTGTTGATGGGCCGGGATGGCCTCGATGAATTGCTGGCGCAGGCGTGGGTCGCCGATTGTTTGGCTTAAGACATCGAGGAACTGTAGCCCCTGGGCAAGGAGAGGTTCGGCGCGTGGATCGTGGCAAGCGCGCAGAATTTGCACACAGACGACAAAGGCGCGCACCGGCTCATCCCAGCCTTCGGCCGCGGTGGTTGGCAGGCCGGGCAGGATCGCTGCAATCAGTCGATAGGCTTCAGGCAGATCAGCGCTCCGACGGGCCAGCTCTGCCAGGCCAATCGCGCTTTCGTCGGCCATGACGGTTTTGTTCGACGCCGAAAAGATCGTCTGGGTCTCTTGGAAATTTCCGGCACTCTCCGCCCACTCCTGCGCCGTGGTTGCCAGCAGCATTTGCGCTTCCGCCAGGTGGGTTAAGGCGTAGGCGAGCGTCAATGGCGCATGGAGGTCGCGCGCAATGGCAACGGCTTCGCCGGCGCAAGCGAAGGATGCCGGCAGTTGCCCTAAGTGACGATGCGCCCACGCTTTACCATGTAGCGCCAGGCTACGGATCTCCCGGTCGCCAATGGTATGGGCGCAGGCAGCGCTTTGGGCGGCCATGACCAGTGTCTTCTCATAGTACCCAAGCCGCAGCCACAAGTAGCCCAAACTCTGTTGCGCATGGGCAGTGCTGCGTAGATCACCAACCGCTTAGCTGCCCCCGGTTACAGCATCCTCAACCCAACCACGCTGACCGAATGTGATCCCGTTGAACCTTAAATGTTAACTTGTTGTAACAAAACTGTAATCTTATATTGGATATACTTAAGTTATTATTTGTGACACCATTAATTTATAAACGACACGTTATCGTACCAATGAGCGCCGAATAGCAATACTTTTTTATAGGGAAATGGTATTACCTCAATGAGTATGGGCATGAGGTTGGCGGCGAAGAGGATTATAGGTTCAAAAGTAGCGATCGCCGCCGCCAACCCTCATGCCGCTGCCCCAAGTGATTAAGAAGATACGGGAAATGGGTTATTTTCTGTTGCTCTTGACTACTAAGGAACGTTACCTATACTGAAATCAAGCTTTGTTTTAAAGACAGTTCATATGCCTAGCTTTGATGAACCCCAGTTAGTTACATTCATGCGCGAAATTACCCTCCGTTTAGGGCGTATCAAAGTGATTATTGCCACTACTGGTATATCAATTGTCATGTCGGTAGTTGGAACAACAGCAAATCTGTATATCTTTGGTTTCTTGGACGCTGACTGGGTAACGTTTGTCTCCATCATGATTGCTGTATTTATTCCGCTTAGTGTAGCCTTCCCTGTTAGTTGGTTTGTATTTAGTATGGTCTTCTCCATTCATAAGTTGGAAGCAGAGATGCGTAACTTGGCCACTTATGATTCATTGACAGGGTTGTTAAATAGGCGCTCGTTTCTTGAAAAAGCGGATAAGGTCTACCGCACTATGGTCCATGACCAGGTGCGATTTGCTATCCTGATCCTCGATTTAGACCACTTCAAACAAATTAACGATAAGTATGGACACGCAACAGGGGACCGCGTTTTAGAAATATTTGGCAAAATTGTCCATCAATTCTCTTGCCCCAACGATTTAGCTGCGCGTATCGGCGGCGAAGAATTTGCATTTTTACTACCGGATAGTACGAAGGAACAAGCTTGGTGTTTTGCAGAAAAACTGCATCAAGGGATTCAAGAAATGAGCATTGAAGAGGAAGGTGTCTCGATTCGCTTTTCCGCTAGTATTGGCTTGGTCGTCTGCTCACCAATGATTACGATTGAAAAAGCGATGAGTTTGGCCGATAAGGCGCTGTATTGTGCCAAAGAAAATGGCAGAAACCAATCTGTATTCTATAACTATACTGACGAGTAGCCCGATCAGATTCAGTCGTGATTCGTGGATAAATACGCTTGAGAAAGTGCCCGGTGGGTGGCGACGTCTTCTAAGAACGAGCACCGCAACGTGTCATCAGGAAGCTGGTTGGCATAGCGACGCAAGGTCGTGACCCCTTGTTGCAAGAGCGCCGCTGCCCGTGGATCGGCGTTCGCTGTTAAGGCCTGATAACAGGTGAGATAGATCAGGAAAGGTGTGTACAGTCCGCTGGTGGGGTGGGCGGCCAGGATGGGGAGAATCTTTTCCACCCAGGCAAGGGCTGTCGCCGGCTCCCCTTGGGCCAACGCCATGCGCGTCAGACCGGCTTCCGCTTCCATACGCGCGGGAGGAATGTCGAGGCGTTGATAGAGCTGTCGGGCTTGTGCATAAGCGGCTGCCGCCTCTGTCCATAAGCCTAACCCCTCGTCGGCGAACGCTAGATGGAGCAAGGCCACGGCTTCACCCTGTCGGCTCTGCTGGGCTTGCGCACTTTGTTGGCTGCATTGGGCGTAAGCTAATGCTTGTTGATGATCGCCGGTGTAATGATGAAGGAGCGAGGCCGCTAGCCATGCGGCGGATTGGGCATCGGGCAGGAGCAGCGACTCGCTCTGGTGGAGCGCTTGCGCATAAAAGTTTTTGGCAGTGGCATAGTCACCGAGCAGAGTGTAACAAATCGCCAGGGAGCCGGTGGCGTAGCTCACTAGCAATGGATCATCGATCTCACGAAACAAGGCCAATGCACGGGTGAATTGGGTGAGCGATGCGGCATATTCCCCCAACCCACGCAGCACATCCCCTAGTTCATAGCGCGCTAATCCTTCGCCGCGCAAATTACCCAGTTGACAGGCGATGGCTAAGACTTCTTCATACGCTAGCCGTGCTGTCGTATAATTTTGTTTGCCGCGTGCGAGATTCGCGAGATTCATCCGGGCATCCATTGCCCCCATCACCTTGCCGAGCGACTGACAGAGTTGGAGAGATTGGGTGAAATGCTGGGCGGCTGTTGAATAATCATCGGCGATTCTGGCAATGTCTCCCAAGTAAATGTGCATCATACAGTGCGCGCTCGTGGCAATTTCACTGGGCCACGGCTGTCCGTTGGTGGCTGGTTGTTGGACACAGGCCAAAATTGCTTCGGCATAGGCTTTGGCCTGCGCATAGCGCCCATTGCTATAATGGGCATGCACCAACCCATTCAACCCCAGAATTTCACCATCACGACTGCCCCAAAGCAGACTCCTACACCTGGCTTCTTCTGCGATCGGCCTTGCTTGCGCATGTTTTCCTTGAATGCAGAGAAACATTGCTTGCAACCCCAGTAACTTGCTCAATAACTGTTGCCAACGCTCCTCCCGCTCGCCCGTTTCCGCCAGCAAGCTTTGCACCGCGACTACCGCTTCTTGCCAGAGCGCATTACCCTCCGTATAGCGACAGGTGATTACATAAAATTGCCATAACGGGCGAATCGCGGTGTCGAGACGACGACAAAGATCGCCCGGGGTCAACCGCAACGGTGTCGTGAACCCGTGCCGGATGCTTGCCATTGTCCACGCCCAGGCCTGCCGCACATTGTCGAGTTCATGTTGGATTTCCGCGATTGCCCGTTGGAGATCATGGTGGGCCATCCGCCCTGAACGCTGCGCAACAAAGTCCAGATAGTAGCGGCTATGTTGCTCGGCCACCGCTCCGTGCAATTCACAAAATTGCTCGCGTATCCGCTCGGCGGCAAATTGACGCAACAGCGGGTGCAGTTGATATTCGGCGACCGCCGGTTGCTGGATCAGCGATTTATCCACCAACGCGCTTAAATCGGCCACACTGGCGCCAGTCACGGCCTGGGCGGCGGCGCGACTGAAATGCCCCACAAAGATGGCCGATTGCGCGAGAATTTGCTGTTCGTCTCTTGTCAGTTGGCGCCAGGTCGATTCGAGCAGCGCTCCAAAATGGCGATGACGTACATCCAAATCGCGGCGCTTGGAACGCAAGAGGGCCAGGTTTTGGTCGATCGCGGTCATCAATTCGTTGACGCGGAAGTGCGGTGTTAAGGCAGCCGCTAATTCAATCGCCAATGGCATTCCCCCTAATTGGCGACAGAGGGCGCTGATCGCCGCGCTATTCTCCGTATTGAGAGTGAAGGTGGGCAGCACACGTTGGGCGTGATAGGCAAAGAGACGAAGGCCGGCATCATTGGCTCCCCCTTGCCGATGAGGGTCTGTCCCTGCGCTGGGAACAGGCAACCCCTCTACGCGGATCACCGTTTCCGGGTGGAGTTGTAAAGGCGTTCGTGAAGTGGTCAACAGCTTGACCGCAGGGGCAGCTTGTAACAACGCCAAAAGAAAGTCACTGACCGCCGTGGCTGTTCGCTCCGGTAACAAAAGGTGTTCGAGATTATCAAAGACCAAGAGCAATTGCCGTTGCGCCAAATAGTGCAAGAGGGTGGCCGATGGCGCTTCGCCTTGCGGTATGTTGGTGGCGATGACGTTGAGGGTTGCCTCGGCCAATGCTGCCGCCAAATCGTGCGTACTCTCCGCCACACTCCCCAAAGGCACAAACCAGAGACCATCCACAAAAGGCAATGGCGCTTCTGCCGCCAATGCTTCGAGCAGCGCCAATGCCAGGCGTGTCTTCCCCATGCCACCCATGCCGACAATGGTAACCAGGCGCTCGGTTGGGTCGGCGATCAGCGCCCGCAATTGCGCCACCTGTTCGTCCCGCCCAACCACGGGCGGCAGGAAGGCGGGTAGATTGTGTCGTCGTGAGGGGGTGACAGGGTGAGGCTTCGACGTGATCTCAGCCGAACGGGGTGACAGGGTAACAAGGTGACTGGGTGACTGGGTGACTGGGTGACAAGGTGACTGGGTGACTCACTCACCTTGTCACCTGTCCCCTTGTTACCTTGCCACCCTGTTACCCTGTCAAAATTGCCGGCCCGAATCGCTTCATACAAGCGGATTGTTTCCGGGGAGGGCGGTGTGCCCAGCTCTTGTTCGAGGATCCGGCGGCAGTTTTCATACTGGCGCAGGGCCGCGCTCTGTTGTCCTTGTGCGGCCAACGCCTGCATCAACTGGCGATGGCCTTCCTCGTGCCAGGGTTCCAGCGCCACTTGTCGGGCGGCATGGTGCTGCATCTGGTCATAAGCGCCCATCTGTTCATGGTAGATAGTTAAGGCATTCAACATTGCCAGCGCCTGGCGATGGGTCTGTTCGCGCCGCAGTAGCGTCCACTCTTCAAAGAGGTAATTCTCCTTGAGCAACAGCCCCTGCAAAAACTCACCCTGATAAAGTGCAACCGCTTGTGTAAAATGTTCAACACAAGCCGCACAGGGCTGTAACGGGGCATGGTCATGCCCCTGACTTTGCCGCCACCGCTCTTGAAACGCCCGCAGATCAACCAGCACATCGCGGCTGCGCCATTGTACCGTAGTGGCCGTGACCTGGAGCAGACTATCGCGTTGGGGTATGACGGCTAAACTTTGTTTGAGGAAAAACAACGCCTGCCGCAGATTATGGCGGGCCGCAGCCTCATTCTCTTCGGGCCAAAGTAAAGTGGCTATGGTTGTGCGGCGATGGATGACATCTGCTTCTACCGCCAGATAGGCTAACAGGGCGCGTGTATGTTCCGTTGCAAATTTGAGGGGCGTTCTGTCCCAAGTTACCTGAACAGAACCTAATAGTTGGAGCGCAAACGACATCCAATAACTTCTCCGGTAAAGCGTTACACAGCCTGTATAGGCAAAATAGTAGGAAAGGTAATTCTTGGCAAACTATCGTTACTGGTAAGTATAACAGAACTTTGTTCGTGCTTCAAAAGACTTTTGACGGTTAGTAATCTTTTTTTGACGAAGTAATGCAAGTGTTTTTGACGTTTTTTTGACGACGGTTTGCTATGCTCCTTCACATTATCCAACCCAAACGAGGTGCGTATGGCAAGCAACCCAAACTATCACTCCTATCTGCTCCGGCTCTGGCGGGATCAACCGGGTGATTCCTGGCGCGCTGCGCTCCAGTCCACCGCCACCGGCGAACGCATCAATTTTGCCGAGATCCCCCAGATGTTCGAGTTTCTGTTAGCAACGTTAGCAACCCCGCCTGCGGTTGAGCCAACCACTGTCAATGCGCCCAGCACTGATGAAGGTACGCCGTAAACCGATTCAATCGAAATTTAATGATCTGATACCGCACCTACTATTGAATCCTATTGATTAGAGGAAACGTCTTATGTCTACTCAACCCTTGCCGACCAACCGCCTACCCTTTTTCTGGCTGCGCCTGACCGTGCGGCGGCGCGCACTTGGCGTCTTTGGCTGTACGCTGCTTCTCCTGCTGCTTGGCTATGGCGCGATAGCCTGGGCGCGCCAGGAGCCGCAACCCGCCAGCGCCATCAGCCAGATCTGGCAACGGGTGCAAACCGCGGGCGCTTATGAATTTCGGGCGAACTTGCTCCAAGATGTCGTCCCGGTCGCCGGTGTGGCTGCCATTGGTCAGAGCAGCGAGCGCCAGGAAGTACGCATCGAAGGCGCCACCAATCTGCGCGACCAGACCCTCCAGATGACCCTCTGGTCGCAAGGGGGCAATGTGCTGGATCGCGCCAGCGGTTTGGAACTCAAAACCGAGGGCGGTCGCTTGCTGGCACGCGCCCCCGGCGAGGAGTGGCGCGAAATCAGTAACTTCACCGACGCCCTCATTCCCCAAGGTGACTTTTCCTCCTTCCTGGTCGGTGCAAAAGACGTAACTGTCGTCGATCCTGCCCAACCGGAAGCCGCCACCCACCACTCGCCACCCACCACCACCCGCTATACCTACCGCATCGACGGACCCACCTTTGCCGCCTACATCCGCGATCTCATGCGGGCGCAGATGATCCGTCGTGGCGAGTTGACTGCCGAAAGTCAACTCGACCTGCCCCAATACTTTGCCGAGATGCAGGGGACTGGCGAGTTGTGGGTCAGCGCTGATGGGCTGCCGCTCCGTCAACTGGTCAATCTCCAATTCCCGCCCAAGGATGGGCATTGGGTAGCCGCTAAACTGGATGTTGCGTTTGGTTTTGACCCCGCCGTGCGCACCGAACCCGTTGGCTGGCAAGCGACTCTGCAGGCCGCCCTCGCCGACGCCAACCACCGCCTGTGGCCGATGCTCTGGTTCAGCACCCTGTTACTCGTTGGCGGCGGCTTTACCCTTTTTGTCGTGCACTGCCGCCGGTCAATACTGGTCTATCGGACGCTGGCGCTGCTCTGCATCATAGCGATGGTCGGCGGGCCATTGGCGCAGAGCGCCCAGGCTGCCACCGCTGCCCACCGCTTTGCCGCTCGTCACGAACGGGAGTTGCAACTACAACGGGACGCCGAAACGCTGCAACGGGTGAGTGGCGGGGTCGATGCCATGAGTAGCGCCCCCTCTGCGTCCGAAGTGTTGGCCCAATTGCGTGCCGACAGTGGTCAGAACAGCGACGGCGATCAACTGAGCGATGTGGAAGAGGCGGCGCTGGGTAGCGACCCCACACAGACCGAGAGCGCCCGTCAACTGGAAGATTGGCTCTTCAATTCCCAAGCCGACCCCACCCTGGACAGTGACGGCGACGGTCTGACCGACCGCGAGGAAGAACTCCTCGGCACCGACGCCAACAACCCCGACAGCGACAACGACACCATCACCGACAACGTGGAGATTGCCGGCTTTACCCTGGGGGGCAAGCAGTGGCACACCAATCCCACGGAACTGGACAGCAATGGTGACGGCCTGGGCGACGAAGAGGAGTGGCGCAACCCGGCGCTCCCCGGTCAGGATACTGATAACGACGGCACCCCTGACCTCTTTGACCGCGACAACGACAACGACGGCGTACCCGACCCCGTCGATCTCTCGCCGGCCCGCGCCTGGACCACCGTTTTCAGCGACACCACCCCCTTCCAGTTGGCAGTCGATGGCCTAACGCCAGGCAAAGCGGCCATGGTCGAATTTCAACTGCGCCCGACCAATCCCGACCACCTCTGGTATGCGCTCAACAAGCTCGACTGGCCCGCTGACAGTGCCGGCAACATCCAAGATCGTGACAACAGCCCCGACGACATTGACCTGATCCCCATGTTGGAGATTCGCATCCCCGGCGCGCCCTACAACCTGCCACTGGCCCCCACCCCGCAAGCAGCCATTTCGCTTACCGAGGAGAGTACGGATCTGGGCATCGGCATCAGCGGCAATGTGCTCCTCACCCAGCAGGGCGACAAGCTGACCGTGCAAGGCAACCTGCTTGATCAACAGAACCGGGCGACCGCCGGCTTCCTCTACCTCCGCGAAGGCACTTGCGACAAACCGGGCAAACGGCTGGTGGGGCCGGTCACGCTCTCGTCCAACGGTGCGGTGATTGGCGACTTTGCCCAGACCAAATTGCGTGACCATTCGCTCGGTGGCCATATTGTCACCGTGGAAAACGTCGGCGGCGACCCCAACCTGCTCGTTTTCAACAGTTGTGGTGCCATTCCCGTCCTGCCCTTTGACGGGGAAGCGATGATCGACCAGACGGCGCTGGCAATCTACGGCGTCTCCGTGCGCGAGGCGGCGGCCGATCGCGTTGCCAAGCTGGTCTATGTACCGCTCACTCTACGCACTGATGACCCGGCGCGCCTCAATGGCAACCAGACGCTGCCCACCAGCCAGACCCCACGCGGGGGACGGGTGGCCTTTAATGGCTTGATGCCCTATTTGGCCGGCGCGTCCTGGTCACAGGCCCATCAGGTGCGGATGATCTGGAGTGTGTTGATGCAGAATGATCTGCCCTGCCCCACCGGTGTGCAGCGTTGCCCGCAAAATCTCAACATTCCGCTGGCAATCCACACCTATCCCGACACCTGGACCTTGACCGGCCTCGATGTGCGCCAGGACAATGGGGTTAAATTGGCGATTGCCTACGAAGATCCCGCCGTCGATGCCGATCCGCGCGAAGCGGTGCCGCTCTATGAATTGGCCGAAGGGTTGAACAACACCTTTATGGCGGGGCGCAGCAGCAACGGGCAACGAGACATGACCGTCGCCGAGATTGCTCGCCGCTTCAACCGCACCACCAATGGCAACGTTGGGCTTGATGAACGCTTTGGCATCGACAACCTGCTGGTCATCGAAGAACAATCTTATCCAACGCTCGATAGCATGACGCGCGGCAGCATCGACCGGGCAGAGGCCATCTTAACGCAAACCTTTAGCAGCCGTTGGTCGCCCACCAGCCCCATCTCGCCGACGCTGCTCTATGCCTATGAGTGGGAATCGCGCGCCCTCAATCTGGATCAACAACCCAGCCCCGGTGCGCCCCCCAATGACGCCCTGCAATGGGACGCTGCTGGGCAACGCTTGACGGTTAGCTTCCGCAGCAACGACCTGGCCCCCGCCCAAACCCTAGCGACGCTTAAAGTGCAACCCTACCGCTTTGACGGCAACCGTTGGCGGGTTTATGGTCTGGCCGAGTTCTGGAAATCGCAGGAAAGCTTCTATGCCGCCGATGTGGCCACTGATCCCGAACAAGATCTGGCGCTCGGCAAATTGCGCGCCCTGCAACTCTATACTTTTGTACTGGGCAATGGTCTGCAACAGGTGGTGCAACGGGGCAGCCGTCCACTGATCGGCGCCACCAAATCGGACAAGGAACTGCGCACGCTCCTGAGTGACACCGGCAAGGTGAGCAAGGTGCTGTTGTTTGTGCCGGGCAAGGTGCTGAAAGCCTACTTCAACGATTTCCAAACGCTCAGTTCCGATGCCCAGGCCAAAATTGGCGGCAAGAGCAAACAATTTCTCTTCCTGTTGCAAAAGGCCTACCAGGCCGAACGGGCCGACTATGCCGTCCACATCGACAGCACTCGCCCCAGCCCGGTGGGTAAGCTAGTCAACCGCATCAAAAATGCCACCGTCGTCAACGGTCTGCTCATGGCCTCGGTCGGCTTTACCGCCGCGTTAGTCTTGACCCAGATGGCGCTCTCGCTGGCGACCATTGGCGTCAAAGACCCCAAGGTCAAGAGCGATCTCACCATCGCCTCCGCCACCTTGACGCTGATCGTCGAAGCCTACACCAAGATCTGGGTGCCATTGATGAAGGGCAAATTTATCAACACAGCCAAGACCGGCGTCACCACCACCAAGTTTGGTCTGACCGACAAACTGGGCAGTATCAAAGCCGCCCGCATCATGGCCGTAGTGGGGGTGGTCATCTCGCTGG
The DNA here is from genome assembly GCA_026645575.1 of Caldilineaceae bacterium. Next base: position 92,042 of record JAPKMW010000018.1, read on the forward strand.
TCTTGGCGTGGGGTTACTTCTTTGCGGCGGTGATCGGCGGCACGGCCAGCAGCACCGCCGAGGTGAACACCTTGCTCGCCTTTACCCTCGCCTCCACCATTGTCACCTTGCTGCTCTTCGCCATCTCCTTTATCCCCATTGTCGGTCCGATCATCAGTGGGGTGATCTCGGCGGTGGATGCGATCCTCACCATCATCTGTGAAGCCGGGGTGAAGAATCTGCGCGGGGTGGTCTCCGGTGAGCGGGGCAAAGGCTCCTGCTTTACCCTCAGTGGCGCGCTGACCGAGTTTGTCGCCAAATATCTCTATTCCACCGAACTGATCTTCGACTTTTCCGACAAAGCGGTGCCGGCCAACCTGCGCTTCCCGGCGGTCAGCAATGTTGACTTTAGCGTCTACGATCCCACCAATTTCAACAGCCCTCGCGCCGCCGGCATGGTGGCCGGCAACTCGCTTGCCATCGTGGCCGATGTCGGCGGCTACTTGCCGCCCAAAGTCCCCGGCGACGGCAAAGGTTTCTTTGGCGGCGCGGCCTATGCCACCAGCCAGATTGCCAAGACGCGCATTCAAACCCTGTTAAGCCGACAGCCGGTTACGCTGTCGCTGGCCGCGAATGTCTTTGACCTCAGCGAACAGTTCCAAATTCTCGATTATACGCAGGTTTACACGGTGGAGCAGGGAACCGCCGGCACCCGTATCACGTCGCTGGATCGCTACCCGCTCTATGCCGCCCGTTTGGCCGATAAGCGCCAGGGCGCGTACCTGGGTGACTTAAAGCTGGGCATCAACAGTGTGCTAACCGGCAGCCTCTATGTCAACGTCGCCATGCGCGTGCCGACCGCTTCCTGCTTCCTGACCGCGGTCTGCTACGCCAGCGGCAAAAACAATCGCGACGATGACGCGCTGACCCCCATCAATTTTTCGCAAAAGGCCATCCCGCCGACCGCCTTTACCTTTGATGTATTGCCCCGCACGCTCGATGGCTTCTACGCCCGCAACTGGGGCGGCAAGGTGGCCTTTGCACCCCCAGTTGACGCCGATGGCGACGGATTGCGCAATGTCGCCGCCGGTGGTCTCGACCCCAACGACGCCAAAGTGGATAGCGACGGCGATGGCTTGCCCGATCCTTATGAGTTCGACTATCGCCAACTGGGCTTTGCCAACAGCGGCGGCCTGATCGACCCGCTCAACAAGGACAGCGACGGCGACACCCTCTGCGATGATCTGGAACTACAACTGGGTACGAATCCCAGCAAAGCTGACACTGATGGTGATACCTTGCTCGATGGTCAGGAGGTCTATCACCCCGAATGCGCCAACCCGGCGGTCTGGAGCGGCGGCTGGCTCTTTACCTACGATGTTGCTAACAACCAATCCTTACGCATCAACAGCGACCCCCGCGCCGCCGATGCCGATCTCGATGGCATGACCGACGCCTTTGAACTAGATCGCCACCGCCAGAACCCCGCGCTCTATCCCTATAACCCGAATGTCTTCACCCCTAGCCCTATCGCCTTGCTCGCCACGGTGGACGACGCCGACAATGTGGTGCGACCGGGAACCACCCTTCGCTACACGACGACTGTCGCCAACTTCCTGCCCGATACCACGCTGGTCGGCAGCGGGGCCATCACCACCAGCTTCCCGGTGGCCTTGGGCGGTGCGCAACGCCGTGACGCCTTTTTGCTGAGCGCAGGACAAGCGCGGGCCTTCAACAGCACCCTCACAGCGGGAAGTGGCTCATTACAGGCAGAGATCAACAATGCCGTCAACGCCCAACTCCTCCCCACGGCGGGCGTCACCCTGACAGGCGCGGCTACCTTTAGTTACAACCAGAAAACCATCGTCGCTATCGACAGCGACCTCCCCCAATCGCAACCCACCAGCCCCCCCTACATCAAGGCGGGCGGCTTCTACATCCTCGGCGGCGTGGCGAGCGACCCGACTTCCTATATCAAGGGGGTCGATGTACGCATTGCCGGCCAGAACGATTTCAGCCGCGCCACTGGTGGCGAAGCCTGGACGTACACCTGGCAAGTGCCGGCCGGCGATGGACGCTATACCGTCGAAAGCCAGGCCATTGACGCCGTGGACAATCGACAAAGCCCACCGGCCAGCCGGACGATCCTGGTCGATGCCACCCCGCCCAGCCTCACCACGGATCAGCCCAACAGTGGCTACCTGCCTGCCAAACGCAACAGTGACGACCAATGGCTCATCACCCTCAGCGGCACGGTGGCTGACCCCGCCATCGGCGGCGACGCGGGCAGCGGTGTCAAGCTGGTGGAAGTGCTGGTTGAGCCGCGCAGCAGCGATTGGCAACCGGCCATCGTCAACGGCAACGCCTGGTCTCTCGTCTACCCGCTGTCCCCCTTTGACGCCAGTAACAACCTGTCGCTGGATGCCACCGGTCAATACACCGTAAGTGTACGCGCCACCGACAACGTGGAAAATCGCCAAACGGCGGCCAACTATCTGCGCTACTTCATTCGCCTGGAGACCACGCCCCCGGTCGCGAGCCTGGTCAGCATTGGCGACCGCATCCTCCGCAATGGCAACAGCATCAGCGTGACCAGCACGTCGCTGCTGACCCAGAGTGTTGTCCTGACCGGCACTGTGAATGACCCCGGCGACTTTGCCAGTGGCGTGCAGGGCTTGGAGATCGCCTTCACGCCGGCCCACCTGGTCGAAACCTTGGGCGAAGCCGCAGCGCTCTTCTATCTCAACGAACGCCAGGGCGAAACCGCCTACATCAACGCCGCCGCCGGTGGCAACAACGGTGGCTGTCTCGGCGGCATCTGCCCCACCAACGACGCCCCTGGTCTCTACGGCGGCGCAGCGCAATTCGCCGGTAGCGCCGTGATCACCGCCAGCGCCAATCTCTCAGAGACCCAACTGAGCGTCAGCCTCTGGTTCAACACGAGTGACGCCAACAGCGGCCTCTTTGCCGCCATTGATGCCACGGCGAATGTGGGGGATCGCACCCTCTACTTGACCAACGGCAATCTCTGCGCCACGGTGCGCGGCGTGCAAACCGATGAAATCTGTACGGCTGGGCGCAATTACAGTGACGGCCAGTGGCATCAAGCGGTGTTGGTGCTGGACGAAAACGCCGGGTTCCGCCTCTATGTCGATGGTCAACCCGGCGCGGCGGCGGGGCTGGTGCGCGCTTCCACACTGACGACGCAGAATAGCATTCGCCTCGGCCAAGGCTTCGCCCCCAGTGGTGAAAAGCGCCTCAACGGGCGGCTGGACGAAGTGGAGATCTACAACGCCAGCCTTAGCGCCGAAGCAGTCGCCGCGCTCTACCGCCGCTGGCAACCCGTGACCTTGAGCAACCCTGGCGCCACCGGAAGCAACTGGAGCTACCCCCTGCCCGCGGGCTTAGAGGGCATCTACCAGATCGAGTTGCGCAGCCAGGACATGGTCGGCAACCGCAACGACGACCGCCGTGACCTCTGGCGGCAGTGGCGCGGGATCATCGACACGACGGCCCCGCGTGTCACCCTCAACGCCAGCTTTAGTGGCAGCGGCGCGACGGCACAGACCACCTACAACCTCACCCTGGAAGATTTTAATCTGACCACGGCGGGTTACACCGGCGTCTGCCCCCTGGCCGCAGCAAGCTATACGTACGATACTTCCGCCTTCTGGCAGCGCTTTGGCAGCAACACCCCCGGCTTGCGCAAAGTGACCCTGCAATGCACGGTCAACGGCTTCCCGGTGCGCGGGGCGACGGTGAACTACGCCAGCGCCACCGCCTGTGATCGCTATGGGCGCTGCACCCAGGCGACGGAAGGGCGCGATCTGCTCTACTGGGCCACCACCGACAATGCAACCGGCGTTTCGGCCATCCGCCGCGCCAACCTGAATGGCGGCTATGAGCGGGAAGCCTTGTTAGAAAATCTGCCCCGCATCACCGGCCTGGCGACCGACAATCAGCGCGGCCATCTCTACTGGCTGGAACGGGACACCCCAGCTACGGGCCGTGTGCGCCGTTCTGACCTGGCTGGGCAAAATGTCACGACCATTGCCATCAACCCGCCGCCGGCCTTAAGCCAGGTCACCTTCCCCGCCACTTTTGACCTCGTGGTCAACCCGGCGGGCGGCAAGCTCTATTGGAGCGAAGAGAATCGCATCCGCTGGGCCAACCTCGACGGTTCCGGTGCAGCCACGCTCTTCACCTTGCCCACCGGCCCTGATCCGCAACCGGATCGCATTGGTAGTCTGGTGGTGGACAGCGTCAACGGCAAGATCTACTTTGGTGCGATCGATCTCGTCACCAATAGCGGTGACGCGGTGGCGGCCACTTCGCACGCGGAAATTTGGGCGATCAACGCCGACGGCAGCAACCCCAGCGTACTGGTCAACCGCAACGCGCTGCAAAATGTGGCGGTCATCGGCCTGGCATTGGCGCAGGACACGGGGCGCCTCTTCTGGACCCAGCGTAAACGGCTGGCGGATCGCCCCTCTAGCGGCGACGGCTTTTTCAGCGTCGCGACGGGTGGCGGCTCGCCAACCGCTGTCCTCCCCAACGCCGCTGTTACCTTTATCAGCATGTTGGAGGTCAGCCCAGCCCCGGCCAACAATCCGAACTACGCCTATTGGTCAGTCGGCAACACGATCCAGCAGATCGATCTGGTCAACAAGGGGGCCGGTTACTTTGCCGACGAACCGCCGCTGCACCTGATCGGCGCTTCGGCCACGGCGCGGCTGCCCGGTCTCACCACCACTGCCAGCGACCTGGAACTACAGCGAGGCGCGTATCCCGGCATCATCGCCGTCGGGCGCGTGATCGACTATAACCTGACGGTGCGCAACAACGGCCCGGTGCGCGCCGGTAACGTGGAGGTTGCGGCGACGCTGCCGGCCAATACCAGCTTTGTCACAACCGGTAGTTCACCCACCTGTGCGCCAAGCATCCCCAGCCAGATCGCCTGTACGCTGGCGCAACTGGCCGACGGCGCCGAACAGAGCCTGTTGATTCGCGTCCAGGTCGAGAGTGGCGCGGCACCGGGCAGTACGCTGACAACCAATGTCACCGTCAGCCACGGCCAGAGCGACCCCAACCCGGCCAACAACAGCATCAGCTTTGCCGACACGGGGGTGATCGCGGCGCCGCCCGCGGTGCCGCCCAGCAACAACTATCTCTACTATGGGCTGAACAATGGTCTCTATCGCCTGCGGACTGATAGCGCCGCCCCAACCAATGAACGCATCGTCGGCTCTCCCATCATTGGCGATGAGGTCATCCAAGGCGTGGCGATGGATCTGCGCAATGCCAGGGTCTACTTTGCTTCCCGCCCCAGCGGCGTCAGCGGCAATGGCTACATCCGGCGTGCCAACCTTGATGGCACGGGCGTGACCACCATCTACACCGATACGACCACCCCCTGGCCGACCTATCTGGCGCTGGACGTGGACAACAATCAGCTCTACTTCACCCACGGCGGTGAATTTGGCGGGGTGAACAGCGGCGACAGCATCAAGCGCATCAACGTCAATGGCAGTGGTGAAACGACCATCGTCAATGGCGTGGTCGCGCCGATTGGTCTGGCGTACAACCCTGTACGTGCCGAACTCTACTGGAGCGAACGGGGCGCAACGCCACGCATCCAGCGCACGGCGCTCAACCCCATCAATCCCCAAACCATCGTGCCTGATGTCGTCGCCTATAACCTGCTCGCCGACCCTGGTGCGGATCAACTCTACTATCGCCGCGCCGACAACGCCACCAACGATAACTCGGTCTATCGGGTCTTGCGCGATGGCAGTAACCTGACCGCCCTCACCTTTGGCCTCTCCTTCCACGGCCCGGCGCTTGACCTTGCCAACGGGCAATTCTACTGGTGGGATGGCTCGGTGGTCGGCACCATCTTCCGCTACGGCCTGGCTGGCCCCTTCCCGGTGACCAATGCCAATGCCACGCAACTCTATGCCGGTACGGGCCGCCCGACCTCGCAGGTGGTCTTTGCCCCAGCGGTGAGTCGCTATCTCTACTGGGGGGTCAACAACAGCTTGCGCCGCATTCGTGCTAACGGCAGCGGCACGGCAGAAACGGTCTTGACCGCGCCGACGATTAGCGCCGGCGAAGTGATCGAAGGAGTCGCCGTCGATTCGGCAGGCGGTAAACTCTATCTTGCCACCCGCCCGACCGGGGCAGTCACCGCCGGCTACATCCGTCAGGTGAACCTCAACGGCAGCGGCGCGAAGACGATCTACACCGATACCGTCGCGCCCTATCCCACCTACCTGGCGCTTGACGTCACCAACGGTCAACTCTACTTCACTCATGGCGGCGCCTCCACCGGCAACGCCATCAAACGCATCAACATCGATGGCAGCGGCGAGACCACGGTGATCGGCAACCTGACCGGCGTCACCGGCCTGGCGGTCAATGTCACGAGCAACGAACTCTACTGGTCGGATGGCAGCGGCCAACTGCGTCGCGCCAGCTTGGCCGGTAGCAACCCGCAGGCGATCCGCAACGGGGTTTACGCCTATGAGATCAACCTGGATGGGGCGAATCGCCTCTACTACCGCACGCGCAACAACAGCTCCATCTTCGCCATCCAGCCCAATGGCAGCGGCCAGGCGACGGTGCAGAGCGGCAATGTCGGCGGCGGCCCGGTGGTGGATGTGGAGAGCAATGCCCTCTACTGGGTGGACAAGAGCGCCAATGGCGTCATCTATCGCGCCACCCTGACCGGCAGCGGCGCAACCAACATCGGCGTGACCGGCGCGCAACCCACGTCGCAACTGGCATTGGCCTTCACCGAAGCGCCGGTTGTGGTAGCGGCGTTGGGTGGCGCAAATGCCGTTGCGGCAGGAGCCGCGCAGGCCAGTTTGGCCCCCTCCTTGGCCCAGGCCGTTTGCGCCGTTGATGGCTATGAACCGGATGAAGCGCCCGCCTCAGCCACGGTGGTTACGGTTGACGCGGCCAGCCCCAACCATAACCTACACACCGCTGGTGATGGCGATTGGTTTGCGCTCGATCTCACGGCGGGGCTGCGCTATCTGATTAGCGCCTACGCCGAAGGTAGCGACGCCGATCCCTCCCTCGAACTCTATGCCAGCGACGGGGCAACGCTGCTGGCAAGCAACGACAATCTGGCCGCCGACCAACTCGATAGCCAGGTCAGCTTTGATGCGCCGACGGGCGGTCGCTTCTATGTCAAAGTACGGACGGCGAGCGGCGCGGGGGTAGAGAGTTGTAACACCAACTATGCCTTGCGTAGCGAGGTCGCGCCGACAGCACCCTTGCCGCGGCTGCCCAGCGTGCCGCCTACCAATCCCACCGCGCCGCTCTTAGATAGCGTGGTTTTGACTCCCACCAACCAAACCCGCTTGGAGAGCCTAAACCAGACCACCGTAGCCGGCGCGGCCTATGCCGGGTTATCAACGGGCGTGGGCATTGCGACCCTGAATGTCACCCTGAATGGCGCGCCATTCTACAGCGTGGCCCCTGGCGGTAGCCTCACCCAGACCACTTGGAGCCAGCTATGGACACCCGCCGGAGAAGGGATCTACACCTTCCTCTCGGTCGTGACCGACAGCAGCGGTCGGGTGCAGACCCAGACCAAACCGATCACCGTCTTTGTCGACCTGGCCGCGCCCCAGGTGACACTGGCCCGCACCATCTTCACGACCACACACCAGGTGCCCACCAGCAGCCAGGTGTTGCTGAGTGGGACGGTGAGTGATAGTCTGGGGGTGGCGTTGGTCGAGGTCAACGTGGCCGGTGCTGGCTGGCAAGCGGCCCAGGTCGCCAATGGCGGCTGGCAGCTTGCGGTTGACTTCCCCGACAACAACGGCGGCGTCAATGCCATTGAGGTGCGTGCGACCGATCTGGCCGGACGGGTGACGACGATCAACGCCAATGTGACCGTCGATACCCAAGCGCCGATCGTTGACCGCAACAACATGCAACTCAGCGCCAACGGCACGCCGATTGCCGGCACCGGCACGATCACGCAAGCGAACCCGACGCTGTTGATCACCTGGCCCCCGGCTACCGGTGCGACCGGCTACTATGTCGGCTGGACGACCAGCCCCACAGCTACCCTCGGCAGCCTGACCTTCTATGGCGCGCCGGGGAGCCATAGTCAGGCGGTGGGTGATGCTACGCTCATCTACGCTCATGTGGTGGCGGTGGACAGCCGGGGCAACCAACGGGTGGAAAGCTTTGGCCCCCTGGCCATTGACAGCCCGGCCACGCCCGACCTGATCGATGATCTGCGCGATCTGCGCTGGCAGCAGACAGGTGGCTCACAGATCAGTGCCGACCGCGCGGTCAGCAAAGGCGCAGTTGCCGGTACGGAACTGGGGGTGGTGCAACGCTTCTACCTCAGTTGGAATGCCGCCAACCTGCGGTTGGGCTGGAATGGCGCAAACTGGGATCAAGATGGCGATCTCTTTATCTACTTCGACACCGGCAGCGGTGGCGCAACGCAACTGTACAACCCCCACAACGACGGGACGACGATTGCATTGCCGGCGGGGATGAACGCCAGCCATCTGATCTGGGTGCGGGACAACCGCAGCGCGGCGTTGCTGCAAGCCGGTGGCAATGGCTGGACGCCCGTCACCGTTCTCGATAGCAGCCGCTTTGCCTTTAGCGCGGATCAAGATGAAAATGGTGATGTGATACCTAGTACGCAACTGTTGCTGCCCTTCAGCCTGTTGGGTATCAACAGCAATACAGCCTTGGGCGTGCTTGCCGTCGCCAGTGAAGCGAACCGCTTGCGTCTCTGGGCCGCCGCACCGGATAAGAACCCGCTCAACAGCGAAGCGGTGATCAACCCACAGGCGACAGGGCGCACCCTGAACAACTTTGCCTTGACGCTCTACCACCGCTGGCCCAACCTAAATCTGGGTCAAACCCCCAATGGGTCGAGCAGTCTCCCGTTTGCTGATAGCGACCTGGAAGTGATGGTAGAGAGCCTGTGGCCCAGTAACGGCGCCGGCTTCCTCGCCAGCGACCTGCTCGATCTGCTGGCCTTTAACCGTCCGCTCGACGCCAATGGCGATGGCGTGATCGATGTGGCGTTGCCTGGCGCAGCGCTGGTACGACCTGTGGGTAACGGGCTAACGCTGCAATATCGTATCCACTATGCCAACACCGGGCCAGCCACGGCGCGCAATGTCACGGTGAACCTGACTGGACGGGGTGCGCTCAGCCTGGGCAACGGGACAGTGAATCTGGGCGACGTTGCAGCGGGCGCGGCGGGCGTCGTCACGGTGACAGCCAGCGTTGGCAGTGGCGCCTTTGCCGAGTTGGAAGCCAGGGTCAGTGACGGGGCGCATGGCGTCTATGACTTCTGGCTCTATCACCATCCGGCGGACAGTGCGCCGCCCACCGCTGTGGTGATCGAACCGCTCAATAGCTTTGCCCAACCGGGCGTGCAGATCATCGGTGGTACGGTGCGGGATGCTTCCGCCGTGCCAACGCTCGAATTGCAAGCGCGCTTCCTCCCCGGCGGGGCGGTGACGACCGTCACCTGTGCCGATGAAACGCCAGATGACGGCGCCTGGTCTTGTCTGTGGGATGCCGGCTCATTGGTCGGCGTGGAGGGGGTCGAACTTCAAGCCCGCGCCGTGGATCGCTTTGGCAACGTCAGCGCCTTCTCGCCGGTCGTCACCCTGGGTGCTGATCTCACGCCGCCCCAGGTAACACTTTCAGTACAAACGGAAGCTGCACTAGCCGATGGCTATCTGAACCAGGCTGAGGCGAACCTGCGCGGGCAGATCAGTGACAACCGCAATGCGCAGGCCGTTGCGATCTGTAATACGGTCATTGACCCAGAAGTGGGTTTCCCTGCCTGTCGCACCATCGCCGGCGCGCCGGCCAATCAACCGAATGCGGCCTGGTCTGTCGCATTGGAGACCTTCGACGAAGATGGCATTCCCTTTAGCCTGAGCTTTGCCGGGATTGACGGGGCGGGCAACCGTGGGGAAGCGATCACCCGCATCTTCCGCCTGGATGTCGTCGCGCCGGTGATTACCCCAACGGTCATCAGTGAGACGGAACCGGTGCTGCGGGGGCTGGTCAGCGACGGCGGGCAGGTGGCGCGCGTCTTGGTGCGCATCACCGGTCCCGATGGTAGCGTGCAGCGTGTGACCGCTGTCTTGGAGGGCAACGCCTGGTCGTATACGCCTGGTTTGAGTACAGCCGGAGTCTATGGCTTGATCATCGAGGCGTATGATGTGGCGGGCAATGTGGCGGTTGCAGGGCCGTTTAGCCGCACGGTCAACAGCGTGCCGCCACCAACCACCAAACAGATCTACTTGCCGTTCGTTAATCGGTAGTTATGTATGCAGCAGGCCGACTTTGAGCAAAAGTCGGCCTGCTGTGTGCTACTCCACTGTTGTCACCAACACCGACTCGACGGTGACGCCGTTGGTAACATCCTGGTAGGGCGTTTTATAGCGGGTGCGGTTCTCGTCATCCACTGCTTCGACAAAGAAGACGACTGTGATGGTCGTTAATTGCAGTTGATAGGCATAGCGGGTGGTTTGGCCGCTGGTCACATCTGCGTTATGATCAAGCCGTTTGGTTATATCAACCGTAAACGCAACCGGAAGGAAGAAACCAATGGAATATCGCAACTTAGGACGGACAGGTGTGCAGGTGAGTGCGCTCTGTTTGGGGTGTATGAACTTCGGCTTTCCTACGCCGGAGGATGAGTCTATGACCATGATCGACGCCGCGTTGGACAAGGGTGTCAATTTCTTGGACACCGCCAATGTCTATAACCGTGGCCGCAGTGAAGAGATTGTTGGCAAGGCGCTCAAACGCAACGGCAAGCGCAGCCGGGTAGTATTGGCGACCAAAGTACATGGGCGCATGGCCGATGATGACGTGCTGGCCGCCGGCAACAACCGTCGCCATATCATCGAACAATGTGAAGCCTCGTTACGCCGCTTGCAGACCGACTATATCGACCTCTATCAGATCCACCGGCCTGATTCCAATGTGCCAATTGATGAGACATTACGTGCCTTGGATGATCTGGTGCGCAGCGGCAAGGTGCGCTATCTCGGCACCAGCACCTACCCGGCTTGGCGGGTGCTAGACTCCCTGTGGGCCTCCAAAGAATTGGGTCTCAACCGCTTTGTCACCGAACAACCGCCCTATCACCTGCTGGATCGCAGCATCGAACGCGAACTGATTCCCCTGGCGCAAACCTACGGACTGGCAATTCTGCCCTGGTCGCCGCTGGCGCGTGGGTTCCTCTCCGGCAAGTATGTGCGTGGACAAGAGGTTCCCGGCGATTCACGGGTGGCGCGGGATATGAAAGGCCCCTTTGCCGAACGCACGCAAAAACATTTTAGTGATTTGGCCTATGGCGTATTGGATGTCGTGGGTGAGATCGCCAACGAAAAGGGTTGCACGGTCAGTCAGGCTGCGCTGGCCTGGTGTATGCGTCAACCGGGCATCACCAGCCCGATCATCGGCCCGCGCACCATGGCGCACCTGGACGATAACCTGGGCGCGGTCAGCGTCGCCATTACCGACGCCGACCGCGCCCGTCTCGATGCCGTAGCCGAACCGGAGCAGGCCATTGTCCCTTACTACTCCGGCAAGATGATCGACTTCAAAGCGCCCCGCCATCGCTGGTAAAACCAAAAGCGGACGCGGATGACGCGGATTCCCGCGGATTTATGGATCACTTTTAGAAAAATCCGCGAGAATCTGCGTTATTCGCGTCCGACTCCATTCCTCCTACGCCAAACCTAGCCATCTGGGCAGGTTGGTGGCTCATCCGCTGACTGTTCCCTCTATCTCTGCTCCGTGGTAAAAGTACTGCTAGACTGAGTACGCTTTCTGCTTCCCGCTTTCCCGTTTGCCTGACAAAGAAATATAAGCAGACCGCAACACACTCGGAAGCACATAAACTGACTCTGGACTACGCGACTGCGGACTACTGAAGATGGAGCATAGAGATCATGAGAAAAGAGTCGATGACCCCCAAGGAACGCTGGCTCGCCGTTCTCAAGCGTGAACCGCCCGACCGTCTGCCGATGGATTATTGGGGCACGGCTGAGGCGACGCGCAAGGTGCGTCAACATCTCGGCTGCGCCACCCAATGGCAGATGTTTGAACGGCTGCACATTGACCGCGTCGTAACGGCGCGACCAGCGTATGTGGGGCCGCCGCTCAAGCGGGGCTATGACATGTACGGAATGCGCTACCGTTGGATCGAGCATGAAGGCGGTCGCTACCGGGAGTGTATTTTCCACCCGCTGGCCCAATACAACAGCGTGGAAGAGATCGAACGCAACTACACCTGGCCCACAGCCGATTGGTTCGATTACACCGTTGTCCATCAGCAGATCAAAGGCAAAGAAAAGTATCCTCTCCAAGCTGGCGGATCCGAACCCTTTCTGATCTACAAAAATCTGCGCGGCATGGAGCAGGCGTATATGGATCTGGCGCTCAATCCAGAAATTGTCCATTACTGTCTCGACAAGCTCTTCCACTTCTGCTACCAAAACACCGTTCGCCTCTACGACCAGTTGCTCGGTCAGGTAACGCTCTCCTATGTGGCCGAAGATTTTGGCGGCCAGGAGCGGCTACTCTTCTCGCACAAGATGATTCGCGAATTTATCCTGCCCCGCATGAAGCGCATGATCGACCTCGCCCACAGCGCCGGCGTCTATGCCTTCCACCACAGCGACGGCGCCATCCGTGAGATCATTCCCGACCTGATTGACATTGGCATCGATCTGCTCAACCCGATCCAGTGGCGCTGCAAGGGTATGGAACGCTGTGAACTGAAGCGCGACTTTGGCGACAAACTGGTCTTTCACGGCGCCATGGACAATCAGCAGACGCTCCCCTTTGGCACAGTCGAGGATGTGCGGCGCGAAGTAGCGGAGAACATTGAAATTTTGGGCAAAGGAGGTGGTTATATCCTGGCCCCCTGTCATAATATCCAAGTCGTTAGCCCAGCAGAGAACATTGTCGCCATGTATGAAGCCGCGCTCGACTATCAGTAGACCGTAACCTGCTCGGCAGGTATAGACTGACTCTGGACTACGCGACTACATGACTGTGGACTATCCCGTATGGGCAACAAGGAAACGAGCGAACGATGCAGCGTGACTATACACCGAAAGAACGGGCCATAATTGCCTTAGAACGGCGACCACCTGTCCCTGGCCTGGTGCCGACCTTTGAGTTGGAATTCCAGCTTGGCCCCGAACTGGTGGGCAAAGATTTCTTCCGCGGCGCCGCCGTCTGGGATCCAGCCCCGGCAAGCGAACGGGTCAACATGATCCAACACAACGCCGACCTCTATGTCGAAGTGGCGGCGCGGCTGGACTATGCCATCATCATGGTCGTCGGGCCGCACGCCAAAGAGGACATTGCAGCGACGGTCAGGCAGATCCGCCGGCTGGTGGGCGACCGTTATCTGCTCATCTGTCACGGCGACGCCACCTTTGCCATTCCCGACGGTAACGAGATGATGGAGATGGCTGTCGCCTTTTTTGAGCGTTCTGATGAGATGCACCAACTAGCGAAACAGCGCGTGCAACAGGCGTTGGCACGAGGCAAATACTTGCGGGAAGAATGTGGCCTGGATGGCTTTGCCCTCTGCGCTGACTACTGTTTTAACAGCGGCCCTTTTCTCTCGCCACGGATGTTCCGTCAGTTTATCACCCCCTATCTCAAGGAGTTGGTGGCCGGTTATAAAGAAATGGGCTACTACGTCATCAAACACACCGACGGCAACCTGATGCCAGTGCTGGATCAGATTCTGGAGAGCGAACCGCACGGGTTGCACTCCATCGACTGTCAGGCCAAAAACATGGATATGGCGGTGATCAAACGGCTGGCCGGCGACAAAGTCTGTTTGTTGGGCGGGGTGCAGTGCAGTCTCTTGCAGACCGGCACGGAGGAACAGATTATCGAGCAGTGCAAATATGTCTTACGCCACGCCCTCCCCGGCGGCGGCTATATCTATGGGACGACGAATGTTGCGTTTAAGGGGCTACCGCTGGCGCGTTACCTGCTCATCCTGGAGATGCGCAAACGCTACGGGTGGTATGATGAAGAAGGCAAGCCATGTCCAGAGTTATTTACGTCGACGCCGATGAACCCATGAAGGCGCGCATTGCGCACGAGTGGGGTGAGGGGGCGGCACGCCACATGCACTTCATTGACGGTTTTTCCCTTGTTGCACTGGATGCGGAAGAACTGGTTGGGCTGATCAGTGTTGCCTACCGCAGCCTACCGGCGCCACTCACCGAAACCTATGAAGGCTACATTGACATCATTGAGGTGCATGGCGATTATCGCCGCCAGGGTATCGCCACCGAATTGTTGGCGATGGTCATTGAACGCTTGCGCGCCCAGCGGCTCTATCAAATTCGCGCCTGGAGTTCGGAAGACAAGACCATCGCCATCCAGATGTGGAAAATGCTGGGGTTTACCTTATGTCCGGCAACGATCTATCCTAACGGCCAGCCGGTGCAAGGCTACTTTGTCGCCAGACTGCTGTAAATGAGGAAACAGATGATTTCTGCCAATGATCGTACCATTCTGCGCAACCTGGCCAAACAGGTTGCCACCATTGCTGCATTGCCCATTCAAGCCGAACGCCGAGAACTGTGGAAAAAGCATAACAGCCTACACCCCATGCGACCTATGATCCTGGTTTTCCCGGAAGGAGCATGGGTCGAATTACTGCCACCAGCGGCGTTACAATGTGAAGGGGAGGCGGCGCGCGAAATTGAACTGGCGCTGCGCAAACGCATCTACTATCACGACCATTTCCAGGATGACACGGTCATTGAAAACGAGTGGGTGGTCAGCAAAGTGATCCACAATTCGGGGTGGGGCTTGGAGCGCAAACGCATCTACAGCGCCTATGATCGCGGCGCCTGGCGCTTCGACCCGGTCATCAAGGAACCCGCCGATCTGGACAAGTTAACCTACCCGACGATCTGCTACGACGAAGCCGCCACCCAGCAAGCGCTGACTGAGATGCAGGAACTCTTTGGCGACATTCTGACCGTCAAGCTGAAGGGCGTGGCCCACCTATCTTACCACCTCATGGAGCAATACACGGCGCTGCGTGGACTGCAAGAAGTCATGATCGACATGCTCGAAGCGCCGACGATGTTGCATAAGGCGATGGCGCTGCTGACGGCAGGCCACCAACGCATCTTGCAGCAATACATTGAGCAGAACCTGCTATCGCTCAACAACGACAGCACCTATCACAGTTCCGGCGGCAATGGTTATACCGACGAACTGCCCCAAGCCGACTGCGACCCCGCCCATGTGCGCCCCTGTGACATGTGGGCTAGCGCCGAGGCCCAGGAAATGGCCCAGGTCTCGCCCAAGATGCACGCCGAGTTTATCACCCAGTACGAGAAGCAACTGCTGGCCCCCTTTGGCCTGACTGGCTATGGCTGTTGCGAGGATCTGAGCCGCAAGCTCGATGATGTGCTTACCATTCCCCATATCCGGCGCATTTCGATCTCCCCCTTTGCCAACGTGGACATCTGCGCCGAACGGTTGAAGGGGGGCTACATCTTCTCCTGGAAGCCGCAGCCCATGCACTTGGTGGGGCAATTCAACGAAGCGCGCATTCGTGCCTATATCCGCCACACCCTGGACGTGGCCCAAGCGAATGGCTGCGTGTTGGAGATGATCCTGAAAGATACGCATACCTGTGAGCAACAACCAGCCCGCTTTGACCGCTGGTTGCAGATTGCACGGGAAGAAGTGAATCAGTATTAACGCCAGTTCGGTGTTGTGTGCATAGCTGCCCAATCCCGAACTCAGGTGATTAATGACGAATGGGCAATACATAATGGTTAATGAAAGCTTTTGCCACAAAAGATAGCGTAGGTATGGACATGGACAAGAAAACCCGTCTGGCTACAGTCTTTGATCTGCAATTGCCGGATCGCCCGCCGATCTTGGGGGGGTGGCTGGCCGCGCCGGAGAGCATCTGGGCGCTGACCGGCTGCACCGAAGATGAATATTGGTCTGATCCTTTCTACTGGGGTTTACAGGCCGAACATGTCTTGGGTTCCGATGGCGTCATCACCATCTTTGTGCCGATTGCACGGGGCGCCTATCGCTGTGTCGATGGACAGGTGCTGGAAGCACGCGCCGCCTATACGGTGGAAGCCGTCTTAGCCGAGATTGCCGCGCTGCCGGAGCCTGATGCGGTGAAAGCGGCTTTTGATGAAGAGGCGGAATATGCGGCCTTTGTGGCCGAATTTCAGGCCCAACAAGCGCAATGCGGCGATCTGCTCTGGTGCCCAGCAGATTGGAAATTGATCCCCAAGGCGTTGTGGTATCACGAGTATGGCTACGAAACTGCTTTGACGACGTTGGCGCTCTACCCGGAGCAGTATCGGAAGTTGATCCAGGTCAGTGCCGAGCGCGGGCGTCAACGGGCTATCTTGCGCGCCCGCGCCATCACCGAGGGCATTCACCCGCGCGCCATTTTGACCGGTGAGGATCTCTGTTATCGCGGCGGTTCGCTGGTCTCACCGGCCTATTTGCGTCGTGAATATTTCCCGCTGGTGGAATATGCGCTTGAACCGTTGCTGGCCGTTGGCGCCAAGATCGTCTGGCACTGTGATGGCGACTACCGTCCTCTGCTCAACGATGTCTTGGCCTGCGGCATTGGCGGGTTGCAAGGCTTTCAACAAGAGTGCGGCATGGATCTGGCCTGGATCGTCGATCGGCGCACACGCTGGGGCGATCCGTTGATTATCTTCGGGCCAATCTCCGTGACAACAACGCTGCCTTATGGCACACCCGCGGATGTACGGGCGGCTGTCCAACACGCCATGGATCTCTGTCGCGATAAGGCGCCGTTGGTCATCTTCACCAGCAATACAATTACGCCGGATGTTCCGCTGGAAAATATTCGGACATTGTGGGAAACGGTGTTGGAGAGCGCCTGGTGAGGATGTAGGGGAAGTAGAAGGGAACGCATTGAACAAAGGAGGGGGTGATTTCATGAACCATCACGAACGCATGCTTGCCACCATCCGCGGCGAACCGACCGACCAGATTCCCTGGGTGCCGCGCATGGATCTTTGGTACATTGCCCAGCGCGCCCGTGGCGCCGTGCCAGCGGAATTTGCCGACATGAACATGGTGCAGGTGGCCGAGCGGTTGGATGTCGCCGTCCATGCCATTGGCGCCGATTTTACCATCCCCGGCGGGCGTGATAACAGCTTGCGCGCCCTGGGCATCGATAACCATCAGGATTATCCCTACCGCGTTGAATTGCGCGGCCTGCCTATGCAGTCGAGCGATGACGGCGAGAATTTACAGACGCATATCACAACGCCGGCGGGTGAGGTCTTCCTCCATCTCTATCGCTCCCAGTCGATGGCGCGCGATGGCATTTCGTTGCCCTTTGTCAAGTCCTATGCCATTCAGTCGGTTGCTGATCTAGAGAAGGTGGCGCAAATTTTTGAACATCTGGTGGTCATTCCCACGCCGGAATCCTATCAGGCTTTTCACCAACGGGTCGGCGACCGCGGCATTGCGGTGGCGCGCGGACCGGTCGCCGCCTCGCCCATGCACCTGATCTTGCACGAATTGGTGGCGATGGATCAGTTCTTCTATCTCTACCATGACGAGCCGGAGGCCATGCACCACTTGACCGCCCGCATGGAACCCTACTTTGACGCCTGTCTCGACGCCCTGGTCGCCTGTGACGCCGAGGTGGTCTTCTGGGGCGCCAACTATGACCAGGATTTGACCTGGCCGCCTTTCTTCCAAAAGGAGATCGCGCCCTGGCTCAAAAAGGCCAGCGACCGCCTGCACGCCGTCGGCAAATTGGTGTTGACCCACACCGACGGCGAAAACAAAAAGCTGCTCCCTATTTATCCAGCCTGTGGCTTTGATGTCGCCGAATCCTTCTGCCCGACCCCCATGACCAAAACTACATTGGCGGAGATGTTGCAGGGCTTACGGCCCAACATCACCGTCTTCGGCGGCATCCCGTCGGTGGCCCTGCTTGAGAGCGCCATGACCGATCAAGCTTTTGAAACTTATCTAGACAATCTCTTTGCATCGATTGGCGCCGGCGATCATCTCATCCTCGGCGTCGCCGACAACGTCCCCCCCGATGCCAATCTGGATCGGCTGGCAGTAATCAAACAACGCATCGCCGACTTTGGCCCTGTCCACCCACCGGCGCCATAAACGCTCGGCACGCTGATTTCGGCGATTTCAGCCGAGCCGTCACCCTGTCACCTTGTCACCCCCTCACCTTGTCAAAGAAACGGAGGAACCGCATGCGCCTAAAATGTCTGAGTTGTGAAGCCTTAACCCGCATGGTCTATCTCTGCGCTGCCGGCTCGCCCCATCTGGTTGATGTCGAACTGGTGCGGATTGGTCTGCACAATGAGCCAATTAATTTGCGCGTGCTGCTCCAGCAGAAGATCGACGCCTTGAGCCGCAAAGACTATGACGCCGTTACCCTGGCCTATGGCCTCTGTGGTCAGGCCACGCTAGGCTTGGTCGCCAGAGAGATTCCGCTTGTGATCCCACGCGCCCATGATTGCATTACCCTCTTTTTGGGCAGCCGAGCGCGCTATCAGGAACAATTTGAGGGCAACCCGGGCACCTATTGGTATTCCCTCGACTATATCGAACGCAAGGAGGCATCCGGCACCTTTGTCGCGTTGGGCGCCAGCGTGGACAGCACCAACATTCAATCCAAATATGAAGAGTATGTTGCCAAGTATGGCGAGGACAACGCCGCCTACTTGATGGAGGTCATGGGCGCCTGGCAGGGGCATTATAACCGCGCCGCCTATATCGACTTGGGCATTGGCGATGGTACGCAGTTGGAAGCCCAGACCCAGCAAGAAGCCGCCAATCGCGGTTGGAACTTTGAGCGCCTGACCGGCGACATGACCCTGATCCGCCGGCTGCTCAACGGTGAATGGGATCAGGATTTCCTGGTTGTTCAGCCCGGTGCGCGGATCGCCATGTCCTATGATGAGGATGTTGTTACGTGCCAGGTGCATCAAAAGGAGCGGCAACGATGACAGAAATGACCGCACGCGAGCGTGTACAATGTGTCCTCCATGGGGAGATTCCCGACCGTGTACCCTATGTCGAGATGGGTATCGACTTTCCCTTTGTCTGCAAGCTGCTGGATCTGGCTATTCCCACCGACCGCTTCTTTGAATCGGGCGAGTATGCCAGCGCGCCCATCGACATTCAAATGCGGGTGAACGAGATCCTCCATCGGGATAACCTGGTCTACAGTATGTTGCCCCCCATTCCGGCGGTGAAGGTCCCTGGCCGTGACGGCATTCTCTTCTTTGAGGATGGCAGAATCAAGGATTGGGGGGATCTGGATCAATTGCAATTCCCGGATCCGACCAGCGCAGCAGTTCTTGCCCCCATGCGCCAGTTTATCGCACAGCGCGGCGACTATGCCACGATCTGCTCCTGTCGCGTCGGCATCTCGGCCACCTATCTGGCCATGGGCATGGAACATTTCTACTATACAATGGTCGATGACCCTGCGCTGATCGAAGAGATGATGCGGCGTTACACCGATTATGCGGCGGACGTGGCCGAACAAGCCGCCAAGTTGGGCTTCGATATCTTTTGGACAGCCGATGACATTGCGGCGCGCACGGCCACCCTTTTCTCCCCTAAGATGTTTCGTGAACTAATGGTCCCCCACATCCGCAAAATCGCTGAGCGCATCCACGATGTCGGCATCCAGTGGATCTATCATTCAGACGGCAACCTGGCCGCCGTGCTCGAAGATCTCCTTGCCCTTGGGATCCGTGGGCTGAATCCGATTGAACCCACATGCATGGACATTCGGCAACTAAAAAAGCAGTATGGCGATCGGGTGGTACTCTCCGGCAATGTCGATGTCCACCTGTTGGCTCATGGCACACCGGAGGAGGTACGCGCGACCACACTGGGGCTATTGCGCGATGTCGCGCCGGGGGGTGGCTATATGCTCGCCTCGGGCAACTCCATCGCGAGTTTCTGTAAAGTGGAGTGTGTCAAAGCCATGTGCGACACCAACTATGAATATGGGCGTTATCCTATTTCAGTTCTTTGACCTATTAACCGGTGTATCCTGAGTATGAATAGGAGCTTTTCGTATGCAAAATTTTCCACACCACTATGTTGTCACGGCCGATGGCGGCGCCACTGGTCGCGTGATTGTTGCTTCCCCCAATATTCCCGACCTGACCACCGATGCCCCCGCCGAGTTTGACGGCCCCGGCGATGTTTGGTCACCGGAGACGATGTTGGTGGGCGCCGTCGCCAACTGTTTTATCTTGACCTTCCGCGCTGTCGCTCGCGCTTCCAGGTTTGAGTGGACGAGTATCTCTTGCCAGGTGCAGGGCGTGCTGGATCGCGTCGAACGCGTCACCCAATTCACGGCAATGGAACTCCAGGTGAAACTACGCATACCGACCGGCGCTGATGTTGAAAAAGCGCACCGATTGCTGGAAAAATCAGAACAGAACTGCTTAATCACCAGCTCGCTCAAGGCCACGGTCGAATTACGGGCCGAAGTTGAAGTGGGTTAAGTTGTAGTGTTCGCACCAGGAGGAGCGTATGAAACCAAAGGAACGGGTTCTCGCCGCGCTGCATCACCAAGAACCGGATCGGGTGCCGACGGGTGAAAACGATGTCGATTATGTGTTGGTCGAGCAATTGTTGGGGCGACCTACCCTTTACAACGCCCGTTGGCGCGAACGCACGGCGCTCTGGGATGGCCGGCGTGATGAGATTGTGGCCGATTATCAACGTACACAGGTGGAATTGGTTCACGCGTTGGAATGGGACTATGTACGCGTCCCCATTATGCCGCGCGCGCAGGAATACCACTGGCCAACCATGACCGGCCCCTACTCCTGGCTCGACGCCGCGGGGCGTGAATATCATTACAGCCCGGAGGTCGGCAACATCGCCACGCGCGTCGATGCCACCGACATGACCATCGACGACCTACCCGATCCGGCGGAACCCTTTATGGTCGATCCTTCAGAGTTGGACGCCATTCGTTACATGGTCAAAGAACTGGGCGACACCCATTTTATCATCGGGCGTTCGGCCATTGACGGCAGCTTCCCTTTTCAGGAGACCGTTGGCATCCAAGAGTTTCTCATGCGCATGATCACCGACCCTGACTTTGTGCGGCGGGCCATTGATGTTTATGTCGCCCGTTCCATTGCCTACTTGGAAGCCATGTTGGACGCCGGTTGTGACGCCGTGATGACCACCGATGACTATTCGGGCAATATGGGGCCGTTTATGGGCGCCAAGCGTTTTCGCGAGTTTATCTTACCGGCGATTACCCGCCAGGCAGCAGCCGTTCATGCAAGGGGCGGCTATTTTATTAAGCACACCGATGGTAATGTCTGGAGCATCCTGGATAGTTTGGTCGAAGCCGGCATTGATGGCTGGCATGGAATCCAACCGCGCATTGGTATGGATTTGCGGTTGCTCAAAGAACGCTATGGCGACAGCCTCTGCTTTTTCGGCGGCATCAACTGTGAAACCTTGATCGAAGGACCGCCGGAGAAAGCCCAGGAAGAGGTGCGCTACGCCATTCAACACGCGGCGGTCGGCGGCGGGTTGGTGATTGCTACCGGCAATGTGTTGCAACCAGGCACCAGCCTGACCAATTATTTGGTCGCACGGCAGGCGACGCACGATTATGGTCAGTATCCTATTGCTGTTGATCGGAGGTGACAAGATGATCAGTTACGCCGGACGCAATCGCACGACCCTGAACTTTCTCAAGACACTCTATTTTGATACCCCGGAATGGACGCCGGTGGTGGTTTCACTCATGCCGGCCACCTGGATGAAATATCGCGAAGATTTGGAAGAGTTGGTGTTAGCCCATCCGCGCATTTTTCCCGGCTATCAGAAGGGTGACCGTGATTTTGATTTCATCCCCAACCCCCTCTACGAACTGGGGCGGCATACCGATTGTTGGGGCGTGGTTTGGGAGAACATTGAACGCGGCCTGGATAGCTTCCCGATTCACCATCCGTTGGCCGATTGGGCGGCTTTTGACGACTATGTGCCGCCCGATCCCTGGTGGGATGCCCCGTTCGGCCCACGCGATTGGAACCAGGTTGCGCGCACCTATGCTGCCGCCAAGGCGCGGGGCGACCTGGCCGAAGGTGGCCTATTGCCCCACGGCTTCTTTTACATGTTGCTCTTCTACCTCCGTGGCTTTGAGAATCTGATGGTCGATATGGCCGAAGGTGACCCGCGACTCTGGCCGCTGATCCGCATGGTGGAGAGCTACAACCGCACCGTCATCAACAAAAGTTTGGAGCTAGGCGCCGACCTTGTGCGCTTTGGCGATGATCTGGGTCTCCACGCCGGCTTGCCCATAAGTCCAGCCATGTGGCGCCGCTATATCAAGCCGTCGTATGAGTATATGTTTCGTTCCTGCCGGGAGGCGGATGTCCCGATCTATTTGCATACGGATGGTCATATCCTGGAGATCATCCCGGATCTGATTGAGGTCGGTGTGCGGATGCTCAACCCGCAGATTCGCGCCAATGGGCTGCCCGGCTTGGTCGAACTGGCCAAAGGCAAGGTCGCCATCCACATCGACCTGGATCGTCAGCTTTTCCCCTTTGCCACGCCGGTGCAGATTGAAGAGCATATTGGGGAGGTCTTTGAGGCGCTTTACCTGCCCCAAGGCGGACTGATGATCCATGCTGAGTGTGAACCGGATGTATCATTGGAAAATATTGATATGATTTGCACAACTTTAGAAAAAATTTGCCAATTACCATTGTAAGTTTTTTCGCCGATCTCATCTTTTATCGTAAGTTTGCATAAAACTAGTCAACTGGATAGACAGAAAGCTACCTAAAAGCCTAGGCTTATCAATCAATTACTGTAGTATGATAGTAATGCTGTTTTCTATTAATGCTTGGTTAACAATGGCATTGCTGGCATGCTACGTTCTACGCCATATATGTACTTGTTCCACAATTGTATATACTGCACGGCTGTCCATCAGGTGACCCATTTACATCTAAAACAGTGTTACTTGATGGCGTCGTTGAGTATAGTATCCAAAAAAACGCGAGGGATAGACAGGCGCCCAGCAGCCTATTGTTAATTGGCATTGGATCTCTTTGTTGCATCACAAGGTTTCTATATCCCCCAAATGTGGGATGTATCAAAGGACAAATCCGATGAACACTATGACCATTTCCCTCTTTGGCAAACTAAGGATCATATCTAGTGAGCAAGTTGCGCTCCATCTAGAGCCGCGCCGTGCTGAAGAATTACTCTGTTATTTATTGCTGTACCGGGATCGCCTGCATGAACGGGAGAAGATCGCCACCCTCTTCTGGCCCGATGCGCCGCCGGGCTACGCCAAGCGCTATTTTCGCCAAACGTTGTGGCAACTCCAATCGGTACTCAACCATAGGACCACACCGGCAGCGCATCTGCTTTATGCAACCTATGAGCAGGTTGGCATTAACCAACAGGCGGACTACTGGCTGGACGTTGCGCAGTTTGAACGCGCCTTTGCCGCTGTGGAAGACATGCCCGGCAAAGCGTTTTGCCCTGAACAGGCCGATCAGGTGCGCGCGGCTGTCCAACTGTATCAAGGCGACCTGTTAGAAGGGTGGTATCAGGATTGGTGCATTTACGAACGAGAGCGTTTCCAAAGCATGTACATGGCGCTGTTGGATAAATTGCTCAATTACAGCGAAGCGCATGGGGAGTACGAAGCCGGGGTGACCTACGGCGCCCAGATTCTGCGCCAAGATCGCGCCCGTGAACAGACTCATCGTCAATTAATGCGCTTACACTATCTGGCCGGCAACCGGTCGGCGGCGATTCATCAATATGAAAATTGTGTTGTTGCCTTGCGCGAAGAATTAGATGTGGTGCCGGCCAAGAGTACGGTTACGCTCTATAAAGCGATCTGCACAGAACATCTCAACGAGGCAACGCCGATGCTCACCCCAATGACAAGCGCTGCTCCCACTGCAACAATGGTGATGCCAACAGCCGTAGTTGATTCAGTCCAACAAATCGAACAAATTCAAGCGCTGCTTTGCCATCTGCAAACCCAAGTTACCCAGTTGGCGCAAAAGCTCAAACAGGACAATGGCCTTCATCCGTAAAAGCGCTTTGCCTGCTTTTAACCCGCCTATCAACAACGTGATCTCTAGCGGAGATCACGTTGTTTTTTTTGACTTTTTCCTAGACGCTTATACAGACGGTAACACAGACGTAGCCGCTATACACTTGATCACGAAGGTCGATAGTATGGATAACAGACGGTTTGGCAGATAGGATTGAAGACATTTGTACAGACACCAATGTTGTAGACTTGAGTAAGGTGCATAAATTCCCAAAGTTGTCTATACAATTTGTCTATACAATAAGGAGCGTGGTTTATGTCATTTCCTTTTTGGGGTGAAAAGTTTACTTTTACCCAGCCGGACGGCAGTCAGATCGAAGTCCGTGGCTGGGGTGATCAACGTCATGCTGTCTTTGAAACCCTGGATGGGTTCACCATTGTCAAAGAGCCAATCACTGGCTTTTACCAATATGCTGCGCTCAGCGCTGATGGTGAGGAACTTGACCCCTCTGGCGTGCAGATCGGCATAATGGCGCCGCGCTCGCTAGGTTTAGCAAAAGGGCTTCGGATCAACCGTGACGCCGCCAAGGCCAGCGCCGAGATGAGCGCCACCTTGCCGCCGACAAAGTCGCGCTGGGAAGTGCGCCGTGAGCGCTACAAGACCGCTTTACAGACTGCCATGTCGGCCCCGGAAGTTTTGCGCGCCCCGCCGCAGCGTGAAACGACTGGCACTTATATTGGCTTATGTTTATTGATCCAATTCCCGGATGTCCCCGGTACGATTCCAGTCGAGAAAGTGGCAGCCTTCTGCAACCAACCTGGCTACACCGGTTTTGGGAACAAGGGTTCAGTCTACGATTATTTCTATGATAATTCAGGCGGCAAGTTGCGCTACACCAATATTGTCGCCCCTTATTATACGGCCAAATATCCCAGAGCTTACTACACGGATCCAAAGATTCCACAGCCAAAACGGGCCTGGCAGTTGATCAAAGAAGCGTTGACTGCGCTACGGGCGCAGGGCTTCGATTTTAGTCAGCTTACTGTCGATGATGAGGATTATCTCTTTGCCTTGAATGTCTTCTATGCTGGCAGTCGTGTCAACAACTGGGCGGAAGGACTGTGGCCCCATTCGTACCATTTGCTCACGCCCTTTAAACTCATGCCGGGCAAACGGGCCTTTGACTATCAGATCACCGATATGGGATCGCAACTGACGCTTGGCACTTTCTGTCATGAGAATGGACATATGATTTGTGATTTCCCGGATCTGTACGACTATGGCTATGAATCGCGTGGAACCGGCGTCTATTGTTTGATGTGCGCCGGCGGCAGTGTGGACAAGACGAACCCGACCAACGTCTGCGCCTATCTGAAATATAAAGCGGGTTGGGCGAAGAACATTACCCCAATTACAACAGGGATGAGTGCGACCATCAAAGCTGGTGAGAATGATTTCTTCATTTACCGCAAGCATCGCGCCGAGTATTTTATCATTGAGAATCGCAACAAAGCGCAGCGTGACTTGGCGCTGCCGGCTTCCGGGCTTGCCATCTGGCATGTGGATGAGTTGGGTAGTAACAACAATGAAGCAATGACGCCGACTTCCCACTATGAATGCTCGCTTGAACAGGCCGATGGTCAGTTTCATCTTGAACACGGGGTTGGCTATGGCGATGAAGAAGATCTCTTTGTCAGGGAGAATCACAATCGATTTACCACTGCCACCCAACCTGATAGTAAGTGGTGGGACAGGAGTGGATCGGGGTTGGACATCTACAACGTCAGCTCACCAGGCAAGACCATGACGTTTTCGGCTAATCTGTGAGTCTGTCAACAGGTAATTCTGTCAAGCGATGAGGAAAGCTGCGTTGCCCATGTCCATGACCGGTTGGCAGTTGCTCGGTAGCCTCACTTTGCTGCTGACCAACTGCCAACCCTTGATCGACCAACCGAATGTAGGTGAACGTAGCGCGCCGACTGCGGCGCCTACGCTGACGCAACAGGAGACAGTTGCAATGACAAATATCGTAACAGCCGAGGTGATCCTGCGTTCTGCCAACGGTAAATCGATCCTTGAGGCAACCGAAGGCGTAACGGCGGCGACCATTGCCCAGTACCGCGTGAGCCAGGACGTGATCGATGAAGCGACCAAACAGTTGACGGCGCTAGGCTTTACCGTAAAGACGGTTGGCCCTGTGAGTCTCACCATTGTTGGGGAGCCAACAACGTTCGAACGCGTCTTCCAGACCAAGTTACTGCAGAGTGTTGACAAATCCGGTGGTACACGACCCGCCTTCTATCAAGCGCAGGACCCTATTCAAATTCCAAGCCCATTGTCCACTCTGGTTGCCGGCGTGACTTTACCTGTTCCTCCTGATTTCTTTCCATGAGCAATGGCAGGAGAGTTAGCTTTTCAAGCGAATGGCAACAACGTAGCGTTGGAGACCCCAGCGGAAGGAAGATAACCATGGCGAAATCAACGCGTAAACGAAACCAGTCTGTTAAACAGGATATGCCAGAAAAGGAGAATCATCCTATGTCAAGCAACAAAGATGAATGCGTGATTGCGGTTGTTTCACCACGCTCGATTGGTGGCGTATCACTCTTTGCGAACATGACGGCGATCACGAAAGAGAACGTGGACCAGTTTCACTCCGAAGGTGCCGATATTGCCGCGACGGCGGCGGAACTCACCCAACTGGGCTTTGAGGTGCTGCAACAAGGGCCGGTCACGCTATCGATTGCCGGCACCCCGCAGTTGTTTACGGAGGTATTCGGCGCCCGCCTAAACACAGCGAAACGTATGCTAATGGGTGAAATAGAGACCGAGTTCCTGGCGACAGAGACGCCTTTGGCCGTGCCGGAAGGGCTGTCGAACTTGATCGAAGGGGTGGCAATGGCCGTGCCGCCGGAGTACTATGAATCACCGTTGCCGCCGCTGGCAGCGGTGGATCCGGCCGCCTATCGCTACTTGTTCGTGCCGGATGAGGTGGGGCTGGTGGTCAATGCTGACCGGGTGCATCGGATGGGCGCCACAGGCAAGGGGGTAAAGGTGGCGATGCCGGACACCGGT
This sequence comes from Caldilineaceae bacterium, assembly GCA_026645575.1. The sequence goes on from JAPKMW010000018.1 coordinate 119,230, forward strand.
TTCTATCCGCATCCCTTCTACAACTGGCACGGTTACAGCGCCATGACCACGGTCTTAGGACCAGGCGCCGCCGACCCCTCCAGAGATGAGGTCGGGCATGGCACCGGTGAAGCCGCCAACATTTTTGCGGTAGCGCCTGGCATCACCCTCGTGCCGATCAAGATGGCTAACGATCCGACCGGCGCCTTCAATGCAGCGGTGGCACAAAACCCCAAGGTGATCACGAATAGTTGGGGCTACAATGTTGACACGATGAATTGGGCGCAACTTAAGAGCGCGAACCTGAACCTCTACAACTATCTGAAGACGCTGGAAGCCGCCGTGGCTAACGCCGTCGCCAAGGGGATTGTGGTCTGCTTCTCAGCCGGCAATGGACAATTTTCCTTCCCGGCTAGCCATCCGGATGTGATTGCCGTGGGTGGCGTCCATGTCAAGTATCCGTTTACTTCCTTTGACGACCTGGAAGCTTCCAGCTACGCTAGCAGCTTTGATAGTAAGCTCTATCCCGGTCGCCATGTCCCAGACTTGTGTGGACTAACGGGCAAAAAGGTGACGATTGGTGGCGGCGGGTATGCGCCGTCCCTTATGCTGCCCGTCCAACCGGGCTGCGAGTTGGATAGCTTCACCCCTAGCACCGGTGTCGCCAATGACGGCTGGGGGCTGTTTAGTGGTACATCGGCAGCCTCGCCCCAACTCGCTGGTGGGGTGGCTTTGCTGCTGGAGAAGAAACCGACGCTGACACCGGCACAGGTCAAGGAGATCCTCAAGAAATCTGCCACCGATGTCAAGATCGGAACCAGCTCACAGGGCCAGACCGCAGGGCCAGGGGTCGATGCGGCCACAGGCGCCGGGCTGTTCAATGCCAAATGGGCCTGGCTCAATGTGACAGCAGAACTGATTGCTGACTACCTAGAGGCGCCACCTGAGATGCAGACTGCGATGCTGGTTGCCGGTCAGGCGCCGCGGTTCCCACGCCAGTTTCTGGAAGAGATGATGACGGTGTTGCGTTCCAAGTAGCCGGTGCTGTTTTCTCCGTTACCCGTTATTTAGACAGAGAGATAGACAGATTGGAGGTATGATTATGGTAGAGCGAGAGATGACCGAACAGATGACTGCAATGACCGATCGCTTTGACGAAGCAATGCGCTACAATGAAGCGACCGGCTTTGCCAAGGTGCCGAAGGGCGCTCGACAGGCGCCGGATGAGTGCTATCCCACCCCGCCGGCAACTGCTATGGCTACGCCGTCGAACCCTTACGTGGCGCCACTCGCCATTGTCTGCGAACATGCGAATTTTGGCGGCGCTCAATGGATCAGCAGCAATGGCTGGTCCTATGTGGGTGACTGGTGGAATGATCGGATCTCTTCGATCATCATTGTCAGCGGTCGCTGGCGCTTCTTTGAAGCATCAGACGGTCGTGGTGCCAGTTGGGAACTCGGCCCAGGGTACTATCCAAACCTGGCGGCTGCGAATATTCCTAATGACATTATTTCGTCCTTCTGGCCGGTCGCCTGGTAAGAGGGCCGCACCCCCGGTTGTCGGCCAATGCCAATCCAGTAGCGACTAAGACTCAGGGGTGACGGCCACTGGCGCCGGTGAGCTTGGCTCTCTCTACCCCCAGCCAGTGACCGTCACTTTGGAGGTTGCTCATCAAGCCAAACCCTATGTGAAGTACATTGTCGTGAAGTACATTGTCGGATAGTGTCGACGGCTATCATTCGTGGATTAACTATTATCTGGATGAGAAAGCGGGGCGCATGATAAATCATTGCCCTACTTACCGCTGCAAAAGGGGCAGAAACACCTGGACGTTCTCTGCTTCCGCATAGCCGGCTTCGTCGTCCACATCCGGTTCATCAACAAATTCCACGCCGTCATCGGCTAGCGAGGGGCTGTTGTCATAAGCTGGGTTGTTGGCGGCCAGCGTACCAAAGCGGACATTCGTTCGTTTACCCGGCTGAACGGTGATGGTATAGCACGGTAAGTCAAGCGTTGGGTGGATTGTGCCAGGTTGGCTGTTGAGCCACCCATCCGTTGGACGTTGACAAACTGTGTACTCGCCTGGCCGCAGATTGGGCGCCCCTACAGGCCCGCTCTCATTCGTTTGCAGGGTGGTTAGCAAGCTGTAGCCGTCATCGTAAATCGCGACACTCTGCTGGGCGAGCCACGGCTCGTTGCTGTCGCGTCCGCCATTGCCGTTGAGATCATGATAGACGTTTGTGTAGATGCTGCCGGCCCGTTCATTGCGAAAAGTGCAGGTGACATTCGCTTGGCCGGCCAGGTTGAGGATCACGCGTGCATTCACCCCATCCCAGGCGTCACCATTGGTGCAGGCGATATTGGTGACATACCACCCTTGGGGAATGATTTCTTCAACCGTATAGGGTCCTGCGTCGACAACAAAGGTGGCGGTATTGCCAAAGAGATCACCATCATCGGGGGTGATGTCATCTAATCGGAATCTACCCAAGTCGCCGACAAAGCGAAAATTCTGCCGGCTGTCAGGAAGGCTGTCCACGACAATGTTGATGGTGCCTTTGGCCCGCTTTAGTTGGGCATCGAGACTGCTCAACGTTGCGCCCGCCTGCACGACAATGGGGGTGGCCTCTTCGGCCGTGGCGGCATTGTTGTAATATTCCCACTCATAGAGCGGGCTTGTAAAGCGGAAGGAATAAGTTCCCGGCGCCAGGTTGTCCATTGCGTAGCGGCCGTTGGAATCCGTTACCGCTTGCGTCACGGAATGCCAACCACTTTCCCTCTGTTGCATGACCGTAACGGGGATATTCATCAGTGGGTTGCCTGCCTCGTCGGTGACTTTGCCCGAAACTTGTTTCTTCGCGCGTAGCACAAAGTCAATGTTCACCACCTCATCCAGCGCGACTTCAACCTCAGTCGCTTCGGCAAAAGTCGCCACATTATTGTAAAATTCGCTGTAATAAGGCCCATTGTTCCCGTAAGTGGCGCTAAGGCGATACGCGCGCGGTAGTAGACGGTCAAAACGATAATAACCGTTCTGATCCGCCCAGAGGAATATAAAGCCGTTGCTGTATGCATAAATTTCAGCGCCGGCGATCGGCTCCCCAAATTCGTTGGTCACGCGTCCGCTGATCTGCCCATATTTGCCTAGTTGAACCGGCGGCACCGTTGTTGACTGATTGCGGTTCACCACAACATCGGTTGCGCCGGCTACTGCTGCATGGCCGTAACAAGTCGGCGCATAAGTGGTGAAATTTTGGCCCTGATTGAAGCAGATGCGGTACTCCCCCGGCAATAGTACGGAGAAGTCATAGCGACCATCAGCGCCACTTTTGGTCTCACCCAGGCTAGGCCATTCTGTGATACCGGACGCGGTGATATAACGACGATGGGCAGAGACGGTAATGCCCGCCAGCGGTTGACCGTTGCGATCAGTGACTGACCCGGTGAAGCGCCCCAACTTATCCAACACCGCATTGATCCCCGTAGTTTGGGCGCCGACGGTGACAGGCACATCCTGCGCTAAGGGAAACTTGTTCTGAAACGGATACTCGTTGTCAAACAGGTTATTGTAATATTCGCCCTGATAGACGCCTGCCCGATCACCAAAAAAGAGGCGGACGTTGCCGGTGTAGGCGAGCGCTAGCGTATAGCTGCCATCGGCTTTCACTTCGGTTTTGCCGCGCAATTCTGCCGTAAACGTGCCAGAGCTGTTGTCAACCGGCTGGTAGGCCCCTACTTCGACGCCAACGGCCGGATTGCCGGCTGTATCCTGTACTTGCCCGCTGATTGTACCGGCCAGCGCAAGCTGTGCCTGAATCCCAGTAACTGCTGCGCCGTCGTTGACAACGATAACACGGGTGTCAAAAACATCGAAGACATCACCATAAAACTTATCCGCATAGCGCACGGGCACGACCGTATCAACAAAACGCAGACTGTATTCGCCGGCTGGAACAACCAACGTATAAGAACCATCACTCACTGTAATCGCTGTCTGCACCGGCCCCATATGAGGCGTTTCAACAGCGGGATCGCCAATCCAGCCGTAAGCAATAACACGAATCGCAGCTAGTGGTGCGCCGCCTTCATCGGTAATAACACCGCTGATTGACCCACCGGCTGCGTGGGCAAAACGCGGCGTCAGCAATGCCAGCCCGCCCATCGCTAAGAAGAAAACGAGCAAGCAAACGTGCGGTTTACGCATCGTAGGGGCAACGCGAACCATAAGCCATTAGTCCTTTCTCAACATGGGCAGACCTGCAACGCAACTGGCGCGCTCCTTACTCATGCCGATAAAGAAAGTGACTAACGGTTACGCTTGCTCTAAGCAAGAAGCGGCGGCACACCGATTGTACCTGATGTGCCGCCACTTCTTACTTACACTGTCATTACAATATTGTAGGGCTTATCTTGCCACGTAGCGCAACATCGCCTCGACATCCATGTCGGCCAACCCCAACTTCTCCGGCGTGCGGGTCAAGTGGCGAAAATCTTGCCCCAGCGCCACACTTGCCAGTGTTACCAGCGCATCCATCAACGGCGTTGCCACCCCCAGTTGCGCCGCCAGACGACTCCATGCGCCCAGACCATAGGGAATATCCTCGGTCAACCAGCGGGTGTTGATGGCCCCCGGCGCGCGCAATTGGGTCAACATGCGGCTGCCATTGATCGTTGCCCACAGGTCGCCCTTGGGGCCGAAGCCGGCGGCGTGAAAGGCGGCATCGACCGGCAGCAGGTCAAAGCCCAACGCCCGACCAATCGCCCGCCGTTCAGCATCGACGCCGTAGATCACCTGGGCCACCGTAGGCGTCACCCCTTCTTCGTAAAAGTAAAAGTCGCCGCGGCTATACTCAACCCGACCGGCATTCATCAACACGCCGGGCGGATGAACGACCGGATTCATGGCGCAAAGGCCACTGACCAAGACGTTCGGATAAGGGCTGATCGCCGTCGGTGCGCCGTTGCGACCATTCGTCGTAAAAATCTCGGCTACGGCATCGGCCACGGCTTCGGTTTTGGTGCCAGGGTAGACGCCCAACCCCAGGCTACTGACCACGCCCCAGATCGTCGCTGTGTCCGGTGCGGTTTTGCGACAAACATAGGGCGCCGTGTCCGTTTCGGCAAAGGCAATGTCACTGGTGTTGCCGGCGGCACGCACGATTTGGGCAAACTCCAGCGCACCCAATGTTCCCGGCGTCATCACGATCATGTGGCCGTCGCGCAGGTGGGGTGCGCAGAGTTCAGCAAAAGGTTTGTGGGCGTAGGCTGGTACAATGAGCAGCAACAGATCATTCGCCAGCGCTTCGGTCAGGTTTTCGGTGACGCAGGCTAGTTTAGCCTTGCCCTGTTCTGCCACGCCGACCAATCGAATGGTGGCGCTTTGCCGGATTGGATCGAGCATCTCGGCATAGGCGGGATGTTCATAGATCGTAACCGTGAGGCCGCGCAGGGCCAGATTGGCGGCGACGGCAAAGGCGGTGTTGCCGCCCCCCAGAATGGTGACAGCCTGGCTCATGCCAGCACCTCCCGCAGCCGGCGCGCCACAATTTCGGTCTCGCCTTCTTGTAGCGTGTTAACCATGACCGCAATCTGCCCTCCTTCAAAAGCGGGGCGGAGCCAGATACTGGGATCGCCGGTGCGCAACTCTTCGCAAAGGGCGTTGAGTTTGGGATCATCAGCGCCCTCGACCGTAATGCGCAGTTGAATCCACGCCTCCCGCTCCGGGTTCCAGACCTCTTCGGTTTGAATGTGGGGCAGATCGGCCAGGGTTTGACGGATGACGGCAATGCGGTCACTCTGCTGTTGCAGCCGCTCTTCATGATCCATTGTCAACCATTCCTTGAGGGCAACGGTGACACCGATCACCTCTTGGCGGTCGAGCTTGTAGCCACGCCCCATGCTGCGGGACCGTTGCGCCTCATAGCCGATAAAGCTGTTGAGCTTGGCTGCGTGAATAAGTTCTTTGCGGCCACAAAGAATACCAGCAGAGTTTTGCGCCCCCAAATATTTAGCACCGAAACAGACCAGATCGGCCCCACTTTGGGCTACATAGTGCATCCGCTCAATCGGGTAAATCTCCGATGCCGCATCAACCACAACGCCCACGCCCTTGCGCTTGGCAATCGCCACGACTTCCGCCAGTTGTAGGACGCCGGGGACGGTTTCACCACGCGCGTAATGCAAAATGCCGGCTGTGTTGGGGCCAATCGCCGCCTCCAGTTGCGCCGCTGTGGTGCCATTGGCGTCACCCACCTCCACCATCTTGCCGCCGGGGACCGTGATGCAGCGGTCGTAGTGATAGCGCTGCCGTTTTTGCAGCAGAATCTCATTTTTCATGCCGGTGGTATCAGGCAAGCGGCCGATCTTCTCCTTGTCATCGCCGGTCATCAAGCTGGAGATACCCAGCACCAGTGCGGCAAAACAGCCCGATGTCACCATCGCATGGTCGGCGCCGACCATGTTGGCAATCGTCGCGCCGGTCTTCTCCAATACCTCTTCCAACGGGGCATAGCCACGATTCGCCGCCTCCATTGCCGCCTGCACGGCCGGCGAAAGTTGGGAGCCGCCCAGCAGTGTCACATGACCCATGGCGTTGATTACCTGTTTGATGCCAAAATCAGCATAAATATCGGTTGTGTTGGTTGCAGCCATTGTTTTGTCCTTGTTGAATGGTTGTAGGGCAGAGTGGGGAGATAAAGAGATTGTTGCTGTAATCTCTTAATCGCTCAATCTCTTTACCTCCAGCAATCAAATTAGCAAATCGTTATTATTCGCTATGAGTTGGTCGCAAAATCCGTATCCCGTCGGTTGCGCCGACGATGACTTCGTGGGCCAGCTTGACAAAGAGACCATGTTCGACGATGCCGGCCCGTTGGTTGAGCGTTTGGGCCAGCGCGACCGGATCAGGAATGGGGCCAAAGTGGCTGTCGAGAATGTAATTGCCCTGGTCGGTGACAAAGGTTGTACCTTCTTTGGTCTGGCGCAGGACAACTTTGGCGCCTAACCCGGTCAGGTAGGCAGCTTGGGTGCGCCAGCCAAAAGGGATTACTTCGATGGGTACATGCCACTTGGTGCCCAAGACAGGCGACAGCTTGGCTTCATCGACGATGATCACTTCCCGTTTGCTGGCCTGAGCGACAATCTTTTCGCGTAGCAAGGCGCCGCCGCCGCCTTTGATCAGATTCAACTGCGGATCGACTTCATCAGCGCCATCGACGGTGAGATCGATTACCGGTTGTTCTTCTAGGGTGGTTAATGGAAAGTGCAATCGATTGGCTTCAGTTTCAATCTGGCTAGAAGTAGGGATGCCCACCACATTGGTCAGGTCGCCGGACGCCAACCGTTCGGCCAAGCGACGGAGAAAGAGGATGGCGGTGGAGCCGGTGCCAAGGCCGATGACCATGCCCGACTGGACATAGCCGGCAGCGTGATCGGCGGCTATCTGTTTCTGCTGATTTGGGTCACTACTCATGATGGTTAACTTTCTTGCACTTTGCGTATTAATTTTGGCGGTAGGAGGAAAATCAATTGGCCACAGCCCCAACGGATTTGATTCCACCAGAAAATCTCTAATTCCAGATGGGCGATGGCGGCAGTGGGCAAGTGAAAATTTAGATGGGTGGCGGCGCCGGCTGCCAGCCCTGCGACAAGATCGCTAAGACCAGGGTTGTGACCGACAATGGCAATATGTTGGGCTTCCGGTGGCGCCTGTTTGAGCAGCGTTAGCCACTGGTCAGCTTCAGCGAGATAGGCACTCTCCGCCCACTGCATCGACTTGCTATAGTTAAGTGTTTTAGTGATCAATTCGGTGGTTTCGCGCGTGCGCAGCGCCGGTGAACTGATCAGCCAATCAATTTCGGGTGACAAGGCCGCCAGGGTTTGGCCGAGTTGAATGGCATCTTTTTGTCCTCGTTTGGTCAGTGGTCGCTCAAAGTCGTTGGGCGCTTCTTCCGGTGACACCGCTTTGGCATGACGAATAATAGATAAAGTCTTCATGGCACTTCCTCAGATTAGGTCAATGGCTGACGAGCCGATTCCTCCCATTATAGGCAAAAGCCGCCCTTGTCGTCAAAGCGTGTAAAGGGAGCGTTCAGGGATCTACAGCAGTTGCTAGCGAGGATTGAGTCAATCCGCCGAAATGATCAGCAATTGTGTAGGGATTTTGTCAGGTACTTACAGCCAAAAGGGGGTTGTCAAAGTCATTTTTTTCTGCTAGACTGTGGACGCGTTGTGAAACTACAGTCCACAGTCCGCAGTCCAGAGTCCTGTGTCTAAAGTTCTGACGAAAGACTAAACGACTTTGGACTACATGGCTAAAAGGCAAGGAGACGCCTAGCGTAAGAAGATAAACTATATAGGGAAGAGAGCGCATGGCCCGTTTGGCCGCTTGCCACGAGCGACCGCAGATTATTCGGTCGGAAGAAGCAAGCAATCGCCGACGGGTGACGAGGAGGGGGTTCCCGCCATTGCAACTGTGCAATGGGGGTTAACCGGTAACTGTGACCCATCATGGTTCCGCCGGGAAAATCGATCAATCAGCGGATGCCCTCAGGCTGTTTCCACCAGCCTACCCCAAAGCCACCTGGCTTTGGACTATCTTTCCTCTATCCAACCCTTGGACAAGCACGTGTCAAATCCGCCAGGCAACCGGCGGCACAGAATACACGAAGCAGTGGACCCCTTTGACTGAACCTGGTAGTAAGTGCAGCAGCTTACGTTGAGCTTGACCTTTCCTGTAGGGGCGTATCCTTGCGGTTGCCTCGTGCTTGCTGGTGAACGTGGGGCAAGCCCCTATGGTCGCTCATGCACCATGTTTTGTTTGATGTTCTTCAATCCCGATCGGTCAAAGGCAGTCGGCCCAATCAATTTTGACAACCTGTTAGGCGTTGCCGCGTTCTGTGCTCGTCACCCTGTCACCGTGTCACCGTGTCATATGGTCAGGATGCAAAGAGCCATTCGTCAACGCCTTGCTGCCAAGGAGTATACACTCATGTGTGGTATTGTCGGCTATATCGGCGCACGTCCGGCCGCGCCTATTGTCTTGAATGGTCTGCGTCAGTTAGAGTACCGTGGTTATGATTCGGCGGGTCTTGCCGTGTTGGGTGAGGATGGCGCCATTCAAATTCGGCGCGAAGTGGGCAAATTGGGCAATCTTGCCAAAGTATTGGCAGAGGCGCCGGTCGAAGGCGGGGTGGCCGTCGGGCATACACGGTGGGCCACGCATGGACCGCCCAGTCAGCGCAACGCCCATCCGCACCGCAGCCCCGATGGGCGCATTGTGGTGGTGCAGAATGGCATTGTCGAGAACTTTGCCGAATTGCGCACTCGTCTGCAAAATGAAGGCTATATCTTCCACAGCGACACTGACACCGAAGTGATCGTGCATCTGGTGCATCGCTATTACAACAATGGCTGCGCTGGCGACTTGACTGCGGCTGTGCGCAAAACGTTGGGCGAGTTGAAAGGGCCAAGCGCTATTGTGGTCTTGAGCGAAGATTACCCCGACCGCCTGATCGCCGCTCGCCTGGGCAATGCCGGCGGCGTCGCCATTGGTCTGGGCGAGGATGAAACCTTTATCGCCAGTGATATTCCCGCCCTCTTGCAACATACCCGCCAGGTCGCCTTTTTGGAGACACGGCAGATGGCTGTCATCACCCGCGAGGGCGTCGAATACTCGGATCTTAATGGGCAACCACTGCAAAAGACGACTACCACTATCGACTGGGACCCCCAGGCGGCGGAAAAAGGCCAATTCGCCCACTACATGCAGAAAGAGATCTTCGAGCAAGGGCGCAGCCTGACCGACACGCTACGTGGTCGGCTCGATTTTGTTCAACAACGAGTGGTGTTGGATACGCTCAACCTCAGCGCTGCCCGATTGCAAACCATTGAAAAAGTAACCATTGTTGCTTGTGGCACCAGCTATTACGCCGGTCTGATGGGCAAATATCTGATCGAACGGTTGGCCCGGCTGCCGGTGGAAGTTGATTACGCCAGCGAGTTCCGCTATCGCTCGCCCATTGTGACGCCCAACCATCTGGTGCTGGCGATCACCCAGAGCGGCGAAACGGTCGATACACTGGCGGCGCTGGAAGAGGCGCGCAACGGTGGCGCCTTTACCGCGGCCATTGTCAACGCCATCGGCAGCCAAGCTGCCCGTGTCTGTGATGGCGTCATCTATATGCAGGCTGGCCCGGAGATCGGCGTGGCCAGCACCAAAGCCTTTACCGCCTCGGTGACGGATCTCTTTTTGCTGGCGCTCTACCTGGGGCAGGAACGGGGGACGTTAACCGCCGCCGAACGCACCGAATTACTGCACGCAGTCGCCACCCTGCCGGGGTTGGCCGGTTCTCTCTTGGAAGAGGCATGGCAGAGCGGCTTCTACCGTCAGTTGGCCGAACAATTCCACGAGTACCACAACTTCCTCTACTTGGGCCGCGGTATCAACTATGCCATTGCCCGGGAAGGCGCGCTCAAACTCAAAGAGATCAGCTACATCCACGCCGAGGGCTACCCTGCCGGCGAGATGAAACATGGCCCCATCGCCCTCATCGATGAGCGGATGCCCACCGTTGTCATTGCCCCGCGTGATAGTGTCTATGACAAGATGGTCAGCCAGGTCGAGCAGGTGAAAGCCCGGCGCGGCGCCGTCCTTGCCGTCGCCCACGCCGATGACGACTACATCCGCAGCAAAGCCGACATCATCATGCCGATCCCCAAGATCCATGAACTGCTCACGCCGATCCTCGCGGTCATGCCACTCCAGATCCTGGCCTATGAAATGGCCGTCCGCCGCGGCGCTGATGTCGATCAGCCGCGCAATTTGGCGAAGAGTGTGACGGTCGAGTAGAAAGAAGACTGAGGTCAGAGGTCAGAAGTCAGAAGACAGCGTAAACGAGGAGTTCGCACCCACGGGCACCCGCCACGTGCGAACTCCTCGTTTGTATAGCTGTGTAGACTTGTTTGTTGCCACGATCCACGCAACACATATGCTGTTACCCGGATGTCAATTGCGTTGGCGCAATCAGATCATCGACCAGATGGGGCAAGTGAAACACGGTAATCTTGGGCAAGAACGATGGCGGCTCTTCGGCCAGGGTAAAGAGGACGACCCGACGGCCGGCGGCGGCTAGCTCAATGAGCGCGGCCAATAAGGCTTCATGGGCAATGGCCGTGACGACCACAATGGTGGCGCCCCAAGGCATACGCGGCGCTTCGGTGAGCAAGAGGGTTTCGATGGGCGTGGTGGCAAAGGGGGTGACGGCGGCCAGCAATTCGAGAATATGGAGTAGTTGATTGGGACTGCGCCCCGGCAACAGGCGGATCGGCTGGTCGCCGCCGGGGAGGGCGCCATTGGCGATAATGCCAGTGGCGCGCCGTTCTTCCAGCGCCAACGCCGCCAGGCTACCGGCCACACTGATCGCCCGCTCCTGCAATTCGGGGATGTAGCCATGCCAGTGGCGTTCCATGGTGGTGACATTGAGGAAAAGCTGGATCTGCTGCTCTTCACTCGGCTCATAGACGCGGCTGAGCAACTGTTGCTGGCGGGCCGTTGCCTTCCAGTGGACGCGACGTTGGCTGTCGCTGCTCTGCCAATCACGGATGCCCACCGTGCGCAATGGATCTTCAAAGAGACTCTGTGGCGCCCGCACCACGCCAAAGGGACTTTTGCTCGGCAAGCGCAATTCGGCTACGGTGTAGAGTCGCGGGTAGACAATCAACCGCTGCTGCGCTAACCACTGCACCTCGGTGTCAAAAAAGCCAAAGCCATCGCCGGTGGTCACGGTGGCCGGGCCAAAGTGGTGAAAGCCACGCGTCGTGCAGGCAATGGCAAAGGTGCGGCGAATACGTTGATAGGCGCCCGGCATCCAGAAGCTATGAAATTCAGCCAGATTCGTCGCTGAATTGATCTGCAACTGTTTGTCCGCCAGTGGTAGATCAGACGGGAAAGTGTCCCGAATGCGCAGCCAGGTGAGTGGTAACAATTTCTGGTTGCGCACCTCCAGCGTTAATTGCACCGTCTCCCCTTGAAAGGCGCGCACCTCGCTCAAGGTGCGTTCATAATGTAACCCCGCCAAACTGAGTCGGTTCCACAGCCACCCGACCCCGGAAACCAACCAGAGCGCCACCCCGCTGGCTGTAAAAAAGCCATTATTGCTCGCCACCCCAACGATGCTGAGGATTAATCCCAGGACGATCCAGGCATCGCTAAATTGCGTATCCTTGCTCGTGTCAATGGTCATGCGCCGGTTGCGCCCCCATCCGCCCCGCCAACTGGCGGTGAAGGGCGAGTCGGCGCGTGGCGCTGGGTGGGTTGAACGTTGCGTAGCCGTGTTTGTCATGATTGCCAATCTTGCCGGTATGGGGCGCTAGGATAGCCTCTCAATTTCTGCGGTCGGCAAGCCGGTTACTTGACTAATTACCGCGGTTGCCATGCCCAGGTTGCGCATCGTGCGGGCCGTTGCAATTTTCTCCTCTTGTCGTCCCTCTTCTACTCCTTTCTCATGAGCGCTCATGATCTCAGCATAAGCATCGCGCGCACTCTTGAGGCTGGCTTCATAGAGGAGCCGTTCCTGGGGTGACAGCGCCGCCTCTTTGGCGATTTCAAAGGCATGGGTAAAGGGTTCGTTGGCTAGCTCGGCGGGAATATCTTGGAGTTCCGGCATATATTTGAGCAGATAGATCCAGCGGTCGGCGGCATCGGTCAGTTCGCCAGCCTGTTTGCCAAAGTTGGGCAACTCAATATAGACATAGGTCAGTTTATCATAAAAGATGGTTTTGGCCTGCGTGTCCATGAGTTGAACACGCCGCAGATAGGTTGTCCCCGTATCTATGGCAAAATTCAGAATGGCGATACAGTAGATCGGCAGCAGTTCAAAGTGCCAGGTTGTCCCTTTCTTGGCCTGATGAACAATGGGAAAGGTGCTGTAATAGAGAACGCGATCACGAATAAAGGTCTGATACCCGCGTTGCATCTCGACAATAAAGCGATTGCCAACCAGATCGGTGCAATAGACATCGTAGACGCCCACCCGCTCGTCGGCGGTTTGCGGCAGTTGCTCATTCGGGATATAAGTCAATTCCTGAATGGGATGAGCGAGTTTGAGTACGTCAAAGAGGAATTGTTTTAGAATGTCTTTGCTCTCTTCCTGAGCAAAAAGGCGTTTGAACCCGAAATCGGTCTTAGGGTCAATATAGCGCGTCATACTGGCGTCCCCTCTCGCTCTGCGGTCGAATTAACGAGTAGATTTCCTACGCTGATTATGCCACTGGCGGGGTTAGTTGTCAATGGTAGCCGCCGGAATACACCCAACCCACCCAAACAAACGTGCAATTGGCCCAGGCTGCGGTATAATGGGCGACATGGCAACGAAAGCAACAGAAGCAAAGGGCAAGATGAGCAACGGTACTTCCCCCCATACACGTCGAGAGCGGCCACAATCTTCGGCAACTGGCGCAGCAGCCCCAACCATTGCCTTGACTGCGCAACAGCGCGCCATCGTCGCCCATGACAAAGGGCCGGCGTTAGTCTTTGCCGTGGCCGGCGCCGGCAAGACAACGGCCATGGCCCACCGCATCCGCCGGTTGGTGCAGGAAGGAATCTTCCCGCCCCAGCAGATCCTCGCCACCACCTTTAATCGCAGCGCGGCGGAAGAATTGCGTGAACGGGTGAATGGCTGGGAAGGCTGTACGCAGGTCGAAATTCGCACGCTCCATGCGCTGGGCGGCTCGATCCTGGCGCGCGCCCAACAAAAGGGCTATTTGCCAATGCTCAAAGCCAACGCCTTTGCTCAGATCGACAGCGCTACCGATACGATTCTCAACAAAGCGCTGGCGGCTGCGCGTAGTCAGAAAGTGTCGTATGTCGAAGAACTCAACCACTTTGACCGTCAGCGCTTTCTGACGACGTTGGGCATCTGGAAGGGACAGTTGGCCTATGCCAATGTACGCCAGGCTGGGTTGCCGGCAGCCGCGGAAGCCATCGCCCGCCAGGTCACGCCACCTAAAGGCTTAGAATGGTATTTAGAACTCTACCGCCTCTACGAAGAGATCCGCCTGGCTGATGGGCTGCTCACCTTTGATGACCAACTGATGACTGGTTGGGAAGTGTTGGTGCGCCACCCCGACCTGTTGCGAGAGATCCAACGTCGCTACCAATGTGTGCTGGTCGATGAGTTTCAGGATGTCAACCTGGTCCAGTCCGAACTGCTCGACCTGATCACCGCGCCCCATCGCAACTATATGGCCATCGGCGACGACGACCAGACCATCTATGAGTGGCGGGGGGCGAATGCCGATTTTATCCTGGCGTTTGAGCAGCGCTACCGGGCCAGGATCTATTTCATGACCGAGAACTTTCGCTGCACTGCCGGTCAAGTGGTCTTAGCCAACGGTGTCATCCGGCACAATCAGCGGCGGCGGGATAAGCAGTTGCAACTGACGCGCGGCTTTGGCGGCGTCACCCAGTTTCAGCGCCACGCCGACGCTGAACGCATGGGCCGCACCATCGCCGAGCAGGTCAAAGCGGCGCAAAAACAAGGCCACCCCCTGGACAAAATTGCCGTACTTGTGCGGGTCTACGCCCAGACGCCACCAGTGGAGCAGGCGTTGATGGCCGCCAACCTACCCTACATCGTCGAGGGCGATGTCCCCTTCTACCAGCGCCCGGAAGTGCAAACGCTGATCGACTATTGCCGTCTGGCCTTTTTGGAAAAGTTGTTACTGGCTGGTGAGAAGCTGGCCGCCGAACAGGCGCGTCAGTTAGAAACTAGTTGGCGACAGATCTACTGGCAACCCAAGCGCTACATTAGTCGTGACCTCAGCCAGAAGCTTCTCGACTACGTTCGCCAGGGCCATGTACCCCTCTCAGAGGCGCTGCGCCTATTTACCGCCGATACGCGCGCAACCGTGGGCGACAAACTGCAAAGCCTGGCGGCGGACCTGCTCTGGTTGGTCGAAGCCTTGCCGGGTGGCCCACGTGCCAACTGGCCGGCCGTGCGGGTGCTGACCGAGTTGGAGCAGCGGCTGGGCTATCGCCGCTTTCTGGAAGAAGAGAGTGGTTTTGCCGAAAGCGGCGTTGCCAAAGCCGACACGGTGACGGCCTTTCTCGACTATGCTCAGGGCAAGGGCAATCTGATCACCTTCCTTCAGTTGGTGCGTAACCTGGGGCAACAGAATGAACAAGTGGAGGTGGTTGATCGCAGCAACAAAGTGGTCATCACCACGATCTTTCGCGCCAAGGGGCGCGAGTGGCCGGTGGTGATGGTGCCGCACTGCAATGAAGGTTTCTTCCCCTACAAAGCGGCGGAAAACCTGGAAGAGGAGCGGCGTCTGCTCTATGTCGCCATCACCCGCTCCCAGCGCGATCTCTATCTCCACGCCATCCAGGAGGCCGACCTTTCGCCCTTTCTGGAAGAGGCGCAATACAAATGGCTCTTGCTGGCGGTGCGCGATGTCACCGCCGCCATTTTGAAAGCGCCCAGCACCTGGACGACGCAAGACCTGGTAACGCTGGCGCGCTATCTCCACCCGTTGCATCTTCACAGCTATTTTCAGGGCTGGATGAACTGGCCGGCCAGCGAGCGGGAAGCGGCGGCAACCCTCATGGTGCGCTTCTTCCGCACGGTGGCGGAACAGCAGCTTTTCGCCAAACTCAACCTCGCCCCTGATTTTGCCGAGCCGTGGCGCGCCATGCTGAGTACAAAGCGTCCCCTACCGCCGCTCCCCCTGCCCGACCTGGCGCCGACCCCCGCCGAACCCAAGCCTACCTTTCTGCAACGCCAGATCGGCAAGATTTTTGGTGCGCGTTCGGCCACCTTTTCGGCGCCCCCACCAACCTGGTCGGTTGGGGACCGGGTGCGCCATGCCGAGTTCGGGGTAGGTAAGGTGATCAAGGTGTTGCCAACGCTGTCGCCGCCGGTGCTGTGGGTGCGCTTTGAGGGGCAGAATGCGCCCCAACGCTTTCCGCTCGATACGGATCAGTTACAGGTAGTGTGATCTGAAAGAGGAAAAATCTATGCCGGCCAAACCGCCGAACATTCTCATCATCCAAGCTGATCAGTGCGCCGCCCCGGCGTTGCCCCCCTACGGCCACCCGGTTGTCAAAGCGCCAAATATTGCCGCGCTAGGCGAAAGCGGAGTCGTTTTTGAAAATGCTTATTGTAACTCGCCCCTCTGCGCCCCCTCGCGCTTCTCGATGTTGACCGGCCAGTTGCCTTCGCACACCGGCGTCTATGACAATGCCAGCGAAATGCCGTCGCAGATCCCCACCTTTGCCCATTACCTGCGCCACCTGGGCTACCAGACGATCCTCTGCGGCAAGATGCACTTTGTCGGCGCCGACCAACTGCATGGCTTTGAAGAGCGCTTGACCACCGACATCTACCCCGCCGACTTCACCTGGACGCCCGATTGGGAACACCCGGAGCGGATCCAGGAATGGTATCACAACATGTTCAGTGTGGTGACTGCCGGCCAATGCGCCGCCGCACTCGACCTGGACTACGATGATGAGGTGGCCTTTCAGGGGGTGCGCAAACTCTATAACCTGGCCCGTTCTAGGGATGAGCGCCCTTTCTGTATGGTTGTCTCCTTCACCCATCCCCACGATCCCTATCTGGTCACACCAGCGTATTGGCAGCGCTACACCGATGATGAGATTGATATGCCAAAGGTCGCGCCGGCCTATGATCAACTTGACGCCCACAGCCGCCGCCTGCTCGATTGCTTTGCTGTTGACGAATACACTATCACTGAACAGCAGATCCGAGATGCCCGTCATGGCTACTACAGCGCCATCAGCTATATCGACGACAAGGTTGGGCAACTGTTGCACGCCTTGCAAGCCACCGGTCGCGACCAGGAGACCATCGTCATCTTTACGTCTGATCATGGCGACATGCTGGGTGAACACCGTCTTTGGTACAAAATGTCCTGGTTGGAATGGTCGGCGCGGGTGCCGTTGATCGTTCATGCGCCGCAACGCTTTGCACCCAAGCGGGTGGCAGCCCCGGTTTCCTTGCTGGATCTCTTGCCGACCCTGGTCGATCTGGCGACAGAGGGCCACGGCGTACCCTGGGCTGCGCCACTTGATGGGGATAGTTTGCTGGGCTTGTTGACCGGTGCAGTAGATAGCCCCACTTGGGACGATCGGCCCGTCGTCGGTGAATATCTAGCCGAATGTGTGGCTACCCCACTTCTTATGATCCGGCAAGGACGGTACAAATATATTTGTGCCGAAGGCGACCCGGCGCAACTCTATGATCTGGTGGCTGACCCGAACGAAGTCGCCAATCTTGCGGGCTTGCCGGCCTATGCTGCGCTCTGCCAGCAGTTTCAGCAAGCGGTGGCGCAACGGTGGAATATACCGCAGTTGCGCCAACAGGTGATCGAAAGCCAACGCCGCCGTCGTCTGGTGGCCGATGCCCTGTTGCAAGGCAAGCCGACCTATTGGGACTTCCAACCCCGGCGCGACGCCAGCCAGGAATATGTGCGCAACCACATGGAATTTTGGGAACTCTACAAACGCACCCGTTTCCCCTATGCCGAGCCGCCACAGCCTATGCGCACCGTGACCCGCTATGCCAACCTGCCGCCTACTCGTTAACACAGTGTGGTGTACTTTGTCGCCCTGAAGGGGTCTCTTGGTTACAATACTCAGAAGACCCTTTCAGAGTGACAAACCATGGATTGGCGCACCGAGAGATCATTTCATCAAGTTACTGTAACTGCTCAGGTGCGTGGCACTGGTCAGGAGTAACTCCTTCATCCTACCATCGTTTGACCAGTGCCACGCACCTGAGGCTGAGTAGTTACAAGTTACTGAGCAAGACGGACTACAGGTAAGAAGAGGCGATTCACCAACGTTGCTGCACTCGTGGTCGTTGTGTCGTCGGCGATCAACACATCTACTAACTCATCAATCGCGGCGCCATCAACACTGCCGTCAGCGTTGTCGCTACTGCTGGCGGCGGCGCCGCGAATCAATACCACGCGAGCGAGCAGGCTGCCATCCGCTTGTTTCGCACCAAAGGCCATGACCTTGCTGCCGACGCCAATGTTGGTCAGGGTAGCGGCGCCGTCCTTGGTGAAGAATTGGGTCTCGGCTGTGGTGCTGATGGTGTTGGTGACACCGTGGCGATTTTGCACGGTGAGAACGCCATCATTAATCACCGTGACCGAACCGCCCACCTTGTCGCCTTCGGGGGAGATCGTGATGGTCAAGGCGGTGGTGCTGCCATCCGTGTGGCGCTGACCCTTGACATGAATCTGGTCGCTCACGGTGACATCCGCCAACGTACCGGCACACTGACATTCGATCAGGTGGACAACCGTCGCCGTGTTGACATGGATTAACGCCGTGACCCCCTTGCTGCCGGTGATGGGGTGACGCTCTTCCATGCGATGGGGCCGGGTGACAACATCACCCTGGGCGAGATGATGGGTGCGGGTGATCGTGATCGTACTATCGGTCACGGCTGTCACCACGCCACTAAGCCGACCACCGCGCCGCCCGCCACCGTCGCCGCTATGAGTACTCATGGCATCGGCCACACTCATCGTACTCCACGTGGTGAGCAGCAACAGCCCGAAGACAAAAAGTAACTTGAATGTTTTGTACATACGAAATTCTCCTGAACTTTACAACCTTTGCTTGAAATCGTTTGCTTGACGCTTCGCCAGTATAGCGGCCAAATCTTAAGAAAGTGTCCACGAGTTGTTGTGATCTTGTTGCGATCCATGCAATTTTCACGCTGGCACACACTACATAAGCGGTTGGAAGGCGTTTTTAAAAAGTAAAATATCCATCTGCAGGGGCGGTGGCCTGCTAAGTAAAGCCCAGAAAGTCTTTAGACATAAAATTGCATTTTTACTCATGTGAACACAGAATTCTATTTCTAA